>JAETOE010000006.1 GCA_021771815.1 Roseburia hominis
GTTATCTGGAGAAGTCGGCGGAGCAGGGAAATCAATTCGCACAGTACAAGTTAGGAGCGATCTATGCAGATGCGGAGCAGTCATTATATGATATAGAGAAAGCCATCGGCTATTTGGAGAAGTCGGCGGAGCAGGGGAATCAGTTCGCGCAGTACAAGCTAGGGGCAATCTACGCAGATGAGAAGCAGTCATTATATAATATGGAGAAAGCCATTGGTTATCTGGAGAAGTCAGCGGAGCAGGAAAATCCGTTTGCACAGTATAAGCTTGGAACAATCTACGCAAATAAGGATCGACCGGAGTACTGCAATATTGAGAAAGCCGTCAGTTATTTGGAGAAGTCGGCAGAGTCACGAGAGATAGAGGTAAATGGTGAAAAGAAAATAGAACCGGGCAATCAATACGCACAATATCTGCTTGGAGTAATCTATGCAGATCCGGAGAATGAGAAAGAGGGTTGCTACAATCTGCAGAAAGCTATCGGCTATTTTGAGGAAGCAGAGGAACAAGGCAACCAGTTTGCACAGTACCGGCTTGGATGCATATATGAGGACAAAACATATATGCATTATAATATGGATACTGCAATACAGTATTTTACCAGAGCGGCGCATCAAGGGAATCAATATGCGCAGTGCCGGCTTGGATGTATATACTATTTTGGAAAAGGAGTTCCGAGGAATGAGGAGTTGGGAAAGATGTGGCTTCAGAGTGCAGCGGAGCAGGGGAATCAGTTTGCGAAGGATATCCTGGAGAATGAGCTTGTCGGCATAAATTTTTCATATTGCCTTTTAAAGGGGATGTTATCTTCTTTGGAAACATTAAACAGGCAAACATCAGCCGATGTTGCACAGGCAAGAACACAATCAAAACAGGCTATGCGAGAAGAATACCTGCATTATGATAGAGAACAGGGAAAGGATCAGGAATTGGAATAATTGTACTATAAAAAAGTATGGGGCGAGCCTCGGAGTGAAACACTCCGGGGCTTTTAAATTATAAGAGAACCTTATTTCAGATTCTAAATTGATTTTTGATGTAGAAGCTGTTCGTTGCCTGGGACATCCGAAGCTGCTCCATTTTTTGATACAGTGTATTTTGCTGCGTAGTTGTAAACTGCAGGTAGATTTCTGTGTTTGCGATATTGCGGTGTCCAATCCAGAATTGTACTTCTTTGGTGTCAAGTCCGAGATCGGCAAGCTCCACAGCCCGCGTATGTTTTAAAACATGAAAGTGGGCTTTGGCATCAGGGAGTCCCGCTAAGCGGCAATAAGCCTTTGTCAGTTGATCTAACGTCTTTCTGGAAATAGGGTTTCCCTTTTGGGAGGGAAAAAGAAATTCGGAATAGATGCTATTTATTCTGCGGTAGTCAAGGTAATCCTGAAGCGCAGAAGCTACCGCGTCGTCAATAATCCGAAGTCGGTTACTCTTACTGTTCTTTAAACGCCGGAAAAAGATTTCGTTTGTGTCCGGATTAATATCTGATACCTGAATAAGTCCGACTTCGCTTGCACGAAGTCCGGCATATTCTGCAAGGTAAAAAATAGCTTTATTTCGCACCTGGTATTTTGAAGTGTTGAGATCGATGGCGCGAAACAGAGCCTTTTTTTCATAAGGGTACAGATACTTGATTTTTGAATAGTCATACATTTTGGTTATCTCCTTTGGTGTAATTTTATCTAGGATATATCGGCGACGGCGATAAAAAACGAGACAAAATAGACATTTCGTCCCGTTTACTGCCGATTTTATTCCCTGTGTTGTATTTGGGAGGCAGGCAAAGGTCGTTGAACAGTATGTCAGGAAGGGAATGCTGGTGTTGATTACGGGTCGGCTGACGAACAACGACTATATAAACCGGGAGGGTGTAAAGGTTTACAGTTTTCAGATGGTCGTAGATACTGTTGAACTTCTCGAAAGTAAGAATAGTAATGATGCGCCCGCGCCGGAACCGATGACGGATGAGGACGGGTATATGCAAATTACAGAAGAGGAGATGGAGGAGATGCCATTTAAGTAAAAATATGCCGTCATTAGATAAAGAAACAGGAAAAAGTGAAAAAAGAAGGAGACACCGATTTTACCTGGTGCTGGGAATCATCTGGATCGTCATAGCACCGATTACCATAGAACTATTGGACGGAACCCTTCGAGGAATCTTTACAAATTATGGCGAGTTCGCATTTGATTTCTCATATGTGAATTGCCTGGGGCTATTGATGCATGAGAAAAACCGGCAGATTATTTTTTATCTGTTCACAGTTCTGGCTGGGTGTTTTCTTGTAATGCTGTTATATCGGGCACGTCCCCAGATAAGTGATGCGGACGTCATGCAGATAGCAAAAGGGATTTTTATACCGGTTCCGGCGGGGAATGGGGAACATGGTACAGCACGTTTCATGGCAGAAGACGAGATGCAGCGGAAATTTTCAACCGCGACCTACTCGGGAAAAGGGGAAGTAAAGGGCTTATCGCATAATGCGGGAATTATCGTTGACTACATTAAAGATGGTAAAAAAGAGGTTATCAGGTATTTGTCGGAGGCTGTCAATGTCATTATACTTGGCGCGACACGATGCGGTAAAACAAGACGACTTCTTATGACATCGACCTGGCTTGATCTGCTTGCAGGCGTTAATTTGCTTGTAGTTGATGTAAAAGGTGAGATATTTGCCTTTACAAACAAGTTTGCGAAATTATTAGGATATGAAATCAGAACGTTGGATTTTCGATATCCAGAGAAATCAATGCGTTTCAACAATTTGGATGAAATAAGTCATCTGCTACAGGAACACAAGATTTCTGAGGCTGTTAATAAAGCATGGGATATTGTATCCGTTTTAGTTGGTGAGCCGAAAGGGGAACGTATCTGGACAGACGGACAGTGTGCAACGATCGCGGCTGCCATCCTTATTGTGGCACAGGATGCACCGGATGAATGTAAGAACCTTACAAACGTCTACTATTTTCTGGCGTATATGTGCGAGCCGGATCCAGAGACAGGAGAAATGGCTATCACAGATTATCTGGAAAATCTACCGGCGAATCATCCGGCAAGAGGAGCTTTTCAGATTGCGAAGATCGCACCGTTCCGCACGCGGAGCAGCTTTTTCACTTCGGCGTTGGCAACATTGCGATTATTTACGGATTGGAATGTTGCAGATATCACAAGAACATCTGATTACAAGTTTTCAGATATAGACGAGAAGAAAGTTATTACATATCTGATTTTACCGGATGAAAAAACGACGTATCACCCGCTCGGAGCTATTTATATAAAGCAGCTTTATGAAAGTCTGGTGGCGCAGGCGTTGAAAAAGGGCGGGCAGCTGAACCGGAGATTTATATTCCGGGCGGATGAGATTGGAAATTTCCCTGTTATCCCACAATTAGGAACTATGTTGTCAGCAGGGGCAGGTCGGAACATTTTTTTTGAACTGGTATTGCAGGACTATCAGCAGTTGGAAAGCAAGTATAAAGAAGATTTCCGCAATATCAGAACGAATTGTCAGCTTACCATCTGCCTGATGGTAACAGATGAACAGACAGCAAAGACCATAAGCACCCAGTTAGGAAGTTATACAATTCAGGTTAGCTCGGCGTCGACCAGTTTGAGCGATGGAAGAGGCGACTCGTCAAGTTATTCGAGCACGTTCAATTTATCAGGAAGACCTTTGATGTTCCCGGATGAAATATCATCCATTGAAAAGCCGGATGCGCTGATTTTATATGAAGGGAAAAAAGCAATCACAAATCTGCCTGACATATCAGAGTATTATGCGAATAAGGAATTTGGCATGGGTGATGAGGAGTTTAATAAGAAGCTCTTCCTGAAACGGATGGAGGAGAGAGAAGCCAGAGAGATTGGCGCCCCGAAACTGTGGGGCATATGGGAGGATTATGGAGCATCCTTTAAAACCATAGACATCGAGCAAGACTCGGAAGAAAAGGAAAGAGTATCATTTTTAGGAGCGTAGAGAGATGAAAAGAAAGAATACAAAATTTAAAGAATTAAAAAGCAAGGTTTATTTTTTCGGCATGAATCTGATCATGTTGTTAATGATTGGATGTCCGGTGTATGCAGGGGAGATGGGAGAACCGGTAATCGTAAGCGGCACAAGGAAGCTGGCGGCGGTAGCTACGGGGTTTTTGACAGGGTTGGTCGTTGTTGTAGGTGTAGTAAAAGCGTCAACAGTGGGAATGAAGTGGATCAATGCATCGCCGGAAGAAAAGCCGAAGCATCAAAAAGAGTTGATACAGGTAATTATTGCAATTGTTGTTACACTGACTATCGGATCTACAATTACCTACATTGTAGGATTTTATGGGGCGTAGGGAAAAGAATCTATGAACTGGATAACAGAAAACATAATGGCTTTTATAGCTGATCTCATTGGAAGCGCGATAGATTTTTTTGGTGACTTCCTGAATAATATTTTTTTCTGGATCGTAGATACGGCCGTTCAGAATGAGTATGTGATCAATGCAGAAAAATTTATTATAGTGACAGCAATCGGTTTAGTAAGTCTGGCGGTGATTAAAGTTGTCATATCAGGATATCTGCTTGAGACGGATTATGATCCGGAAGCGGATCCGTTTAATCTGATTATTAAAATTGCAGAGACGGTGGCAATTATCATGAATTCTGGATGGTTATTTAATTGGATGCTTGAAACCGCGAAAACATTTACTTCAGACTTATTGGGCGGTGCATCCGCCAGTGGTTTTTGTGAGATAACCAAATCATTATTGGAAATAAAAAGTCCAGAGGATTTGGTGCAGAAATATGTTGCATTTTGTATTTTGCTCGGCTTTGTACTGATCGCATTCATTGTATTTATGATTGTTGCCGGGCTCAGAGGAGTAGAACTTATAGCGATGAAGCTGTTTTTGCCGTTTTTTGCGTTAGACCTTCTCACGAATAGCAGGGAACGGTGGAATAACTTTTTTACGGCATATGTGGTAGCGTTTTTCTCGTATGCGGTTCAGATTCTTTTTTTCATGGTGGCGTTAAGATGCTATATGACATTTTCCGCGGAAACGTCTCCGGAATACTATATTGGAACGATGGCATTTATAATTATGGCGATTCGGGCGCCAAAGTTCCTGGAGAAGTTTATCTATAAATCCGGAGTGAGTAATGCTGCATCGAGTGGCATACGGATGGTAGCACAGACAATGGTGATGAGAGGAGCATTTAAGTGAATCAGACTATATTGCTATCAGCGACAACGGGCAGAGTCAATCTGCTGATAGGCTGGGGATTAGGGGTGCTCGTAGCGCTGCTGGTTATCAGGTTGATAAATGATTTTTTATCAGCAATCAGCGACCCAGATGTAGAAATTGGAGTTAAGGAGGCCTTGAAGAAGTGCAGGAAGAGAGTGTATGCTGCGCTAATCGCAATAACCATAGAGTCATTGGTGATTTTTTTTCAAAAGTTCTATTGAAATCTGGTGAGTACAAGAAGGAGATGTCTGTATGAATTATGAAAAAGGAGACAAGCCGTTGATCATACCTGAAAACTGTCCGCCGGTAGATTATCTGATTATTGGATTTACACCGATGGATGCAGGAATTATCGCAGTCTGTGGAGTGATAGGAGCAGCTATAGGAATTGCAATTTATGTAAAAAACGGGAATTCTATCCTTGGTGTTGCGGTTGTGTTTCTGTTTATCGTTGCTTCTGTCACGATCTTAAGGCGTGACAGAAATACGGAAAATTTGATTGACAAGCTAAGGATCATCCGGGAATACAAAAAGATACAGAAAATTTATATGTATGAGTACGTGAATATTTGGGAGACAGAAAGGAAAAAGCGTGATGCAGCAGATAGAAAGAAAGCTCACAGTTAGGGATTTTGTTGACGCGGCGGATATCAGAGGACAATTTTTGTACCGGAAGGATGGGTATATTCTTACGTATCTTCGTGTCTATCCATACAATCTTGAACTCATGACAGAAGAGTCCAGAAAAGGTGTAACTGATAATCTGGCAGCAACATTTAAAGAAGACAAGCAGGATTTTGATTATTTTTCGATGCCGCGGGAAATTGATCTGGACAAGTACAAAATTAATCTGAAGGAACGGTATCAACAGGAAATGGTGATAGGAAAACGGCGCCTTATTAATATGATGATGGAGCAGTGCGCGGCGCTGGTAATGAAAGGGGAAAATTATGAGCACCAGCATTTCATACGAATCTGGCGGTTGGCGACTGTTTCAGGAAAAAATCGTGTGGAAGAGGCATTGGCAGAAAGAATCAAGGAGTTTGAAACACGTTACAGGAATGCCGGAATTCATTGCGAGATATTGCAGGAGGCGGAAATCGTAAAGCTGTGCAATATGTTCGGCAACAATATTCATGCGAGCCATGAGGCAGTAGATGATACGACTCTGTTTTCACCGATTATGCAGATGTAAGAGATATAAGGAGAATGGCATGGGTAAAAGAAAAGGAAAAGAAGAACGTGCAGTCAGTTCCATGTATGAGGTGAACGAGAACATATTAAATATCATATCACCGGCAGGAATTGACTTTGATAACCTTCATACTTCATTAGGGGAGAATGTAGGGAAAATTTACAGTATTGTACGTTATCCATATTCTAACAATTACGGGTGGCTTGCGCCGCTCTGTAATCTGGAGGGTACAAGTACAACAATAGAATTTCATTATACGGAACCTGGAAGATTAATCTCTATTTTTGACAAGCGAATCAATGAAATGGAGGGTAATCGGGGAACTCTAAAGAATCAGAGTGAAAAGGATCAGAATGACAAGGCGATTGAAGACTTAAGAAAGCTGGTAAAAAGGCTCTCCGTAGAGCAGGAGCCGGTGGGATATGTCAATATCATTCTTCATGTCCAGGACATTAATGAAGAGCGCTTGAATGAGCGTATTAAACGCGTGTCCAGCGTGGCAGCAATCGAAGGCTGTAACTTAAGGCTTTTGAAATATCGTCAGGGAAAGGGCTTAAAGGCAATTGCGCCATACGGAATACCGGACATGGACGTATCGAATATGGGAATGCGCAATATGCCAATTTCCACATTTTTAGGCGGATTTCCGATGGCAAATCCGGGACTGAACGATAATGGCGGTTACTATTTAGGGAAAACGTCGAATAACCGGCTGGTAATCTTAAATATGTGGCTGCGTGGGAAAGACCGGACAAACTCCAATTGGGTGATTTTCGGACCTCCGGGAATCGGGAAATCTACGTTTTTAAAAATTCTGTTATTGCTTGAGTTTGCGTTTGGAACAAGGATCATCATGTTTGATCCTGAGGAAGAGTATGTGGAACTTGCAGAAAAGCCGGAAATAAATGGTGATGTTATTCCTTGCGCCGGAGGAACAAAAGGGCGGATCAATCCGTTACAGGCAAGGAAGACGGCAGTCGTGGGAGAAGAGGAATTACTTGAAGAAGAGAAGGATGAATATCTGATGTTTCAGGTGGATGAGAAGACATCGGATTTAGCGCTTTATATACAGCAGCTTCGAGTATTCTTTTCTCTGTATTTCGGCAAGAATGAATTTACGCCGGGGATCAGTGCAATCTTAGAACAGGCACTTATTGAATTGTACGAGGATTTTGGAATTGCGATGGATGCAGATGTTGGAAGTATTCCAAATGATAAATGGCCGATACCAGGGGATCTGTATGACAAAATTGAGAAGAAAAGCAAGGAGAAGGGCTTGTCTGATTATCGGCGGGAAAATTTTGAACGACTATTAGATCTGTTGTATTCCATGGCAAAGGGGGCAGACAGTTACCTTTGGAATGGACCGACAACGTTAAGCCCCAAAGCGGATTTTGTTGATCTGGTTATTTCGTCGCTGCTTGAGGCGGATGAGCGAGTAAAGCGCGCACAATTTTATAATATCATGTCGTGGGCATGGACAGAGTTGAGCAAGGATCGGAGACAGAAGGTATTGTTCGGCGTAGATGAAGGATATCTGGTGGTGGATCCGGAGTATCCGGACATTATGAAATATTTAAGGAACATGAGTAAGCGTTTAAGAAAATACGAGGGTGGTCTGATGTTCATCACGCATTCTGTTATAGATTTGTCAGATCCGGCGGTAAAACGGTACGGGCAGGGGATTATTGATAATGCATGTTACAAATTTATTATGGGCTGTGACGGTAAAAACCTTGAAGAGGCGACAAAAACGTTTGATCTTTCCGAGAATGAAGTAAATCTGTTGAGCCAGATGAATCGTGGATACGGCATTTTTTTTGCCGGGAGCACACGTCTGAACCTAAAAGTGGATGTAAGCGATAAATTTTTGGAAATGATGGGAACAGCAGGAGGACGATAAGATGGAGGCAATCGCAGCAGCAAAGACAACGGCGGTTCTTGTTAAAAATAAAGATAATATTGGCAAAATAGCGGCAATCGCCGTTGCAATTGTCTTTATGCCAATGTTGCTTTTGATTGCATTGTTTCTTTATATCATGTCTGCCTTTACTCCGGATGGAGTATTAAAATCTTCTGATTATTTTGATGGCGCAGATAGCGCTGTATATAGCTCGCTGCAAGCAGTTACGCAACCGTATTACGAAGAATTGAAGGAGGAGATGAAGGAGCGGAAAAAGGAAATTATAAAGAACAATACACATGAGTATGAAATTGTTGATGAGAATGGGAAAAAGAAGACTATAACGGTTGAGCCGACGGTAAACCGGAGAATTTATTACATACCGGAAAGCCTGATCATTGCATATTTGATCATGGAAGATGGAATTGAAACCAAAACCGCTACGATCAATGAAGAAATGGCGGATGCTTTTCTACACAGTATCTGCTATATAGAGGAAACCGATCAGGGAAACGATACATTTCTAATCGAAAACAGGATTTTGACCCAGGAAGAAATTGCAGATTTGTATTTTACGTCAGAAGCAGATAAGACAAAGTTTCTGATCACATGCAATGCATACGGGGAATATTTTGATGTGGCAGAAACCAAGGTCATTATGGATGACGACAGCGAGGTGATAGATGATGTCTTTTCTGTTGCAAGTCTTGCGGATGTACCGCTATATCTGCAATATGATATTGCGTGGGGAACGCAGGTATATGGAAATGGCACTATTAAGAGAAATGGCTGCTGTCCAACCTGTCTTGCAATGGTTTTTTCCTATTTGTGTCAACAGAATATATATCCGAATGATGTCGTGGCATGGGCGGGAAACCGGTACTACGTGAATGGTGCGGGAACGTCCTGGAGTATATTTTCTCCGGCGGCGGCACAATGGGGAGTAAAGTGTACCAATATCGGAAAAAACCAGAGTGCAATGACGCAGGCATTGGCAAACGGAAAGATAATCATTGCCAGCATGGGACCGGGAACCTTTACAAAAGGCGGACATTTTATTGTTTTAACAGGGATTTCAGAGGATGGAAAGATCAGAGTGAATGACCCGAATGACAGTGGAACCAAACGGCACAGCGAAAAGGAATTTGAACAAAGCCTTATTCTAAGGGAGTGCAAGAATATGTGGGTATTTGAAAGGTAATCAAAGGTAGAGAAGATGAGAAGCGGAAAACAGTTGATCGTATTAGCTTTCTCTGTTGCTGCGATTGTGCTTGGAGTGTATATGACTTTTTTTGCGGGTAACACGAGCCAGGATCACGATGCAGGCGTGGAGGAAAGCGGAAATATGGAACAGGAAATAAGTACGGAGGGGAGCGGGCAGATGGAAAGAACAGACGACTATGACTATGCGGGGAAGCAGCTTCCGATAGTGGAAAATGAAACTGCAGTGGAAAGCTATAACAACGGAAAGACGGAGATTGACATTTATTTTTCTAACACGGAGCGACTGGATCAAGGGAAGATGCCTATGGCAGCCCAGGCAGTGCTTTGCGAAGATGTTCAGAAATATTTAAAACACAGCGGATATGCCGATGTGACGGAATTGTACATAAATGATGAAAGTTATCAGGAAGATGCCGAAAAAATAACGTTTGTCTGCTTTATGGATGGATACGAAGAAATGCTTCAGATTGAATATTGGTTTGAAGAGCAGACACTTAAGTATTTTATTTTAAATTCGGACGAGTATGGAGCGGGAGGAACGGATGCAGAAGGAGCGCATACAGAAGAATAATACGGTATCAATTTATTTTTCGCAGAATGAATATGAGAAGCTTCAGGAGGCGGCAAAATATACAGTTTTGGGCTGGAATCCGCTGCTTCGGATTTTTATAAAAAATGGGTTGGATGAACTGGAGACATCACAGGAGTTGACTTTTGTGTTTGACAGGAAGCAGATAGTGGATAAAAAGGCATACAAAACAAAGGTGATCAGGCTGGATGTAACGGGATATGAGAAATTGGCGGAAATATGTGCATGTACACCGTTTTCGATGTCTAATCTGGTGAAATACCTTATTATGCCGCAGATTGATGCAGTTATTGATAAGAAAGGATGGAACTTTAGACCATGATTACATATTTTACGGGAAGCACCTATAACCAGGTCATACAGAGCAGTATCGTGGAAACGGAGGAGCTGGTGTATGAGCCGCAGATTGAAGAAGATCAGGATTTTAATAAGTATGTCAAGCAGAATCTGATGAATCTGACGGGGATCGACTGTCTTATTCTGGATACTTCTGTTTGCCTTAACACCGACGAAGAACTTTTATCCGCATTGGAAATGATTCGTACTATGTATGATACGATCCGGCTGGTCATTTTTGCGCCTTATAAGGTTACCGGAGATAAGTTTTTGACAAGCTGCCTTGCGATGGGGATCACGAATATTATTAATACGGATGATTTTAATGAGATTCGGGATCAACTGAAATACTGTATACAAAAAGGTATGACTTATCGGGATGCTGTCAAGTATAAAGAAAGTCATCCTGACAAGGTAGTTGTGAAACATGTCAGACGAACCGTAAATAAGCGGATGATTGGAATTGCCGGAGCAGAAAGTAATATCGGTGTGACACACAGCGCGATTGTCCTTGCAAATTATTTCCGGAAAAAGGGATTTATGGTCGCCCTGGCAGAGGTGAACGATTCGGGTGCATTTAAAGAAATCTGTGAGGATTTCGAGGAATCCATGTTTGATGACGGGTATTACACCATGAATGGGGTGGATTTTTATCCGGATATGATACATCAGGATACGGAAACAAAAATGGATGAGGAGAAAATGCAGGTCTTACAGACACGTTCTTATAATGTCATCATTCTTGATTTTGGTGTGTATTCCGGTCAGAACAGGGAAGCGTTCGAGCGTTGCGAAGATAAAATTGTTATTGCTGGTTCAAAGTCATGGGAGTTGGGGGCTGTGAACAGGATTTTCGCAAATGCATCCAAGGATGTGTTATTAAAATATGTTTTTTGCTTTAATTTTACGATTCAGCGGGAATATGAGGCAATTCGCAAGGGGATGGGGGAGCTTCAGAGTGTCCATTTCTTAAAATATTCAGAGGATCCGTTCACAGAATCGGATTTCCCGGATGGGGACGAGATCTTTGCGGATATTCTTCCGGAGGAGCCGGAAGAGAAAGAAAAACAGGGTATTGTAAGTAAGATTTTTCGACGTAAAAGTGAGGAAAAAGAGGAGAAACAGGGAAAATGATGGAGACCGAAAGTGCAATTATAAAAGCAAGTTTGATGTTTGTGGCATTGCTTCTTGTAATGGGCAGTTGCATAAATGTATTTGTAAAAGCGGTTTTTGGGATTGGTTCGGACTTTGAACAACCCATGTGGCTGAGGATGATAAGGATAACCTTTTGGTTAGGCATGGGTGGATTTGGTAGTGCATTAGTTAATATCTGCGCTGAAACAACAGGACAACTTTCGAATAATTTCATGACAGCAGTGTTTGATATGATTCTCGTTTGCAGTGGAGTATTTTGGCTATTTAGTGCTGCGATACACGATGAAGTTTCCACGAAAAAGGTGGGCTGCTTTGCAGGAAAGATAATTGTATATTCGGTGCTTTATTGGGCGCTCCAATATGTTTTTACGTTTATTTTACAGAAAAGGTTGGTGTTAGGTGAAAACTGGATTTGGCAATTGACCAATGTATTAATTTATTATTTCCTGATGGAGCGAGCAGTATCCATCTTTAGCAATAAGATAAAAGAATGGAATCGGGTGAACAGAGAAAATGGCAAAATCATTAGTGATAGCGGAAAAATATCCGGCAGCATGTGATATTGCAAAGGTATTACATTGCACAGAGAGAAAAGATGGGTATATTGAGGGTGAGAGATATATCATTACATGGGCGGACGGTCACCTTATTGGTTTTCAATATCCGGAGGAATACAATCCGGCGTATAAGGAATGGAGGATGGAAGATCTTCCTTTAAAATTCGATCCCGAGAAGAATCTTAAGGTGCTGGAAGGAAAAGAGAAGCAATTTGATATTGTGAAGCGTTTGATTCAGGGAACAGAGACAGACCGGATCATAAATGCCGGAGATGCCGGGAGGGAAGGGTACCTCCTGCAATATTGGATTTATAAGATGGCGGGAAACAGAAAGCCGGTAAAGGTGCTTTGGGTATCATCTTTGACGGAAGATGCAATTCTTCAGGCTTTTTCTAATTTACATGATGAAGAGGAATTCAAGGGAATATTAGAAGAAGCAAAGACCAGGGCAGAGTTGGATTATATTCTCGGTATGAATTATAGCCGTCTCTTGACATTAAAATGCAGCAATGATGAGACGTTGCCGTATGGCAGATGCATGACGACGCTGCTAAACCTTATTGTCCAGAGGGAAAAAGAAATATCCGCTTTTGAACCTTGTAAAAAATACGCGGTAGAAATTCAGACAGAGGATGGGATAAAAGGAACGCTTCTGGATGCGGAGGAAAAGGAGCTTGTGTTTGCTACAAAGGAAGAGGCGGCAGAGATTATTAAGGAAATTGGGGAGAATACGGAAGGATTCGTTTGTAGCTGCAAGGCAAAAAGAACAGAAGCGAAAGCTCCTTTGTTGTATAGTTTGCCGGCATTGCAAAGCGCAATTGGTAAAAAGTATAAATTCCCTCCGGAAAAAACGCTGCAGATTGCACAGTCTCTGTACGAAAAGAAGCTGATCAGTTATCCAAGAACGGACACTTGTTATTTATCATCGGACTTGAGAAATACAATAGAACGAAATCTGGAGTGCTGCCGCTTTGGAAAATTCAAAGCAGCCCTTGAAAGGTGTGAAAGACTAAAACCGGTAGATTTCAGTTACTTTAATGATGAGGAGATTACGGATCATCATGCGTTGATTCCTACAGATTATCGGAATATGCGTCTGGAGTATTCTAAATTGTCAGAAGATGAAAAAAGCGTATTTGATGAAATTATTTACAGGTTTCTCGGTTTGTTTGCCAAAGAGCGTGTCACGACCTCAGTTTCAGCAGAAGTCATTGTAAATGGTTATTTATTCCGGATGACGGATAGTGTAGAGGAGACGCCGGGGTTTCGGCTGCTCAGAGACATGGATGATGATAAAAGTTCCCTGCCTCCGTTTTTTGAAATGATTGTGAATGCAGTGGAGAAGGGTGGCGAACAGGAGAACATGGAGGTCAGGCTTGACAGTATAAAGGTCAGGGAGAGGGTCAGTAGTCCGCCCACCAGATACAATTACGGGAACATAACCGCATTGATGGAGGAGCATCAGATTGGAACACCGGCAACAATGGCGGAAACCATACATAAACTTTGTGATTTGAAAAGACCGTTCCTGGTAGAGAAAAGCGGAAAATATTATTCTACTCCATTTGGACGGATGTATATATCGGTAATACCGAAAGTACTTAAAGATCCTGAAATGTCGGCACAGGTGGAGTGGAAACTAAGTCAGATCCGGGAAGGGAATTTATCACGTGAACAGGTGATAGATGAGCTTATGGAAGAACTTTTAAATAATATAAGCTCGACGCAGTTTGAAAAAAGGAGCTTTGGAAGATGTATGAAAGTCAATAAGTCTGCCAGGGCAAATTATAAAAAGGTGAAGAGGCGAAGGAGTCTGGAATGATGAGAAGGAAGAAAGAAGGGCGGTTGATTTTATATAGGAAGTATCTGCATGATAATCATATGGATACAGAACCAATCGTGACAACGCTGACAGAAAAACGGACAAGTTTGTATACCAGCATATGGAACATGGTGCTGTTGCTTATCATAATTGCCATGATGGCGCTGGCGGCTGTCGGTATCGTTACGCTTATGCACCCGCAGATGCGGATGATGTTTTTTCAAGTAGTGGGAAGATAAGGAGGAAAAGGTAATGGAGCGAATGGAATCGGAAAAGGCACTCAATCAGAGAATCCGGGAATATCAGAAATTGTTTGGCATTGTGGAAGAAGGGGCAATTGTAGATGCTGGGGATTACGAGAAAACAATGGTATTAGAGGATGAGGACACAGCGTCTATGAGGAAAAGCGTATGAGCAGTGCATACGAGATTGTTATGGAAAACCGGAGGGAGATTGTAGAAAGGCTGATCTCTCAGATGGAGAAAGGATATACACAGACGCGCGCCGCATGGAACAGTGTGCATACCGGAAGACCATACAATCCGGTATCCAACGCAGTATATAAAGGCGGTAACAGGCTGCGCCTGATGATTGCTGCACAGGAGCAGGCGTTTTCGGATCCGCGCTGGCTGACCTTTAAACAGGCATCGGAGCAGAATTACAGGATAATGTCTGGCGCAAAGGGCGTATTGCTGGAAAAATGGATATTTTATAAGGACGTTCCAAAGTTGGATGAGGCACGGAAACCGGTAATTGATACAGATGGAAAGCCGGTAATGGAACGAATTATATACGATAAGCCTATCGTAAATTATTTTCGTGTATTTAACGGCTCACAGATCATAGGACTTCCGGAACTGGAGCGAATGGAAGTTTCGGAGGATGCTTACTCGCAGATGGCAGATATATTTGAGCGGTCGAGTATGTGTCCGATCAGCTACGAAATGCAGGATCGCGCTTATTATTCATCACAGGAAGATAAGATTCATTTACCGCCTAAAGAATCATTTAAGAATAATGAAACGCGGCTGTCAGTTCTTCTGCATGAAATGGCACATTCGACGGGGCATGAAACCAGACTAAACCGTCCGCTTGGAAACGGGTTTGGCAGTGAGGCGTATGCAAAAGAAGAATTGAATGCGGAATTAAGTTCCGTATTTCTGGAAAATGAACTTTGCATATCCATGGAGCCGGATAGTGAAATGCTAAAGGATCATGCCAACTATGTGAAGAGCTGGTTGTCTGTTTTAAAGGAGAATCCCAACGAATTGTTTGTTGCCTGCGCGACGGCAGAGAGCATTACAGAGTATCTGATGGAGAATTACGGAAAGGAACTGGAAAAAAGTATGGATGAAATGAAAATGAACCAGCTCACACTGGAAGAACGTTATACGGAAGCGATGAAGATTGCAGGCTATGAAAGCATATCGGTTGATTCAGATGAACTTGCAACAATCGCTTTTCGGAATACGGAAACAGGACATACGCTGCGGTATGACGGATGGCAGCTTGTGGGAGCAGAGCTTGAGAAGATGCCGGTGTCCGACGAGGCATTTGAAAAGCTGATTCATCCGGAAGGAAGGATGGAATATTACTTGAAATTTCCTAACACGGTGGTTCCATTAGAACCTCCTGTTATCGAGAAATACAAGAGTTTTGAAGATGCCTGCAAAGCATATCAGGAAGCGGGTTTTGTAAATGGAAAAACATTGGGATTTTCTGTCCAGGGAGAGAAACCAGTGGATCTTGTCTGGTACAGTTCCCGTTCGATGATGAATGATTTGTATCGTTTGTCACAGCCGCCGATGAGTTATGCATCTGATCTGACAGTCAATGAACTGAATGAATTAGGAAAAAATGCACGGCAGATGCTTACCAGTCTGCAGAAGGAAAATGCCTACATACAATTGGCAAATGCAGTAACAGATGTAGAAATGAAGATGGTATCTGTCATTGAGCACGGAGATTCAGGCAGAGTAAATGAGGTGGCGGGCAGATTTGTGAGTGAGCGCAGGCCACAGGACTATTTAGATATTACAGTTTCTGACGGAGGAGGCGCTTACGATCCGGCGAACGAAAGCCCTGATAATAATAAAGAATTAAAAATCAAGGTGGTGCATGCGAACGAAGTTATTGATTGTAAATTTATCAGCGTGAAGATAAGCAGGATAATGGAAAACGGCATGCAGGAATTCGCAAATCAGGGAGAGGGAGTTGCGAACTGGCTGCAAGAAAGTATAACGAAGCTGGATACGGATTTTATGCCGTATGGGCAGTCATCATTTACGTTTTACTCAACGTTCGGAATGATGTCGCTCGAAGATCATTATGAAAAGCTTGAAAATGCAGGCTATGACAGATTTCCGTCTGAGGAACAGTACTGGGACAGAGATATGAGGCAGCAAATGGCGGAAGAGGATGCGTGGCATGAACGTGAAATCCAGATTGCCGTTAATGGGACAAAATGGGTGACTGCACAGGAGGCAGGTGCGGAGGAGTATGAAAGGCAGCTTGAAGCGGAGCTTGAGAAAGTCCGGGAGGCGCGTATCACTGCCGATATCAGTGAATCCGGATTCAGACCGGAAAAAAGCCTGGTAAAGAATATTTCCAGATTTGAGGTCTTAAGTGAGAGAAAATACACTATGCGCGAACTTGCAGAATTAAACAAACAGAAGCACGGGCTTACAGGCGAAAGAAAAGAGTGCTTTCAGAAAATCGTGGCGGAGTGTCAGAGCCAGGAGCAAGAGCATGGACATATGCAGGAGAGGGAAAGTGTGGAAGAGATGAAGCAGCAAAATTTTTTGAAACAGCAAATGCAGATGGAAATGGATCAGATGGCTATGATGCAGGGATAGACAGGGGTACTATGGAAAGGAGGTGAGTCCCATGGAGCAGGTCATGAAGCATTACGGTAACGCGATTCTTGCGATCATCGTCTTACTGGCGCTTGGCGCAATCATTGTAGGTGCGCTTGCGTCGGGAGGTTATGTTGATCTCGCATTTAAGGATGCGCTGACCGGATTTTTCGGTGATATGTCCTCAATTGGCAGCACACCGTAAGCATGGCATCTGCCATGCAGACGCCATGCAGACGCCAATGCAGTCCATCCGGCCAGACAGGCAGAGCCTGTCCGCCGCATGGGCTGGGCGTTTGCGGTGCGTGAAACAAGTAAAAAGTAAGGTAAACACAGAAATCAGTAGGAAAAGCAAGGAAAAACAACAGGGGAAAACCGGCAGAAGAGGAAAATGAAAGAGGAACTATGAGTGAGATAACATTTGAACCGACTGCAGAGCAGTTCGGCGTTTTCTGGAAATATATTGAAAATCCAGATGTGACGGACATCGACTATAACGGTCGTAAACTGTGGATCACGGATTTGAAAAAGGGAAGATACAGGGCGAATGAGGAAATCACAACAAATTTCCTTATCGCATTTACGCATAATATCGCAAACTGCGTTAATAAGCAGTTCAATAATGCAAATAAAACTTTGGAGGCGGATACAAGAGAACTGCGCATCAGCATTATCCATGAATCCGTGACAGGGACGGGGATCAGTATCTGCATCCGCAAATCACCGCCGCTTATCAGAAATACGATCCGGCAGATGTTAGACGATAGATATTGCCATCGGGAAGTCTTAAATTTACTAATCAACTGTGTGCTGGCAAAAATGAATTTTGTTTTTGCCGGGGAACCGGGCGCGGGAAAAACGGAGGCTATGAAATTTTTTATGCAGTTCATCCCGGATATGGAGCGGGTCATTACGATTGAGGATTCTTTTGAAATCCATTATACAGACATCAAGCCAGATGCGGATGCGGTCGAATTACGGGTAGGGGACGGATTTACCTACACAGATGCTATCAAGACATGTCTTCGACAAAATGTGAAGTGGTTAATGCTTTCGGAAGCACGGTCTGTGGAAGTGACATCTTTGATAGAGCAGTGGTCTACTGGGGTGAATGGATTTTCGACAATTCATCTGGACGATCTTAGAAAACTGCCTGACCGCATCCAGAACATGATGAATGACGTCAACGATGCGGCACGCATGGAGAACCGCATCTACCGGTATGTGAATATCGGCATCCTGATCCGGCGTGTGGATGAGCCGGGCGGGAAGACCAGACGGTATATCGATCAGCTTTGCTTTTACAGCAGAGAAGGACAGGAGAACCGCATCTATATGGTTGTGGATGACGGAGAACTGGTATCGAAGGAGCTGCCGCCGGATATCAAGAAGAAGATGAAGTTGGCAGGAATAGATGATCCATATCAGTGCGATCTGGAGAAATACATCAAGGAGGGCAAATAACACAGATGAAAAGGATAAACAAAAAAAGCGGACAGGGGAGGCTTCAGAAGAACCTAAGCCTGCTCAATCCAAGGAATCTTGAGAAGGAAGTACATATGTATGGCTACAACTTTAGCTGGAAATCGCATGTACTCCTGATTATATGTTCACTCCTTGGCATTGGGGTAATCGGAATCATTTTTAAACTTGCCCCGTTGTACCTTGTAATTGCAATGGCTGCAGTATTTATTATGCTTCCGGTATTGGTATTGGACGGGTACAAAAAAATGTACGAGCAGAAGCGCTTTTCGGACGTATGCGAGTATATGGAGCAGATGCTCTATGCGTACCAGAAGGATGGCAAGATACTTTCGGCGCTTAAGGAGACACGAGAGATTTTTGAACCAGGGCAGATGCAGGATGCGATCGACGGGGCAATCGCTTATCTGGAAGCAGGCGTAAGCCGGACAGAGCAGGGATTTGTCCGGGAGGGGCTTGGAACCATAGAGCGGCTTTATGATAACGTGAAACTGCGCACGGTGCATGATACGCTCATCAGTGGTGAACAGTACGGCGGAAACATCGACAAGGCAATCCTGATCCTGCTGGAGGACATTGAGTTGTGGAAGAGGCGGGGCTATAAGCTGCAGGCGCAAAAGAAGCAGGGGCATACGGATAATATCATATCCATTGTGGTGGCGACCATCCTTTGCGCGGTGGCATTGTACGTTATGGATGGAATGAAGACACTGTTCCCGAATGTGGCAACGGATGTGGTAATTATGCAGGTACCGGCGATCCAGATATCGTCATTTCTCTTCCTTTTATGCATGCTCTTTGTGCTGGCAAAAAGTTTTCGCAGTTTGACCGCAGATTGGTTAAAGGCAGATGGTCTGCAGAGTGAGAAAATGATCCTGGACAGCTATGACAACGTCAAGCATTATGATGAGGCGGCGGAAAAGCGCAAGAGTCTGCTTTATGCAGCACCGTTCCTTGTTGCTGCCATACCGGTCTATCTTTTTTACAGAAAGTGGCTTGCGGTTATCTGCCTCATTATCGGTGTATTTATGCTTGTGCAGCATAAGGTCGGATATAACCTGGCAAAAAAGGACGTAAATGAAGAATTATACGCAACAATGCCGCAATGGATGATTCAGATGGCGCTTCTCCTGCAGCATAATAATGTACAGGTATCGATTGCAAAATCAATCGAGAGCGCGCCTGTCCTGTTGCGTGAGGAATTGTTGCAGCTTAATGATCGATTAGCGGTGGCGCCGGATTCACTGGCAGCATATACGGCTTTCTGTAAGGATTTTGACGCTCCGGAGACACAGAGCATCATGAAGATGCTGCACTCGATCGCCGAAGCAGGTACTGGGGATTCTGATGTGCAGATCTCGAATATGCTCCATCGGGTAAACGAGATGCAGGTCATGGCAGACGAAAAACGAGATGCGAGCATTGCTTTCCGTATGAAGACCATTTTTTCTTATCCGGTGCTCGCAGCGACCATGAAGCTGCTCATTGATCTTACGCTCGGCATGGTCTATATGATGAGTATGCTTGGCAACATGGGAGGTGTTTAGAGTATGAAGCATATCGTAGAAGCGTTTTCCATTCTGATCGTAATTGTTTTGAATCTGTTAGGCTGTGTTGCAATGATTTCCGTCACTGGACAGACAGCAGCAGCGAAGGAGTATAAGGCGGATGTCATTGCCGAGATCGAGAACAGCAATTTCAATCCGAATGTGATTAATGCATGTATTACGCAGGCGGCGACAAACGGCTATGAGCTTACGGTGAGCGGGTATACATATGATGCGGATCATGATATCCAGACCGCAGAGGTCATCTTAAAGTATGAGTATAAAATGCCGGTGTTCGGAATCACAGATACCAGGAGTACGCGCGGTGTTGCGAGGTAAAAATATATGTATATTATACTCTTTAAAATTGTTATAGTCTTAATGGGTTTTGTAGGGATATTATTTCTCTTTTGGTGGCTCTATTTGGTAATGGCTGAACAGAATATTGTAGCGCTTATATTTATTCTTATTGTGCTGATTGCGCTCGTACTAATATTCAAGGATCAGTTGACGGCAATGATAAATGATTGGTGGGTGATGATGGTTGAAAATCGTAGTCGGTGAAATCGGTAATGCGCTGCTAGGCTTACTTGGTGGAGCAGCCGCATGTGCTATGGTCATGGAGGTCTTAAACTTCATGACATCATTTTAGGATTTGGAGGCAGATATGGAAAAGATTGCGGAGCATTTTGGAGTGGGATTCTTAGCTTTGATTGCGGGGATATTTGCAATAATGATTTATTTTAATTGCATTGCGCCGGGAGGGGAGATAAATAATATCGTCCGTAGCT
This sequence comes from Roseburia hominis, assembly GCA_021771815.1. Classification (GTDB taxonomy): domain Bacteria; phylum Bacillota; class Clostridia; order Lachnospirales; family Lachnospiraceae; genus Roseburia; species Roseburia hominis_A. The sequence goes on from JAETOE010000006.1 coordinate 20,683, forward strand.
ATATGAACAGTATATGCGGGGGCATATAATGCGCAGGAGGATATAGGGAGGATGTATGGAAAAGATCATTAATGAATACGGGAAATTTCTTTTAGATGCTTTGGTCGTCGGGGTTCTGATTGCCTTTCTATTCGCAAATGTGACGGATGCAGATGGGAACAAGGGCATCATCAAGATTGTCGGAGCACATCTTACGACCTGGGATACGGATTACGAGACATATACGGATTATGAGACATATGCGGTAGAAAGTGACTGTCTGCCGCCGGTCATAAGCTATACGGGCGCCGGCACGATGCAGACTGGCGTGAATAAGCTTACAGATTATATTAACGCGAAAGCGTGGGATGGCACAGAGCTGGCGTTGGATGTACTTAGTGTAAAAAGGCGGTCTGGCGTGGAATTGGCGGGCTGCTATAACGCGGATGCGGCAGAAATCAGCTTTGACCGCCCAGGAATCTATGAAATTCGGGTAGCGGCGACGGATGCGTGGAATCGGAAAGTCGTGTGTGATGTACAGATACCGGTGAGCAGATAGGTGGTGGCAGAAGATGAAAAATGCGGTAATGGTGATTGTGAGCGCGCTTATTGGTGTGCTGACATTGGCAATCGTAATGACAGTAGGAGGAAGGACAAACCGGAGCATGGAGATTAAGAGCAATCTGCCATCGGCTGTTGAGGAGACGGTGGAACTTTTGGCAAATAAGAAATATACGATTAATGACCGTAATGCGTATATAGCGGACATGGCGGAAGGATTGACGAAAACACTGGATACGGATTCGGATATTCGTATTGAGGTGTTGAAGGTAGACAAGGAGAGGGCAATGCTGTCCGTGCGGGTGACAGAAACATTTGAACACCCGAATGGAAGGGAAGGCACAACGGAGTGCGAGCGTACCGTCATCTTAAATAAAATCGACGAGCCGGAACCCGGGAGCTATACAGTAAGGTTTTATGTAGGGGATGTGCTGTATAAATCATGTGCCGTGCTAGAAGGGGATCTGATCAGTGCGCCGGTGACTCCGCAGGGCGTAGCCGGATGGAAGGATGAAAATGGATATCTTGCAGACTTTTCGCAGCCTGTGACACAGGATTTGACGTATTATGCATATTAAAGAAATTGACTGGATCGTAGAGCAGGATTGACAGTAATCATAGCACCTTGACAACTAAATATCGGAAGACAGAGAGAACGGAGGCGTGATATGAAACGATGTGCAGGCGGAGCAATGGTGCTGCCGTTATTTTTCCTCTTTTATCTTATTTTTTGTGATATATTATATGCATTACTATTATATGCATATGGAGGAAACAGTATGGAAGACGCAACAGTTGTATTTTCATGGGCAGCATCAGCAATAGGAATTTTAGGATTTCTGTCAGTTGTAATTCAGCAGATTTTGTTTTACAAGCGGGATTCGAAGACAATGGATCGCATTGAGAACGGTGTTTCTTCGGGTCATGATAAGCTGGAACGGAGGATGGAGCATGAACATGAAGAGATTGCAAATCATCTGGAAAGCAGAAACGAAGGATTGCAGGAACTTGTAAGTGAAGGCAATGATAAAATACTATCAGCAATCACAGACGTAGATAAGCGGTTGATTCAGGAATTTACAGAGCAGAAAGCAAAACAGACATATTTGCAGGGAAATGAGAGTGCAATATTGAAAAGCATTGATAATCTAAAATCATTTGCTGACATTATGACGAACCTTCGGATGGAAAATATGCAACTGAAGGAGCAGAACCAAAGGCTGGTGATCCAGAATGAGCATCTGCAGGAGAAGGTAGAGAAGTTAGAAAACAATCAAAGCAGGCAGCGAGACATCAGACAGCAGAGAGGATTAGATAGAGGTGAGGAACCGGAAATGTAGAAAAGAAGATAAACTTTGAACTGGTGCAGCGAAGGGAGGATGGCATGTCAGAGTCAAGAAGAGACAGGCGCTGGATTTTGAATATCTGGGTTGTAATTGCCGCTGTAAGTATGATATTGTTTATCTGTAGTTATTATCAATACAGAGGGGAAAGTCAAATTACCATGTCAGAAAAGGTTATTTTATTACTAACAGCAGTAGCATCCTTTTTCAGTTTGCTTGCAACGGTTCTTAGTCAGATACTTTATTACCGGAAAGATTCCCGGACAATGGATGAGATTAAGTCGGGGGTATCGAGTGGAAATGCAAAATTGTGTGATAGACTGGATACGGAAGAAAAGTCTCTGGCAGCGGACCATAAGGACATTAGAGATATTGCGAGGGATATCCGGTTATACCAGGAGCAGGAACTGGAACTACAGAAAAGTATCCGAAACACTGTGCCGGATGCTGGAATGCTTAAGGATGGCATTGAGAAGATCTGCATGGAGAATGCACAGCTTAGGACGGAGATGGCAGGGTTAAAGCAGGAAATGGTTAAGCTTCAGGAACGGAACAAGAAATTAGTGAAACAGATGCAGCGACAGCAATATCATTCCCAGGATTTGGAAATGGAATGAGAAGTACTGGAGTTGACGGGAAATTGTAGAATTGAAAAAGAGAATAAGAAATATAAAAAACTGTCTTCTGATATTTGGAGACAGTTTTTTTGCTAAATAAGAGATGCGGTATTAATTGAATGATGAATTGTTGTTCCTGCCAGAAGATGTTATAATGATGGCAGGGAAATCAAAGCGAGGCGGCTTACCCTCTTTAGGGAGGGAAAAACCCTCCCAACGAAAGAAAGGAGGGTTGCCAATGGTTACATATGCGGAGCTAATCCAATTTTGTATACTCATTGTTGCCCTTGTCGGTCTGTGTTATCAGATTTTCAAGGACAAAAGAAAGTAGCCGCCACATCTCGCACATGTGACGGCTTGAAAAATTAAGCTGTAAACATTGTCCGGGTAAGCCGCTTCCGGTTTCCCTTCTGTATTTTTACTATAGCACTTCCGGAAATATCAGTCAATCTTTTCATCAGGGGTATACTCTAATAAATCTCCGGGCTGGCAATTTAGCACACCGCAGATTTTGTTGATGATTTCCAATGATACATATTCGTTTTTAGAAAATTTGGCAATCGTACTTGGAGAGGCATTGATTTGTCTACGTAGTTCCTCCTTGCCGATGCCTTGTCGGTTCATTAAATCCAGCATTTTGTAATAGTTGATAGCCATGTTCATACCTCTTTTTTCTTAGTGTAACATGTTTATTTGAAAAAAACAATAAAAATCTATAGATTTACATAGATTATTATTGAAAGGTGGATATAACTGTGATAATATATAGAAAAGCGAAGATTAATACATGAAAATGGAGAGGAATATGATATGTTTTTGCGATATATGAATTGCAGTAAAAGTATTAATTTAGATAATTTTGATGAGGTGTGTCTAATAGAGCCACATAAAAAGGAACGTATGTATAGCGTAGTGGCGATAAGATACATGCCTCAATATAAGTTGAAAGGGCATATAACTCGTTTTGGTAATGACAATATTAAGCTTAATGCTTCTGGAAATGCGACTCTTGTAATAAAACAATTTGAGTTCAAAGATGAAGCAAAAGCATTTTATGATAAGCTACAGTATCACTGGATTAACAAAATATCCGAAATATTTGAAGTATTTTAAATTAGTATTTAGCAGAGGTAGAGACTATGAGCAAGAATAAATGTCCTACATGTCCTGAGTGTGGCAGTCCATTAATTTTATCAGTGGACACAACGGGGGTATGGAGCAGAAAGATTAAAAAGGATGGGAATTTGCATAAAGTAATCAATATGTCTACTGGACATCCTAACGGAGCATCTTTCCTTGAATGTAGTAAACATGGATGTAGCTTTTCATATGACACAGAACACGCATCACATGATGAGCCTATTCCAGAACTGGACGAATGGATAGAAGAGCATAGAAAAGAACTTTGGTAAACTGAAATTTATAGAATGCATGTGAAATAAATGTTTAATATAAACTACAAAAAGGATAATATTTATTGAAGAAACTGGGAGAAAATGGTATAATTCAACCAGTGCTACCAGAAACGGTAGGCGGTTAGCCCTCGACAGAGGGACTGGACCCTCTGATTACATAAACCGCTCTTTGCAGATGATAAGTCGGAAGAAATCGTACGTAAGAGGAGGGGATGCTGAATGATAACGTTAAGCGAATTGATACAATTCACTGGCTTATTAATAAGCGTTGCCACTTTGTTTTATGCGCTTGGCAGAAACAACGGCAAAAGAAAATAACCGCCCAGGCTCCAATCTGATGCGGTTACTTTCAAAGTAACATATAAATTTAGTTGGGCTAACCGTCTATCGGTAGCACTTCTATAACCATATAGTAGCAGTTCCAGGTTGTTTCGTCAAGATTTATCCCCAAAACCTTCCCCAAGGCAACTATGTGTCCGAAAAATTGGACATATGAGATGATACATGTACAGAAAATTGGACACATAATGTGGTAAAATCAAGAAAAGAAAACCATGACATTTTGTCAATCATATTTGTAAAAGGATAGGAGAGAGAAAGATTATGAAAAAGAGAGAAGTATTAGCAACATTAACAGTGATGACAGCACTTGGAATGAGTGCCTGCGGAGCAAAGGAACTGGAACTTACGGCGAATCAGGTCGAGGTAGAGCTTGGCAGTGAGTTGGACATGACGGTGGCAAGTTATGTAGCGGATGCAGATGTAGCCGAGGAAGCAGTGATTGACTTTTCAGCAGTAGACATGACGAAGACGGGTACATACAGCGCGACCGTGACGTACAAGGATCAGACGGCAGGGTTTGATGTAAATGTAATCGACACGACAGCACCGGAGGTAACCATTGCAGACAAGGTCGTTGTGGCAGCGGGTGAGCCGCTTTATGCAGAGGATGTAATCACAAGTGTTACGGAACTTAGCGGAGAAGTGGAAGTGGCATTTTCCGAGCCGGAAACATCGGCAGATGAAGCATCGGCGGACGCAGGCGAAGAATCAGTTGAGGAAACAGAGGTTGTAGAGAATACCGAGATGGCAGATGAGCCAACCGAGGAAGTAGAAAATGCGGAAACTGTTGAAGAGGAAGAGACAGAAAGCGCCGTGGATTCTGTAGAGTCGACGGAGGCAGCAGAGCTGGAGGCTGAGTTTATTCTTGACGATGTACTTTGCAGCAATGCGTATGTAATCTACCCTGAGACAGGCGAATATGACAATACGCTTACCGTAACGGACGCATCCGGCAACAGCACGGATGTGACAGTGCATATCGTTGTCGGTGATGCACCGGAAATCGAGGGTGTAGAGGATATGACAGTAACAGTCGGGACGGAAGTAGATGACATTGATTTTCTGGACGGCGTGACCGCAAAGGACAGCAGCGGAAATGATATCACGGCGAATATCGTATGTGCTTCTGTGACAGTTGACCTTACGACCGTAGGCGAGTATGAGGTCACTTATACGGTAACGGATAAAGATGGTTTTACCACGACACAGACGGCAACAGTGACCGTTGAGGAGAAGAGCGGGAAGAAGTCTGACAGCAAGAAAAGCGATTCCGACAAGGCGAACGATTCAAAGACGGATTCGGCTAAGAAGAACGACAGCGGTTCTTCCAGTAGTTCTTCTAATTCTTCCAACAGCAGCAATGCAGCGTCTAACGGAGCATCTGGTGGAAATGGTGTATCTAGTGGAAACAGCAGCCAGACATCCGGTGACAGCGGAAATAATAGCAACAGTGGAAACAGCGGAAACAGCAATCAGGCATCCGGTGGTAGCAGCGCATCTGGTGATTCCGGCAATTCTGGAAATACAAGTACATCGAGCACGCCGAGCACGGATAACAGCGGAAGTACAAGTACGCCAAGTACTCCTGCGCCAGAGACGCCGAGCACGCCAAGTGCAGATACAGGAAGCAGTTCCGGTGGAGAAATGGAGATGCCGGATGGAGTTGAAATTACTCCATGGGATCCTGATGCGGCAGCTGGATCAAAGGATGATGAGTTAGGTGGATCGGGAGCATATTGGGAATAAAAAAGAGGAGGAAACAGATGATTCGAAAGAAAAAATTGAATATGATGCAAAGAATGCTTGCTATAATCGTTATCTTTGTTGTAGGTATTTTAACAAATTTACCATTACAGGCAGATGCGATGACAACAGGACAGGAGCAGGATTATTGGTTGTTGGATTCTATTGTAGGACGCTATAACCTGAATTATACAGGTAATACCAATGCATTTTCAAAGGCTATGGCAGGAATTGACCAGGTGTACACGGACGTTCCTAATTGGGGAAACAGTTCTTCAGCGACACTTACAAAGACAAATGGTGCAAGCAGCATTAGACATGCGTTTTTGGTATGGGAAGTTTTTGATGGTGCAAGTAATCCAACAAATAGTGTTTACATGAAAACACCAGTTGGTAGGTATTATGAAGTTGCACCAAATTATGTAGTTAATGACTGGCGTACAGCAGCAGACAATCCTCCTTCATGGGCTTATAAGACGATGTACTGTATGGCAGCGGATGTGACATCATATGTACAGGACGCAGGTTATGGTACATATTCAGTCTGCAATATTCCATACAAGGCATCTTCTGGAGGAGAATCCTCTGCATCGTGGCAGTTAGTTGTAGTTGAAGAAGGAGAGAATTTCCCAGTTCGCGTAGTAAGCTTGTCAATGGGAGCAAGGTTTAAGATGGGGACAACTCCATCAAGTACGAATGGAGGAAATTTTAGTTCGGTAATACCGCTTAACAATGGTCTGAAATCAAAATCTTCCGGTGTTGCTACGGGTCAGATTATCTTTGGTGCGTCCAATGCGGACGTAGAGCGGCGCATGCCGATGACGTCTTACATGACGACCTATAACGGAGGGGATGCACTGCGCACGGTATCAGCCAATACGACATATCAGGCGGCGCTGTATCGAAATGGTGCGGTTATGAACGACCGGGATTACCTCAACGGAGGTTGTATCCGCGTGGATCTGTCGGACATTAGTGATATTGGAAACAATGCAAATAGCTTGAAATTGGAAGTACGGCAGGATTCATGGACAACGTTCTTTATGCTGGGATATTCTATGGACATCGCTTTCCCCGATTTTATAGCCAACCAGACAACGACCGTGAACAGCTCCGAGAGTGTTACAGTAAAAGGAGATATCAAGAATGTATCTACGCAGGCAAATACCGGCATCTATGACGGCGAACTTGTCGTAAACATTGACCCGGGGCTTACGGTTAAGAGTGCAACAGCAATCGTGGACGGAAATAAGAGCATTACGGGAGTGGTTTTAGGAAATACAGTTACATTCTCTGGCGAAGCGATCAAGAACATCATGAAAGGGAATACGATCACCTACACAGTGGAGTGTACGCCAAACGGCACGGGAACAGGACGTTATGATAACAGCGATTCGTTTTCCGGGAAGCTTCGGGCAGATGGAGTCGATACGAGATATTGGATTAATGACGCATGTACATCCTCATCCTACGCACTTGCAAAATATAAGGTGACGGTCAATAAGGGAACCGGAATCAAGAACGTCTCCGGCGGCGGGGAATATACCTACGGTCAGAAGGTGACGATCAACGCAGAAGTGTTGCCGGGCTATCATTGGAAGGACTGGACAGGCGATCTCAATACGCAGATCCAGAAATATTCGTTTGACATGCCAGCAAAGGATATTACAGTTACAGCAAACGCAGAAGCGAATACCTATACGATTCATTTTGATCCGAATGACGGAACAGAAGTGACGCCGATCCCGGATATGACCGTTCGCTACGATGAGGAGTTTACCTTGCCGGATGCGGCAGATGTGTATATCAGGTACACGCTTGACGGAGTGAATGTGACCCAGAATATCCTGGACGGCACGATCGTTCTGGATGAAAACGGGGCAGTCATGATGATGCTTGATGAAGAAACAGGAACTATGACGACGCCGGACGGCGCGACCGTCAGTGAAGACGGCATCATTACAAAGACCAATGCAGACGGTAGTACGACCGTGACTTATCCGGACGGGAATGTAGTAACAGTCAGCCCGGAGGGAGTGAAGACGGAGATTGGTGAAGACGGAAGCAAGAAAGTCACCTATCCGGATGGAAATGTGGTACGTGTAAATCCGGACGGAACAACTGTACCATCTGACGGTGCAGTGCCGGAAGCGACCGGAACGACCGGAGTAACCGGTGCAGATGAATCGACAGACGGTACAAGAACCGGAACAGCCGGAGACGATGCAGGGAGCAGCGAATCGACAGAGACGACAGAGAACACCGAAACAACAGAAAGTACGGAAAAGACCGCATCCGTGGAGCGTAACACAGTGAGCAGAGTTGCAACAGCGGCGGATGGAACAGGAGGCGGCACGGATGCCGGAACAAATGCGGCGGATGTGACGTCGGCACAGGCGGATTTGGTCGATGAAATGGATGCAGAGCCGCAGCCGGACAAGAAAGCCTATGCCTCTGTATTCCTGGGATGGTCGTCAGAGGAAGAGAAGGATGTTTACGGCGCGCAGTGGCAGGCGGGTGAAACCCTTAAGGTTTCGGAGCTTATGGATTATCTCGGACTGACCGATACGAACGGAGCGACGGCAACGCTCTACGCTGCATGGGATGACTGTCCGTGGATTGTGGCAGAAAACCTCTATTATACACTCACGCAGGCACAGAGCGGCTTTATTACGCAGGATGAGATATTGAGCCACGCGACGGCGTATGACCGTGAGGACGGCAGCCCGATCGCGCCAGGTGTGCATGAGGATGGGACGTCCTTTACGATACCGGATTATTCCCCGACTGATTTTACACAGTTCCAGCATGAGGGAAGCTGCACCGAGAATCTGACGGTGGTTGACAGTGTGGGAAACACTTATTGGAAGCAGATTACGGTATACATTGTTGATACGACTCCGGTGGCGGTGAAACCGGAGGGAACGACCCGGTTTATCAATGAATACTATTACAATCAGCCCTACGAGAACGGAGGACTTGAGGACAACAGCATTTGGAAAACGGATCCTGAATACGCAGCCGTGCTGCAGCAAGCGTTTGATAATTTAAAGAACGATACGCCGGAGGAGACATACTATTTCACGCATGAAGAGATCCTTGAAATGAAGCAGTTCATTGATGAAAATGGATTTGGCAATACGCAGAGTGAGGATGCACTGAATCGGTTCTATGATCAGTTTATGGCACCGAATTTAGAGTAGCAATACATGTAATAAATAGAATTGTAAGAATAAAAAAGGAAAAGCAATCATCTAAGCTGGGAACTTCGGTTGAATGCTTTTCCTGAATCCGCAGACAAAGCCACAGATGTGTAGGCAATGTCAATGCGTCTTTAGCATAACATTTGCACGGTAAAGTGTCAATGCTTTGTAATTGGCTGTCTGCGAAATAAAGGATAACGAAGGGTAAAGATGAAAGACGAGGAAGAAAAAGTGGAGCAGAAAGCAAAAAAGAAATTTGTGAGATATAAAGAAGGTGCAGAGTTATATTCCATGGGCATTGTGAAGTTTATGGAGCTGGCCAAAGAAGCTCATGCAACTTACAAAATAGGTAACATCGTGCTTGTAAATGTAGAAATTTTGGATCAATACATAGAGTGTTTCCGTGAATAGATATTGCCATACGAAATGAAGCTCCAATTGGCTAGTTGACATCATGCCGAAAGAAAAATATAATAATGGTGACCTGTTAGGGAGCTTCATCCATGAAAGATGAGGTGACTGACTAGATGGCAAAATCAAATTCGAAAAGCCGGAAAGATTCAAAAGGAAGAGTTCTTCACAAAGGAGAGTGTGAAAGAAAGAAATATAATGATTACGTCTACCAATATTATGACATGAATCACCAGCGTAGAAGCCTTTATGCAAGCGATTTGATTCAACTTAGGAAAAAGGAAGCGTTGGTGCAGGTGGACATATTTGATGGAGTGGATACTTTTTCTGTAAAGAGTATGGAGTTTAATGATGCATTCGACAGATATATTGAACTGCAAAAGCCATACTTAAACATTGATACCTATAATACATATTGCGTTAGATATGACCTATATGTTAGAAATGGTTTTGGTACGCGGAAGATAGGGAGCATTAAGAACTCCGATGTCAAAAGTTTTTATAATTCATTGATAACTGGAAAGGGGCTTAAAGTCAGTACAGTAAATAATGTAAATACATTGATACATCCTGTCTTTGCAATGCTTGTACAAGACCAACTTATCAGAACGAATCCTTCTGATGGGGTTATGAAGAAGATAAGGACTGCCTTTAATGAAAGCCCGGTGAGAAAATGTGCCCTTGGGTTGGAACAGCAGCGTGACTTTATAAGATATGTGGAGATGAATCCACGATGGAAAGAGTGGATTCCACTGATTATAGTGTTGCTGGGAACCGGTTGCCGCATCGGGGAAGCGTTGGCGCTACGCTGGGTTGATATTGATATGCAAAATCATCATGTCCATATTCGACATGCAGTCAAGTATAGAAAAAACCCGAAAACGGGACACTGTGAGATGCATATTTCCGAACCCAAGACGGAAAATGGCGTCAGAAATATACCAATGATAGAGGATGTCTATAAGGCATTTGAGTTGCAAAAGCAATACCAGAAAAGGTATGAAAATGTAGTAGAAATAGATGGTTATACAGGTTTTATTTTCACTAATAAAGGGAAAAGGATTTATTTACCCACGTCTGTTTATAGAACCATAAATGATATAAGCAAGGAATATAATCAGCAGGAAGAGAGGGAGGCATTGCAAGAGGGAAGAACTCCCAATCTCTTACCTAACTTGGGGTGTCATAGTATGAGGCATACATTTTGTACAAGATTCTGTGAAAATGAATCAAACTTAAAAGTTGTTCAGGAAATAATGGGACACTCTAATATTGCAACAACAATGAATATATACGCGGAGGTGATGGAAGAGAAGAAAAGGGAAGCGATGGATAATTTTGAGAAAAGCATGAAAATTATGTAATGGATAATGTCCGAATCTATAAGATGAAGCTTTTATATTAGATTACATCAAAAGTACATCATATATTACCTCTTACATCAAGCATACATCATTTTTTTGTAAAGAGATGTAGAAAAATGTAGTGTTTGAAACAGCGAGTACATAAGGAAATGTAGCGGCTTGTAATGATGCGTAGAGAGATGTAAAGATCACAATAAAGTTTGCAAGAAGTTTTTTTATGACATAAAATGAAGGCAGACTTTATGATATATATATCTATGAAAACAGGCGGAGGTTATGTATGAAATATCCAAAATATCTGTCAGAGAATGGGACGATCGGCTTTGTCGCGCCGTCGTTTGGCTGCAATACGGAGCCATACCGATCGTCGTTTGTAAACGCACAAAAGAAGTTTAAAGAACTTGGACATGCGCTGGATCTGGGACCCAACTGCTACGAGGGCAGGGGAATTGGAATCAGCAACACACCGCAGGCATGCGGGAAGGAATTGACGGACTACTATTGCAGCGGCAAGAATGATGTACTGATCTCCTGCGGCGGCGGGGAACTGATGTGTGAAATACTGGAATATATGGATTTTGATAAAATACGGGCAGCGGAGCCGAAGTGGTACATGGGCTATTCCGATAATACGAATATGACGTTCCTGCTCACAACGCTCTGCGATACGGCGTCTATTTACGGACCGTGCGCAGGAGCATTCGGCATGGAACCGTGGCACGAAAGTATTTGGGATGCTTATGAACTGCTGCGGGGGAAGAAGGATACCATGCGCGGTTATAAGCTGTGGGAGAAAGAGAGTCTGAAATCCGAGGAGCAGCCGCTTGCGCCCTATCATGTTACGGAAGAGCGCAAGCTTCGTATTTTCCAAGCGGGGGACAGCGCGCAGGTCCGGTTGGACGGACGTTTGATCGGCGGCTGTATGGATTGCCTTGTGAATCTTCTCGGAACGAAATATGATAAAGTGGCAGAGTTTGCGGAACAATACAAAGAGGACGGGCTGATCTGGTTTCTGGAATCCTGTGATCTGAACGTGATGGCAATCCGCCGTGCAGTCTGGCAAATGAAAAACGCAGGGTGGTTCTCCTATGTAAAAGGATTTCTAATCGGAAGACCCGCGGTATATGGTCAGGAGCTGATGGGACTGGATCAGTACCATGCCGTATGCGATCTGTTGGAAGAACTTCACGTACCGATTATCATGGATGTGGATATCGGCCACCTTGCACCGATGATGCCTCTCGTGTGCGGAAGCTATGCAGCGGTGCAGGTGAGCGGAAATGATATTTCTGTTGAAATGAAGTGTCTATAAGACGATATTTACATTTTTCCCGATGCCGTTGTTGAGTAACGCATTGAGATCGGCATTGCTTCCGGCAGCGAAAGCGGCAGCCGTGACGCTGCCTGTAGCAGCGGAAGCGGAGGTACTGTCTGTCTTAGCAGCGGAAGCAGAAGAGCTTGTGGCAGGGGTGGTAACCCCCTGGAACTTCTGCTGTGCGGCGGCAGCATCCAAAACCTCACTGCGTCTCGCAAGACGTTTTGCGTAGGCGGTGGTGCGCTGCATATATTCGGAATCTTTTGAGAAAAGCTTCTTGAACTTTGAGAGGTCGGCGCTGTTTAACAGTGTTTCCCTGCCGGTCAGCGTGCCGTCGCCGTTTACCGTAATTCCAATCTTATCCAGTTCCTTTGAATATTCTTTTGTGATATTCTTTAATTGCTTCGCACTGCGCTCTAACGAGTGGTCAGGGGAATCAGAAGCAGAAGACAGCATATTGTTGTAAGTCTGGATATACGCGGTAACGCCGTTGCGGATGCTGGTGTCGTGATCTTCGTTAAACTCGAAAGAACCTAACTTCTTAAGCGCTTTGCGCAGAGCACGGCTGTCGGCGAGCGTAAGTTCCGTGTTATTCATTTCGTGCCGCTTGGAAGCGGTGCGGGCATTCCGGTTCGACTGATAGAAATTGCGCAGATAATAATTGGAGCTTAACGTCGTTCCGGTTCCGATATAAATTTCCCTGGATGCCATAACCATTCCTCCTTGAATAGTTTCTCTTATATGTTTCGGCGAGAACGCCCATATAATTAACCATAGAAAAGAAAAATTACATATGCTATAATCGCGTTATAAAGGAGGAGAACGAATATGGAAGCAATAGTATGGATTGCCTTGATTATTATTTTTGCAGTAGTAGAGATTCTGACTGTAGGTCTGACATCGATTTGGTTTGCGGGCGGTGCATTGGCGGCGCTGATCTGCTGTCTGTTCGGCATGGGTCCGGTCGGACAGTTCATCGTGTTCGTGGCAGTGTCTGTGATTTTAGTGTGCTTTACAAGACCGTGGGCGCTTAAGTATTTTAAGCCGCATCTGACAAAGACAAATTATGAGCAGGCGATTGATGAGAATGTGTGCCTGACAGAGACGGTCGATAATCTGAAGGGAACAGGTACTGCAGTATATAAAGGACAGGAATGGACGGCAAGAGCTTACGAGGACGGTAAGCGGTTCGAGGCAGGAACCATTGTGAGAGTTAAAGAAATCCGCGGTGTGACGATGTATGTGGTGGAGAGTGCTCTCATGCCGCATATGCAGAGCGAGGCAGGGAAATGAAATTAGGAATGGTTTTTGAGGGAGGGGCAAACCGGACGGTCTTCTCCTGTGGAGTGATGGACGTTTTTTTGGAAGAGGGCATCATGCCGGATTATTTTATCGGCGTGTCGGCAGGAATCGCCTACGGCGTGTCCTATCTGGCAGGGCAGAAGGGCAGAAATCTCGAAGTCATTGAGAATTATATTGCGGATAAGCGGTACATGGGTGTGCGTTATCTTTTCAATAAAAAGGAGAAAGCATATTACAATACTAAGTTTGTATTCGACGAGGTGCCGAATGAACTGATTCCCTTTGACTACGCCGCTTTTGAGCGTTATCCGGGAAAGGTGGAGGCGGCGGTGACGAATATCCACACCGGAACGGCGGAGTATGTGGAAGTGCCGCGCGGCAGAGACATGCGTGACGTCCTTGTGGCGAGCTGTTCGCTTCCGGTGCTGTTTCCGCCGGTGAAGCTCGGCAGGCATTACTACCTGGACGGCGGAATCGCAGATTCGATTCCGTATGAACATGCATTTGGGGAAGGCTGTGACAAGCTGCTTGTAGTGCTGACAAGGGAGCGCGGGTATGTCAAGACGGCGGAGCGTGCGGTAAAGATTACAAACAGCCTTTACCGGAAATACCCGAAAGTCGTAGAGGCGCTTGAAACACGGCCCGAACGCTACAACGCCTGCATGGAACAGTTAAGGGAACTGGAAACCCAGGGGAAAGTATTTGTCATTGCCCCGGAAGATATGTATGGTGTGGGAAGGACGGAGACGGACACGATCAAGCTGCGGAGACTTTATGATGAGGGCTGCCGCATTGCAGAAGAGCAGATGGGCGTACTGCGGGAATATCTTGCGCGATGATTTGACGGAAGGATGGATTTACGGATGAAAATAGTGTTTTTGGACGCAAAGACGATTGGAGAGGATATCGATCTCTCGGGATATGAAGCGCTTGGAGAAGTCGTAAAATACGGATTTTCAACACCGCAGGAGGCAAGGCAGCGCACGAAGGACGCGGATGTTGTCATTATCAATAAGGTAGTGATCGATGAGACTTCCATTGGCGAAGCAGAACATTTGAGGCTCGTGTGCGTGACGGCGACCGGAACGAATAATCTGGACAAGGAGTACCTAAAAGAGCGGGGGATTGCATGGAGAAATGTCGCGGGGTATTCGACGGAGACGGTGGCGCAGCACACGTTTGCACTGCTGTTCTATCTGCTCGAGAAGCTTCGTTATTACGATGATTATGTGAAGACAGAGAGGTATGTCGGTGACGTCACTTTCACGCATTTTGCGGAGGCGTTTCATGAGCTTTCCGGTATGACATGGGGAATTATCGGTCTGGGGACGATCGGACGAAGAGTGGCGGATATCGCCGGAATGTTCGGATGCCGTGTGATTTACTATTCGACCTCCGGCGCGCATGACGAGCCGGGGTATACGCGTGTGGATTTTGACACGCTGTTGGCGGAGTCGGACATTGTGTCGGTACATGCGCCGCTGGATGAGAATACCAGGGATCTGATGGATGCCAGGGCTTTTGCAAAGATGAAATCCACGGCAAGTTTCTTAAATCTCGGCAGAGGACCGATCGTCGTAGAACAGGATCTTGCAGACGCACTTTTAAATCACGAGATTGGCGCGGCGGGACTGGATGTACTCGCGGCGGAGCCGATGCGCGAGGATAACCCGCTGCGGCAGATCAAGGACAGCAGCCGCCTGATTATTACGCCGCATATCGCGTGGGCGAGCGTAGAGGCGCGCACAAGGCTGATGAGAATTATCGAGGGACAGATTCGGGAATTTTTTGGAATGTAGTAGGAAAGGCAGCGGACGCGGCGCGGGAAGATGGAGAACCGGAGAGGAGCCGGAGGACAGTAGGAAAGCGAAAAACCACGGTGCAGCGGACGTCTCAACTTGGGATTGAGACGTCAAGACCACTGTGAAAAGAGAGGTTTTGGTAATCCTTCATAAAATTATGGAGAAGCTTTCTCTGTAGCGGCGTGTCCTGCGCAGTGTGAAGCAGTGTGTCAAGCTTTTCCATCTGTATGAGATAGCGTTCCTGCGCGGCGTCATACAGTTCGAAGAAGCTCGCCTGCGAAGTGAGCGAGGAGTTCCAGGGGTTTGTCCATACAGCGTGCCGTAGATTGAAGGGATCTGTCCGGAAAAAGAGCGTGTCGCTCGGAATTAATGGAGAAAACAGAGGATAACCAAGGAAGTGTTTTTCCGCAAAGCGGAAGAGCACTTTTTTTTGTCCCGAATCGTCGTGGAGCATCCACATACCCAGACGGATCGAAAAAATGCCTGCATGCATGGTGCTCTTTCGAATGCGCAGTGTCGGAAATGCATAGTGATAGGCGTCGTAGAGCAGCCGGGCAACCACTTTTTTCTGGCGGCGTGTCAGTGCTATGGTACTGGCAGCGTGAAACTGGCAGGGTTTTCTGTGAAGTTTCAGGTCTAAGAGCGCGGTGTCGATATCCGTTTCCAGATAGGCATGCCGCCAGAAATAGTCCTTTTTTGGCCCGCTGTAGTGGGTCGCCGCATAGACATAAGGATGGCATGCGGTGTCAAGAAGATAGTGTCCGAGAAATCCGGTCAGATAAGCTTCCGCAATACTGCGGTCGGTGCTGTCTGTGATCCGGCAGCAGCTTTCGATCAGACCGAGGAAAAATGCGCCCGTTTCCTGTGTATGCGCAATGGAGCCTAAATTTGACTTATATAGAGCATAGGACGGAAGGTAGAAGAAGAACAGATCCGGTCCCTGAAGCCCCAGCGCATAAGCGGCGCGGTTATGGTAAATATTTCTTTTCTGTGGATTGCATTTCAGTTTACGATAAGTTTCCCGTCCGAAGATATAGTGTGTAGCAAAGCCTGGCATGAGGAAATTCCCCCTTTCGTATAGTTAGAGTATACCCGCTTTTGGAAGGGGTGTTAAGAAGAGGAGGTAAGAATTAAGAAAAAAGTAATAAAACATATAGTGGATTTTTAGAAAATGGCACATGACGCCATCATGTAGTAATAAAGACCATATAATATAGTACTCGGATATGCAAAACGGAGCAGGTGTCGCTAAATGAAAGACAAAATGACAAAATTGTATATTGACGGGCAACACCGCGATTGTATTGCATATGTAAAAAGAGAGAAAACTTTTCTATACTTCTATTCAAAGAAAGTCGGAGTATACGGGGAAAACGGAGGATTAAGAGATGGCAAATTTAGCACAGACAGTAGAGAGAAAAGCATTTGGCGCGGCAGTGGATGTGGCATTAAAGAGATTGAATAAGGATCGCGAAAAAGGACTTCTGCAGATCGTGGATCTCACGGAGAAATTTATGGGGGATAATTTCCGCAAGGAGTCTTACGAGGGTGCAAGAAAGATGATTCAGGACCCGGGCAATAAATGGATGCATTATGTGAATCGGCTTCTTGACGAGACGGATCCGCATGTTGCCAGGATGACGGCATTAAACCTGGGCTTTCAGGCGGCATTTTTGGGAACAAAGACGATTCGTAAGATGAGAGAGGTACATAACTGTAATATCCCATGGCTGATTCTGATGGATCCGACCAGTGCCTGCAATCTGCACTGCACCGGATGCTGGGCGGCAGAGTACGGTCACAAGCTGAATCTGTCATTTGAGGAGCTTGACAGTATCGTTACGCAGGGCAAGGAGCTTGGCATTTACTTCTATATGATGACGGGCGGAGAACCGTTGGTGCGTAAGGCGGATATCATTAAGCTCTGCGAGAAACACAACGAGTGCGCATTCCACTGTTACACGAACGGTACGCTAGTCGATCAGGCATTTTGCGATGAGATGAAGCGCGTCGGCAACCTGTCACTGTCAATCAGTCTGGAGGGATTTGAGGACGCGAATGATTTCAGACGCGGCGAGGGCGTTTATAATAAAGTTATCCAGACGATGGATTTGCTGCATGAAAACGGATTGATTTTTGGTAACAGCGTATGCTATACTCGTAAAAACATGGATGCCGTTACGTCAGATGAGTTCTTTGACCTTCTGATCGAGCATGGAAGCCGTTTTGCATGGTATTTTCATCTGATGCCGGTGGGAATGAACGCTACGCCGGAGCTGATGCCGACCAGTGAACAGAGAGAACACATTTATCACCGGATTCGAGAGGTGCGCGGTTTTACGGGAGGCAAGGAGATTTTTGTCATGGATTTCCAGAATGACGGCGAGTTCGTCGGAGGCTGTATCGCGGGAGGAAGAAACTACTGCCATATCAACCCGAAGGGAGATGTGGAGCCATGTGTATTCGTCCACTATTCAGGGGCGAACATCCGCGAGAAATCACTGCTGGAGTGTTTAAAACAGCCGCTTTTTATGGCCTACAGGGACGGACAGCCGTTCAACGAGAATATGTTAAGACCTTGTCCGATGCTTGAGAACCCGGAGATTCTTCAGAGGATGGTGCAGGAGACCGGAGCGCACTCAACGGATGTAGAGGAGGCGGAGCCGGTAGAGCATCTGTGCGGCAAATGCATGGAATATGCCTGCGAGTGGAAGGAGACGGCAGATAAGCTCTGGAGCGAGCATCCATACCAGCAGAAGGGATATACGAACTTTAAAAAGAAATAAGAGGCGATTGTGATTAACAAAACGAAGAAGCAGATTTTAAAGTGGATTTTTGTGCTTGCGATCATCGGAATTATCATTTACACATTCCGTGATTCGGCAGGACCGATTTTAGAACAACTGAAACAGACAACACCCACCGTCATTGCAGGGATCTGTGCAATGACGGTGATCTATCACGTGATTGAAGGACTGATTACGACGCTGCTCGCAAAGCAGTATCAACCGGAATTTACGGTCGGGATGGGAATTACGAATGCGTTTTTCTGTTCATTCTACCGTGTGGCGACGCTCGGGAGCGGCGCGGGGATCGCCGCTATCGTATATCTGGGGGATCACGGTGTGCAGTACTCGGAGAGTTTTGGTATGTATATGCTTCAGTACGCGTTTCATAAGATCAGTATTGCGATCTTTTCGATGGTTCTGTTTGTCGTAAACTGGAGTTATATGTGTGAGCATTTCGGGGAATATATGTGGCTGCTTGCGGCGGGATATGCGGTAACGCTTTTGATTACAGTTTTTCTGATCCTGTTTAGCTGCTCGGCGCAGTTTCACCGGGTACTTTTTGTGATACTTGATTTTGTGAATAGAAAATGCAGGGGGCGGTTAACGTCGTCGATTAGGATGCTTCGGGAGCAGTGCCGGATGCTGGAGGAAGCCTCTAAGCATCTGCTTCGGGAAAAGCGTCTTGTTGCAGGCACAGTTCTTTTGAATCTGCTGAAGTTCTGCTTCTGGTATGCAATGCCGTATCTGATGTTTGGCAGCATGACGGACGTGACAGTGTCACAGATCATGGCGGTCACGTCTCTGGCTGTGATGCTTGCGGCGGTGCTTCCGGCGCCTGCGGGGATCGGTTCGACAGAATTCGTCTTCACGTCGCTCTTTTCCGGTATTGCGGGAATGGGGCTTGCGGGTTCCGCCTCCCTGCTCTACCGTTTCGGCACTTTCGTTTTCCCGTTTCTGGTGGGAGCCGTTGTTGTGGTTGCAAGGAGAATTCACAAGAAACAGACAGGCTATGTCAGCGCGTAGAATAAGTGATGGCTTATACTGCCCTCTTTCCGGTAGGCAAGTGAATGAGAAGCTTGCCTGCCAGGAAGGGGGCTTTTTGATTTCCTTTAAGAAAACCCTAAAAATGTGATAGGTACAAGAAAGCCCTAAAATAAGGCGAATGAGGTTGAAAAGCCTTGAATTTAGGGCATTTGCGAATACATTGTAAGATGGTTTTGATAGATGAAAAATTGAGAAAAATAAGTGAGATTAGTAACGTGCTAGTAACAATTTATTTTGGTATTTGGATTTTTTCAAGTTCTGCTCGAAGTTCTTCAACAGTCCTGTGTCCGTATTTGGCATTGGTTATATCGTTACCGAAGGAATGCCCCATCATACGTTTTCTATCGTTTTCACTTACATGGTATTTTTCGCACAAGCGGGAAAAGGTGTGACGGCAATCGTGTGGCGTGTGCTTTTTCTGATTGTTGTAGCTGATTCCAAGGTCATTAAGTTTTTCATACATTATATTTCGAAATTCATTTGTGGAGCAGTTTAGTAAGTTTTTACCGTTCCAGCGTTTTTTTACAAAATTGTAGATTGCCGGATGGATGGGAACAATGCGGTTTTTACTTGAGCGGGTTTTAACGCCACCTTTGAAATAGCGTTGTGATAAATTTACTTCGAGTGTTTCATATGCTTTGATGCGATAACCGCTGTAACACATTATTAGTATCATTTGTGTAATTGAATTTGATGCGTCGTTCCAAAGAATCTTTAACTCTTCGTCGCTAAAGGGTTCGCCTGTTTCGTCGTCATCTTCTTTTGGTATGTATAAAAATGTAGAAAAATCTTTCTCCACAATCTCATATTTTAAAGCATACTTGTATACTTGATGTAAAAGCGAGACAATTAATTCAAGTGACGCATGCTTGAGAGGACAGTTATTGATGATGTTTTGAAGGTCATCGTATTTAATCTGTCTGATCGGTGTGTTGTGGATGGCAGAACAATTTTTGAAAGCTGCCTTTGTCGAGTTTATGGTGGCTTGGGAAAGCTTTTTGGGTGAGTTTATGAATTTCTCTTGGAAAAAGCGTTCGTACACTTCGGCAAAGGTGGGAGAACGGTCAATAAAAACATTGTTATTTACCTTTATTTTTCCGGCTTTTTCAAGATTGTAAGTAGTGAGAAGTTCGTAGCCTTCTTCCCAAGTTTCAGTATACCCGAGCGCAGGCGGGGTGATAGGACCGGAAGCGGTCCATTCTGTAACTGGTGGATAGACGCCATAGGGGCGGCGTCGATTTTTGCCTAGATATTTGATGCTGCCATATCCATTGGGAAGTTTCATGTGCTTTTTGCGTTTGCGTTGTGCCATAGTATCATCCTCCTTAAAAATGGGCGCAAAAATAGCGCAGTTGTTAAAAATTGACTTTCTGCGCTCCGAATGATACAATATGCTTGTCTAAGGCTCTGGTATCATTCTGGAGCATAACCGTCCTGCTTTGGTAGAGTGGGGCGGTTTTTATTATTCTAAAATTTCTGCTGTACCGCCAATAATCAAACGTCAGTTCGGCAAGAGACGTTTTTTTATTGGATGATGCATTTAAAGATGATACATAAACAGTGCTATCTATTGTATATAGTACTATTTGTGATTATCTCAATTATCACTCTCCTTATATAACTGGACATAGTTCGGAAGAAAGTTCCGTGTTGTGAGCAGATTTTTCTATTTTATCTATATCATTTTTTGTGAAGTCATCCCCAAGAATATGCTTTATGGCATGCATAAAAGATTTCTGTTGTTCTTCTTTAGAGAGAGAAGCTTCAATAAAAATTGTGTAACTTCCATCCTCATTTGGAACAATCAGTTCTTTTGTTTTATTACTTGGTAATTGAATAAGCTGTACTTGATAATCAACTGTCAATATTTCCACGTTCCTTTCTCTTTAATGCTAATATCATTGTGTGAGCGGCTTCTAAATCTTCGGGAGCTGCATCTTGTGCTGCATCAAACAGCATTCGCAGTTCTTTGTTCTCAAAGATTTTCTGCGCCATTTTCGAGGTTTCTTCATTAAGGTAGTATTTTTCGCCACCCTCTTTTTCTTCGCCTGTCATTAAATACTCAACAGAAACATTAAAATAATCCGCTATTTTTTTGAGCTTGTCCTGCTTTGGTGTGCTTATTCCAGTTTTCCATGAACTGAACACAGATTGTGCTATTCCGGTTTCTTTTGCAACTTTGTAAGTAGATACTCCATATTTTTGTAATAATTGTTCAAAGATTTCGTACATTTTTGTGCTCCTTTCACAAAAACGCAATACTTCAAAAAACATTAGCAAAAAGTATTGACATGGAAAGAAATATGGCGTATAGTACAATCATACTTCAGAAACATGCAGTACATTAAAGCAATGCTATTAAAATATGCACGTTATAAAATTGTGATTACTTCGGCTGATAATTGAAGTATATCACGTTTGTGAAGTATAAGCAACTACTAAATATTGTAGAAGGAGGTATTGCATTGTACGAAAAATTTGCTGAATTATTAGCAAAACACAACAAAACGGCTTATCAGGTATCAAAAGATACTGGAATCGGTGAGAATGTCTTTTCCTATTGGAAATCTGGCAGAAGCAAGCCCAAGGTGGACAAACTCAAAATTCTTGCTGATTACTTCGGTGTATCTATCGAGTACTTCTTAGATGATACCACAACAAGTGTCCAATAGTCTGTACAGATAGGAGAAAATTTTGAGTCAGAGGGTAAGTGTATTCGAAGCAGCAGCAGAAATAGGTTGTCATCCGCAATATTTACGGCAGCAGATGCGTACCGGAAAATGGGATTTGGGAAATGTTGTAAAACCATCGCGGAATGGTAGCCGTTGTGAATATTTTATTTTTAGAGCGAAATTAGATAAGTTTCTTGGAAAAGAGCAGGAGGAAGTATTATGCAAAGATACGCAGTAGAAGCAAGGATTTTCAACAACGGAAAGATCGTTGCTAAGGTTAGATCGGCGGAGGACGGAGAGACAAATCGTGTAGAGAACAAAGAAATGTGTGATGTTTGGGTTGATGTCTTCGACTCCAAGTCAGAAGCAGACGACTTTTGCAAACAGTATTTGAAAGCATGATGAAGCGGCAGACAGTACTTGAGTATCTAAGAGAGAGGGAAGAGCTTATGCAGGAGAGGATATGTCCGTATTGTGAAGCGCATCTTGACCCGGGAGAAAAATGTACTTGTCGGGCAAGCCAAGGCTTGGCGGAATATACATACCGGGTTGTGAAGGAAGATGTAGTTACCGGAGAGCGTGGAAAGCGTGTGAGAAAAATTACGAAGCGTAATCCGTTGGATGTTGGAGGGTTGTATATGCATCTGGGAAAAGGTTTTAAGGGAGCTTACCGGGTGTTGGAATTTGTTGGAATGGAATAGCAGAAGGAGGTGAAGAAAAAGAAATGGATAATTTGGTAGATCGTATTAAATTTGGGGAATCGTGTTATGATCTGGAGGCGGTAGAAGAACTTGCGATAGCATCGTTTGGCTATATTGAAGAAGACGTGCGAAATATAAAAAAAAGATATATTAGCTTGGGCTTTCATTTAAACGAAATGTGGCAGTCTTGTTATTATGAAGAACTTGGATATGAAGATTTTTATGAGTGCGTGGAAAAGAATTTCGGATTGGATAAGTCAGCCGTGTCACGTTGCATTTCTGTATGGAAAGAGTTTGCGGCATATGATGAAAATTCCTATTCACGTAAGATGTGGGTTGATGAACGGTATGCCAATTATTCTTACTCACAGCTTGTAGAAATGCTTCCTTTGAAGCAGGAAGAACGGCGGCGTGTAACACCGGATATGTCGGTTCGCGAGATTCGGGAGTTTAAGAAAAATTTGAAAAATAAAAAGGCGAAAAAGCCGATTGAAAATGCTATAGAACAGAAGCCAGTTGCGACGTCGCAACCGCAGGAAGAGAAAAATGCAGATGTTAAAGATTATTCTTGTCCGCCGGATGTTCATTCCTGTGTGCGTAAAGAGTGGGGAACGAGTGAAGAAGAGCAGAAAAGGGGGCATGAAGAATGTAATAAGTGTTGGAGGGAGTATGAAAAGAGGGAAAAAATTGTTGCGACGTCGCAAACGGAAAAGGTGTATTTAAAAGAACAGGATTTGTTTGCGCAATTTCGTTCGGAACTTAGTGACAAAATTAAGAAAGTACAAAAACAGGATTCCGTTGTTTTATGGCTATTCGATGAAACTGGTAACATGTTGGTAGATAACTTGTGGTGTGATTTATTGATGAAGCGGAAAGACGTAATGGTTATTCGTGGCAACGTGCATTTGCAGTGTAAGGAAAACATAATAGCGCAGCGGGAAGAACAGTCTATAGGTTGCTCGGAATTACCAGATATGAAGAATATGCAGGAGCGTGAGGATTTTGTAAATTCGTATAAGAATTGGAATATCTGGTGCAGAAATGATTTGACAGAAGAAGTTTTTTACAGATTCGATTTACCGGATGGAGCGGCGATTGTTGTAAAGAATTTTCCATATTATCTGGAATGGAAGAAAGAAGAGCGCGAAGATAGAGAATTTTATCTTTTAAAGCCGGATTATAGATATTTTGCTAATTGTAAGTCGAGTATGACGGAGATAAAAGAGTACCTAAAGAATTTGAGGAAGAAGGGGTAATACATGGAAGGATTGTTAGTCAACGTATATGTAGAGGGGTTTAAGTGGGAGCGTGCCACCATTGAGGACGTAAAAACGGATAGCATTGTTATTTGTAACGAAGAAGGGCGCAGATTGGAGATCGGATGGGATGCGATTGTGAATATGTCGTGGTGTTAGGGATGCGGCATGATGAATTTTGAAATGTCTGTTCCGGTAAATGACCGTAGCATCGAAGCAGGACAGGCAATCGGTTCTTGCATAAGAACCAAAAAGGGCTTTGCGACGGCAATCACAAAGCCCAAGGGAAACATTCTAAATATAGGAATGTCTCAGAAGCCATAGTTATTTTAAGACATTTCTTAGACAAGTTCAATCAGAACTTGTGTTTCCCTTATTGTTGAACCTTGACAACTGAATCAAACCGAGCGGGAGGAAGCATGAAACTTAGGGCTTTCAAAAAGACCCATTAGGACGGGAATAGAACGACTACGGTTTAAATAAGGGATAAGATTTATCCCTTATAAACGCAAGAAATTAGAATTTTAGGAGGGAAAGGAAAATGAGTGATATATCTGCACTTAGAGTGTGTCACAGTAGCGTATGCGCCATTCTTTTACAGAGAAAGTATAACGAATGGCGCAGGGAAATGGAAAAGAAGCAGGAAGAGCAGCCGACTTGTATCGGTTTCCTTTGGGATTGTGCCATAAAGGAAGCGAGGGACAGCTTTGCGGCGTACATAGGGGCGGTAGATGGTGTGTCGTTGGAAGTGATGCTTTATCTTGAAATGAGATATGAGGATGAAAAGACCGGAGACTGATATGAAAAGTTTCCGGTCGTCTTGCGTTTATAAGAGATAAATCAAGATGATTTATCTTGTGCCAGGATTTGTATTACATATCTAAACAGGCATGGGAAGGAGGAGGATTGCCGATGAAGTGGCTTATGGAGCATTTTGGTGGTGCGATGGTTGCATTTGTCTGCCTGATCGCACTTGGAACAGTGGTCGTAGCAGTGATTAAAAGCCCGACCATTGCGGCACAGTTTACGGATTTGCTTTCAACGTTCTTTACGGACATGAGAGGAATCGGAGCGTAAGCAACCGCGACGGGATGTTTGGAACAAGTTCTTGTTCTAAGCATCCTGAAACGGAACACAGGGAAAGAAAATACAAGGGAAGGAGAAGAGAGGTTGTCAGAATTAATTGACTTTGAGCCGACAGAGGAACAGTTCGGGGTATTCTGGAAGTATCTTTGTGAAGAGACGGTTACAGGGGTAAGCTTCAACGGAAGGGAACTGTGGATTACGGACTTAAAGAGAGGAAGATATAAGGCAAAAGAGACGGTCACGGAGAAGTTCTTGACACAGTTCGCGCATACGATCGCAAATTGTGTGAATCGGCAGTTTAACAGTGTCAATAACGTATTGGAAGCTGATACAAGGGAACTTCGTATTAGTATTGTACATGAATCTGTAGCAAAATCGGGAATGAGTATTTGCATCCGTAAATCGCCGCCTATGGTGCGGAATACGATTGTTGGCATGATAAAGAGTGGTTATTGCAGTGAAAGAATTCTGCATTTGCTGATTAACTGTGTGTTTGCCGGAATGAATTTTGTCTTTGGTGGGGAACCGGGCGCTGGAAAAACGGAAGCAGTAAAATTTTTCATGCAGTTTGTCCCATCGGAACAGCGTGTCATTACGATCGAGGACAGTCTGGAACTGCATTACGGTGAGATTAATCCGGGACATGATTATGTAGAATTGCAGGTCGGAGAAGGATTTGGTTACAGGGATGCGATCAAGGCGTGTCTTAGGCAAGACCCGGAGTGGTTGGTTTTATCGGAAGCGCGTTCCTCGGAGGTTACGGCGCTGCTTGAGCAGTGGAGTACCGGAGTGTGCGGCTTTACCACGATTCATCTGGATGATCTGCGTAAGCTGCCCGACCGCATCTTGAATATGATGAATGACAGTAAGGATGCCGAGCGGATGGAAAACCGCATTTACAGCGACGTGAGCGTTGGCGTGCTTGTCCGTATGCATAAGGATAAGCAGGGCGGCATTCAGAGGTATATTGACCAACTCTGTTTTTACAGCAGGGAGGGGGAAGAAAATGTAATTTATATGATTGTCGAGGATGGAAGGATGGTGTCAGAGGAGCTTCCGCCGGAGATTAAAAAGAAATTTCAGCGGGCGGGAATTAAAGACCCGTTCTTTTGTGAGAAAATGGAGGAATTTAAAAAATGTGGAAAGTAAAGGAGAAGCCGCGGGGAAAGAAAAGCAAAATGCGGCGTGCGGTGGATAGAACGCAGAACAAGACAGAAAAGCGGAGAGAAAACATTTGGAATCCTAAGAATCTGCAAAAAGAGGTTCATGCCTTTGGTTATGACTTCTACTGGAAGACATATCTGATCGCGATACTGTGCATGTTACTTTTATTTGCGGCGGTAGGAATCTTTTTCCGGTTGGAAATGGTGTACATCGGAATTGTTGCGGCGGTGGCGCTGCTTGTGCTGCCGATATTGATTCGGGATATGTACCGGAGAATGTTTGAACAGCGGCGTTTTTCGGACGTCACGGATTATATGGAGCAGATGCTTTATTCTTTCCAAAAGGAGCACACCGTTCTTCGGGCGTTGCAGGAATGTTATAATGCCATGCCGGAGGGTATGATGAAGCATACTGTAGAAAAAGCGATCCGGTATGCACAGGAAGGGCAGGCGCAGACGGAAGCCGGGGCTTTGGCGGAAGCATTGCAGATCATTGAGAATAAATATGAGTGCGAAAAATTACATATGGTGCATGAGGTCTTGGTGAGTGCAGAGAGCAGGGGCGGCGACGTGGACGGTTCCATCGAACTTCTGATTGAAGATATCGAGGTCTGGAAACGTCAGGTCTATCAGTTGCAGAGTAAAAAGAAGGATTGTCATGCGGATTGTATTGCTTCGATCATCGTTGCCGCACTAATGTGCGGGGCTGATATGTATATCATGGAAGTAGTGAAAGGAATGGTATATGCCGGTGAGGATATTAGTATATTCCGGTTGTTGGCGGTGCAGATTTCTTCTTTCGTGTTCCTTTTGTTCTGCGTATTTACGTTTTACCGAAGTAACCGGAAACTCACCGGAGATTGGCTTATAAAGGACAGGAGCGCAGAAGAGGGAGTGCTAAAATCTTATCGGTATGTGATGGAATTTAACGAAGCAAAGGAGAGTAAGAAAAGCAGGCTGTTTGCACTTGTGTTTTTGGTAGCCGCTGTTCCCTGCTATATCTGGTTGGCAAAATGGGCGGTTATTCCATGCATCCTGATCGCGGCTTTCATGCTTGTACAGCATCGTTTTAGTTATGATATGTGCCGTAAAGATGTAAAAGCGGCTTTATATATGGCATTCCCGGAGTGGATGATGGACATGGCTTTATTGTTACAGACGAACAATGTACAGGTGGCGATCCAAAAGTCGATTTCCAAGGCGGAGAAGATCATGCGGGGCGAATTGCTTAAGCTGATAGAGCGCATCAAGGAAAATCCCGATGATGTACAGTCATATACAACATTTTGTGAAAAATTCGATGTGCCGGAGATTGCAAGCTGTATGAAAATGCTTTATGCGGTATCAGAAGCCGGGAGTGGAAATGCAAAGGTACAGATTGAAAACCTCGTGCGTCATGTACAGAAATTCCAGGAGCGGGAGACGGAAAAGAAGAATGAGGATATCAGTATGAAAACGCGTATGATCTGTTACTATCCGATCGCAGCAACTACGTGTAAGATGCTTGTTGATATGACGGCGGGAACGCTTCTGCTGTTTTCTGTGTTCCAGTATGGATTTTCGTAAAGGGGGCATTTAGATGAAAGAAATCATTTCAATTTACAGTGCGCTGTTCATCCTGCTTCTTAATATGGCGTCGGGCTTATCGGTCGCGGTTGCTACAGAACAGGTCGAACAGGCGAAAAGCTATAAGACAGAGGTTGTCGCGGAGATTGAGAACAGCAATTTTAATCCGACAGTGATTGATGCGTGTAAGACAAAAGCGGCGGAGAGGGGTTATACACTGTCGGTGGAATCCTGTGTGTATGACGCGGCGCATGATATACAGACGGCGGAGGTTGTGCTTACATATAAGTATGCAATGCCGCTGTTCGGAGTCGACGAGACAAGAACGACGCGGGGAATCGCGAGATAGGAGTGATGGACAATGGGGCTTAGGGTTGTAATTGAAGAACTGGGCGGCGGGATGCTGATTCTTGCAATGGGAAGTGGGTTGATTGGAATTTTTTTGAATCTGCTTGCTGT
This sequence comes from Roseburia hominis, assembly GCA_021771815.1. Classification (GTDB taxonomy): domain Bacteria; phylum Bacillota; class Clostridia; order Lachnospirales; family Lachnospiraceae; genus Roseburia; species Roseburia hominis_A. The sequence goes on from JAETOE010000006.1 coordinate 48,816, forward strand.
GGTGTCTTCATTTTAAGGAAAGCGGGTGTGTGAATGGAGAAATTAATGGAAGAATATGGTACGACCATGCTCTACATGATTGCGGGAACGCTGACACTTGCTCTGGTGCTTGCTTTTTATCAGCCGGGCGGGGCGGTGAATGACATTATCCGTAGCTTTATGAGCGGGCTTACCGGATAGGAGGATAGAATGAAGTATGTTGTTAAGGTATTAGGCAGTGCTATCCTGTGCGCGGTTGTTGGCGTCATGGGATGGACGTTGTTTTTCCATATACCGGACACAGAAGGGCATGAAGGTGTGTTGCAGATCATTGGCGCACAGATCGAGGGAATCGGCGGTATTATTGCAGACGGAGCGTTTGAAGGATATAAGAATGAGAGCATGGAAGATTTTCCGGTGATAAACTGTTTACAGACGGGAAATCTCACACCGGGAAGATATGCGCTTGGTACGCTGATCGGTGCAAAAGATCATGCCGGAAATACATTGAATTTTAATGTGAAGGTAAAAGCGCCGGGAGCCGCGCAGTGGAATGAATATGCCGGAACGGATGAAGTGGATTTTATGAACCGGGGTATTTATACATTGTCTGTAGAAACAGAAGACGCGGATGGCAGAGAGACGACCAGCCGGATTGTGATTCCGGTCAATTAAAATGTGAGGAGGATAAGACGATGAGAAAGAAACTGATTGCAGTAATCGTGACAGTGACCGCGGCAGTTGCAGGCGGTATGTTCTGGCATAGAACGAAGAGGAAGGGCGTATGAAGAATGTAACAATTATAATTGCATCGGTCATTTTAGGTTTTATTGCACTGGTAAGCGTAATGACGATAACCGGACGTACTGACAGACAGACGGAGTTGTCAGAGAACCTACCGTCTGCCGTGGAAGAGACAATGAACACGCTGCTTGTAAAAAGGCAGTACCAGATCGCAGACAAAGAGGAATTTATCGCAGATTTTCGTGAAAATCTTGCGAAGGTGATTGACAGTGAAGGTGAAATTACGGTCGATGTAGCGGGCATGGATATGGAAAAAGGCGTGCTGTCTGTACGGGTGACGTTGGATTATCTGCACCCGAACGGAGAGCCGGGAAGTGTAAGTTGTGAACGTACAGTGGTATTCGACCAGACAGAAGCGGAAAATGCCGGAATCTGCGTTGTGCGTTTTTATCTTACGCCGGACGGGGAATGCTATAAACAGTACAAGCTTCATCCCGGTGAATGCCCGGCTCCTTTAAGAAGTCCGCAGTCAGCATATGGCAGTTTTGCGGGATGGTTCGATGCAGACGGGAATTTGATTGATTTTTCACAGCCCGTGGATAGGGACATGACCTATTATGCAAGGTGGAGTTGAAAAAGAGGTAAAAGAGGTTTATACTATAAGTAGGTGATACGGCGGATGTAGGAAGCCCTGCATCCGGTGAGGAGGAAAGACATGAAAAGAAAAGCATTTTTATTAACATTCGTAATGATGATGGCAGGAATGACCGGATGCGGGGCGAAGGAACTTGCGCTTGTATCAGACCGGGTGGAGGTAGAGCTTGGAAGTGAGCTTGATACAACAGTTACAAAGTATGTTGATCTGGGCGAGACGGCAGCGGCAGACGTAAGCGTCGATTTTTCGGCGGTGGATGTCTTGGCAGTCGGTTCATATACGGCGACCGTTATTTCCGGCGACCAGACAGCAGAATTTGAGGTCGATGTGGTAGATACGACAGCTCCGGCAGTAGAGGTGTTGGAGGACGTGAAAGTGGCGGCGGGAATGCCGCTTTATGCAAAGGACGTGATTACAGATATCACGGAATTAAGCGGAAATGCGGAAGTAAAATTTACAGTTGCGACGTCGCAACAGGAAGATGCAGCGGAAGCGACAGAGAGTGTAGAGGAAGGAACGGAAGAAGCGGCGGAGGAAACAGAAACGGCGGAGAGTACGGAGCTTCCGACATTGGAAGAGATGTTTAAGCTTGGGGATGTAACGTGTCAGAATGCGGTCGTGACCTTTGAGGAAGTTGGCAAATATGACGTTGCCGTGATCGTAGCGGACGCATCCGGCAATGAGACAACTGTTCCGGTGTGTGTGATTGTCGGTGATGTTCCGGTATTCTCGGGTATCGAAGATTTGACAGTGGCACTTGGAACGGACGCAGAAGAGGTTGATTATCTGGACGGTGTGACGGCGGTCGATTGTAACGGGAATGATCTGACGGAAGATGTCGTATGTGATTCTTCGGCGGTTGATCTTACGACAGCGGGTGAGTATGAGATTACTTATACTGTAACGGATGAAAACGGGTTTAAAGCAGAGCAGACCGCGACCGTGACCGTAGAGGAAAAGAGCGGTAAGACGGACGCCGCAAAGAAAAATACATCCAGTAAGACGGATGCAAAGTCTGACACGAAGAAGAACGACAGCACGACGGGAACGAGCGGTAATAACAATTCCGGCACAAGCGCGAATGTAAATGCGTCCAGTGGTAATACGAACAGTGGCGCAAACACATCAAGTGATGCAGGAAATAGTAATGTGTCAAATACGGATGCCGGAAATGCGGGAAATAATAGTAGTTCTGGTGCAAATGCGGGAAATACGAGCACGCCGGGTGCAGATACAGGGAATACGAGCGCACCAAGTACAGATACAGGAAATACGAGTGCACCAAGTACACCGACACCGGAAACGCCAAGTACACCGGATGCGGGAAGTGTGTCAAATGATAATCAGCAGACATCGGATGACCTAGGGGATTTAGGATTTGAAATTTTGAGTCCGGATGAAGCGGGTTCTGGTGAAGATTTATCTGCGGGTGATGGTACATCGGTTTGGAATTAGTGGAGGAAAATTGAATTAATGACAAAGAAAGGGATATATGAAAGACTGCTACGGTTGGTGGCAGTCTTTTTGATTGGAATATTTTGTTTTTTGACAGTGTTTTTTGACGCCCGCGTGGAAGCTGCTGTTACAGGGCAGGAAACAAGTGAAATGTTAATTAATACGGCAATCGGGCGATATAAGCTTAATTATACCGGGAACACAAATCATTATGCTTACTGGAATAGTGAGACTGGACGGGAAGTTGTGAATCATATTTATAATGATGCGGGTATTGGTTCGAACAGTTCAACGGCTGTTTTAACAAGAACACCAGGAGCGTCAAATATCAAGTATGCATTTTTGGTGTGGGAAACAAGGTCGCCGGAAGCGGTGAATCGGGCAGTAGGAATTATTACACCGAATGGAAAACAGTTTGGCATTGTGCCGACCTACGCAATTAATGACTGGCGCGTGGTCGGCGGTGCTGGAGCTAAATCTATGTATTGTATGGCTGCGGATGTGACGGCGGTTGTACAAAGTGCAGGCTATGGCAATTACTCTGTTTGTAATATTCCGCGTTGGTATTGGGGCGAAAACGGCGATACTGGCGGTGGTGAATCTCCCGGTTCATGGCAGTTAATCGTTGTGGAAGAGGGAAAGGATTTTCCGGTACGGGCAGTTACTTTGGATATGGGCGCACGGTTTAAACTTGAGGAAAATCTTGAATCTACTATTAATTTCTCGGATGGTGTTACGACAAAATCCATCGGAACAGCAACAGGACAGATTTTTTTCGGGGCTTCCAATGTGAGTGGGGTGAATGGTTCGGTCGCAATGACAGAGAATATTTCTGCTTACGATGAAAGTGGTAGATTTATTACAAATGCGGTGTCGAACACCACGACAAGGGCAGGACTTTACAGAAATGGAAATCTTGTGAACAGTCGCGATAATATAGATGGCTGTATCCGTATGGATTTGTCTGATGTCGACGGCGGTATTGGCAATCATGCAAAGACATTGAAAAGTTACATAGAAAATACCGGGTGGACAACCTTTTTCTTGTTTGGTACAGCGGTAGATATCGCATTCCCGGATTTTGAAGCGTACCAGACAACGACAGTTAATAGTTCTACGGGCGTGATGGTGCAGGGAAGCATTAAGAACGTGTCAGCGGCGGCAAATACCGGAATTTATGACGGTAAGCTTGTTGTATATATTGACGGGGGCTTGAATATCACAGATGCAACCGCGTTTGTGAATGGTATATCTGTTCCGGGCAGTGTGAGCGGTAATCAGGTAACATTTACCGGGCTTGACAATCTTACGACGGGGAACGTGATTACTTACGCTATTAGCTGTCAGCCGAACGGCACGGGAAATGGGCGTTATGACAATAGCGATAATTTCTCGGGACGTCTCCGGGCAGATGGAGCGAATACGGGCTATCCGGTAGATAATGTGTGTATTTCCTCGTCATATGCACTTGCAAAGTATAAGTTGACGGTAAATGCGGGAAATGGCATTGAAAGTGTGAGCGGCGGCGGTGATTATATTTTCGGTCAGACGGTGAATATCAATGCAGTTGTGAAAAAAGGCTATCACTGGAAGGATTGGACAGGAAATTATAATACGGCGGTACAAAATTATCGTTTTCGGATGCCTGCAAGTGATGTCACACTTACGGCGAATGCAGAAGCAAACGAATATATCTTACATTTTGAAACGAACGGCGGAGCAGAGGTTACGCCAATCCCAGATATGACAATACGCTATGATGAAACGGTCACACTGCCGGATGCGACGGGTGCATACGTAAAATATACATTAGACGGCGTGAATGTGACGTCAGATGTGTTGAACGGTACGATTTCCTTATCCAGTCAGAATGAAACGGAAGAAGAGCCGGAAACGGATGGAGAGAACGCAATTGCGACGTCGCAACCGGAAGAGGATGCGGAAGTGGCAGGCGTAGCGGAGACATCAGAGCAGGACGCGGCAGAACAGACAGAGCCGGGGCTTGAGGAAACACCGGAAGAAGGAGAGCGCGACAAAGCCGCCTATGAATCCGTATATATGGGATGGGCGACAGAAGCGGAAAAAGACTATTTCGAACCGCAGTGGACGGCGGGGGCATCTTTGGAGGTTTCTGCGCTTGTAGATGCTATGGGTGTGACAGAGCAGAACGGCGCGACAATCAACTTGTATGCGGTGTGGGATGATTGTCCTTGGATAAAGGCACAGACGCTTTATTACTCCTTAGAACAGGCGCAGAGTGGGTTTATTACGGTAGATGAAATATTAAGCCATGCGACGGCGTATGACAGGGAAGACGGCGAACTGATCGCGCCGGGGGAACATGACGATGGTACGTCGTTTACTATCCCGGACTATATGCCGACAGACTTTACACAGTTTGACAGTGAGGGCGGATGTACGGAAAATCTGACGGTCGTTGACAGTGCGGGGAATATCTACCGTAAAATGATATGGGTGTATATCGTTGACACAGCGGCGACGGAGGTATTGCCGGAAGGAACAACACGCTTCATCAACGAGTATTATTATTATCAGCCGTATGACCTCGGAGGGCTTCGGGATGATTCTGTTTGGAAGACTGACCCGGAATATGTACAGACGTTGACGGAAGCGTTTAAAAACTTAAAGAATGATACGCCGATAGAAAGCTACCATTCCACGTATGAGGAAAACCTTGAAATGAGAGAGTACATAGATGAGCACGGTTTCGGAAATAGTAAAGAACCGGATGCGTTGCGGGGATTTTATGACCGGTTTATGGCGCAGGATTAGGTGAAAAGAAGATTAGAAAATGAAAAGGAAGATGACTGAATACAGCATCTTCCTTTTTTGGTTAAAGGGTGTTGAAATAATCGAACCAAGCTTCAAGAATATCCGCCCTGTTTTCCAGAATATAGCGGGCGATTTTCTTTAGATCGTTTTGTGGAATCTGACTGTTGTTGTGTTCCAGTCGGATGCCGTCTCCGGTAATCCAAAACTTTGTGGCGTTTGATGATTGTTTTCCTTTACAAACATGAATATGCGGCGGTTCGGCGTTCTCGTTCGACCAGAAAAAGAATTTATAGCCGAGAAAATCAAGCAAAGCTTTAGGCATTTTCGCCGCCTCCCTTCTGTGCGAAATCCCAGATCAGGGATGAATTGTTTTTGGCGTATTTTCTAAGCTTTAGGATTTCATCTTCTGAAAATCCGAAAGACTTATAGACGATTTCACCGGGAAGGGTTAGGTCGAGAAAATCAAAGCCGTCATTATTTGGACGCTCAAAGTGAACTTTTACGATGTCGAATCCGTCTTTTTCCTGCAGTGCGCTGTGCGTCGTAGTGATGTCGTTTACGGTGGAATAGTAGTACATGGTTTACACCTCGCTTTTTTGGTTGTCTGGAATGTATTCCAGAATGTCGCCGGGTTGACAGTTGAGAAGGCTGCAAATGCATTCAAGGGGTTTAATACCTACAATTTTATTTTCGCGTAGATATTGGATAGCGCTTTCGTTGAGAAGCTTTTCTCTGCGCAAACGTGTAGTATTATATCCTGCATCCTTAAGTTGTTGTAAAATATTTGTTTTATATATAAACATCTGTGTTACCTCCTTATATATAAAATACATGATTTTTCATTCAAAGTCAATACATGAAAAATAGTGCAAAATACACGAAAAGCCATGTATAAATACATGAAAAATCGTGCAAATTGCGAATTGAAAATACATGAAAAATCATGTATTATAATATCATAAGGAACAGGAAAACAACAAAGAAAACGGAGGAAACGGATATGAGAGAAGAACTTAGAAAAAGAATCATAGAAGCAAATAAGATTATTGAGAATCTTAAAAGCAAAGGCTATCTGGTAGGTTGGAATGAAAAGAATAGAAGAACAGAAATTTATATCCCGGGAGGTGTTTACGGAGTATCTCGGACAGTTGGTTATATCACAAAGGAAAATAAAGTGGTTATGTTTTAGCCGAAACGCTCCACCTCTGGGGCGTCCACCGCGGAACGGTCTCCCGGTGCTGATGATGGTAGACCAGATAATGAAAGGTTAAAAGGTGAGAATATGAGCGAATACATCTACACAGAGAAAGCAGAAAAAAGAGCAGAAGCATTAGGACTTGAAGAGAGAAAAGCCGGAACGGTTGCAATGATCGGACACAAACCATTGCAGGGCGGAATGACAGCGCAAGCGTGGAAGAAGAAGGGCTACGTTATAGAGGTGTAAATGGAGGTTGAAGGATATGAAAGCACATGAAAAATGCAAATGGGCGGTAGCATATAAAATTGGCGGAGAAAATTATGATGATAGAAAAGAGCGTATAGGTGTAACGGCATTGTTTAATTATTCGGATTTGGCACAGGATTTTATTGAAAAGTGTTTGCCGGAAGAAACAAAAGAAAAATTTTTTGTTATATATGTGGATGATTTACCGGATTAAAGCCGAAACGGTCAGAACTGACCGTCAGCCGAGGGATAGCCGCCCGGCTCTGATGATGGCAGGCTACAGCGTAAAAAGCGGAGGAAAAGAAAATGAAGAATGATGAAAATATGGTATTAACGCTTACGAAATCAGAGGTTATAGATATCAGAGAAGCTCTTTTTGAACTCTCGGAAGCTAACAGAGATGAAGCAAATAAAGGATGCAAATGGATTTGTTTAAGTGAGAAAATTTTTTCTCAATTTAAAAAACAGGATGTAGAACAATAAGAAAACAGCAAAGGAAGGAGAGGAAAACCATTATGAGCGAAAAGGAAAGAAAAATCTTGCAAAGGATATGTATAAAAATGAAGTTCAAGGATTTGCTATTTAATGCAAAAAGAGGTTTTGAAGAAAATTTTCGTGCGGAATATAGAGAACTGTATGGAATGATCTTTTACATGGAAGGTGTAGGGGATATTTCGGAAGAAAACGGCGCAAAAGTAAAGAAGTTAGCACGGACAATTAGTAAAAAATATAATATTTTGCGCTACTGAACCATGATGCGGGTTGATCTGGAAAAGGAGTAAAAAGGTATGAAAAGATTTAGAGATTTTTATGGAAATTGTGCTTATATTAGAGGGTTTGGAAACGGATCATGCAGATTGACTATATATGTTAACGGGAAGCTTGTTAAAAGAAGAGATTATAAAAGTGAAAAAGGCGCAAGAATCGCATTAGGAAGATTTGGCGATAGTTTTTTCGAAGTGTAATATTTTCCACAAAAGTTTTGCCGCATTTGCACAGATGGAGGAAAAAAGCTATGGGTGAAGAGAAAAGAAAGAATACATGCAGGATATACATAGACGCGAAAATGAAGGATTTAAAATTCTTAACGGCTTACAGGTCAAATGAAGTCTTTAATTCTGCATATGACAACTTATCCGGTGCGCTGGTATACATGTGCTATGCGGGTGATATTACAGAAGTTGAATTGAAAGAACGGCAGGAAGAATTATACAGCATCCGGGAAAAATATAACAACCATTATTAGCCATAACCAATAGTCGGAACGCCTCGGCGAAAATCTCCGGGGCGTAGAAGATTAAATTCGGGCGTGAGACCCGAGCCGCTGCTTTTGCGGAATCGGCTAGTAGAGCAGGCACATAATGAAATCATAGCCGGAAGCTTCCGTAGCCGGGAACGCATCAGCGTTTTCCTTGATTACATAGCTTGATACGTGGAACATGCTAATACATGGAATGCCCAGCCGTTGCCCGAACAATGCCTTGTGAGGGTCGCCCGTAAAGGGCGAAGTGGCACATATCCGCGTTTGGAAATGCAGCATACCAGACGCATGATCTTTAACAGCACGAAAAAGCATTATCTGAAATGAAAGAAAAGTGGCATGCCTGTGTCAATTTCTGAAATGGCAGGATGCCCGGTATTTCGTGACTTATTGTGTCTGGTTTGTATTTTTTTATGTGTCAGAGATAAAAACGGGAGCATTTCGGGCAGAACGGCGGCAGGACAAAGCCGCTACATGAGATTTCTTCCAGATTGCGGCGACAGCGGAGCACACGAACCCGCCGCGCACGCGGACGGAGTGTAAGCAGTGCAGCGGCGAGGTGAAGTGTGAGCCGCGAAGCCGGAATCTGGAAGAAAGCCGGAGGGCGAAGCCCTCCGGCGTGACCCCCGGAATGTAACACGGGGGTAGAAATGCAAAAGAAAAAAGGAAAAGACAGACAGAAAAGCCCGAAAATATCGGGAAAATCAGACATTGCAAAAATGTGAACTGACAGGGGGCAAAGTTCACATTTCTTTTTTTAGATAAAATGCATTTGTTCGCGCTAGTGAAACAGAAAATGCAGGCATGCCGCGACCAGTGGTCGGAACGCCCCGGCGAAATCCTCCGGTGTGTAGAAGATTGGATTCGGGCGTGAGACCCGAGCCGCCGCTTTTGCGGAATCGGCTAGTGGAACAGGCACATGATGAAATGCATAGCCGGAAACTTCGGTAGTCGGAAACGCCGCAAGGTTTTCCTTTTTATATAGCTTGATTCGTAGAACATACAATACATGAAATGCCCCGTAGTTGCCCGAACAATGCCTTGTGAGGGTCGCCCGTAAAGGGCGAAGTGGTACATGAAAAATATCTGTTATAGCATAAAGAGACGTTGGAAAGAAAATTCGTTTCTGTGTTTATTATCCCTTGGGTAGAACAGGACAAAGAAGCGGATTTTTTTTAATAAATAAAATATAGCCGGATTGCATCCGGGGAAAGGAGAAAAACAGAAAATGATAAGATGGAGGAAACCGGATGGATAAGACAATTTTTGATTATTTAACAGGGTGGATTGCATTACACATTGAATGGCGGCAGATGCTTTTTGATGGAGCGAATGCACCAAAGCGGACAGACGGGCAGATGCTAAATGGTATCAGAAACCGTATGATGTTCCTGCTTGCAGAAATGAAAACGGACGGTTACAGTCTGGACGATCTTATACGGGAAGCTCCCGGGTATGGTTTTGATCTGGATGAGGAAATGAAGCAGCTTCCGCCGGAAATGAGTGTCAGATACATGAAGGAGGGCGAAGATGCGATTAGAGAAAGAGCCGAAGAAGCATTGAAGATATACACAGCTTCGATGGATTACCGTTACATCGTGGAAAATATGCAGGCTTTGGATAAAGAAGAGAATGCGCATATTTTGAGCCGCCTGGAATCTGATATAGGTTTTGTGGCTGCTCTCGGGCGGATGATATCGAAAAACCGTCTCCCGGAAATGCGTAAGTACTCGGATGTACCTTATTATCTGGAACAGATACACCGGGCGCGAGAATTTCTTGAAATGTGGATAGACCACCTTTGTCCGTTTACGTAGTGTAAAAGAAAATTGAACCTGTTCTGGCAGAAAGCAGACGTACAGAAACATGGAACATAGAAACATGAGACATAGAACATAGACCGCAGAGAGCGGGGAAAGAGAGGAATTAAATGTTAAAGTTAAAATTTGTAGTACCTAAGATGAAGGAAACTTTTGGAGAACTTGCATTTGCAGGTCCTGGAAATACGACGACGGAGCGTAGCAACGGAAGGGTAAGCATTGTGAGCCGTACATATCATCTGTTTTCGGATGTGCAGCGTGCGGATGACATCGAAGTCAGACTTCCGGTGAGTGCAGGGGAGAAGCATTTTGAATATGAGGATGTTGTAACGCTTGTCAATCCGCGTATTACGGCGGAGGGGTACAGTATCGGCGACAGGGGCTATACAAATTATGTGTTGACTGCTGATGATATGGTTAAGGCGGACGAAGCACCTAAGGCGTAACTTGGACAGATCGGGAATGCAGACAGAAACGAAAATAACAGTATAAGCCGCAGGATAAGCGGGGAAAGTGAGGAACTATTTTATGAGATTACCAGAAGGAATTGTAGTAGATGCAAAAAAGACATTTGGCGAGTTAAAGTTTGCTGCTATGCGCCGCGAGAACTTTGTACAGGACGCGGACGGAAAGAGCACAGGAGAGTTGAAGGGACGTACCTATGATTTAAGATGCAAGGCGCAGGGCATGACGATTCAGGTAACGCTTCCGGCAGAGGTAGAAGAAAAGAAGTTTGAGTATGGCGCACGCGTGGAACTTGTCGAGCCGTATATTGATACGATTGCAACGGCAACATTTGGCGGGCGTGCAAATGCCGGGTGGTACATTAAGGCGAAGGATATTGTAGAAGCTTCCGGCGCAGGAGCGGAACAGACAAGCACGGCAGGACAGGCAGGCAAGGCAGGACAGACGAACACTGTCAAGCCGCAGGCAGAGCAGGCAGCGAAGAAAAGCTGACAAGGGGCTGCTTAGATGAAAAATATATTCTGGCGTCTGGGAAGACGCGTGAAGAAATGGGATGACAGGCTGCTAATGTGGTCTGTCATCTTTTGCATTATCTGTTCGATGGCTGTGGCGATTTTGATTGTGGTGTGTCAGGATATTTCAGTTGATGTGTCAACAAGCCCGTTCGTGAGTAAATGTGCGACGGTCATATTATTTACCGCCATGCTGTCTACTGTGGTTATTATGGGCGTGCTAAAGCAAGGCAAATTTTATGAAAATCTCGAAAACAGACAGTTGCTTGCACGCATGATTATTGATAATGCATGGTATGAGACGGATTTGCGGTCAAATAATAAAGGCGATCAGGATATTACTTATATGCCGCGTCTCTATTATTGGCGTCGTCGCAGCATTACATATTTTCCGCGGATGTATTACCGGAAGAAAGACGGAAAAATTTATATCACGGTGAAAATTAGCATGGGTAGGTATCAGGAGCAGCTTTTGCATTTGGAATCGAAAGTTGAGACAGGGCTTGACTGTGAAATCATAGGGTCAGATTACAAGCACAAATGGCAGTATTACACGTTTCTTTGCGAAGTGGAAAAGAGCCGCGTCAATATTAATCAGATGCAGGCGGAAAACGGCGGAATCCAGTTTATGCGTCATATCCTGTGGGATTATAACTCACATCCTCATGCGCTGATCGTTGGCGAAACCGGAAGCGGAAAAACGTATCTTATGTTAAGCATCGTCGAAATCCTGCTAGATATAAAAGCGAAGGTTTTTATCATAGACGCGAAGAATGCGAGTCTTGCAGGACTTGAGACAGTGTTGCCGGATGTGTATTACCGGAAGGAGGACATAAAAGAATGCGTGTACCGTTTTTGCAGTGCCATGATGGACAGGATGGATGAAATGCGGAAAAGTCCGAATTATACACCTGCGACGGATTACCGGGATTTTAACATGACGCCGAATTTTTTCATTTTTGATGAATATGTCGCTTATATGGTGATGCTCCCCAAAAAAGAATGGGAGGAGGTCATGGATGTATTAAAACAGATCGTATTGCTCGGCAGACAAGCGGGATTTTTTATCATACTTTCCTGTCAGCGACCGGATGCAAAGTATATGCCGGACGGCATCCGTGACCAGTTCGGGCTGCGTGTCGCGCTCGGTATGATGGAGGGCAGCGGCTATACGATGATGTTCGGCAGTACAGAAAAAGAGTTTGTTTCAAAGGACATAAAGGGGCGCGGATATGTCAAACTCTGGAATGGCGTTATCACAGAGTTTTACGCGCCTTTTGTACCGCCTGAACATGATTTTATTACAAGCATCAGAGATAAAGGCAGGTATATTCCGGGTGGAGCGGCAGGATTGCCGTATACGTTTCCGCGTGATAAGGGCGATAGCGGTAACAGTGATGGTAGCGGTAACAGTGAAAAACGTGAACCTGTCGCTGTACGTGAAACAGAATGAACGTTTTATCACAGGCATTGGGTGAAAAATGGCGGGAGCTTTTATTCATGGCATGTATGATTGGATTTAAACGCATATCGTCGGAAGGGTGGGTATGTGGGCAACTGGCTTCTTATGGAGACGGAAAAACGGGTTGGTAAGGGGTTGGTAAAGGGTTGGCAGTCTGTGGGAAAGACGTATTTCCTTTTCCACGGGCTGTCAATGCTTTATCAATGCCTTATCAATGCGGGTTTCCGGCGGAATAGTCAGTTGTCCATATATCCACGCTTAAAAGGAGAAAAGGAAGGAATGGAAGAGAGTTGCAGACAGAAGAAACATTGGCACAGACAGCGGAAACGAAGAGACAGACAGCAGAGGAGCAGGGAAATAATATTAGGGAGAGAAGAAAAAGGGATGGTATCACGCAGGAACGGTTTGCGGAACTGCTTGGCGTATCGCGGGAATATGTAAATAAGATAGAAACGGGTAGAAAAGCACCGTCCCTGCAGCTGTTGGAAAAGATTAACTATTTCCTTAATTTATATGACCCAGCGAATAAACTTGAAATCTTGTTTGACTATGTGCGGATTCGATTTCCGACACTGGATGCGAAGCATATTATTGAAGAGGTGCTTGGCATCCGCATGAAATACACTATACGTGAAGGTCATGCGTTTTATGGTTATAGCGGACAGTACATTATGGGTGACATTGTTGTCATGACATCGGATGATGAGCGAAAAGGCTGTCTTTTAGAATTAAAGGGTAAGGGGTGTCGGGAATTTGAGATATTTTTAAACGCCCAGGGGCGTACATGGTTTGATTTTTTTCGCACGGTGGAGGAAGAAAAGGGTGTCTTAAAGCGGATTGATCTTGCCATCAATGACAAAGCAGGATGGCTTGATATTCCGTTGTTAGCAGAGAAATGCCGGAGAGAAGAATACACAACGGTGTTTAAGAACTATCGGAATTATCAGAGCGGTGAACTGATTCGGTCGCATGAAGAGGATATTGACCTTATGGGAAATACTCTTTATCTTGGGTCGCTTAAAAGCGAAATCTATTTTTGTATTTATGAAAAGGATTACGAGCAGTACATAAAAAGCGGAAAGCCGATCGAAGAAGCCGAAGTAAAGAACCGTTTTGAAATCCGGCTCAAGGGTGATCGCGCGAAACACGCGATGGCTGACTTGCTTACGCATGAGGACGCTGGAAAAACGGCGTTCGGAATCATTAATCGTTATGTGTGTTTTTTAAAGCCGGATGCGAAGACTGACCGGAGAGAATGGGAAATGGATGCGGCATGGAAACGTTTTATCGGGGAGGAGGATAGGCAGATACGGTTGACAGACAAACCGGAGCCGTATACTTTGGAGCGAACTCTCAACTGGATTGTGCGGCAAGTCGCACCGTCTTTTAAGATGCTGACGCTGTTATCAGAGATAAGAGGGGAAGACGATCTCTTGAAAAAGCTTATTGACGATGCCAAACTAAGCCCGCAGCATAGAAAGATTCTTGCACAGCAACAGGCAGCAATCAAGGACATGCTTGGCGGTGCATATGCGGATTTTGATGTAGAAACCGGGGAGATTTTAGAGGAAACCGAAACAGAGTAAAAAGTTATTAGACTGTATAAAAGTTCTGTTGCGACGTCGCAACAGAAAAGTGCGGTTGGAAAGAGAGGAAGAAAATGGTAAATATTGGACAAAATTTTATGAATTGGGTCGTTGAGAATGCAGGACCGATTGCAATGGGTGTATTAATTATTGCGGGGCTTTATTGTCTGGCAAAGCGCAAATTTTTGGAATTGGCGGGGCTTATTGCCGGGGCAATCGTAGCTTTTTTATTGATCTACAATCCGATAGGTGTTAAGGATGCTTTGGTTGATCTGGGAAACCGGATGATTGGAAGCGGAGGAACGGCAGGGTTATGGCTGTTTCAATTGCATCTCGCGGATATAGGGAGTATGTCTCCGTTCCTATGGTGACGGGGCTATGTATCAGAAGCGGTGAAATGTTATAACGTTTCGCCGCTTTTAAAAGTTGTATTTGTTTGAAGAAAATCCGGCACGCGGATTTTGTGAAAGGGAAGGAGGAAGATAGAAGATGGGGCGATTAAAAAGTTATACAAATATCTGGAAGGTCGAGAAGGTGCTTTATGGTCTTAATGATGTTAAGCTGCCGTTTGCGCTGACATTCTCGCAGCTTGGCTGGCTGGTCGGAACGGAGCTTCTGGTGATTTTCATATTAAGGAAAATCCCGCCGTTGTGCTATTCCGATAATTTTTTATTCAAGTATGTGGTGATTCCGGTCGGGGTTATGTGGTTCATGAGTAAGAAGACATTTGACGGGAAAAAACCGTACAGTTTTATAAAATCTGTTGCAGCATACATTTGCAGACCAAAGCTTACTTATGCGGGGAAAAAGGTAATTTACGGGAAGCATAAATTTGATGAAGAAATAACGATTGTGAGGTGTGAGAGAGTATGCCAGAAATAAGGGAATTTCCTATTAAGTATATAGAGGATAATCTGGTTGTGAATCGGGACGGCGATTGCTTTGCATATTATGAACTGATTCCGTACAATTATTCGTTTTTAAGCCCGGGACAGAAAGAAGCAATCCGGCAGGAATTTTGTCAGATGGTGGAAGGGCAGCGAAGCGGCATCCTGCACGGATTGATGATCGCGACGGAAGCGGATATCAGAATGAAACAGGAAGAGTCAAAGAAACTGGTGAAGGGGCGTCTGAAAGAAGCTGCATATGAGGTGATCGACATGCAGACGGATGTTTTAGAAGCGCGGAATAAGGATGATAATGTAGGCGGCGGTCAGATTGACTACCGTTTTTTTCTTGGCTTTAAGCTCCTAGGAGGTCAGACAGAAGTAAGCTTTAAGAAGATAAAGGATGATATTAAGATGACAGTATCTAACTTCATCCGGGATGTCAATCACCGTCTTGCGGGAGATTTTAACAGTATCAGCAATACGGAAATGGCACGTTATAGCCGTCTGGAAAAGTCGCTCCGCGATAAAATCTCGCGCCGTTTCAAGTTCCGCAGACTGGAAGAAAAGGACTTTGGCTATTTGATCGAGCATCTCTACGGGCAGTCGATTGTACCTTATTATAATTATGAATATTGTCTGCCAAAGGAAAAGCTTTTAGGGGAAACACTCGTAAAAAGATATGATTTGCTAAAACTCACCAGATGTCTGATGGAAGAGCATCAGAGGTATGTCAGTCTGATACGTGAAAAGGAAACAAATTACGCGGCATATCTGACGATTGATACGCTGATCGGAGAATTGGAGTTTCCCTCTTCGGAGCTTTTTTATTATCAGCAGGAACGGTTTAATTTTCCGGTGGATATCAGTATGCATGTGGAAATCATTGATAACAGAAAAGCACTTGGAATTGTGAGGAATAAGAAAAAGGAACTGGAAGACCAGGACAATCATGCATACCAGAATGATACAGACACGGAGGATGCAGTTGTGAACGCTATCCGTGATACGGAGGAATTGGAGAGCGAACTGTCGGCGACGAAAGGTGCAATGTATAAATTAAGCTATGTGATTCGTGTGACGGCAAAGAGCGTAGAACAGTTGGAAAGCCGTGTCGATGAAATAAGGGACTTTTACAGTGACAGTAACATTCGTCTTGTACGTCCGTTCGGCGATATGTTAGGGCTGTCGTGGGAATTCCTTCCGGCAAGCAAGCGTTATCTGAATGATTATGTTCAGTATGTGACTGCTGATTTTCTCGGAGGGCTTGGGTTTGGTGCGTCACAGATGCTTGGGGATGAATGTGGAATCTATATCGGATGGAACAAGGACACGAAGAAATATGTGTATATCTATCCAGCATTGGCGGCACAAGGCGTGAAAGGAACGGTCACAAACGCGCTTGCCGTGGCTGTACTGGGATCGCTTGGCGGTGGAAAATCTGTATTTGGGGACCTGACGACGTATTATGTTTCCTTATTTGGCGGCAGGGTGTTGATTATTGACCCTAAGTCGGAGCGTGGACACTGGAAGGAGGGTCTGCCGGAATTTGGAAAAGAAATGAATATCGTCAATCTTACGAGTAAGGAAAAAAACCGCGGATTATTAGACCCGTTTGTTATTATGACAAACGTGAAGGATGCGGAGAGCCTTGCAATGGATATCTTAACATATCTGACGGGCATCACGATCAATGACGGTGATAAGTTCCCGGAATTAAGGGAAGCGGTGCGGCGTGTGGCAGAACGTGAAAAAAAAGGAATGGTTTATGTGGTTGAAGAACTGCACAATGCAGGAAATCCTGTCGCGGAGAATCTTGCAAGGCATATCGAGGGATTCTGTGACTATGATTTTGCGCAGCTTTTGTTTTCAGATGGCAGCGTGAAGGAAACAATCTGTCTTGATAAGCAGATGAATATCATCCAGGTACAGGATTTAGTTCTTCCGGGAAAGGAAACGCCGCCGTCGGAATATTCAAGTACGGAGCGATTATCTGTGGCGATGCTTATTGCAATCAGCAGCTTTGCCCTCAATTTTATTTATTCCGATCGCAGTATATTTAAAGACGTAGTGGTTGATGAGGCGTGGAGCATGTTAGGTGTGGCGCAAGGCAAAGCACTTGTTGGAAAAATGATCCGTGCAGGGCGTTCCATGAACGCAGGAACGCACATTATAACGCAGAACTCCGAAGATGTCGGGGATGAAAAGATGAAGAACAATATCGGCGCGAAATTTGCGTTCCGGTCAACGGATATTGTGGAGATTAAAAAGACGTTGACATTTTTCGGGCTTGATCCCGAGGACAAGGATAATCAGAGGACATTGCGGGAACTTGAAAATGGCGAGTGTTTATATCAGGATATCTGGGGGCGTACCGGAGCGCTTTGTGTGGACGTCATGTTTAAGGATTTGCTTAAGGTATTTGATACGAGACCACCGCAGGAATCAGAGGAAGGGGTGACGCCGGATGAAGAAACGGAAAATTAGGGCTGCCTGCGTGGTGGTGTTTGCCTTTATTCTGGTATTGACAATACTTGTTCCGGAAAATGTGCAGGCGTCGGGGTTGGTGAATTTTGAACAGAATGGAGGAAATCAGTATTCTTCCTATGCGTTGGAAAATTACGACCTTGATTTTTTTGTTGATATGTCATGGACGTGGCTTCCGTGGAACTGGACAGATGGCATTTATCGCGGTGTTATGCATGGCTTATATTCATTGACAAACGTTATATGGGGACTTAGCCGATGGATAAGCTATGGTACAGGTGAGATTGTAACGGAAGCTTACCGATTTGATATCGTAAATGAACTGGCGGACTCCATTGGCGCTAATATGCAGAGGCTTGCAGGCGTCAGCCCGTCCGGGTTTTCTGCGGAGGGTTTTTATTCTGGTTTCCTTATGCTGATAATCGTTACGCTCGGTGTTTATGTGGCATATGTCGGATTGTATAAAAGAGAAATGAGTAAGGCACTTAGCGCGGTTGTCAGCACGGTTGTAATTTTTATTTTTGGTGCGGCTTTTATCGCGTATGCGCCGGAAATGGTAAGAAATCTCAATGAGTTTTCAACGGATGTCAGTACCGGAGCGTTACAGATAGGAACGGAGCTTGTAATACCGGGGGCAGAAACCGGAGAGGGGGATAGCGTCGATAGGATTCGCGATCAGTTATTTAATGTACAGATTTATCAGCCGTGGTTGATTTTGCAGTTTGGTACAACGGACATTGACACAATCGGGGTAGAACGTGTCAACAACCTTCTTTCGGTAAGCCCGGACACAGACTACGGGCAGGCAAGGGAAGCGGTAGCAAAGACAGAAATTGAGACATACGGAAATATGCGTCTTAGTATAACGAAGGTCGGAGCGCGGTTTGCCGAAGTGCTATTTATCTTTTTTATCAACTTGTTAATAAGTATTTTTGTAATTCTGCTGTGCGGCATGATGATTATTACGCAGCTTCTTTTCATTGTATATGTCATGTTTCTTGCAGTAGCCTTTGTGCTTGCTATGTTTCCAACGTTTGGCGGAATGCTAAAAAAAGCACTGTTAAAGGTGTTCAATATTATCATGCTGCGTGCCGGATATGTGCTCCTTATCACGATAACGTTCATGATCTCATCCATGATATACGGTGTTGCAGATAATCATTCCTTTGTAACGATTGGATTCTTGCAGATCATAGTATACGTGGCAGTATTCTTAAATAAGAATGAAATCCTTGAGTTTATGTCGTTGAAATCTGACAGGGGCGTGACGATGCTTGGCGGCGCGGGCGCAGCATTAGCTTACTCGAGGATGCGTCGTATGGGAATGCGGCATGAACATAGAGTGGAAAGAAAGCGCAGAAGAAGAGAAAACAAATGGAACGAGCGGATAGATGATTTAAAAGATAGGGCATGGGATGGAATAGTAGAAAATCATGAACAGAAAAAAAGCAGGAAAGCGTCTGCATATATGCGGGAAATGGCAGCACAGAGGTCGTGGAAGACGGCGCAGATGCGGCAGAACCTTGATTATTCGGCGGCAGATAGAACACCGAATGTGCAAAGCGCGGATTTTTACGAGAAGCGTTCGCAGAAAGACGCGTCTTCCGGTCAGATTTATGACAAATATCTGAACCGTATGCATGGGCGCGATCTTGGCAGAGCGGACAAGCCACATCATGAAGCTGCTTACCGTGCGGCAGACCAGACGCCGAATGTAATAGCATCGGAATTTAAAAATCCGGCAAAGGAAGAGTCAGCAAAGAAATACCGTCGTCCTGAACTGTGGGAAAGCCGCATGAAGAGTAACGCAGTGCGTGAGCAGTATCAGGGGAATGTATATAAACCCAGGGAGACAGGTATGCATCAGGGCGAAGCGGCAACGGAAAAGGGAGTGACGGCATCCGGCATGACAAAGAAATATCATGTGGCGAACCGGACAGACACGCCCAGATTGGAACGGGTAAACAGGGGCGATATGACGGAGCGAATTTCGGACAGAGGAAATTCATCTGCGAGAAGTTCAGATGTTGAAGGTACGCGCGTAAGGACTTTCGGCAGGGGAACATCGGGAGAAAACTATGAACTTGTAGATTCCGCAAGCGTAAGAAAACAGGAGGAAAACAATATGGGAACAAGAATCAAGGAAAGCAGGAATTATAAACGGACAAACAATAACTGGCGTACAACAGGTTCAGGGAATTTAAAACCGAGGGAGAACAACGGAAACAATGCAAAACAGTGGAACAGGGAAAAAGGAAACAGGAGAGGGCAGTGATAGGATTTGAAGAAAATAAGAATCATAAGTCCTATGACACGTGTAAAAATTATTTTGGCGTGTGTAAATATGCTTCTTCCGATCTTTGGACTACTTATAGTTGCAGTGTTCCTTATATCACTTGGGTCGGGTAAAGATACGACGGTACAGTTTCAGAGCGGTGTTGGACTGTCGGTAGAGACACAGAGGTATGCATCAATTATTTATGAGAAGTCGGAAGAATACGGAATCCGTGAGTATGCCCGGTATCTGCTTGCAATCATGCAGGTGGAGTCGGGCGGACGCGGAACAGATGTTATGCAGTCGCTCGGCAACTCCGGTCTGCCGGAATATCAGAAAACGGCGGAGTTATCTATTGAGACTGCCTGTGCGTATTTTGCCGGGCTTTTAGATCAGGCAAGAGCGGCGGGCGTCGATATGGAGACAGTCATACAGGCTTACAATTACGGCGGAGGATATATTGACTACGTAGCAGAGCACGGAGGAGAACACCGCTACTCGTGGGCGAGTGATTTCGCGGCGAAGAAATCCGGTGGTACAAAGGTGGCTTATAACAATGAGATCGCTGTCAGAACGAACGGAGGATGGCGGTATGCATATGGAAACATGTTTTATGTGTATCTGGTGAAGCAATATCTTGCGGTAGACCCACTTCCGTTGGATGTGTCGAATGCGATCATAAACGAAGCCGTGCAATATAAGGGCTATAAATATGTATGGGGCGGTGCAAGCCCGGGAACGTCCTTCGATTGCTCGGGGCTTACGCAGTGGTGCTATGGAACGGTCGGAATCAGTCTTCCGCATAATGCGCAGGCACAGTATGACATGATGCAGCACATCACACTGGATGAAGCAGAACCGGGCGACCTTGTATTTTTTACTGGAACGACGGACAGCGGAAGCTACATAACGCATGTCGGTATTTATTTAGGGGATAACCGGATGTTTCATGCGGGAAATCCGCTCGGATATGCAGATTTGACGACAAAATACTGGAAAAACCATTTCGTGTGTGCGGGACGTATTAACGGGTAAATTAGAGAAAGAGAGGTAAGAAAAGTGAAAAATAAGCAGGAAGAAAAGCGGCAGAGTGCCGCAGAGAGGGTAGAAAATATAAAGGCATTTGTTCGAAATAAGAAGCAGCAGCTTCATGAGTTCCGAACAAAGCGGCACCAGAAAAAGTTTGAGAACGGGGAAGTAGACCTTCCTGTGTTTCGTGTCGGACCGAATAAAAAGGGCGTGATTGCTTTATGGGCGTTGATGGGGGCAAGTCTCGCATTCGGGGTATATAAGAATTTTACCGCGATCGACAAAGAGACGATATATGAGACAACGGTGGTAGAAGCAGAGGTGACAGACACGAATGCGGTAGAAAGCTTTGTAGAGCGGTTCGCCTATCTGTATCACGCGTGGGGAAAAGGACAGAGCGACAGGAACAGCAGACAGGAAGCTCTTGGCGGCTATATGACAGAGGAATTAGTGAATGTCAATAATAACGCAGTCAATAGTGATTGCCCGACGGTAGCAGAGGTTGAAAACGTCCGTATCTGTGAAGTGACAGATTTAGAAAATGGAAATTTTGAAGTGCGCTATTCTGTTGTCCAGAAGCTTACAGAGACGATAGACGCGGAGAGCATGGCGTCTGTGGTGAAAAAAGAGCTTTCGGTTGTTGCGACATCGCAACAGACAGAGGGAACAGAGCCGGACAGTCTGGAAGATACAGGAGCCGGAGAGACAACCGGAAGTAATGAATCTGCCGGAGATGATGAAATTGTAAGAGCTGCTGATGATATCGTAGACGCGGGAACATTTGAGGGAACACAGACCGGGGAGACAGCGGAGGATATCGCCCCGGAGGACATGTCTACGGAAAATATGGAAGATATGACATCCGGGCAGGAAAGCGAAGTGCAGAAGGTGAGGACAGGAGAGCAGGCGGGAATATCCAGTGTTACGACCATTGAGGGCGAAGATGGTACGACGACGATCACACGCCGGGAAAGTTTTTATATGGTGACTGTCCACATGGACGAGACGGGGTGTATGGTAATCACAAAGAATCCGACAGCCTGCGGCGTCTATGGAAAATCGGCATATTCACCGAAACAATACCAAAACGATAGCAGCATAGGCACAGAAATGACGACGGATATACAGGACTTTTTGAATACATTCTTTAATCTCTATCCGACGGCAACAGAAAAAGAACTTGTGTATTATGCCGCGCCGGGAGTGATGGATGTTATCAATGCAGATTTTGTATATGATGGTTTATCTGGTACAACAATCTATAAAGAAGACGGACAGATAAAAGCGCATGTCTATGTGAGGTATCTCGATCAGACGGCGAAGATGACGCAGTTGTCAGAATATACCCTGACATTGGAAAAGGGCGATAATTGGAAAATCGTAAAAGCAGAGTAAAAGTGACAGGTAGACGGACTGTGTTCTTCTTTGGACGCAGACCGTTTGCCTGCTTTTATTTATGTGGTATAATGAGAAAAGGGGTGTGAAGCACATGCGGAGTAAAGGGAAAAAGTTTAGAGATTATGTGATGAGGTTTTCTTATCGGGAAAAACGGAAGAGGGAGCTTGAAAATTTTAGACGTGAAGTTCGATGGTTTAGAAGCATGGATAAGGATGAGTTGAATTTTGAATATATAGAGTTAAAGGCAGAATATGAGCATAGGAAAAGTGTTTTGGCCTTGTTTGTAATCTCTATTTTATTATCAATCTTGATGAATGCATGGAGTAAGTTTTTCTCTTTTATGAGGTCTGCGTTGCAGTATGCAGCGGGAGACAGTAGTACAGAAGTTATGGCAGTAAGCTTTTGGATTGCAGCTTGCATAGTAATATTTATAACAATAATACTCGTGTTTGTATTATTTACATTATCAAATGATATGAAGAAGTTGAGAAGAAGACTTATGATAATTCAAAGTGTAGTAGAAGAAAAAAAGGTGTTTACAGAAGATCACTAACATACGCAGATAAAGGAAGTAAAGATGGACTTGGAATATTATGTAGGAAAGCTATGGTATAAGATAATATATTTGATTTTGGTAATTGTGTATTTGGTCAATTTGGATAAGTTGAATAACGAGTTGCTTACGCAAAATTTTGATTCAGCATTTGCACTACTGGCGTATAAAGATTATGTAGCGATTAAGTTTTTTGCTATGGCGCTTGGATTGTTTGCAGTTGGCTGCTATTTCATATACCGGGAAGGTAGAGAATTGAAGAGTGGGTTAGAAAATTTTAGAGAAATAATAATAGCTTTTTGTACAATTATTGTTGTGAGTGTTCTGCTTATACTTATAATTGTGTTTATTGATAATCCAATTTTGCAGGCAGTTTTGACAGCAGTTTTGGTGGTCGTTGGTGTTGCAGCGGCAGCAACGAGTTAGATTTGGAGAAGGAAAAGAAGTCTTTTCTTCGGAGTAGTTCCGAGGAGAGGGCTTCTTTTTTTTGTGTGTTTGATGTGTCTTAATACTCATTGATATGTGGTAATATTAATGAGTGGTTAGTGGCGCGTTAGCAACAAGTGTCTGCAAAGCCGCTATTTATGCGGGTTAAATTTGTATCTTTTAAGAAAACCTTAAGCATTGGGAAATTGACAAAATGGCAAGTAATGATAAAATTAACGTTGTTATGTAGAATTTGTGTAATGATTTGATAGATATGCGCGTTTTAAATGGAGATGGAAAGTGAAGGTAAGATTATATTTCGATAAGGGAAACGTCGGCAGGCTGGCGGTCGCGATGATTCTGGCTGCCGTTTTATTCTGGAAGATCGGTTTTTGGGTATTGGCGCTGCCTGCGTTCGGCGTATGTTATTTTTTTATCAAAAGCCTTGAAATTGAACTGCCGGAAAAATTTTCGTGGCTGTGGACGGCGCTGATGATCGTGTCTGGCAGTATTTTTACGGCGTATCATGTGCAGTATCTTCTGCTTGACGCGGAGCTTCGTGCGAAGATTTCCCAGGAGAAAATGCTTTTGAATATCGTATGCTGCCTGGTGATATTTCTTGTCGTGCAGGTATGTACGAATAATGCGGGGCTTACCTGTCTGATTTCTCATATTTTCCTGATGATTGTCGCGGGAATCAATTATTTTGTCTATCTGTTCCGGGGCAATGAATTTATTTTCAGCGACTTAAAGTCGATTCAGACAGGACTTTCCGTGGCGGGGAATTATGAATTTGTCATGGATGACCGGGCGGGGTATGTGATCTTACTGTCCACGCTCTATGTGGCGTTCATGCGCAAGCTGCATGTGACGGTGGAAAAGCGGGTCTGGATGACGGCGGTCTGCGTCTCGCTCGCAATACTAAGCGGCGTTTACGTTGGCAGGAAGACGGAGTATGTCGTGACGGAGACGTGGGAGCAGAAGGGAAGCTACCGCAATGGATATATTCTGAACTTTGTACTGAGCGTAAGGGATTGCTTTGTGAGCGAGCCGGAAGGCTATTCGGCGGAGGCGGTCGCGGCGTTGGAGGAGCGGTATAAGGGAGCGGCAGACTCCGGCAGTGGGGAAGGCGCAAAGCAGGAGGGAGAAAGTTATGCTGCGGATAAGGCACGCGGGGAAAAACCCACAATCATAGTGGTTATGAGTGAGTCTTACGCTGACCTAAGCGTTGTCGGCAATCTTGTGACGAACATGGAAGTCACGCCGTTCTATGATTCGCTGACGGAGAACACGATACGCGGTTATGCGCTCTCATCGGTATTTGGTGCAAAGACGCCGAACTCTGAGTGGGAATTTATGACAGGAAATTCAATGGCGTTTCTTCCAAGCGGCTCTGTCGTCTATCAACAGTATATTTCCGACACGCCGACCTCGATCGTGTCGAATCTTAAGAATGAGGGTTACACCTGTGTGGCGATGCATCCATACTATGAGACAGGGTGGAGCCGGAATGCCGTTTACCCCGATATGGGATTTGACGAGATGCATTTTATTGACGACTTCGATCAGACGAAGCTGCTGCGGGAGTATATCACGGATCAGGAATTGTATGAGAGCATCGTAGAGCGTTACGAGAGCCGGGCGGCAAATGAGGACTTATTCATTATGAGCATTTCCATGCAGAACCATGGCGGATATACGGAGAAGTACGATAATTTCGACGAGCAGGTTCGTGCGCTCGGAATCAATTATCCCGACGTGAACCAGTATCTTTCCCTGATACATGAGAGCGATGCGTCGTTGGAATACCTGATTTCTTATTTTGAGAATGTGGACGATCCGGTGGAAATCGTCTTTTTCGGAGATCATCAGCCGAGCCTGTCCCAGAGCTTCTATCCGTATCTGAACGGCAAGGGACTTTCCGGACTTACGGAGGATGAATTGGAAGCGCTCTATACCGTTCCTTTTTTCATCTGGACAAATTATGAGAGCGAAGAGGCAGAAGTGGAGATTACAAGTCTTGATTTTCTCTCTACGATCGCGTTAGAGCGCGCGGGTATTGAACTGCCTGCCTACAATCAGTTCCTTTCCGATATGATGGAGGTCGTTCCTGCGATAAATGCAAGAGGGTACTATTCGAAAACGGAAGGAAAATTCATTCACATCGAGGAGGCGCAGGGAGAGGAAGCAGAGTGGATTCGTGATTATGAAATTCTGCAGTACAATAATATGTTTGACCGAAAGGGGAAGAGCGAAGTGTTTTTCCCATATTTGAAATAGAAAGAGGAAACACGATGGCGGAGCAGAAAGCGTTTGTAGTAGATATTGACGATGCGGTGAGGCGGTATGCGGATATGGTATACCGTCTTGCCGTGCTTAATACGAGAAACAGGTATGAGGCGGAAGATGTGTTTCAGGAGGTTTTTTTGAAACTTTTCCGGCACAAAGAAGGTATTTGTAATGAGGAGCATCTTAAGGCATGGCTGATCCGCGTGACGGTGAATCAGTGCAAAAGTCTCGCGGTGACGGTCTGGAATAAGCGCCGCGTATCGATGGAATCCGTGGCAGAACAGGGCGAAGAGATGCAGGCTGACGAAGGAGAATCGGAGGTATATGAGGCGGTGAAAAAACTGCCGCCCAAATATAGGGAAGTGATACACTTGTTTTATTACGAGGAACTTCAGATCAGAGAAATTGCGGCGGTTCTGGAACGGAATGAGGCAACAATTAAGACACAGCTTGCCAGGGGAAGGCAGATGCTTGAAAAAATGTTGAAAGGAGCGTTCGGGGATGGAAGAATATAAGAAAAGCGTTGATGCGCAGCATGCGCCGGAAGCATTGATCACGAAGACATTGCAGAGAATCCATGAGGAAGAACGCGGCGCGGGAGTGCAGGCTGAGGTACGGCAGAGCACAAAGAATAAGGCGCAGCCGAAGAAATCGCGCCGCAGATATGCATGGATTGCAACAGCGGCAGGCATGGCGGCGGTGCTTGCGGTCGTGGTTGGCGTGTCGTCGTCAAATCGCGGGCTTACCTACAATATTGTACAGGAAAGTCAGATTCGCGCGGAGGCTGAGATTTCGCTTATGCCGGAACGTGAAATGACGGCGGAAGAGTACGGCGCATATCTTGGCAGAGACTTGACGGAGCCTTTAAAGGGAGTCACCCTTAGTAAGGCAGATATTTCTGTGGCGTATGGGGAGGATGGAGAGACAATCTTAGAGGATGAGGGAACCTTCTATTATAATACGGGCAGCGGTCAGGTCATGGTGAAGATGTCAAAGACGACGGAGGTCGCGCCGGAGGAGCTGCTTTCGGGCGAGGCGACCGAGTGGCACGGGTTGACGGTCTATGCAGGGGAAAACGAGACGCAGGATAAACGGCTGGCGGCGCTGCAGCAGGGGGACGTCCGGTATTTTGTGATGAGTTACGGAATGTCGGAGAAGGAATTTGAGACATTTTTAAAAAATTTTTTCTGAAATTGAAACCTTAAGAGTAAGAGAGCGGTATTGCTTGTGAAGTGACAAAAAACGCTTTAATTATTTTTGAGGAGACAGACAACGATGAAAAACAGAAAATTTTTGACAGTAATGATGATGACGCTTATGGTATCTGCGGCAGCAGGCTGTGCGGAGGCGAATACAGCGGCAGAGCCGCAGGAACAGACCGCACAGGCGGGGGAGGACGTGGGCGGGAACACGCCGGAAGAGACGACCGGGGATTCGGATGCGGTGAAACCGGAGATGAGGCAGGAGGAAAAGGAAACAGAGGAAGCAGAGACAGAGGAACTAAAAGAGGCGGAAACAGAAGCGGAAACACCAGAAGACGGCAAGCCGGAAGGGGGAGGGACATCCTTGGCAGACGGGGAACTGTCAGACGACTGGACGGATATGCAGTTCATGCTGGATGGAAAGCTATATGAGCTTCCGACCGCTTATCATGAATTGGAAGCGGACGGATGGAGCTTTGATCTGGCGGATTACGGTTATACGGATGGTTACGTTATGAATCCGGGGGATAAGACTTACAATACGATCGAACTTTCCAATCCGGCTTACGATGAGAAATTGACCGTATGGGTCGGATTTATCAACACCGAAGATAAGACACAGGATATCTTAGACTGCGATATCTGGGCGTTCCAGATGGATACCTGCGTCGGTTCCAGACAGGTGGAAAATTATCCTGATATGGAGATTGCGAAGGGAATCGGTTTTGGCAGCACAAGAGAAGAGGTCGATGCGGCGTTTGGCGCATGCGAAGATATCTATGAGGCGGACTCCGGTATGAACTATGTCGTCTATAATTACAAGGTGAATTATGATAAATATCTGAAGCTGACGATCGATGGGGAAAAGGGCGTTACGGCGATTGATATCAGCAGTTATGAATAAAGGGGAATGGAATTCAATTTGACGCAAGGAGAAGATAAGTATAGAATAGAAGAAAGAATAGGAGCTTGGCACGCACCCGTCCGGGATGCGTGCCAACTTGACGTACAGGAGGAAGAAAATATGGAGACGGTAACGCTTGGAAAGACCGGAATTACAGTGAATAAGAACGGATTTGGCGCGCTTCCGATTCAGCGTATCAGTACAGAGGACGCGGTGGCGCTCGCGCGCAAAGCGTATGATGCGGGAATTACTTTTTTTGATACCGCGCGTTTTTACACGGACAGCGAGGAAAAGCTCGGAGAGGCGTTCGACGGGATGCGGGGGAAGGTCTATATTGCGACAAAGACGGCTGCGGCAAATGCAAAGGAGTTCTGGGAGCAGCTCGAAACGTCGCTTCATAATCTGCGGACGGACTACATAGATATCTATCAGTTCCACAATCCGTCCTTCTGTCCGAAGCCGGGAGACGGAAGCGGGTTGTACGAAGCTATGCTGGAAGCGAAAGCTCAGGGGAAGATTCGTCATATCGGAATCACGAATCACAGGCTGGCGGTCGCAGAGGAGGCGATCGCATCAGGACTGTATGAGACACTGCAGTTTCCGTTCTGCTATCTGGCAACGAAGCGCGATATCGCGCTTGTGGAAAAATGTAGGACGGCAGGCATGGGATTTATCGCGATGAAAGCACTCTCGGGCGGTCTCATCACAAATTCGGCGGCGGCGTATGCATTTGAGGCGCAGTACGATAACGTGCTTCCGATCTGGGGCGTCCAGCGTGAAAGTGAACTGGATGAATTTATTTCTTACATTGATAATCCGCCTGTAATGACGGAGGAGTTAAAGGCGGTAATCGCGCACGATGTCACAGAGCTTGCCGGAGAGTTCTGCCGCGGATGCGGTTACTGTATGCCATGTCCGGCAGGCATTGAGATCAACAACTGCGCGCGCATGTCCTTAATGCTGCGCCGTGCGCCCTCGGATGCGCAGCTCACGCCGGAAATGCAGGAGAAGATGAAGAAGATTGAGGACTGTCTGCACTGCAACCAGTGTAAGAGTAAATGTCCGTATGGGCTGGATACGCCGGCGCTGCTTGCGAAGAATTATGAGGATTATAAGCGTGTGCTCGCGGGAGAGGTCAGCGTAAAATAGACCGAAGGAAGACGGACAGGAAGGGAATGTAATAGGAAATGAAACGGTATGATACGGTAATCTTTGATCTGGATGGAACATTGTTGGACACATTGGAGGATCTTACCGACGCGGTAAATTATGCGCTTCGCGAATCGAAAATGCCGGAGCGCACGATCGACGAGGTGCGCCGCTTTGTGGGGAACGGCGTGCAGCGTCTCATGGAGCTGGCAGTGCCGGACGGCGTTTCTGG
Source organism: Roseburia hominis (assembly GCA_021771815.1). Lineage (GTDB taxonomy): Bacteria > Bacillota > Clostridia > Lachnospirales > Lachnospiraceae > Roseburia > Roseburia hominis_A. The sequence continues at coordinate 77,823 of JAETOE010000006.1, forward strand.
TCCGGTATTTGAGGAAACGTTTGCAAAATTCAAGGAGTATTACGGCGTGCACTGCAACGATAAGACGAGGGCGTACGAGGGCGTTCTGCCTCTTCTGCGGGAACTTAAAGAAGAGGGCTATGCGCTTGCAATCGTCTCTAACAAGCTGGATTCGGCGGTCAAGGAGCTTTCGGAAATTTACTTTGAGGGAATTGTGACGACTGCCATCGGAGAAAAGGCAGGCGTCGCGAAGAAGCCCGCGCCCGATACCGTATATGAGGCGCTTCGGGTGCTCGGAATGCCAAAAGAGCGCGCAGTCTATGTCGGAGATTCTGAGGTCGACGTCATGACGGCAAAGAATGCGGGACTTCCCTGTATTTCTGTGTTGTGGGGATTTCGGGATGATGCGTTTTTGCGGGAGCACGGTGCGGTCTGTTTTGCGGGGACGCCTGCGGAAGTCAGAAATTTCCTGTAGAGGACGCTGACTATTGTGCAATAGTTGTGCGTGTAGTATAATAAATAAAAAACAAATGTAAAAAAGTTGTGCAACGCTACAGAAAGAAGGGGTACAAATGAAATCCAGGAGCGTGAAGAATACCATGCGGGTGATGTGCCTGTTGTTGGTACTGTTTACATCGGTGGTATTGGGCGCTACATCGATCTTTAGTATCAAGAGTACGACGGATATGGCGGTCAGCGAATATGAGAACGCCATGGATGCAGGGTATGATACGGAGATCAAGTCCGAGGTGCAGACGGTCATAGCTGTATTGCAGGCAGAGTATGACAGATTTCAGTCGGGTGAGCTGACTGAGGAAGAGGCGAAGGAAGAGGCGAAGGAAATTGTGCGCGCTATGCGCTACCGGGACGACGGAAGCGGATATTTCTGGATTGACGACACGGATTACAATCTGGTGATGCATCCGATCCTTGTAGAGCAGGAGGGTACCAACCGCTATGATCTGGAAGACCAGAACGGCGTTATGATTACTCAGGAGATCATAAAGGCCTGCACCGGTGCAGAGGGCGGCGGCTATAATGAGTTCTATTTTACAAAGGCGGACGGTGTCACGGTCGCGCCGAAGGTGGCATATTCCCAGTTGTTTGAACCGTGGGCATGGGCGGTATCAACCGGAAACTATGTCGATGATATGCAGGCTGAAATGGCGGATGTGGAAGAGCGTATTGCGCAGAAGTTTACGATGCTTTGTATTGTAATTGTCATAATGGTCATTGTGATGCTCGGTATGGCTGTTTTTTGGGCGGGGCTGTTCGGAAAGCAGTTGTGCAGACCTCTGGAGGCAATCCAGAATCTGGCATCCAGGCTGTCAGAGGGAGATTTGACGACAGCGGTAGATGTCGCTGAGAAAAACGAGCTTGGTGTGACGGCGGATGCGTTAAATACGGCGCAGGAGCATATTGTAAGCCTCATTTCCAACATTAATACGGCGTCAGAGGATCTGAAGATGGCGCTGCAGTCGTTTACCGGAAATTTCACGGCGATGGAGGAGTCCATTGGCAATGTGGCGATCGCAGTCAACGAGATTGCGGAGAACAGCACGACGCAGGCGGGCTCTACGACGGAGGCGTCCAACGGTATTATGACGATTGCGGAGGGTATCGAGCGGACGACGAACGAGATGCAGGAACTTGTGGAAAATGCGAATCAGATGCAGGATTATTCGGAGAAATCCCTTGCGAATCTGCTTGAATTGATCGAGACGAGTCATAAGACGGAGGAGGACATCAACTCCATGTATGCGCAGACGGAGAATACGAATGCATCCGTCACGAAGATCAGTAACGCGGCGACGTTGATCAGCGAGATTGCAGACCAGACGAATCTGCTGTCATTAAACGCATCAATAGAGGCGGCGAGGGCAGGAGAAGCGGGACGCGGCTTTGCAGTTGTCGCGGAGGAGATCGGAAGTCTTGCGACGCAGTCGGCTGGGACAGCGCGCGAGATCAATAATATCATCGGCGAACTGACGGAGAATTCGGAAAAGTCCATGGGTATTATGGTGCAGATGAACGAGGCGTCGAAGAAGCAGGTGGAGGCGTTAAATCATACGGGCGAGATGTTCCGCGATCTGCGGAGGGCGTTGGAGTCCTGCACGAATTCCATCCGTATTGTGACGGACATAGTCAATACGGCAAACGAAGAGCGGCGCAAGGTAACGGAGAGTATCGAAGTGCTGATGCACCTGGCGACGGACAATGCGGCATCTACGCAGGAGACGTCGAGTATGACGACGGAATTGGAAGGAACTGTGGAGAAGTCAAGCGATATTATTCAGAAGCTGGAAGGCGATATGCAGATTCTGTCAGATAATATGCAGAGATTCCATTTATAACATATTTGAAAAGCAAACCCTTTATTTGCAGATGTATACAGATGCATACAACTGTGAGTAAAGGGTTTTGTATATAATGAGGGAATATAAAAGCCGGGATTTGAGGCAATGAATTCTTTTCGTATAATTCCGTTACATTTCCACATAATAACTCCAAAGCTTAAATTTAGCAGAACAGGGTTTATTGTAAAAGCCGAAAGAGCGCACAAACCCTTACGCAATATGGCAATGGAGGAAAAAGAGATGAAGGCAACAGGAATTGTGAGAAGAATAGATGACTTGGGGAGAATCGTCGTACCGAAGGAGATCCGCCGGACGCTGCGCATTCGTGAGGGAGATCCGCTTGAGATCTTTACGGATCGTGAGGGCGAGATCATTTTAAAGAAATATTCGCCGATAGGCGAGTTGAGTCAGTTTGCTGTAGAATATTCCGAGAGTCTGGCGCAGACGACGGGACATCTGGTATTGATTACGGACTGTGATCACGTGATTGCGGCATCGGGAAACGGGAAGAAGGAGTTTGAGGGAAAGCCGATCAGCAGCCAGTTGGAGGAAGTTATCGGCGCGCGGAAGAATCTACTCGCATCGAAGGACGACGGGGCGTTTATACGCGTGACATTAGATGATGCAGGGGAATATAACCAGCAGGCAGTCAGCACGATCATCTGCGAGGGAGATGCGATCGGTGCGGTGGTGCTCTGTTCCAAGGAGAAGAAAGAGAAAATGGGGGAGACTGAGAGCAAGCTTGTCGCGGCAGCAGCCGGATTTCTTGGACGGCAGATGGAGCAGTAAAGAGGACAAGGATGGAAAAATAAAGCCAAGATGTGTAATTGTGTGCAGGTAATACTTTCCATTATAATATATACAGGATAAAAAGATGGGAGATTTCGCTGTTTTTGGAGATCTCCTGCTGTGAGCGGAGGGAAGGTATGGTAAAATATGGTTTTGGCGTGGATATAGGGGGAACGACCTGTAAGCTGGGACTCTTTTCCCTGGAGGGAGAACTGTTGGAGAAATGGGAGATTCCGACAGATACGGCAGATGGAGGCGTGAGAATACTGTCTGATGTGGCGGATGCTGTAGAACAAAAGCTTAAGGAGCGGCAGATTCCACGGGATGAGGTACTTGGAATCGGGCTGGATGCGCCGGGTGCAATCGGAGAGGACGGAGTCGTGAGTCAGGCGGTAAACCTCGGGTGGAGGCAGTACCCCGCAAGAGATGTGCTTTCACAGCGTATGAATATGAAGGTGCGTATCTGTAACGATGCGAATGCGGCGGCGCTTGGAGAACAGTGGAAGGGCGGCGGTGCGGGCTGCCTGGATATGGTTATGGTAACGCTTGGCACGGGCGTCGGCGGCGCAGTGATTGCTGGCGGGAAAGTAATTGGCGGGGCGCATGGCATCGCAGGAGAGATTGGACATATGATCGTTTATGCCGGGGAGACCGAGCGGTGCGCCTGCGGCAGATATGGTTGTCTGGAGCAGTATGCTTCCGCAAGCGGATTGGTTCGTGTGACGAGATGTCTTTTGGAAAAGAAAAACCGCCGCACCATCCTGTCGGACACGCCGGAACTTAGCGCAAAGCAGATTATAGACGCAGCCAAACGAGGAGACGAGCTCGCGCTCGATACACTTGAGATCCTCGGCAAAACGCTTGGCAGAGCACTTGCAACGACAGTGGTAGTCATAGACCCCGAGCGGTTTGTCATCGGCGGCGGTGTATCGAAGGCAGGAGAGATTCTTTTGGAAATTACGAAAAAGTATTACGTGCAGGAAGTACTTACGGAGGGCAGAGAGACGGAATTTGCACTGGCTATGCTTGGAAATGATGCAGGAATGTACGGAAGCATGAGACTGCTGTTAGAATAAAATAGGTGAGAAGATAAGGAGAATGACGGAAGTGCATTCTCCTTTTTCTATTCCTTGTGCAATGCGGACGGAAAGTGTACAATGATTGTAGTGTGCAGTAAGAGATGGCGGGAGAGATAAAATGGTGAAATTTATTCATACAGCGGATATCCACCTTGGGGTGGCGCCCGATGCGGGCAGACCGTGGAGCAAAAAGAGACAGCGGGAAATATGGGATTCCTTCGCGGAGGTAATTGCAGCCGCAAAGCGGGAGAAGCCGGATTTTTTGTTTATCACGGGCGACCTGTTCCACGCGCAGCCGCTCAAGAAGGAGCTTGCGGAGGTGGACGCTCTATTTCGGGAAATCCCGGAGACGAAAGTGCTTCTCATCATTGGGAATCATGATTTTTTGCGACCAAAATCTTACTATTTGACATTTCCATGGGCGGAGAATATATACATATTTAAACGGGAAGAAGCGGACTATTTTGATTTTCCGGAGAAAAATGCAGCGGTGTACGGTCTGAGCTACTGGCACCGGGAGATTCGTGAACGTCTCTACGACGGGCTGCATCCCTTAGAGGACGACAGGATCAACATTTTGCTGGCGCACGGCGGTGATGAGACGCATATTCCTTTTGCGGCAAAGCGGCTGTTACAGAATGGATTTGATTATGTGGCGGCAGGGCACATTCATCGCGGGGGCTGGCTGGCAGAGGGGCGCGCGGTGATGGCGGGAAGTCTTACGCCTACAGACTGCAATGATGTCGGATTGCATGGCTACTGGATGGGGACGCTGACGAAAGCGGGAGCGCAGGTTCAATTTTATCCGATTTACCATTGTGAATACTGTCACGAAACGTATGAGGTTCATCCGGGGACGACGGAGCGGGAGCTTTTGAGGTGGGCGGAGCGTTTGATTGCGGAGCGTCCGCAGTATCAGTATTTCCGGCTGTTTCTAAAAGGCAGGAAAGATCCCGATATTGTGTACGATTTGAGTGCGATAGACGAACTTGACCGGATCGTGGATGTGACGGAGCAGCTTGTGCCGGATTATGACTACGAAAAGCTTTGTGAGGAGTATGCGGGTTCGCTTCTGGAGGCTTATATCAGGCGGATGGAGCGCAAACCGCAGGATATGCGCACGAAAAAGGCGCTGGAGTACGGTGTGAACGCACTGCTCGGGCATAAATTTTAGACGGAGAGGACAGAAATTGCAGATCAGGGAAGCAGATATCTATCATTTCGGAAAATTGCAGGAGCGAAAAATTTGTTTTGCGCCGGGAATCAATGTTGTCTATGGAGCGAATGAGGCGGGAAAGACGACGTTGCACGCGTTCCTTACAGCAATGTTTTTTGGTCTGGAGAAAAACCGTGGACGTGCGAAGAGTACGGACGGTTATCTGCGCTATGAACCGTGGCATGCGCCGGCGTATTACAGCGGAGCGCTTCGTTTTACCGTGGACGGACGGAGATTTTGCCTGGAACGGAATTTTTATCACAAGGAGAAACGCGAGGTTCTGCGCAATGAGGAGGACGGGGAGGAGCTTTCCGTCGCGTACGGCGATCTTGCGATGCTTCTCGGGGGTATAGGTAAGGAAACATATGGAAACACTTATGATATACCGCAGTCGGGAGCGTCGACGGCGCAGGAGCTTGGAAGAATGCTGGAGGAGTATTTGGCGGATGTGTCGGAGGGCGGCAGTGCAGGCATTCATGTCGCACAGGCAGTGGAACTGTTGGAGAGAAAAAGAAAAGAATTAAATGCAGACTTAAGAAATGAGAAGGAGCGGAAGCAGAGGGAGGAGCAGACTCTTGCAACAGAGCGGGAACTGTTGGAGCAGGACTGCCTGCGGCTGAGAAACGGGATTGCGGCTGAGACGGCGCTTACGTCTGGCAAAGAACACGTGGAAGACGACGCGCCGGGCAGGGAGCGCCACACTTCCCGCATTGCGGCATATTTCGGGACTGCGGTATTTTTTGCAGCTATGCTGTTAAACGGACTGTTTTATCGGGCGTCTGCCCATTCTTTCGCACTCTTTTGGATTGCGGAAGCAGGGCTTGGGGCTGCCGCGGCTGCACTGCTTTTTCTCGGTTGGCGGAAAAGCAGAAGGCAGCGTGAAGCCGCAGAGATCGCCGGAGAGCAGCGTAAGGCCGCAGAGACCGCCGGAGGGCAGAGCGGGCGGCTTCTCTTTCACATGCAGGAAGCTCTCGCGGAGAAAGAAACAAGGCTTTATAATATTGCGGAACGGCTGGAGACATTAAAGACGCCGGGAGAACGGGAACGGGAGCTTCTTACCTGCCTTGACGCTGTTTTGATGGCGAAGGAAGAGATCCAAACGCTTGCCAAAGAGTTCGGCGAGGAGCAAAAGGATGTGATAAGCAGCGAGGTGTCACGCTATGCGTCGGCGTTCACGGGCGGAAGGTACGATCGTGTGCGCGTCGATGAAAGTGGGAAGCTGCGTGTGTATACAGAGGGGAGAGAAGTCCCACCGGAGGCATTAAGCCGTGGTACATTAGAACAGTTTTACCTTGCATTTCGTATTGCTGCGGGAAATGTCGTGATGAAGGAAGAGACGATGCCGCTGCTTCTGGATGAGACGTTTTCCATGTACGACGACGCCAGATTAGCGCAGACGCTTCGGGTGATTTCCGGGCTTGGGATGCAGGTCATCCTGTTTACATGCCAGCGCAGGGAAATGAATTTATTGGAGGATGCAGGCATACCGTATCATAGGATTGATATGGAAATATGACGACGGTGCGTTTGTGGCAGAAATCAAAGAAAGGATGGATGCATCATGGCGAAGAAAAAAAAGAAGAAGAAAAAATACCATGCTTTCTGGGTGTTTGCAAAAGTGCAGCTAGTACTATTTCTGGTGGTGCTTGGCGCGGCAGGCTATTACTTTTTCGGGGGATATGCCAGTGAAGTCGGGGAGTTAAAGACCGAGGCGGAGCGGCTTGTGAAGAATTCGACGTCGGATACATTCCGGGGACACCAGACGAGCGTTGTCTATGCGGCGGACGGAAGCGTGATCTCTACGCTCAAGGAAAGCAGGGACGCCTATTATCTTGAGAGCGATGACATTCCGTCGGATGCAAAGGCGGCGATCGTCAGCATTGAGGATAAGAAATTCTACCGTCATGACGGGGTGGACTACTGGGCGCTGCTGCGCGCTGTGAAAGCGATGGTGGAGAACGGGAAGATTACGCAGGGCGGCAGTACGATTACGATGCAGCTTGCGCGCAATGTGTTCATTTCGCAGGAGAGGACATGGCAGAGAAAGGTCGAAGAGATTTTCATTGCGCGCAGCATGGAGCAGAAGTACACGAAGGATCAAATCCTGGAATTTTATCTGAATAATATATATTTCGGAAACGGCTACTATGGAATTGAGTCGGCGAGCCGCGGGTATTTCAACCGGGGCGCGGAGGAACTCAGCCTGTCGCAGATTGCGTTTCTGTGCGCGATTCCGAACAATCCGACACTCTATGATCCGGTGACAAATATGGATAATACGCTTGCAAGGCGGGATCGGATTCTCTCCAACATGCAGGAGGACGGGAAAATCTCGGCGGTGGATTACGCGGACGCCATAATGGAGCAGATCGCGCTTGAACGCCCGGCGGCAGAGCAGAAAAATGATTATGTCGAGACTTACGCTTACTACTGTGCGACGCGTGCACTGATGGAGCAGCAGGGGTTCGTATTCCAATATGAGTTCGACTCCGACGAGGATGAGGCGGAGTATGATGCCGCCTACGACGAAATGTATACGGCATGCCAGAAGCAGCTCTATACGGGGGGATATCAGATCTATACCTCGCTCGATCTGACGCTGCAGGAGGAACTGCAGGGGGCTGTGGACGATACGTTAGCGGGCTTTACCGAGAAAAACGAGGAGGGCGTTTACATGCTTCAGGCATCGGCGGTCTGCATTGACAACGATAACGGCTATGTAAGGGCAATCGTAGGCGGCAGAACGCAGAATTTCGCGGGCTACACGTTGAACCGTGCCTACCAGAGTTACAGACAGCCGGGAAGTGCGATCAAACCGCTTACCGTGTATACGCCGCTTTTTGAGCGGAATTACTCGCCGGAGAGCATGACAGTGGATGAACCGATCGAGGACGGACCCAAGAACTCAAACGGGTCTTATCTGGGAGAAGTGACGCTTCGTGTGGCAATAGAGAAATCAATCAACACGGTGGCATGGAGAATGTATGAGCAGCTTACGCCGGAGGTCGGTCTTAGCTATCTCGAAAAAATGCATTTCGCCAGATTGGATCCGGAAGATTACCGGCCGGCCTCGTCGCTTGGCGGCTTTACGAACGGCGTGTCGTCGCTCGAGATGGCATCTGCCTACGCGGCGATTGCAAACGACGGATTGTTCCGGCAGCCGACCTGCATTGTGAAGATACTGGACGCGTCGGAAAATGAGATATATGTGTCCGCGCAGCAGGAGCAGGAGGTCTACAAGCAGAATGCGGCGCGGATGATGACGGATGTCTTAAGAGGCGTGTTCGTAAACGGAACAGCGCGTGGGCTTGGGTTAGAGACGATGCCCTGCGCGGGAAAAACAGGAACGACGAACGATCAGAAGGACGGGTGGATGGTTGGCTACACAAGATACTACACTACAAGCGTCTGGGTCGGCTATGATATGCCGCAGAAGTTAAGTGACCTTATGGGAAACACCTATCCCGGGAAAATCTGGCAGAGCTTTATGGAGCAGGCACACGAGGGAAAGGAGATTTTAGACTTTCTTCCGTATGCAAAGATTTCGGAGGAATATATGCTGCCGCAGGGAAATGAGGAAGCCGGGGAAGGAACGCAGGAAGGTTGGGATGAGGAGGGCGTCTTCGAAGAAAATCCAGCCGGGATGCCGGAGGCTCCAGAAGCGACACCGGAGAACCCGTCAGGAACACCGGAGAATCCGTCAGGGACGCCGGAGAATCCGTCAGGAACGCCGGAGAACCCGTCAGGGACACCGGAGAATCCGTCAGGGACGCCGGAGAATCCAGCCGGAACGCCGGAGAATCCGTCAGGGACGCCGGAGAATCCAGCCGGAACGCCGGAGAATCCGTCAGGGACGCCGGAGAATCCAGCTGGAACGCCGGAGAACCCGCCAGGGACGCCGGAGGATCTGACACAGGAAAATGCGGGATGAGAGCAGCCTGCGCTAAAAAAAGGAAGTGCGAATCCGGCGGCAGACAATTGACAGATGCCGCCGGAAACGTTATCATAAGCATAGGAAAGCCGATGTACCGACGAAGAAACGCCGCGGGGTTACATTGGCGCTTAAGATGCGGAAATTACCGCATTGTGCGTATTTTAAAGTAAGTATAGTATAGGGAACAGGAGAATGGAAGGATGAAGAAGTATGCATTTGGAGTTGACATCGGGGGAACGACCTGCAAGATCGGTTTTTTTGAGACGAGCGGAGCACTTATAGACAAGTGGGAGATCAAGACGAACACGGAGAATAACGGTGAGAACATTCTCTCCGACGTTGCTAAGGCTGTGGACAATAAGCTGGCGCAGGAGGGTATCAGCAAGGATGAAGTGCAGGGCGTCGGCGTCGGTGTGCCGGGTCCGGTCAGAAGCGACGGTGTGGTGAACCGCTGCGTAAATCTTGGCTGGGGAACGGTAAGTGTCGAGGAAGAGCTTGGAACGCTTACAGGTCTGAAAGTAAAAGCCGGAAATGATGCGAACGTTGCGGCGCTGGGAGAAATGTGGCAGGGCGCAGGCGCAGGCTGCAAGGACGTAATCATGGTAACGCTCGGCACAGGCGTCGGCGGCGGTATCATTGTGGATGGCAAGGTTGTCGCAGGCTACAATGGAGCAGGCGGGGAGATCGGTCATATCACTGTGAATAATGACGAGATTGAACCGTGCAATTGTGGGCAGTACGGCTGTCTTGAGCAGTATGCGTCCGCGACAGGTATCGTCCGGGTGGCTAAGAGAAAGCTGGCGAAGACTTCGGAGGAGACGAGCCTGCGGGAGTTCACGGAGCTGACGGCGAAGGACATCTTCGATGAGGCGAAGGCGGGCGATGCGATTGCGCTGGAGTTAGTCGATGAAGTATGTGAGATTCTCGGTGCGGCGCTTTCCAACATGGCGTGCGTCGTGAATCCGGAGGTTATCGTTATCGGCGGAGGTGTTTCCAAGGCGGGTGAGATTTTGACCGAGAGTATTCAGAAGCATTACATAGAGACATCCTTCCATGCGTGCAGAGATACGAAGTTCGTACTTGCAGGACTGGGAAATGACGCCGGTATGTACGGGTGTGTACAGATGCTGCTCGATTAAGCAGTTTGTATATGGTGAGACGGCGTCTGTCCGGCCAGGTAGCCTGTATGTAGCGAAACAGATGATGCTTTGCAGGCGCACAGCAGCAGGAGAATTTCATAGTATGAAGCGAACGGCGATCTGCATTTTCCTTATGAAAGTGCAGATCGCCGTTTTGCTTAGATGTATTTTGAATTTTAACGCGGAATATCCAGTGTTTTCGCCATTCGCTTTACCGTTGCAGTGTACGTCAGATAAATAATAAGACCAAGCAGCGCGAGAATCCCCAATGATATGCCGAGGGAGAGCAGTTCGCTTGCAGTCATTTTGCAGTCGTTTGCGTAAAGAATCAGGGCAAAAAACAGATACATGGCAAGCATTCCGACGAAACCGGGAACGGCAAAGACATTTTTCGACTGACTTTTTACCTCTGCGAGAAGGAATTCCGGGGAAGCGCCGAGCCGCTTTAGGTCATCGAAAACATAGCGGTTATTAAGCGCGATCGTCATACATCTGGTATAGCAGATGACAAGCGCAGCCAGAATACAGATGATCGAGATGAACAAAAACATCATCAGGAACACAGCGTAGGTCCGCAAAAAATCATTTTTATCAAGCCAGGTCATGCGGGGCATATAGAGCCAGTAAGAGCGAAATTCCGTGGAGTCCGGCGCGTCAAAGCTTAAACGCGTCATGCTGTCGGTATCGCCCCAGTAGACCTGTCCGGTTTCATTCGCATATATTTTGTCGACACGGTCGTAGTAAGACGGAATCGCGTATTCCGGGTCATAGGAGCCGATCAGCATGTAGAAGAACGCTGAGGCGAAAGCATAGTTATCTTCGCCTGTCATATTGAAAGCGGCGACGCGCTCCTGCCATTCGGGAGTCAGACCTTCTGCTATTTTGGTATAATCCGCATCGTTTAACACATAATAACCGGTTGCGCCGGATAGAAGGTCGAAGTGGGCATAGCCTGCGAAGGTGACAGGGAGCGTTTCTCTGGTTGTCATATTTGTGAGCATGGCTGCGTTGCAGTTGAGCCAGTAGAGTCCTGTCTCATCCTTATTGGTAATTGCGTAATAGGTTCCCGGTTCTACGGAAAGCGTCTCTTTGGTGAGCGCGCAAAATGCAGATTCCGGCAGGAAACGTCCTTCGCCCGCAAGCTCCCGGTGTTCTAAGTGGTAGGTATTTCCTTCATCTTCAACCTCGACTGTATTGTCCATACCCAGTACAAGGTAGTTGTATTCGTGCCAGTCGCAGGGAGTAAGCCCATACCCGGAGGCGAGCGCCGCAACTTCACTCTGACCGGGAATATCTTGTGCCAGGGGCGAAACATACAGGTAGTCGTAGGGACGGCTCGCCAGGGTAGCAAATTGGGAGGACGCCATTGTAGGAAGATAGAAAAGCGCGAAGGCGGCGCCCGCGATCAGTACCGTGCCGACCAGCAGATTATTGACGGTCTGTTTTCCCTGAAATTTCATCATACTGCGGGAAATAAGATTCTTGTAGGGGTGCTTTCTGTGGGAGCGCCAGCCGTGAACGACCGTGTGCAGCATAATCAGGTACAACCCCGCAAATACCGGAGCGTAGAGCAAATTCAGCCATGCGGGAGGGTAATAGGAGGCGAACAGCGCACTGTGGATGTATGGCGCCAGATAGCCAAGGACGGCGCCTGTAAACAGGAGAACAATGCCGACCGGACCGCACCAGAGTCCGAGCTGCCGGACGGGTTCGTTTTTGTGCTCTTCGTGTACGACGTCCATGATATTAGTGCGTTTTAAATAGCGATATGCGTTGATGCAGGAGCACGCGATGACGATGACGAAGAAGAGCGCGGACAGATATAGAAATCTGAAATCCAGCACCAGCTCCATTTCTTTGCTGTCGACGATCAGCAGACGAAAACCGTTCCAGATAAGCCAGACGAACGGAAGACCTGCGAGGATGCCAAACAGCGACGAAGTACTGCTCAGAAGCAGAACCTCTTTGTACAGTCCCGGAGCCAGCCATCGGCGGGAAGCGCCGAGCGCCATGAGCGTTCCGAGCTGCTTTGATTTCTTGCGGAAGAACAGGCAGGAGGCGTAGATGGTAAATACGACGCAGCCGAAGAGCGCGAGCACGAAAATGGCGGTCATCTGCTTGCGGCTGTCGCCGCCCTCCGGCAGTACTAAGAGTACCGTAGGAGAGAGCATCATTGCAGAGTATGCAGTGATGAGCAAAAGGGAGATGAAGTTGCAGAAGAGATAAAGCCAGGCATGTTTGCGGTCTGATTTTTGCATTTTTTGTAATAATTCTCTTTTTGTTTTCATTCGATATCACCACTCATTTCTTTGATTTTTGTCAGCAGGCGATCCTGAAAATCGCTGCGGTTCTCTACCTTTTCCAAAGTGTCGTAAACGGCGCCGTCCTTTAGGAGAATGACCCGGTCGCAGAAGGAGGCTGCAAAGCTGTCGTGCGTCACCATAAAGATGGTGGCATCCAGGTGCTGCCTCGCATTTTCAAAAGAATCTATGACGGCGCGGCTCGACTTACTGTCCAGATTTCCGGTCGGTTCGTCCGCGAGGATCAAAAGCGGCTGGTTGATTAAGCTTCTGGCAACGGCGGTTCGCTGCCGTTCGCCGCCCGAGATTTCAGCGGGATACTTATTTGCGACATGATTGATTCCAAAGAGTGTCAAAAGCTCATCGGCAAGTGATTCCGCTTTGCTGTCTACCGCTCCGTGGATGATACGCGGAACCAGAATGTTTTCGCGGACGGTCAGACCGTCCAGTAGCATGAAATCCTGAAAGACGAACCCGAGTTTTTCATTGCGCACCTTTGCGAGCGCGTCCTCATTCATACCTTTCAACTCCTGCCCGCCGAGTGTAATGGTCCCCTCCTCAAAGGGGATATAGCAGGAAATACAATTCAGGAGAGTGCTCTTTCCCGAACCGGAAGGACCCATGACAGCGACGAATTCGCGCTGTGCGACGGAGAGGTCGATGCCCTTTAACACGGGGTAGCATTTGTTTCCAGTTTTGTAAGATTTGTGAAGATTTTTTACATATAGCATTTGATACACCTGCACTTTCTGATGGATTCAGACGCCGGGGCGGTCTGTACGCTGCCCGCGTCTATCTGTAAAAAGAATATAGCACGAATTTTTGGACCCAAAATCTGCGCTGTCATTTTTGGCACGCCGGATGTCAAGTTTGGAAAATGTCTGCAGAAAATGTAAAAAAATGCAGTCTGGATGTAATCTTTGGGAAGCGGACGGAGGAAAAGTATGGTATACTTTCTGAGAATCCATCGGGCGGATACCCGAAAACAACAGAGAACAAAACGGAGGAACTATGCTTCGAATCGGAATATGTGACGATGAGCCGGATGCGAGAGATGTGTTGCACATTCAGCTTGAGAAAATAATGATAGAGGGATCGGAGGAGATCGTATATGAGTTTTCTTCCGGCGGCGGGGCTGTGCGTTGGTTTAAGAGCCATCCCGGTGAGATCGACCTTTTGTTTCTCGATGTGGAGATGGAAGGCATGAACGGCTTGGAAGCGGCAAAGCAGATACGGCAGTTTGACGAGGAGCTGATGATCGTATTTGTCACCGGGTACTCGGATTATGTGTTCGACGGCTATCTTGTAAATGCAATGGATTACATTATGAAACCGGCAGAGACGGAGCGTCTGCGCGCGCTCATGAACCGCGTGCGCAGAATGCTCCATGAAAAGCGCGAGCGCAATTATACATTTAAAAATACGGATGGTACATTCCGGTTTCCGCTGTCGGACATTTCTTATTTCTATAGTGAAAAGAGGAAGGTCTTCTGTGTGTCGAGAGGAAAGGAATATGCATTTTACGGAAAGCTTGATGATGTGGAGAGGGAGCTTTCGGATCGTTTCGTGCGCATCCATAAACGCTTTCTTGTCAATCCCGAGAGAGTTGTACAGATGGGAGCGGATTTTGTGACGGTCGATGAGAAGCAGCTGCCGATCAGCCGTGCCATGAAGGAGAGCGCTGCCGCGGGGCTGGCAAAATCCATGTTGGGAGGAATGTGAGGTGGAGCAGGGGATATTCCGGGAAGGAATCAGGATGGTTTATGGGTGGAGCATGATAGTGTTTGCCTCGTTCCTTATGTACCAGACGGTGCGGTGTCTGGTGCGGGTGAAGAAGAGATGGTGGAGTCTGCCGCTTCTGCTGTTCGGAAGCTGGATGCTGGTCTCCATGGTTATCTATATCGGAGATATTGCAAACCTGCCGCCGACCCTTTTTATTTTTGCGGCGTGCGTGTACGTGGCTGCGGAAGGTTCTGCATTAAAGCGGATTACGGTCGGGTCTATGCTCGCGAGTGCAGTACTTGCATTTAACGGTCTGCACGATAATATTTTAGCTGCTGTCGTCTATAGAATGTGTGATGAAGCGTGGGTTGATTCGGAGTATGCCCTGTTTCGGGTGCTGTTTGTACTTGTATTCTATCTTCTGATCAGAAGGCGCAGACTTTCGGCGGATTTCGAACTGACGAAGCCGCTCTGGAGGCTGCTCCTGCTGCTTACGCTGCCGCCGCTTGGCATTGTGCTGTCACTGATTTTGTTCCGCAGTCCGTATTCTTCGGATATGGGAACGATCATTGCAGACGCAGCCCTTTTTATCATTGCAATTTTGTCCTTTGCGGGATTGTTCCGAGCGGTGTTCGTGTTGGAGCGTCAGCAGAAGCTGGAGCAGGAAAATGCGCTTGCGCAGTATAATCAGAAATATTATGAGACGATGGAGCAGCAGCAATTTGAAATCCGACGTTTAAAGCACGACCTCGCCAATCATTTACAGGCGCTGCTTGTGCTCACCGATGAGAAACGGACGGCATACATTGAAGAATTAATCGACAATCCCGCTTTTGTGCGCGTGATGAATTATTCGAAAGACGCCACAGTGAATGCGGTGCTGACGGCGAAGGAAAACCGTATGCGCGGACTGGGGATTTCCTTTCATGCCAATGTCGAGATTGCAGAGGAACTTCCCTATGAGAAATCGGATGTCTGCGCGTTGTTCGCCAATGCACTGGATAATGCGATCGAGGCGTGTGAAGTGTGGAAAAAGGAAGCGACGGACGGATCGAAGCCGGAAATTGCGCTCCTTGCGCGTGCGGCAAAAGGATTGCTCGCGGTCAGCGTGAAAAATCCCTGTGTGCAAACGGAATATGACGCACAGGATAAAGCAGGCAGAGGTCTGCCAAAGACAACAAAAAATGATACCGTTAATCACGGATATGGGCTACGCAGCATCCGCGAGGCAGTAAAGAAATATGGCGGAAATATGGAGATCGGGCAGGAGAAAGGGCAGTTTGAACTATTCTTTTTTCTCCCGTATCATCCCGATTCCAAGGAGCATCACGACCGGGAAAATCATAGCGATCAGCAATCCCGACTTTAAGTTATCGCCGGAGGCGTTTGCAATCATGCCGACGACGGTCGGACCGGACGAACACCCGAGATCGCCCGCGAGCGCCATCAGCGCGTACATGGCGGTTCCGCCGCCCGGAATAGCGGAAGCGGCGATGCTGAACGTTCCCGGCCAGAAGATGCCGACGGAGAAGCCGCACAGAGCGCAGCCGATCAGACCGAAAACGGGGTTTTTCGCAAAGACTGCAATCAGGTAACAGATGATGCATAAGACGGCGCTTCCCATCATCATTTTCTTTAACGGGATATAGTCGCTGTATTTTCCGTAGAGTGCGCGCGCCGTTCCCATGCAGAGCGCGAAAGCGCAGGGACCGGCGAGATCGCCGACGGTCTTAGAGACGGAGAGGGCGGATTCCGCGAAGGCGGAAGCCCACTGGCTCATTGCCTGTTCGCTTGCTCCCGCACAGATCATCAGTACGACGATCAGCCAGAAGGCCTTCTGGCAAAGCAGCGTGCCAAAAGATAATTTCTCATGCTCCGACACGATCGGGTAGATGGGAACAAGCGCAAAATACAGGATGTTCAGGAACGGAACAATCGCCCAAATGCAGGCGAGAACGCGCCAGTTCTCAATGCCGCACACGTGGAAGAACAGCGTGGATAAAAGAACGACAGAAAGATGCCCCCAACAGTAGAAGGAATGCAAAAGACTCATGGCAGCCTCTTTCTTCCTGGTAGGGCATGCTTCGACGATCGGACTGATCAATACCTCGATAACGCCGCCGCCGATGGCGTAGAGCACGACTGCCGCCATGATTCCGGCATATGCATTTTGGAACAGGGCAGGGAATACCGCCAGTCCAACGAGTCCGGCTCCGGCACAGAAATGTGCGAAGATAATTGATACGCGATAGCCTATGCGGTCGATTACCTTTGCGGACAGAAGATCTACGGCGAGCTGAACCAGAAAGTTTGCCGTGGTAAGCAGCGTGATCCGGTCGAGCGACAACTGATAATCGGCAGCGAACGTCAGAAACAGCAGCGGTACGAAATTATTGACGATCGCCTGTGTGATGTAACCGATGTAACTGGCGTAGATGGTGTGCTCATAGCTTTTGCGGATAGACTGTAACATAAAGATAACGCTCCTCCTAAAGCAAATTTGTGATTCAGGCTATCGGCGGCAGCATAGGCTTACGATTCGACAGCCTGTTTTTTTACCCTTACCATTGCGTTTGCAACAGGAGGTAAACTGATGATAATCAAAGTGATGATTGCCTCGGCGCCAAGGTAGGAAGCCTGATAAGCAGCAGAATATGCGAGCGGGCTCATATTTTCCGGCGCATAGGATGCGAAAAATATAACTCCTGAAATTGTCGAGAAAACAAATCGTCCGGCGACGCCGACGAGGTAGCCGATCTGAAGACCCCATTTCTTTTTATTGAAGAAGCCTGCAAGTCCGAGCGCACCGAATGCCAGCGGATAATCAAGCAGCATCTGCGGAATCGTATAGAAGATCGGCTCCGTCACGAACTGGATAAGACCGAAAGCGACTGCTGTCATGATACCGACATATGGTCCATACCAATAGGCAATCAGCACAATAAAAAGCATGGATAAAAGCGTTACGGAACCGCCCATTGGCATCTCAAACGGCTTGATCATCGAGCATACAAAGGCGATTGCGATTGCCATCGCAGAATAGACAAGCTGCTTGGTCGTCAGCGCTGTTTTTTTGGAAGCAGCGCGGCGGCGCAATAGTGCGGCTGCGACAAGCAGAAGTGCGATTACGATCACGACGAGAATGATGCCGGTTGTGGTAAGGTGGACGGAGCCGTCGCCCCAGGCGCCCTCCGGTGTAGCAAAAAAGTTGTTCATAAAAAAATCCTCCTTGGTGAATACGAACAGCCGGGGAGGATTTATCTACAAGAAAAAAGCTTCCTTACGCCGGTATTACCCGGTTCAAGTAATAAGGGTCGATATAACATCTCTCAGCAGACTTTGTGTCAGCACCCCTAGCATTTTCATATTCCATATTTATAACGAGTTATACTATAGCCGTTCTACTGCGGCTTGTCAAGTATGACAGTCTTTTTTTCTAATTCCTGTGCGAGCGGAGCAATCTGGGACAGCAGATTTGTCATGTCTTCAAAGAGAGAACTCTTTGTCGTTCCAAGCTCATTCGCACGGTTGATATGCGTAAGAACCGTATCGAACAAAGCCTCCTCAAGTGAGAAGGAACGGTTGATCTCGGAAAGCTTCTGCCGGGAAGCGTCAAGGGCATTTGAAATCTCCTGCTGTACGGAGTCTGCACCGTCGGCGGCGGTCGTAATCTGGTCGAACACCTCGTAGGTGGAATCCACGTTCGCAACGCTCTGACTTAATGCGTCGCTTGAACTGGTGATGTTGGAATTTAACTTTTCCGTTCCGGTTTCTACATCATTGATACTCATATCTACGGTGCTGACAAGGTCTTTGATTGCACTTGCAAGATTTTTTACTTCTTCGGCAACGACAGCGAACCCTTTTCCCTGTTCTCCGGCACGCGCCGCTTCGATGGAAGCGTTTAAGGCAAGCATATTGGTCTGATTGGCAATCGAGATGATCTGGTTCATGCACTCTTTGATCTTCTGAACGGATGTCTGGAAATCGGTGAAGGTGCTCTGGATTTCCAGAAAGCTGTCCTGCACCTCTCTGGAACTGTTCTTTAAACCGCTGACACGCTCCTGCGCAAGCGAAACAGAGGAAGCGATTCCCTCTTTGACATTGGCAAACTGACCGGATGCGTCGCCGACGGTTCCGAACAAGGCATGGAATGAATTTAGTTCTTCTTTTAACGCCGCATTCTCTTCAAGTACCTTCCCGAAAGCAATCTGAACCTCCTGTAATTCATCAAGAGAATCTACTTCGTTTGTGGAAAGCTTGCGCTGATAATCCAGCAGACATTCGGACACGTGGATAATCGGGTGCAGATCCAAAGCTTCTGTATGTATGGTGGTTTCTTTTTTCTTGGATGTAAACATAAAATAATCCTCTTCCTTCCGTGGTAAGTTTATTCAAATACGACGCAGACCATTGTCTGATTGACGAACTGGTGATTGTGGTGCTCGCCAAAGCCGAACAGACCGGCATGATTGCTGAGACTTCCCATTGTCTTTAAGTAGCTGTCTAACCGATGTTCCTGAGAAAACAGCAGATAGCGGAAGAAACAGTTGATGGAAAAAACCCCGGAAATATGACTAAAATCCTGCCGGATCGCAGAAACGGTTTCCGCGACGATTTCATCGGGATCCTGCAGCTGCAGCAGAGAGAGTACGTCGGAGTCATTTACCTGCCTGTAGCAGCTAAGACCGTTGCCTGTGACCTCCTTAATGGAAATAATGCAGATATCCTGACCGTCCATCTTGCCAAGCGGATTCTTGAAGGTCTGATTGACAATATCCTTTTCACTGATATGCAGCGCATCCTGATATACCTGTTTCGCCGATCTGCCGTTGAGCTCTCCAAGCAGATATTTGCTGCGGTCAGTTTTGGATGCGATAAAACGGTAGCCCGAAAGCGGCCGGTAGAGGTTCTCTTTGTAGACCTTGACTTTGCCGCCGTTGTTCTTAACGAGGGCGTAGACGTCAGCGTCCTCATAGATTTTTCCGTTCAGGGACACTTTCCCGGCGTCCCCCGTGCCGCCGACCAAAGGAATGTTCTGTTTGCCCAGGATGCTGTAGATTGTGGTAAGCACACAGGCGTCGTTTCCGGTACACAAATCGATGCAGACAGTGTCCCTACTGTTCGCCCCTATCTGGCGTGCGTCTTTTTCGAGACGCTCGATGTATTTGACGGGCATAAGAGACGCTTCCTCTAAGACATTTGCCACAACGGTGACATTTTCAGTGAAAGCTATAATGCCTACGCCCTTCTCAACAATCTGTGTGTCATAGCATATACCGATGCAGCCGATGCTCGGAACGCCTGGGAAAAGAGTGTCAAGCTCTGCGACGTGCGCAGCGAACTGGTCGGCGTTGGACATCAGAATCAGCAGCTTCGGATCGTGCAGACCCTGCACAGCTTCCTTTAAGTTGCCGGATTGGCTTTTTCCAAAAAATTGTTTCATGGGAATTCTCCTTCCATTACAGCCCGCCGGTTTTGCGCTTCAATGATGCAAAGGGGCTTTATCATAAGCAAAAATAGATGATTTACAAATATTGTAAGCAAATTTTTGAATATTTGCAACAAACACTTTCGTCAGAAAACAAAACAATTGCCAAAAACTTCCTTGACAAACATGAGAACAAGTCATATACTTTGAGAAGCTAATTATTTGCCAATCAAACTATTTGAGAAGCAAATAATTATCAAAACCGAAAATGATAGAGTCAAAAAGGAGAAAAAGTTATGTTAGAAAAAATGAAACCGATCATCGCAGAGCAGTTAAACGTTGAGGAGTCCGAGATTAAGGAAGATTCCAACTTCAAAGAGGATCTTGGTGCAGATTCCTTAGATTTATTCGAGCTTGTTATGGCACTTGAGGAGGAATTCGGCGTTGAGATCCCGTCCGAGGACTTAGAGTCCATCGTAACCGTAAATGATGTTATTGAGTACTTAAAGGGAAAAGGCGTTACAGCATAATGAAAACGAGGGTAAACGAGTTACTTGGGATAAAGTATCCAATTATACAGGGCGGTATGGCGTGGGTCGCTGAACACAACCTCGCAGCGGCAGTTTCGAATGCGGGCGGTCTGGGAATCATCGGTGCGGGCGGCGCGCCGGCGGAATTTGTCAGAGAGCAGATCAGAAAGGCAAAGGAAGCCACAGAGCAGCCGTTCGGTGTAAATGTTATGTTGATGAATCCCGAGGCAGATGAAATCGCTAAGGTGATTGTTGACGAGGGCGTACGGGTCGTTACCACGGGCGCGGGCAATCCTGCGAAATACATGGAAATGTGGAAAGCAGCGGGTGTAAAGGTAATTCCCGTCATCGCAAGCGTTGCGATGGCAAAAATGATGGAGCGCGGCGGCGCGGACGCCGTCGTCGCGGAGGGAATGGAGAGCGGCGGACACATCGGCGCAACGACCACGATGGCGCTCGTGCCGCAGGTAGCAGACGCTGTTTCGATCCCGGTCATTGCTGCCGGAGGTATCGCGGACGGCAGAGGAATTGCGGCGGCGTTCATGCTAGGCGCACAGGGCGTACAGATGGGAACACGGTTCGTGGCAGCGAAAGAGTCGATCGCACACGACAATTATAAGGAGCGCTTAATCAAGGCGCGCGATATTGATTCCGAGGTCACGGGCATGAGTACCGGGCATCCGATCCGCGTGCTGCGCAATCAGATGAGCAGACAGTATTTAAAGCTTGAGAAAGAGGGCGCAGGCTTTGAGGAGCTGGAGCGGCTCACGCTTGGAAGCCTCAGGAAAGCCGTCATGGAAGGCGACGTGGTGAACGGTTCCGTTATGGCGGGACAGATCGCGGGACTGGTCAAAAAGGAGCAGACCTGCAAGGAAATCATCGACGAGCTTGTGAGTGAGACGGAAGAGCTGTTTGGAAGAGGTATGCCGGGAAACAGCTAAAACGGCACGGTTGAAAGGTTGGGAAACGATTATGGGAAAGATGGCATTCATATTTCCGGGACAGGGTTCACAGTATGTCGGCATGGCGCAGGAGTTCTACGAGCAGATGCCTGCCTGCCGCAGGGTGTTTGAACTGGCGTCCGAGGCGTCCGGGCTGGATGTTCCGGCGCTCTGTTTTGAGGAAAACGAGAATATCAATATTACGGAATACACACAGATCTGTATGCTGACCGCAGAGGCGGCGATCTTAAAGGCATTGCAGGAAGAGGGCGTCACGCCTGACGTTACGGCAGGCTTAAGCCTCGGCGAATACGGCGCGCTGCTTGCGGCGGGCGTTCTTGACTGGAAAGACGCGTTCGCGCTTGTCAGAAAACGCGGTATCTATATGCAGGAAGCCGTACCGACGGGCGGCGCTATGGCGGCGGTACTGGGACTTGCCGAGACGACGATCGAGAAAGCCTGTGAGGAGACGGAAGGAATCGTTTCCATTGCCAACTATAACTGCCCGGGACAGATCGTCATCACGGGAGAAGAGGCTGCGGTGACTGCCGCAGGCGAAAAATGTAAGGAAGCGGGCGCAAAGCGTGTCGTGCCGCTCAAAGTCAGCGGACCGTTCCACTCACCGATGCTTAAGGGAGCGGGCGAGAAGCTTGGCGAGGAGCTTGTGAACGTAGAGATTCATGACATTGCGGTGCCTTACATTGCGAATGTGACTGCGGATTATGTGAAAACGACCGCAGAGGTCAAAGACCTTTTGAGAAAACAGGTTTCGTCTTCGGTGCGCTGGCAGCAGTCCGTACAGAGGATGCTCGGCGACGGCGTGGACACATTCGTGGAAATCGGACCGGGCAGGACGCTCACCGGATTCATGAAGAAAATCAGCCGCGAAGCGGGAGTAGAAGCGGAAGCTTTATGTGTAAGCAACATTGATAAGATGGAGGACTTTGAGAAGTTCATGCAGGGAAGACGTTAGGAACGGAAGCAGAAGATAAAAGTAACTATTCAGGACAGATTTATGCGGAACCGCATAAATCGTATGAAAACGTATAGAATGCAGGAGCAAGCCTCATCAGCGAAGCTGATTTTCATTGGCTTGCGGCTTGTATCTGTG
The DNA here is from genome assembly GCA_021771815.1 of Roseburia hominis. GTDB lineage: Bacteria > Bacillota > Clostridia > Lachnospirales > Lachnospiraceae > Roseburia > Roseburia hominis_A. The sequence goes on from JAETOE010000006.1 coordinate 100,351, forward strand.
AAGGTACTGAACAGATACAGAAAAACGCAGAAACTGCGGGTGATAAGGAAAGACAGCGTACCGCAGGATGCTGCGGGGAAGGGAAAGAGGATGCTGACAGGAAAAGTGGCGCTCGTCACAGGGGCGGGCAGAGGAATCGGAAGAGAAATTGCAAAAACGCTTGCGAGAGACGGAGCATTTGTCGTTGTTAATTACAACGGCTCAAAGGAACGGGCAGAGGAAGTCGTATCAGAAATCGGAGCAAAGCACGCCGTGGCAGTCAGATGCGACGTATCTGATTTCGCGGCGTGCGGGGAGATGGTGAACGGAATCGTAAAGGAGTACGGTCATCTCGACATTCTTGTGAATAATGCGGGAATCACGAGGGACGGACTCATTATGAAGATGAGCGAAGAGGATTTTGACGCGGTCGTTGCTACGAATTTAAAGGGGGCGTTCCACACAATCCGTCACGCATCCAGAACCTTCTTAAAACAGCGCGCCGGGAGGATCATCAACATTTCCTCCGTATCGGGTGTGATGGGGAATGCAGGACAGGCGAATTACAGTGCAAGCAAGGCGGGAATCATCGGACTGACTAAAAGCGTAGCGCGTGAGCTTGCATCACGCGGTATCACCTGCAATGCGGTAGCGCCGGGATTTATTGAGACGGAGATGACGGATGTGATGACGGACGCGGCGAAGGAGGCTGTGATGTCACAAATTCCGCTGCAGCGGACGGGAAAGACGACGGACATTGCGGAACTGGTCGCATTTCTTGCGTCGGACCGCGCGTCGTATATCACGGGACAGGTGATTTCCGTGGACGGCGGTATGCATATGTAGGTAGATGAATGGGGAAATTCATTTTGCAAATAGTGTGCCTGCGCCGCAGCACAAAAGTGCATCCGGGTTTGCAGGTATCGGAAAGGCATGGTAATTGAAGTATGAGCAGACGGGTAGTAGTAACCGGAATGGGAGCGGTAACGCCGATCGGCAACTCCGTGGAGGAATTCTGGAAGGGAATACGTGAAGAGAAAATTGGATTTGGAGAGATCACGCATTTTGATGCGTCGGAATATAAATGTCATCTTGCAGCCGAGGTCAAGGATTTTGACGGAAAGAATTATATGGATGTGAAGACGGCGAAGAGAATGGAGCTGTTCTGCCAGTACGCGGTGGCGGCTGCGAAGGAAGCGATCGAGGACGCAGGGCTCGACATGGAGAAGGAAGATCCGTACATGGTGGGAACCGCCATCGGAAACGGCGTCGGAAGCCTGCAGGCAATGGAGAGAGAGCATAAAAAGCTTTTGGAAAAAGGACCGGGACGCGTCAATCCGCTTCTCGTGCCGATGATGATTTCCAATATGGCGGCAGGAAATGTGTCGATTCAGTTCGGCCTGAAAGGAAAGAGCTTAAACGTCGTGACCGCGTGCGCGAGCGGCACGAACACCATCGGCGAAGCATTCCGCAGCATTCAGTACGGTGAGGCGGATGTGATGGTGGCAGGCGGAACGGAGGGCAGCGTCAGCCCGATCGGTATCGCCGGATTTACCTCATTGACGGCGCTTTCCAGTGAGAGCGACCCGACACGCTGCTCGATTCCGTTTGACAAGGAACGCAGCGGATTTGTCATGGGAGAAGGTGCGGGCGTCGTTGTTTTGGAAGAGCTTGAGCATGCAAGACGCCGCGGCGCGAAGATTTACGCGGAGGTAGCCGGCTATGGCTGTTCCTCGGATGCATACCACATCACTTCCCCGGCGGAGGACGGTGCAGGCGCAGCGCGCGCGATGACGAACGCAATGCAGGATGCGGGCGTTTCCCCGGAGGATGTGACCTACATCAATGCACACGGAACGGCGACACACTTGAACGATCTCTTTGAGACGCGTGCGATCAAGCTTGCGTTCGGAGACCACGCAAAGAATTTGAAAATCAATTCCACGAAATCTATGATAGGACATCTGCTCGGTGCGGCAGGCGCGGTAGAATTTGTTGCCTGTGTCAAGGAAATCGAGGAGAATTACGTTCATGCGACCGTTGGCTACCGCACGCCGGACGAGGAGCTTGATCTTGATTATTGTAAGGAAGCCGTAGAGACGGAAGTGCCGTACGCACTCAGCAATTCCTTAGGCTTTGGCGGGCACAACGCGAGTCTTTTGTTAAAGAAGTATCAGGCGTAGAGATACGGATATCAAATAGTGGTATCTGAATGTAGTTTGAATAGGGAGAAGCATATGTCAGTTTTGACGACGAAGGAAATCATGGAGATCATACCGCATCGACAGCCGTTTTTGCTGATCGATACGGTCGAGGAATTAGAGCCGGGCGTCCGCGCAGTGGCAAAGAAGTGTGTCAGCTACAACGAGCCGTTTTTTGCGGGGCATTTTCCGGGCGAACCTGTGATGCCGGGCGTACTGATTATCGAAGCGCTCGCACAGACGGGAGCGGTGGCGATTCTTTGTATGGAAGAAAACAGAGGGAAGACGGCGTATTTTGCAGGAATTGGCGCGGCGCGCTTTAAGCAGAAGGTCGTGCCGGGTGATGTGCTGACGCTCGAGACGGAAATCATTAAGCAGAAAGGACCGATCGGAGTCGGACGCGCGACGGCGAAGGTAGATGGAAAGATCGCCTGCACAGCGGAACTCACATTTGCAATCGGTGGTTGAAGGAGGCAATAAAAGTGGCAAGTTTTTTTAAAAAGAAGCCGGAAACGACTGAGGCGGCAGGACCGGAGACGATTGTCTGCCCTGCCTGCGGCAGAGAAATCAGCAAAAAGGAAGCAGAGAAGAATAAATATGTCTGCTACGAGTGCGGCAGCTATTTCCGCGTGCGCACGAAGAACCGGATTAAGATGGTGGCGGACGCCGGAACATTCGAGCCGTGGTTCGAGGATTTAGAGTCGGCAAACCCGCTCGATTTCCCGGGATATGAGGAGAAGATCGCAGCGGCGAAGGAGAAGACCAGACTGCACGAGGCAGTGACTATCGGACGCTGTCAGATTTATGGGGAGGAGACGGTGCTCGGCATCTGCGACGCACGATTTCTGATGAGCAGTATGGGGCATGTTGTCGGCGAGAAAATTGCGCTTGCAGTTGAGCGCGCGACCGAGCGGAAACTTCCGGTCATCCTCTTCTGCTGCTCCGGCGGCGCGAGAATGCAGGAAGGAATCGTATCGCTGATGCAGATGGCAAAGACTTCCGCGGCGTTAAAGCGTCATTCGGATGCGGGGCTTCTCTATGTGCCGGTGCTCACAGACCCGACGACCGGAGGTGTGACGGCGAGTTTTGCTATGCTTGGAGATATCATTCTGGCGGAGCCGGGCGCACTGATCGGATTTGCCGGACCGCGCGTCATCGAGCAGACGATCGGGCAGAAGCTGCCGGAGGGCTTTCAGCGTGCAGAGTTCCAGTTGGAGCACGGCTTTGTCGACGCTATCGTAGAGCGCAAGGACTTGAAGATGACCTTATACCGCATCTTAGAGCTGCATCGTGCGAGAACGGGCTATGCGAACTTTGACCCGCTTCGTGACGCGGAATGCCTTCAGCCGACAGAGCTTATGAAGGAGCGCGCTACGAAGGCAAAGCCGCTCTCTGCGTGGGAGAAGGTAAAGGCGGCGAGAAAGGTAGAACGCCTTGCATCGGTAGATTATATGGATCAGATTTTCGATCACTTCATGGAGCTGCACGGCGACCGTCAGTTTCGGGATGACCCTGCGATTGTAGGAGGTATTGCCTATCTTGACGGACAGCCGGTAACGGTCATCGGCGTCCATAAAGGCAAGGATTTGAAGGACTGTATGCGCCACAATTACGGCATGCCGTCGCCGGAGGGTTACCGCAAGGCGCTGCGTCTGATGAAGCAGGCAGAAAAGTTCCATCGCCCGGTTATTACTTTTGTAAATACATCCGGCGCATTCTGCGGTATGGAGGCGGAGGAGCGCGGACAGGGCGAGGCGATTGCGCGCAATCTTTATGAGATGGCAGCGTTAAAGACCCCGGTGCTCTGCCTTATGATCGGAGAGGGCGGAAGCGGCGGCGCGCTTGCGCTTGCGGTCGGAAATGAAGTATGGATGCTCGAAAACGCGACTTACAGCGTCCTTTCCCCGGAGGGCTTTGCATCGATTCTCTGGAAGGATGGAAAGCGAGCGAAGGAGGCGAGCGGCGTGATGAAGATCACGGCGCATGATCTTAAGGAGCTTGGAGTTGTGGAAGAGGTTATACCGGAGTACGGAATGGCAGACGAGCCGGCGCTTGAGTCGATTTCCCGCTACATGAAGGGACATATGAAAGAATTCTTAAAGAAACAGGATAAAAAGACGGGCGAGCAGCTTGCGGCAGAGCGTTATGCACGTTTCCGGGCGTTTTAGATAGAGCGCAGTATGGAGGATTTGTTATGAATGTAAAGATAGTGGGGACGGGCAGTGCGGTTCCGAAGCTGCGTGTGACGAATGATGATTTGAGCAGACTCATGGACACCTCGGATGAGTGGATCAAAACCCGGACGGGTATCGAGAACCGGCATCTGGCGGTGGAGGAGACGACGACGGGAATGGCGGTGGAGGCAGCAGAGAAAGCGCTTCGGCAAGCGGGAATTACGGCGGAAGAACTGGGACTGATCGTTGCCGGAACAGCAACGCCCGACCGTTTCCTGCCGAATCTTTCCTGTGAGGTGCAGAGTGCGCTCGGTGCCAAAAACGCGGTGGCATTTGATTTAAGCGCTGCGTGTTCCGGATTTCTGTTTTCTCTGAATACGGCGGATGTGTATCTTAAAAGCGGATTCTGCAAATATGCGTTGGTGATCGGAGCGGAGACACTGTCAAAAATCATGGACTGGAGCGACAGAAGCACCTGCGTACTGTTCGGGGACGGTGCGGGCGCAGCAGTGCTGTGCGCAAAGGAGGCGGATGCTGCGGCGCAGCCGGAAGGGATTCTTGGCACGGTGCTCGGCTCCGACGGTGCGAGGGGTATGGTGCTGCGGTGCGACAACCGCCCGGTCAACAACCCGTATGTGAAAAACGATACGGCGCTCTCTTATGTGTCGATGAACGGACAGGAAGTCTATAAGTTTGCGGTAAAGACAGTTCCCAGGGTCATCGAGGAAGCAGTCAAAAAAGCGGGGCTTGCCGTGGACGAAATCGATCTGTTCGTGCTGCATCAGGCAAACTACAGAATTATTGAAGCAGTGGCGAAGCGCCTTCATCAGCCGATGGAAAAATTTCCGACGAATTTGCAGGAATATGGAAATATTTCCGCTGCCAGCGTGCCGATTTTACTTGATAATGTAAATAATCATGGTATGATAAAAAAAGGCAGTAAAATAGTACTGGCTGGTTTCGGGGCAGGACTTACCTGGGGAGCAGCAGTGCTCCGGTGGTAGGCGCGTGTTTGAGGCAGCCGTGCCGGAATATTGTCATGAACAGGAGTATAATACATGACCACAGATGAGACATTGAATGAATTATTGGTAAGATTGTTCAAAGACATCATGGAAATTGAGGCGCGGTGCCTTGTGACGGATGAGTTTAAGGATATAAGCTACAACGATTTCCACATCATAGAGGCGATCGGGCTGCAGGAACCTAAGAGCATGACGTCGGTCGCAAAGCTGATGGAGGTGACGACGGGCACGCTCACGAAAGCGATGGACGCCCTGACGGAGAAGGGATACGCCGTCAGAGAGCGCAGCAGGCAGGATAAGCGTGTCGTATGGGTCTATCTCACCGACAAGGGCAAGGCGGCATATGCGCATCATGAGGAATTCCATCAGAAGATGATCGCGAACGTCAAAGGACAGCTCACGGAGCAGGAAACACCGATTCTGATCTACGCCCTGGCGAAGCTGGTCGATTATTTCCAGTTGGAGTACGGTCTGGACGATGAGGAAGATAATGTGAGGTAGCGTATGAGCAGAGGAGCATTGGGAAAGAATAACTGGGCGTTATTTTTGATGATTTTAGCGGGCATTATGCTGGGAGGCTTTATCGGAAGCATTGCGGCGGGCGTGCCGGGACTTAGCTGGCTGAATTACGGACAGAGCTTCGGATTTGCGAACCCGATCGTTCTGGATCTTGGGATTCTTGTGATCACGTTCGGTCTGTCCATTAAGATTACGATTGCGAGTATTATCGGTATTTTGATTGCGATTATTATTTACCGGCTGATCTGACAGGGGCGCGGTTGTGAAAATTGAATCAATTTCGGGCGAAAAGAGCGGCGTAGCCGCTCTTTTGTGTCTGTGCAACTTTAACAATTTAACGGAATAAAGAAAAAAATATTGCGTGTCGTTCCGTTTTATACTAAAATATAGCTGTTGAGAAAGTGCGGTGCAGGAGTGCCGCGTACTATATTTTAAATAGTAAGGAGACAATGAAAATGGGATATGTAGATGAAGTACTCGCAAAGGTAAAAGAGAAAAATGCATCTGAGCCGGAATTTTTACAGGCTGCAGAGGAGGTTTTGGAGTCCTTAAGACCTGTCATTGATGCAAATGAGGCAGTATACAGGAAAGAGGCTTTGCTTGAGAGACTGGTCGAGCCGGACAGACAGTTCAAGTTCCGCGTACCGTGGGTAGACGACAAGGGTCAGGTACAGGTGAACATCGGTTACAGAGTACAGTACAATAACTCTATCGGACCGTACAAGGGTGGTCTGCGTCTGCATCCGTCCGTAAATATCGGTATCATCAAGTTCCTTGGATTTGAGCAGATTTTCAAGAACTCCCTGACAGGGCTTCCGATCGGCGGCGGCAAGGGCGGTTCTGATTTCGACCCGAAGGGCAAGTCAGACCGTGAGGTAATGGCGTTCTGTCAGAGTTTTATGACAGAGCTCTGCAAGTACATCGGTGCAGACGTTGACGTTCCGGCAGGAGATATCGGAACCGGCGCAAGAGAAATCGGTTATATGTACGGACAGTATAAGAGAATCCGCGGCATGTACGAGGGTGTTCTCACAGGTAAGGGATTAAGCTACGGCGGTTCTCTGGCACGTACCGAGGCAACCGGCTACGGATTATTATACATCACAGAAGAGCTTATGAAGTGCCATGGCGAGTCCATGGAGGGCAAGACCGTCGTTGTATCCGGCGCCGGAAACGTTGCGATTTACGCGATCCAGAAGGCACAGCAGATGGGTGCAAAGGTTGTCACCTGTTCTGATTCTACCGGATGGATTTACGATTCGGAAGGAATCGACGTTGCACTGTTAAAGGAGATCAAGGAAGTGAAACGCGCACGTCTGACTGAGTACGCTGCAGCGAGAAAGAGCGCAGAGTATCACGAGGGACGCGGCGTATGGCAGGTAAAATGCGATATCGCCCTTCCGTGTGCGACACAGAACGAGCTTCTCATCGACGATGCAAAGCAGCTCGTAGCAAACGGCTGTAAGGCGGTCTGCGAGGGTGCGAACATGCCTACGACCTTAGACGCTACCAAGTACTTACAGGAGAACGGCGTATGGTTCATCTGCGGCAAGGCTGCAAACGCAGGCGGCGTTGCTACTTCCGCACTCGAGATGTCCCAGAACAGCGAGCGTTTAAGCTGGACCTTCGAGGAGGTTGACGCAAAGCTTAAGGGCATCATGGTAAATATCTATCATAACATCGACGACGCTGCAAAGCGTTACGGCATGGAGGGCAACTATGTTGCCGGAGCGAATATTGCAGGCTTTGAGAAGGTTGCAAATGCGATGCTGGCGCAGGGGGTATGCTAATCTGTGATTAACCGCGAATCAGCGGATTCTAAGTGAATAAGTGATATGGAGAAGTCCTGTAAACCCAGTGTTTATGGGACTTTTCTTTATGAACTAGCGAGACAGGAGGCTGAAGAAGCAGCCGTTGTACTTGACGAATATATCAGACTGATATATTATTATACATATCAGACTGATATATGGAGGAAAGTAATGAACAGGCAAAATATAAGAAAATTAATATTGATTATCTCTATGTTGTTATTCCCGATAACAATATGGTATATGTCCCCTTATCTGATTATTCAGGGAGCGATGGAAGGCATTGTGTCCGGAAGCTTTATTGTATTTGTCTGCATGCTGCTTGGTTCTATCTTTTTTGGGCGAATTTTCTGCGGCTGGCTTTGCCCTATGGGAGGTATGCAGGAATGTCTGTTTTCGGTAAATGAAAAGGTGCCGAAACAGGGGTGGAAGAACAATATAAAGTATGTTATCTGGACGATTTGGATAATTGCTATCGTTATATGTTTTATATTCAGAAAAGAGGAAATCACAATAGATTTCTTTTATATGACGGATCATGGAATTTCAATTACTGAGATTTATAATTATATTATTTACTACGGTGTAATTTTTCTGATCTTGATTCCGGCGGTGCTTTTTGGAAAAAGAATCTTTTGTCATTATTTTTGCTGGATGGCGCCTTTTATGGCGATAGGAACAAAAATACGCGGATTTTTACATCTGCCGGGATTACATATAACGGTGAAACATGAGAATCATTGTGTTTCCTGTGGAAAATGCAATAAGATATGCCCTATGGGAATTCAGGTGTCTGAAATGATTAGCGAGGGACAAGTCAAGAGCATGGAATGCATTCAGTGCGGCGCTTGTATAGATGGCTGCCCCCAAAAAGTATTATCTTATGGAACGATAGAAGGGAGAAAAGGCAATGGCGATAGAAAAAAAGATTGATTATGTCATTTTGGGATTATTAAGCCATGAAGACCTGACGGGATATGAAATAAAAAAACGGATGGATACCTCGTTAAAGTATTTTTGGGGAGCGAGTTATGGCAGTATATATCCCGCACTTAGTGATTTGGTTGAGCGGGGACTGGCGAACAAACGGAATGGCGCAGAAAATAAGCGGAACAAAATAATATATTCTATTACGGAAGAGGGAAGAAGTTACTTAAAAGAATGGCTTCAAGTTCCTGTCGAAAAAGATGAATTACGTTATGAAACATTGCTGAAATTATTTTTTGGCAATGAGGGGGGAAAGTTACAGGCGATAGCTCATATAGATGCATTCCAAAAGAAGATAGATGAGGAATTGCCTTATCTTTTAGGTGCAGCAGATACTCTTAGAAATAATATTGATGTTGATGATACACACAAATATTATCTGCTCACAGTGGAATTTGGAATTAAGGCATATTGTGCATATTTAGAATGGTGTGAAGAAGCGAAAGAGATATTGGGTGAGGAGAGTAATTAGAATGTTTGGACATTTTGGATTTTCCTATGTAGGGCTGGTATTTATGATTATGTTATTGATTCCTAATTTGATATGGACGAAAAAACAGCCGCAAGGGTATAGTGCTGTAAATGAGAATAAGCTCTTCGTTGTGTTAGAGCGGGTGGGAGAGGTGTTGACGACTTGCTGCGTTCTTATATTTTCTGATTTTAATCTGCAAGGAATGTCTAAGTGGTCATTGTGGCTTGCGGCCGCATTTGTTTTGATGGTAATGTATGAGGTTTGGTGGGTACGGTACTTTAAGAGCGAGCGCAAATTAGCTGATTTTTATAGCAGTTTTTTAGGTGTTCCGGTGGCTGGTGCAACCTTGCCGGTCGTTGCGTTTTTTCTGCTTGGTATTTATGGTAAAGTAATATGGATGTTAATTGCATGTGTGATTTTAGGAATCGGACATATTGGCATTCATTTGCAGCATCGTAATGAGATAAATGAAATATAACATATTTGGGATTCATCGAACGTGGGCGTATGTTCCCGGAACGGAGTATGAAACAAAAGATATTAAAGTTCCTTTTTATAAAAAACACCACTTTACAACTTTTTAAAAGAAATGCCGTATGAGGCGCTCTGGTGTATAATAAGTTTGCGCACAAAAATACACGAAAGAAGGGACCTCATACGACCACCTTATTATACAA
>JAETOE010000056.1 GCA_021771815.1 Roseburia hominis
CTGACCGCTCCCCTGCTCCGGGGGATTCTTTAAAAACTCCATATATATTTCTTGACGTGCCGCCGCCCGCCAGAAAGCTGTATTGTTCCTACTAATTGGGGATAACACAGCTTATGGCAGGCGGCGGCGTTGCGCTGATCGGCACAACCTTAATCCCGCTGCTTTCCGGCTTGTTCGGTTAATCCGGGAGGTAGTCTTTTATGGAGAGCATATTTGAAGCCATAAACGAATGGCTAAAGGAGCTTTTAATCGGGGCGATTAACGGAAACTTGTCAAATATGTTCGGGGACGTGAACGAGAAAGTAGGCACGATAGCGGCACAGGCAGGGCAGACCCCGCAGGGCTGGAACGGCGGCGTATTTTCCATGATACAGAACCTTTCACAGACCGTCATTCTCCCCATTGCGGGGCTTGTCATAACCTATGTGCTATGCGTGGAGCTAATCGGCATGATAACGGACAAGAACAGCCTGCATGACATAGACACTTTTATGTTCTTTAAGTATGTATTCAAAGCGTGGGTAGCGGTCTACCTTGTTACCCACGTCTTTGACATTACTATGGCGGTCTTTGACGTGGGGCAGCATTTAGTCAACAATGCGGCGGGCGTGATAAGCTCCGACACCGCTATTGACGTGGAAAGCACCCTTGCCACAATGACCGCCAACATGGAAACAATGGAAGTCCCCGAACTTCTCTTACTCGTAATGGAAACCGCCGCAGTTAGTATGTGCATGAAAATAATGTCCGTGCTGATAACGGTTATCCTCTACGGCAGAATGATAGAAATATATCTGACCTGCTCCGTTGCCCCTATCCCCTTTGCGACCATGACGAACCGGGAATGGGGAAGCATTGGCAACAACTACTTAAAAGGCTTGTTCGCATTGGGCGTACAGGGCTTTTTTATCATGGTATGCGTGGGTATCTATGCCGTGCTTGTAAATGAAATGGTAATCGCAACAAACCTGCACAGTGCCATTTTCAGCATAGCAGCCTACACCGTGATACTCTGCTTTTCCCTCTTTAAGACGGGAAGCCTTGCAAAAAGCATTTTCCACGCACATTAAACACCGCCCCAAACGGGCAGAAAGGAGGTAATCAATGGCATATGTCACAGTACCCAAAGACCTTACGAAAGTAAAGAGCAAGGTTGCGCTGAACCTTACCAAGCGGCAGCTTGTGTGTTTCAGTATGGCGGCGGTTGTTGGCGTACCGCTTTTCTTTCTTATCAAGGGCAGCGTCCCGCAGACCGCAGCGACCTTTATCATGGTGCTTGCCATGCTCCCGTTTTTCATGTTCGCCATGTACGAGAAGCACGGGCAGCCGCTTGAAACCATTTTAGGCAACATCATCAAAGTGTTTTTCCTCACGCCAAAGGAACGACCGTACAGGACGGAAAACTATTACGCCGTCTTAGGAAAACAACGGAAACTTAACAAGGAGGTAACAGCCATTGCGAAAAAAAGCTATCAAAGACAGACCGCAAAAGCAGCCCACAAAGGAAAAGATCAGACTGACACGGGCAGAAAAAAAGGAGATAGCCGCCCTCATGCGAAAGGCACGGGGGGACGGGAAAAGGCACACTGCACAGCAGACAATCCCTTATGAAACCATGTACCCGGACGGGATATGCCGGGTAAAAGACAACCTCTTTTCCAAGAGCATTGAATTTTCCGACATCAACTATCAGCTTGCACAGCCGGACGACAAGACGGCGACCTTTGAAGCCCTCTGCGACTTCTACAACTCACTTGACAGCTCCGTAGGCTTGCAGCTCACTTTTATAAACCGTGTCGCCGGGCAGGGGGACTTTTCAAAGAGTATCGACATACCGCCGCAGCAGGACGGTTTTGATGATGTGCGGGAGGAATACGCCGCCATGCTCCAAAACCAGCTTGCAAAGGGGAATAACGGGCTTGTGAAGCGCAAATACCTCACGTTCACACTGGAAGCCGACAGCCTTAAAAATGCAAAATCCCGGCTTTCCCGACTGGAAACGGACATATTAAACCACCTCAAAATCTTAGGGGCGGCGAACAAGCCGCTTGACGGGAAAGAGCGGCTTGAAGTGCTGCACGGCATTTTCCACCCGGACGGGGACAGGCGTTTCATGTTCAACTGGAAATGGCTTGTACCGTCCGGGCTTTCCACGAAAGACTTCATTGCGCCGCCCTCATTCGCTTTCAGAAACGGGAGAATGTTCGGCATGGGGGACAAGACCGGGGCGGTATCGTTCTTACAGATACTTGCGCCGGAACTCAACGACCGCCTGCTTGCCGACCTCTTGAACGTGGACGGTCATTTGCTTGTAAACCTGCATATCCGCAGTATCGACCAGAGCGAAGCCATAAAGACCATAAAACGCAAGATAACAGACTTAGACGCTATGAAGATAGCCGAGCAGAAAAAGGCGGTACGGAGCGGCTACGATATGGATATAATACCGTCCGACCTTGCCACCTACGGCGGGGACGCTAAAGACCTGTTACGGGACTTGCAGAGCCGCAACGAGCGAATGTTTTTACTGACTTTCCTTGTGGTAAACCTTGCCGACAACAAGCAGCAGCTTGAAAATCAGATATTCCAAACGGCGGGCGTGGCGCAGAAAGCGAACTGTTCCCTTGTGCGCCTTGACTATCAGCAGGAAGCCGGGCTTATGTCGTCCCTGCCTTTGGGACTGAATGAAATCCCCATACAGAGGGGGCTTACGACAAGCAGCACGGCTATTTTCGTGCCGTTTACCACGCAGGAGCTTTTTCAGAACGGGGAAGCCCTCTATTACGGGCTGAACGCCCTTTCAAGCAACATGATACTTGCAGACCGCAAGAAGCTGAAAAACCCTAACGGCTTGATTTTGGGGACACCGGGAAGCGGCAAGAGCTTTTCTGCCAAGCGTGAGATCACTAACGTATTCCTTGTGGCAGACAAAAAGGACTGTATCTTGATATGCGACCCCGAAGCCGAGTATGCGCCGCTTGTCAACCGTTTAGGCGGGCAGGTAGTGAAAATCTCCCCCACAAGCAGGGACTTTGTGAACCCTATGGACTTGAACCTCAACTATTCCGAGGACGAAAGCCCCCTGTCACTGAAAAGCGATTTTATCCTTTCCCTTTGTGAGCTTGTCGTTGGCGGCAAAAGCGGCTTAGAGCCTATCGAAAAGACGGTCATTGACCGAGCCGTGCGGGAGGTTTACCGGGAATACCTTGCAGACCCCGAACCGTCCAAAATGCCGATTTTGGAGGACTTGTATAATGCACTAAAGAAGCAGCCGGAAGCGGAAGCCGCACGGGTAGCCGCAGCACTGGAACTGTATGTGCATGGAAGCCTTAACGTGTTCAACCACCGCACCAACATAGACATACATAACCGCCTTGTCTGCTTTGACATTAAGGAATTAGGCAAGCAGCTCAAAAAGTTAGGTATGCTCATCATACAAGACCAAGTTTGGGGGCGGGTAACTGAAAACAGGGAACTCCACGCTAACACATGGTTCTATTGCGATGAATTTCACTTGCTGTTAAAGGAGGAACAGACGGCGGCTTATTCTGTTGAAATTTGGAAAAGATTTAGGAAATGGGGCGGCATACCCACGGGCATAACGCAGAATGTCAAAGACCTGCTTGCAAGCCGGGAAATCGAGAACATTTTTGAGAACTCCGATTTTATCTATATGCTGAACCAAGCGGGCGGCGACAGGCAGATTTTAGCCAAGCAGTTAGGCATATCGAATAAGCAGCTCTCCTATGTGACGCACTCCGAAGCCGGGCAGGGGCTTATCTTCTACGGCAACGTGATACTTCCCTTTGTAGACCGTTTCCCGACCGACACCGAGCTTTACCGCATAATGACGACACGCCCGGAGGAACTTGCCAATGGATAAAAAAACCGCCCTTACCGTACAAAGGACTGACCCGGAAACGACGGTTACATTTATCCGCAGATACCACTATTCAAAAGTGCTGCCCCGCCTTACAAGGCATTACTTAGGCATTTATGAGGGCGGGCAGCTTTCCGGCGTTGTCCTCTTAGGTTGGGGGACGCAGCCTTTACAGACGATAAGAAAGATTTTCCCAAAGCAAAAGTTTCTGACCTCTGACTATTTGGAAATCGGAAAAATGTGCTTTCTCCCGGAAAAGAACCATACCGGGTATTTTGGCAGCCTTGCGCTCTCCGCACTCATAAAGTGGGTACGGGACAACACGGGCTGCCTTTTCCTTTACACCCTTGCGGACGGCATTATGGGGAAATGCGGGTATGTGTACCAAGCGGCAAATTTCCGCTATTTGGGACACTTCACAACGAGCGTTTACCGGGACAGTGCAACCGGGGAAAAGATACACCCCCGTAGTGCCGGGCAGCTCTTAGCAGAAAATGCGGCGTTGGAGGGCGTTGCAAAGAAGAACTGGCTGACCCATGAATTTTGTATCACAAAAGGGATTGAGAAGATCAACGGGCGAATGTTCCGCTATATCTACCCACTTACCGGGGAAGCAAAAAAAATCTTGAACGGCTACCCGCAGTACATGAATTTACCCTACCCGAAAGACAAAGATTTATATTTTGCCGTCCGTACCGGGCAAAGACAGTACAGACAGATACCGCCGCCCCGGTTCGACCGGGACGTATGCAACTATAACCCGCAAAAATACGGGCAGGCAGAAAGGAGGTAACAGGGCTTGCAGGAATTTAAGGCAAAGGCAAAAATGACGCAGAAAATGACCCGTGACGGCGTTGTGGAAACCAACAAGGCAACCGGGGAACAGACCCGCACAAGCCAAAGGGAAACAGACGATTTTTCCGGGGACACCGCCGAAAACGTGACCGGGAAAGCCTTAAACCGTGCCGCCACCGAAAGGCAGCGTCACAAGGCAAAGAAACGCCAAAGAAAGGCGGCTAAAGCCGTCAAAAAGGCAAAAGAAGCCACGGGGAAGCAGACTTCCCGCCTACAATTTTCCGAAGCGGAACGCAGCGACCCGGAGCTTGCAAAGTATGTGAAAAAATCCGAGAAAGCCGCTGACCGACTGGAAGCGGCAAGGGAAAAGATACCCAAGCAGAAACGCATTAAGGCGGCGAGGGAGTTTGACGAAGCCACCGGGCGGGCAACGACCCGCCTGTACTTTGAAACTACCGACAAGCCCCCAAACGGGAAGCCGCACCACAACCCGGCAGACCGCCCCGTGCGGGAGATCAAGAACTATGTGCATGGGAAAGTAAGCGAGGTTGAGAAAGACAATTCCGGCGTTGAGGGGGCGCACAAGACGGAGAAACTTGCGGAACGGGCGGGCGGCTACGCAGCACGGAAACTGAAAGAGGGCTACCGCAGCCACAAGCTAAAGCCCTACCGGGAAGCAGCCAAAGCGGA
The DNA here is from genome assembly GCA_021771815.1 of Roseburia hominis. Taxonomy (GTDB): domain Bacteria; phylum Bacillota; class Clostridia; order Lachnospirales; family Lachnospiraceae; genus Roseburia; species Roseburia hominis_A. The sequence continues at coordinate 5,366 of JAETOE010000056.1, forward strand.
AGCAGCGTCACAGAAAGCGGACACCAATTATTTATACCATAAGACATTAAAGGAGAACCCGGAGCTTGCAAGCAACCCCCTCTCCCGCTTCCACCAAAAACAGCAGATAAAACGGCAGTACGCAAAAGATTTAAGGGCAGCGCAGAAAGCAGGCAGTACAGCCGGAAAGACCGCAGGCGCAGCCAAGAACACCCGCAAAGCGGCACAGAAAGCCGGGGAAACCACGAAAAAGACAACGGACTTTATCGCCCGCCACTGGAAAGCGATACTGACCGTGGGCGTGTTCCTGCTTTTAATCGTGATGATATTTACCGGGCTATCTTCCTGCGCCGCCGTGATACAGGGCGGCGTGACCTCTATCGTTGGCACTTCCTACACCGCCGAGGACGAAGCAATCCGGCAGGTGGAAGCCGACTACAAGGAACTGGAAAGGGGCTTGCGGGAGGAAATCGCAGACATAGAAACGGACTACCCGGACTATGACGAATACCAGTACCATTTGGACGAAATCGGGCATGACCCCTTTGCCCTTGCGTCCTACCTTACCGCCAAGCTCTACGATTATACAAGGGAGGAAGCGAGGGCAGAAATACAGGCATTGTTTGAAAAGCAGTACACCCTTACCCTGCGGGAAGAAATACAGACACGCTACCGCACGGAAACCACCACCGACCCGGAAACCGGGGAAACGACCACCGAGGAAATCCCCTACGATTATTACATTCTCCATGTAACGCTGACAAACAAAAACATTGAAACCCTTGCCGGGGAACTTTTAACCCCGGAGCAGAAAGAAATGTTTGACATTTACATGGAAACCAAAGGCAACAAGCCGGACGTGTTCGGGGACGACTACGCAGCAGGAACGCCGGGCGGCGGGGAATACACCGACTACGAGATACCCCCGGAAGCCCTCTCTGATGAACGCTTTGCCGCCATGATTGCGGAAGCGGAAAAATACTTAGGCTACCCCTATGTATGGGGCGGCAGCTCCCCGTCAACGTCCTTTGACTGTTCGGGCTTTGTGTGTTGGGTAATCAACCATTCCGGCGTTGGGAGTGTCGGCAGGACAACGGCGCAGGGCATTTTCAACTACACCACGCCCATAGCACCAAGCGAAGCCAAGCCGGGGGACATTATCTTTTTCACGGGGACATATGACAGCGGATCGGCGGTAAGCCATGTAGGAATTTATGTCGGCAATGGCATGATGATACATTGCGGCAACCCTATCTCCTATGCTTCCGTCAACACCCCCTACTGGCAGTCACACTTTTATTCTTACGGCAGACTTCCATAACAAAAAATAATCAGAACAGGAGGAATATTTTTCTATGATGAAACTGGAACGTATCATTGCGGAGATTGACAAGACCAAAGACGCAATCTCCAAGCAGCAGGCAAGACTTAGGGAACTGGAAGCGCAGAAAACCGAGGTTGAAAACCTGCAAATCGTACAAATGGTAAGGGCGTTACGCATGACCCCGGCAGAGCTTTCCACCTTTTTACAGGGCAAGCCGGACAATGCCGCCGCTACTACCACAGCAACCGCAAACAGCAGCCTTTTTTCAAGACAGGAGGACACCGAGAATGAGTAAAAAAATCTTACATACCTTTATAGCACTTGCCGCCGCCCTTATCCTTACGGGCGGCTTTTCCATGACCGCCTACGCAGGCGGCGGGGAGGAATACGAAGTTACCGAACCCACGCCCGAACCGAAGCCGGAGGAAACGGCAGAACCGAGCGACCCGCTGACCCCGGAGGGGAACGCAACCCTTGTTGATGATATTTGGGGCGGGAACAAGCAGCTTATCACAGTAACCACCAAGAACGGCAACTATTTTTATATCCTTATCGACCGTGCCGCCGAGGGGGAAAACACCGTGCATTTCCTCAACATGGTTGACGAAGCCGACCTTATGGCACTGATCGAGGACGGGGAGAAAGAGGAAACAACCGTCATGCCGCAGACCTGCACCTGCAAGGAGAAATGCGAAGCCGGGGCGGTCAACGAGAGCTGCCCGGTATGCCTTAACAACCGTAATTCCTGCACCGGGACAGAGAAAGAAACCGAGCCGGAAACCGAAGCCGAGCCGGAACAGCCAAAGAATGACAAAGGCACAAAGAGCCTGCTCCTGCTCTTTCTTCTGACACTCCTTGCAGGCGGCGGGGCGTTCTATTATTTCAAGTACATCAAGCCAAAGGACACCGCAAAGGGCAGCCCGGACTTCTCCGATTTTGACTTTGACGAGGACGAAGAAAGCGACTACGAGGACGAAACCGACCTTGACGGCTACGGGGACGATACGGAGGACGCAGAGGACACCGAAACGGACGGAGAAACGGACTACGGGGACGATACCGAAAGCGAAGAAACGGGGCTTGATGATGATACGGAGGGCGGCGTATGACGTGGTTCACAGACAGCCCCTTTGAAAGAATGATGACACAGAAACCGGGACACAGGCGGCACAGGGACGACACGCCGCCCGTCCCCCATTCCCCGGCTTGTACTGGCTGCCCTTATAACAAGGGGCTATCCCCTTGTATCGGGTACTGTATCAAGAAGTTGCAGGCAAAGAAAAACACCGAGCCGGAACACTGAAAGGAGATATTTTTATGCAGTTAGTAATTGCAGAAAAGCCGAGCGTGGCAATGTCAATCGCCGCCGTGATCGGCGCAGACGAAAGAAAGGACGGCTACATGGAGGGCGGCGGTTATATCGTAAGTTGGTGCGTGGGACACCTTGCGGGGCTTGCGGACGCTACCCATTACGGGGACTTTAAGAAATGGCGTTATGAAAATTTACCAATCCTGCCCCAAACATGGGAAACCGTCATATCCCCGGACAAGGAAGAACAGTTTGAAACCTTAAAAAACCTCATGCACAGAAAGGACGTGACCGGGCTTGTGTGTGCCACGGACGCAGGGCGTGAGGGGGAACTGATTTTCCGTTTTGTCTATGAGAAAGCCGGGTGTGAAAAACCATTCAGACGCTTGTGGATCAGCAGCATGGAGGAAAGCGCAATAAGGAAAGGCTTTGACGATTTGCGGGACGGACACGACTACGACCCGCTCTATCATTCCGCACTATGCCGGGCAAAGGCTGACTGGCTGATCGGTATCAATGCGACCCGCCTTTTCTCCGTCCTCTACAACCACACCTTGAACGTAGGGCGGGTACAGACACCGACCCTCTCCCTGCTTGTGGAACGGGACAACGCCATACAGAATTTTGAAAAGAAAAAATATTATGTGGTGCATATCGGGGACGGCACTTTTGAAGCGGCAAGCCCGCCCTGCACCCAAAAGGACGAAGCCGAAAAACTCCGCAGGGATTGTGACGGGGAAACGGCGGTATGCACTTCCCTTATCCGGGAGGAAAAGACCGAGAACCCGCCCCGCCTTTACGACTTAACAACCTTGCAGCGGGAAGCAAACAGGCTTTACGGCTACACCGCCAAGCAGACCCTTGACTATACCCAATCACTTTATGAGAAAAAGCTATGCACCTACCCCCGGACAGACAGCCAATATCTCACAGACGATATGCTCCCCACCGCTGAAAATATCGTGTCCGGGCTTTTCGGCACACTGGACTTTGCAAAAGGCGTTGACCTCTCCCCGGACTACTCCCGCATTTTGAACAGCAGGAAAGTGTCCGACCACCACGCAATCATTCCCACCGCCGAAGCGGTAAAGACGGACAAAAGCAGCCTGCCCGAAAGCGAAAGAAATATCCTGCTCCTGCTCTCCATGAAACTGTTATCCGCAACGGCGCAGCCCTACCGATACGAAGCCGTGACCGCTTCCTTTTCCTGCGGCGGCATAACCTTTACGGCAAAGGGAAAGACCGTTAAATGCGAGGGCTTTAAGGAACTGGAACGCCGCTTCCGTGCCACCTTGAAAACGAAGCCGGAGGACGGGAAAACCACGAAAGAAAACCCGTTGCCGGAACTGTCCGAGGGACAAAAGATCACGGCAAAGGCAGCCATGACGGAGCATGACACAACGCCCCCGAAAGCCTATACGGAAGATACCCTGCTTTCCGCTATGGAACGTGCCGGAAGCGGGGACATTACAGAGGACGCAGAGCGCAAAGGCTTAGGCACTCCCGCCACCCGTGCGGCGGTACTGGAAAAACTTGTGCAGGCGGGCTTTGTGGAGAGGAAGAAAAAGCAGCTTATCCCCACCAAAGACGGCAAGAACCTTGTCGCCGTCCTGCCCGACATTCTCACAAGCCCGAAGCTGACCGCCGAGTGGGAAAACGCATTGACGGAGATTGCAAAAGGGAATGCCGACCCGGACAGCTTCATGCGGGACATTGAAGCAATGGCGGCGGGGCTTGTCAAAGAGTATGCCGCCGTCCCGGAGGAAAAGAAAAAACTGTTTGCCCCGGAAAAAAAGGAAATCGGCAAGTGTCCCCGGTGTGGCTCTCCCGTCTATGAGGGGAAGAAAAATTTTTATTGCAGCAATAAGGATTGTGCGTTTTCCATGTGGAAGAATGACCTCTTTTTTGAAAGCAAGAAAAAGGAGCTGACCGCCGCCATTGCCGCCGCCCTGCTTAGTAAAGGCAGGGTAAGCATGAAAGGCTTGTATTCCGAGAAAACGGGCAAGACCTATGACGCTGACGTGCTGCTTGCAGACACAGGAGAAAAGTATGTGAATTATAAGATTGAGCTGAAAAAGACCAAGAAGCCAAAACCCAAGAAGTAACACACAGAAGAATAGCAAGCATAGGGATTGAGTACCCAATCCCGTAAATTCCCACTTTCCCGCCCTGCGGAACTTGTGGGAATTTTGCTTGTTGGGAAGTGTCCCAAACCCTCTTGAAATGATGAAAACAACGAAAGGAGCTTTGCTTATGAAAGACGATTTTTCCGTGCTGATACAGAACCGCACCGAGTTTGAAAAAGGCAACCCGGCAGGCGTATATCTCTCCCTGCCCGCCACAAAAGAAGAACTCCACGAAGCCATGAAAGCACTGAACATTACCGCCGACAACCCGCATGATTTTTTCTTGAACGGCTATTCCACGGACGAGAAAAGGCGCATTGACATACCCTTTGACTGGATAAGGGACGGCGACCTTGACAAGATAAATTTCCTTGCCGCACGGCTTGAAGAAATGACAACAGTGCAGCTTGAAAAACTGGACGCTGTTATGCACAGCGATTTCAAGCCGGAAAGCCTTGACGGGCTGATAAACCACACCTATAACACAGATTTTTATTCCTATGTTTCGGGCATTTTGAGCTATAAGGAATTAGGCGACTATTTCCTCAATGACAGCGGCAAAGTGCAAATGCCGGAGCAATGGAAAGCCGGGATTGACAAGGAGGATTTCGGCTTTAACGCCGCACTCCATGAGGACGGAAAACTGACCGACTACGGCTATATTGCAAGAAGCGGGACGGACTGGAAAGAGGTTTACGCTGGGCAGGAAACGCCGGAGAAATACCGCATAATGAGTTACCCGGAAAGAGAACGCACCACCCCGGAAAATGCGGAAATGGAAGCCGCACCCGCACCGACCTTAGACCCACAGGCAGTAGCCGCCGCCAACCCCTCACACCCTATTGAGCTAACGGCGCAGAAGCCCGCCGAAAAAATAAAAGAGATCACGGACAGACTGGAACAGGGCATACAGGACTTATTCGACAGCGACCGCTTCAAAGAATATTTGCAGGTAATGTCAAAATTCCATAATTACAGTTTCAACAACACCCTCTTGATTGCCATGCAGAAGCCGGACGCTACCTTTGTGGCAGGCTACAACTCATGGAAAAATTTATTTGGGCGGCAGGTTGCAAGGGGCGCAAAAGGTATCAAAGTGCTTGCCCCGTCCCCGTACAAAATCAAAAAGGAAGTTGACAAAATCGACCCCAAGACCCAAAAGCCCGTGACCGACAAAAACGGAAAGCCCGTAAAAGAAGAAACGGAAATAACCGTCCCGGCATTTAAGGTTGTTTCCGTCTTTGACGTATCGCAGACCGAGGGAAAGGAGCTTCCCACTATCGGCGTTGACGAGCTGACCGGGGACGTGGAACAGTACGCCGATTTCTTTAAGGCAACAGAGCAGGCTTCCCCCGTCCCGGTTGGTTTTGAAAAGATAGAAAGCGGCGCAAAGGGCTACTACTCACAGACAGACAAACGCATAGCCATTAACGAGGGCATGAGCGAATTGCAGAACCTTAAAACGCTGATACATGAGATCGCACACGCCAAGTTACACGACATAGATTTGAACGCACCCGCAAAGGAGCAAGCAGACCGACCCGACCGCCGCACCCGTGAGGTACAGGCGGAAAGCATTGCCTACACCGTATGCCAACACTATATGCTTGACACTTCCGATTATTCCTTTGCCTATGTTGCAGAATGGAGCAGCGGGCGGGAACTGTCCGAACTGAAAGCGTCCCTTGAAACAATCCGCAACACCGCTTCCGAACTGATTAAGGAAATAGATAAAAACTTTGCGGAGCTGACACAGAACAAGGAGCAGACGCAGGAAGCGCAGGCAGAAGAACCCACGCCGGAGGAAAAACAGCCGGAGCAGGACGCACCGCAGGAGGAAAAAGCGGACGCAGCCGAACCCGCCACAGACACCCCGAAAGCGGAAAAAGCCGTCACGGAAAAAAACACCAAAGAGGACGCACAGACAGAGCAGCCCGAAGATAATTTCCCGCCGCCCGACCCCAACGCAGAGCCGACCGTCACAATCCTTTGGAGCGAACACAGCCGTTTCCATGACGGCGAAACAATGCCCTTTTCCGAAGCAAACACCCTCATAGAAAGCCTTGATAAAGCCACCGTTTCCGAGGACGGCTACTATAAAACCAAGTTCCGCATTGACTTTGTAATGGACGGGCAGCCGGATAATTACATAGGACGGCAGGACTTAGGGGACGGGGACGGCACACTCATAGACCATATCGAGAAATACCATGCCTATTATGAGAACAATGCTGATTGGGATAATTTTGTTTTACACAGCGGCGGCACGGAAGCACTGGAAGCGGACAAGGCACAGCGGGAAATGCTCTTACATGAGTTTGTCCCCTATCTGAAACTGCACAATAACCTCTCCAACATGGAGCGGAACGCCACAGAAGCGTTGCAGGAAAACGGGAACATGACACCCACCGAAACCGCCTACCACACCGCCATGAAAGAGTACGTTTCCGAGTGCCGCAGCATGGTAAACAGCGGGAATTATGACCTGCCACCCGCCCCGCAGCTCAAAGACTTTGATACGGAGCTTGCAGACTACAAAGAACACGTCAAAGAGGAAATCGCACAGGAAGCAGCAGCCGCAGGAATGACCGTAGACGAATACGCCGCCAATGGTTACGAGCCATACGCCGCAGGGCTGCCCGACCCCTCTATCACTGTTTCCGATATGCAGGAATACGGCTACACATGGGACGGTATGCTTCCCCTAAAGGAAGAAGCCGCCCTGCACCTTTACGAAAAAGAGGATATGCAGATTTTCCTACTCCATGCGGACGGCAGCGAGAGCATACCCGACAGCCCGGAGGACATAAAAGCCCATGCGGAAAAAGGCGGCATTTTCGGCGTACACAAGGAGGACTGGAACGCCCTCACAGAGTACCGTGCCATGAAAGAGGAATTAGCGGCGAGTGCGCCCGAAAAAGAAATGCACCTGCTTTACGGGAAAGGGGACGCTTTCGGCATTTACCAATTAAAGGACGGGGCGGGTATGCGTGACTATCATTTTGAGCCTTACGACCGCCTGCAAGCGGCGGGGCTTTCCGTGGAAGCAACGAACTACGACCTTATCTATACCGCAGAGCTTACGCCGGGGACTTCCCTTGAAGATATTTATACCCGCTTCAATATCGACCACCCCAAAGATTTTAAGGGACACAGCCTTTCCGTGTCGGATATAGTGGTACTTCATCAGAACGGGGAGAACACGGCGCATTATGTTGACAGGTTCGGCTACCGGGAAGTGCCGGAGTTTTTACGGGGACAGACACAGCAGCTTACCCCGGACGAGCTGACGACCGGGGAACAGATTACCACACCGAGGGGGAGCTTTTCTGTAACCGCCATGAGCCGGGAGCAAATGGAAGCAGCCGGATATGGCTTTCATCATCAATCAGACAACGGAAAATATCTGATTATGGGGAACGGGACACAGGCTTTTGCCATTGCAGCAGAAACGCCGGAAAACTACCTAAAGGCAGCCGAGCAGACCACCGAGCAGAACGGCAACATGATTGACGGTATCATCAACAACACCCCCAACACGGACGCACTGGAAGCAAAGGCAAACGCCGGGGAGCAGATCTCACTTGCCGACCTTGCGGACGCAATCGCAAAAGACCGGGAAGCTGCCAACGCCGAGCCGGACACAGCCCGTATCACAGCCGCCGCAAAAACCCGCTATGAGGGCATGACAGCCCTCTACACTATGGACGACAAAATCTATATCGGGAAAAGCGAGAACTACGACAATAAGGGGCATTATGACAACAGCGACAATTCCCTGCTCTACGTTTCCGACTGCCACGCCGCCTTTACATTCCTTTCAAGCGAGGGCTGCATATACCCGCAGGACGAAGCCTTAAACCGGGGAATTTATACCAAAGAAGATTACGAGGAATTTTCACGCATAACGGATTTTCTATCGCAGGCAGGCTTTACCCCGGAAAAGGAATTTTTCTTTGCCGACAAGCTCTTTTCCCTGCATGACGACACGCCGGAGCAGACCGCCCCGGAAGCGAAAACCATTTATTACACAATCAATGAGGGGGCTGCCCGCCGTGCAAATGACATGAACAGCTTTTCCGACTACAAGCCCGGCAGCGCAACCGCAGAATACCGCCAAATGGTAGACAAAGCCGTGGAGATCGGGGAACGGCAGAAAAAGCGTGTAGACCCCATGTACCATGAAAAGATTGACAGCCTTGTTGACACCTACGCCCGGAAACTTGCGGAGAACATGAACAGCAGTTTTTCCATTGAAGCCCGTGTACCCTCTATCCTCATTGCGGGCGGTTCAAATTTCCCGGTACGCAAAAAGGAAAAGCAGAACGCCGCCCGTGACAGGAACATGGAGGACTGGAACGAGATACAGGGCTTGCTTGACAAGATACGCAGTACGGGTATGGGCGGTATCAGCGCAGACGACCCGCAGGCAATACAAAAACTGGAAGCCAAACTGGAAAAGCTGCAAGCGTCACAAGACACCATGAAAGCGGTAAACGCCTATTACAGAAAGCACAAGACCCTTGACGGCTGCCCCAACCTTTCCGCTGAACGTATCGAGAAAATGAAAGGGGAAATGTCGTCACAGTGGCACATAGAGGATAAGCCCTACCCTTCATGGGCTTTATCCAACAACAACGCAGAGATACGCCGGGTAAAGGGACGCATTGCAGAGCTGACAAGGAAGCAGGAAACCGCCTACGCCGGGTGGGAATTTGACGGCGGCACAGTGGAAGCAAACCGGGAGGACAACCGCCTGCAAATCTTCTTTGAGGGAAAGCCGGACGAAAAGACCCGTGAAGCGTTAAAGGAAAACGGCTTCCGTTGGTCGCCCAAAGCCGGGGCGTGGCAAAGGCAGCTAAACGACAACGCTATTTACGTTGCTGACGGTTTATCCTGCATACGCCCCTTGTCCGGGAAAAGCCCTACGGAGATACAGAAAGAAGCCCGCACAGCCGCCAAGACAGAGAAAAAGCCCTCTATCCGGGCGCAGCTTGCACAGGACAGGGAAGCGTTGAAAGCCGCCCCGAAAAAGGCAGCGGAGAAAACGAAAAAGCAGGATTTAGAAAGGAGCTGAACCATGCAGAAATTTGAAAATGTGGATATATTAAAGTCCCTCAAAGCAATCATGCAGACCCACACCGAACATTTCCAGTCTGATTTTGACATAGACATAAAGACCTTAAAGCAGGCGGCAAAAAGCCCGAACCCGGAGGATAAAAAATACTTATGGTTGTGCCGCCCTGCCGGAACGTGGTGCTTGCGGGAGCGTGACACATTCATCAAGAACACACGGGAACATAACACGTTCTGTTTCTACGCCGAGCAGACAAGGGATAAGATACTTGCCTATGCCGTGGAGCTGACCGGGATTGAAAAAGGCAGGGTAACGGGCAACCTCTACGAACTGGACTACCAAAAGCACTATGAACACGTCAAGGACGCTTCCGTAGACCACGGCAATACCAAGCTGATCTACGAGAATGGGGAACGGACGCAGGAAGCCGAAAAACGCATTACCGGGGACGCTGACCCGGACTTAGGGAAATTCCTTTCCTTTGAGGAACAGCCCAAAGACCCCGCCGCCCTGCGTGGCGTTCTATGGGACGAAAAGTATCACAGAGATCACTTCGATTGTGGTAACATTAAGGCGCATATCGAAACACTGTCCGGCAAGGGTAGAGAGAAAAAGCCGTCTTTGCGGGCGCAGCTTGCACAGGACAAAAAGACCGTAAATGCCGCCCCGAAGAAACAAGCGGCAAAGACCAAAAACAAGGGATTGGACAATATGAAGTGACCTCACATTTGTAGCAACGTGGATTTACCTGTATACTGAGTTTTGGAAAAAACAATGGTAACAGGGATTACCGCATACAAAAGGAGGTCACCTAATGAA
>JAETOE010000057.1 GCA_021771815.1 Roseburia hominis
GTTATGGAGTTAGAGGGAGTAAATGAACAGTAGAATCATTAAGTAAGGTGTATGGAGCGTTTACAATATAAGGGCTACGAACCAAAACCGTGATACTGTTTTGATACTAAAATAATGTGAATAATAAGAAAATGTGGTAAAATACCGCAAGCCCCGAAAGAACAAGCGCCACGAAATGTGATAAAATCGCAGTATAAAAAATGCAACATTCCTTATAAGAATGTTGCATTTTTTATTTACACATCTTATATCGGAGTCTATTTCAAAAACTTTACCCCTGTTTGAAAAATATTTTCTATTCTTTCTCCTGCTGTCCCAACCAGTAAAGTTTCAAGTGGGTAAGCGTATATTTACTTTGAGAAATTCATCTGCATAAACAGCGAATCCCGTTCATCCTGCTCGATTCCGAGGTATCTTTTGGTGACGGTGTAAGAGGAATGGTTGTAGATATCCATTAATAAAGCGGGGGGCGTGCCTTGCTTCCACGCCTGGTAGCCGAAGGTCTTGCGGAGCGAGTGACAGCTTATGTGCTCCTCATGCAGCGCATCCTCCGCGGCGCGCTTTACGATGCGGAAAGCGGACGAACGGCACAGAGGAGTGCGGTAGTCTGTATTTCTGGTAAAAATGTAGTCGCAGGCTGCGACGTCCGGTCTGGTCTTAAGAAATGCATCCAGTGCGGCTATTACATGTTCATTTAAGGCAATCACTGTTCTTTTGCCCGTTTTTTTCTCCTGCACAAAAAGATGTTCCCTATAGCTGGAAATGTCAAAATCATAGACGTCTGTCCATCTTAGATTAAGGATGTCGCTGATGCGGAGCGCGGTATATAAGCCCAGTACGATAAGCGCATAGTTTCTTGGCACAGGATGTGCCGTCTGATAATATTCCACGAATTTCTTTAATGATTCTTTTTGACGAATTGGTTGTGTTGTTCCCATGTTGTCCTCCGTTCTGCCGCGGTCATATGCCGCGTGCGTTTATTGATGGCAATAGAAAGCTCATACAAAAGCAGTTCTATTGCTCTGCAACATTATTATAAGAATTGTTGCAAACAATTCAACTGGATGTAGTACAAAACAAGGAGGTTCTTATGCTGAAACTGACACTCAGACCGGGAGAATACATTGATATCGGAGAAAATATCCGCGTCGTTTTCTCGGGAGGTTCCGCAAACAACATTCATCTGCTGGTGGACGCGCCGAGAGAAATCAACATCGCCCGAAGCTCCGCCGGGGAAAATAAGACGGCGTCCCCGTATTTTAAGGAACGGGGGATTTCCGAGGAAGCAAAGCAGGAAATCAGGGAAATTCTGCGCAGGGAGAAGAAAGCCGCGGAACAGGCGACTGGAAGGCGGGCGGCAAAAAAAGACGGCAGTATCTATGTAGTCCGGCATAAGTAAGCCGGAAAAGAAAGAATCACATACGGTAATACGCCGGGCTAACCTAGGGGTCAGGTTTATTATAACGGGAACGGATTCCCGGAATACACCGCTTAAGCGGAAAAAACATTTATCACACGGAGGTAAAAATTTATGGTAGTACAGCACAACTTATCAGCGATGAACGCGAACAGACAATTAGGTATCACAACAGGGTTACAGGCAAAATCTTCCGAGAAGTTATCTTCCGGTTACAAGATTAACCGCGCGGCAGACGATGCGGCAGGGCTTTCCATTTCCGAGAAAATGAGAAGCCAGATCCGTGGTCTGAACAAGGCTTCTGACAACGCACAGGATGGAATTTCTCTGATTCAGACAGCAGAGGGTGCATTAAACGAGCAGCATTCTATCTTACAGAGAATGCGTGAGCTTTCTGTTCAGGCAGCAAACGGCACCGAGACAGACGAGGATCGTGAGGCAGTACAGAACGAGATCGAGCAGCTTCAGGAGGAGCTGACAAGAATCTCTGAGACGACCGAGTTCAATACCATGAAGCTGCTTGACGGAAGCAAGTCCGGAAGCACGGCAACAACAGGTTCAGGTCCTAAGTTTGGAGTAGTGGATACAACTCTGGACGGCGCGCTTGTTACTTCAAACGTTGCAGGCATTAAAGTTGCGACGGCGGCTGCGGCAACGACAAAAGCTGGTCAGGAGACTGCAATTTGGGACGCGACCGGAAAAACGCTTACGTTAAATCTGTCCCTCAATAAAGTATACACACAGGATGAAATCGATGAACTGATTGAAAATGCGAAACAGGAGGACAGCAGTGCTACTGGAGCACCGGCTGAAGTGAAGGTCACCCTTAAGAATGGTATTTTTAATGCAGATGCGGCGACGACAGCAGGAACAGGGACAGCAGCGGGTGTGAAGGCAGTGTCCGATGACGCAACTGTAACAGGATTTGTAGGAGCGGATACAATTTCCTTCACTGCAAATAAGTATGGCGCTGAATTTAACAATACGACCTTTGATTTTGCTTTTGATAAAGAAGCCGGAAAAGAGGAAGTAGAGACAACCACCGCGATTACTTACAGTGCAACAAACGGGATTACTGCAGGTGCATACAAGATTCATCTTGCAGCAGGAAAAGAGTATACGGCAGAGGATTTGGAAGATATTCTTGCAAAGGCGGGATTTGACTTTGATGTCAAGTTGAGTGGTAATACACCGGATGAGCCGAATACATTGTTTGCCACCAGTGGAGCATCTACAGTAAGCCAGCTTACAATGGGAGATACAGCAGGCGCAGGTCTTGGTAGCGCAAAGGCTATGTGGGGTCAGGCAGGTTATGACGGCGTTTCTTCCGGCGAAGGACTTACCTTACAGATCGGTGCGAACGAGGGTCAGACAATGAGCTTCTCCCTTGACGATATGAGCGCACGCGCACTTGGCGTTGACGGAAATAAGGTCAACTTAAGTACGCAGGAGGGCGCACAGAAGGCGACCACCACAATTGACGCTGCAATCAAGAAAGTATCCGAGCAGCGAGGCAGAATGGGCGCAATCCAGAACCGTCTTGAGCACACCATCGCAAACCTTGATACCGCGGCTGAGAATACGCAGAATGCAGAGTCCCGCATCCGTGATACTGATATGGCGGAAGAGATGGTGGAATACTCCAAGAACAACATTCTTGCACAGGCTGGACAGTCTATGCTTGCACAGGCAAATCAGTCTACCCAGGGTGTTCTTTCACTTTTACAGTAGTAAAAGTTTGTTACAGTAGTGAAAGTTTGTTGCAGTAATGCAAAAATTTCCTACAGTAATCTAAGATTTGCAGTAGGAAGCAGCAGTTTAAAAGTTACGAGTATACAAAAAGAGGCAGAGATGCCTCTTTTTGTAGTGATTTGTATTGAGGATGTTTTTAGAAAGATTTCATAAAAAAGAAATTGAAATACAAATATCTGACTGCTATAGTATTAGAAAAGCAGAATTTCTAACATCTTCTCACAAAGAGAAATTTATTTCCGGTGGGGAGCGATCTATATTCCGCTTATGATGGAGATAGCTGTTATAGCGGTACATTTCTTGATTTTCATAAAAATCATGTTTTTATCTTTAGCTAATCCAATTTATCAAACAGAAGAAGGAGAAACCTGCCTATGACAGAAACGGAAAAACATTATGATCTGCATGCGCTTTTGGAGGAAATCGGGGCATCTGAAGGCTTGCCGGAGAATCTGTCCACCGAAGCGCAGCTATGGGATGAAATTATGAAGAAAGAAACTTTTCTCATGCCAGAGCAGCTTTTGCCGCTGATTAAGGAAGTGCATGGAAAAGAGTATGAGAGAGACACGGATATTCGTCCGCTTGCGACGGAATTTTCGGTGGAGCGGTCGGATACGAAAGAGATTACTTCCATTCGCGCGGATATTACGGTGATTGTTGCGGAGTCCGATATTTACCATTTCGAGTGTCAGATTCATAATGATGGAACGATGGTGATGAGGATGTTTGAATATGATGTGCACATTGCTCTGAGCTACCGCCGGGAAATGTCAGGCGGGATGGAACTGCGGTTTCCGCATTCGGCGGTGCTGTACCTTGAGGATAACGGAAATACGCCGGAAGAATTATGCTGTGTCATTCATTTCCAGGACGGAGGAACGTATGAATATAAGGTGCCGGTGTTAAAGGTGCAGGCGTATGGCATTGAAGAAATCAAGGAAAAGCATCTTTGCGTACTGATTCCTTTTCTACCGCTCCGATTTCGGAGGAGACTTTCTGGACGGAAAAAGGAGCAGGGGGTACAAAAGGAAGAATTGACATCCTTTTACCGGCAACTTATACTGATATTAGAGGAAGAGGTAGAAGCCGGGTATTTAAGTGAGACGAACCGTAATACGATTATTTCACTGCTTGGAAAGTCGATGATTCGCGTATTTTACCGAAGTGAAGCGTTGTTGAAGGAGGTTGTGGATATGACGGAACCGATTCTGGAGCTTGAGTTTGAGAAATATGAGAAGGTAATTGCAGAACAGGCGCGCGTGCTGGAAGAAAAGGATAAGACATTGTCCGAAAAAGAGGCACGCATACAGGAATTAGAAAGAAAACTTGCGAAAATGGAGCGCAGGAAAATTTAACAATTCTGTATTACAGGAAGATCAGACAGGGAAGGACATACGAAGAAGAGAATCGTATGTTCTTCCTTTTGGTGTGCCGTTGGAGTTTACTGTTTTTCATAGATTAGCTGTCTGATTCTGTCTACAACTGCCTCTGACGGAACTTTCTCCTGCAAAGTCTTATCCCTGCTTACCAGCTCCACACACTGCTCCGATAAATTGCGCGGGCTTACAATGATGCGGTATGGAATGCCGAGCAAGTCTGCATCCGAGAACATGATTCCGGCACGGACGCTTCGGTCGTCGTAGAGAACTTCCACATGCGCGTCGTTTAACTGTTCATAGAGCGAATCAGCGCAGGCGCGCACCGACGCATCATCTACGCGTACTGCGCACAGGTGCACCTGCCACGGTGCAATCGAAAGAGGCCAGATCGGACCGTATTCGTCGTGGTGAGCTTCGCAGACAGAGGCGGCGAGCCTTCCGATGCCGATGCCGTAGCAGCCCATGACCGGGGTATGGACGCTTCCGTCGCTGTCGGTATATTCCATGTGCATAGCTTCAGTATATTTTGTGCCGAGCTGGAAGATGTTCCCGACTTCGATTCCGCGCGAGATGCGGATGGTCTTTTTGCCGCAGTGCGGGCAGATGCCGCCCTCCGTAATTTTGGCAAAATCGTGAAACGAAATGCCGTAGTCTGCGGCAGAATCTGTCCCGCGGAAAGCTGAAGGACCGTAGCCGTATGCTTCGTATTCTGCGGCAAGGTCGCGTTCCACGGACAATCCGGTATAGTGATAATCCGGTTTGTTCGCTCCGCAGACGAGATCTGAGGCATGTGCTAAGGAGCGGTCGAACAGCACCGTACTCCCGGCGGCGAGCCGTTTTGTCAGACCGACAGGTCCGATGAACCCGGCGGTCAGACCGGAATCTTCCGTGATAACGGCGGGATGTATTTCACAGCCTAAGAAATTTGTCAGCTTCGTTTCATTGACTTCACGGTCGCCGCGCAAAAAGAGTACGACGTAGCTGTCATCCGTATTTTTCTGATAGACGACTGCTTTGCAGGAGCGCTCCGGCGACGTGTGCAGAAAATCGCACACTTCCTCGATCGTGTGGCAGTCTGGCGTGTGAACTTCCGTCAGGCAGGAGGCAGACGCGGGAAGAGGCTCCGTGATACATTCCGCAGCCTCCATATTGGCACGGTAGCCGCAGGCGTCGCACAGTGCAATCGAATCTTCGCCCGCCGGGGAAAGGAGCATGAATTCATGGGAAACGTTTCCGCCCATCATGCCGGAGTCGGAGGCGACGGAGATGACCTCTGGTACGCCGACTCTGGCGAAAATGCGCTCGTAAGCTGCGTGAGCGCGTATGTAATATTCCTCTAGATCCTCCTGCGAGGTGTGGAAGGAGTAAGCGTCCTTCATCGTGAATTCCCGCACGCGGATCAGCCCGGCGCGCGGTCTTGCCTCGTCGCGGAATTTAGTCTGAATCTGATAGATCATAAACGGATATCTGCTGTAGGTCTGCCCGTATTCCCGCACGAGCTGTACTGCCGCCTCCTCGTGCGTCATACCGAGCACCATAGGGCTCCCGCTTCGGTCGGTAAAGCGTAAAAGCTCTTTCCCCACACTCTCATAACGCCCGGATTCTTCCCACAGCGAAGCGGGAAGGGCGATCGGGAACTGTACCTCCTGCCCGTCGATCGCGTCCATTTCCTCCCGGATGATCTGCTCGATCTTATGCATGGTCCGGCGCAGCGGCAGGTATGAGGAATAGATGCCGTTTGCGACATACTTGATGTAACCGCCGCGTATCATCAGGGCATGACTGTCGATTACGCAGTCAGCGGGACGCTCTTTAAAACGATCTCCGATAAGCTTACTTAATTTCATGATAAAATTTTCCTTTCTTAATAAAGATTATGAATAAAAATTTGTGCGTGCAGTGCATTCGTGCGACCAAAGGAATTTCCTGTTGCGCAAAAAAGCCCTGAACCGGCAAACTGCCGATTCAGGGCGAACATACGTGAGTCCGTGGTACCACCTGATTTTGGAAAAATCCACACTTATCTGTACAGGACGACCGCTGCGGAGTCCGATACATAATCTCTGTAACGGGAGAACCCGGCAGCGTCTACTTGCTGGCATGCGGTGGCAGCGTTCGGACTGCAGCTCAAAGACCGGTTCGACTGCCGTTTCATAAAGGCTCGCACCGACCGCCTTCTCTCTGGAATGTCACGGAAATCTACTATCTCTTCTCAACGCTTGTGTCATGCGGACAGATGAAAAAGCACTGTCCTTGGATTGCACCTATTCTAACACCGGAAATTTTCGCTTGTCAATAAGAAATTTCAATAAGTTCGTTTTTGAAATAATTTTGTATAAGCAAATATTTTTCAAAATAATTGTCATAGCAGATTGACAGATAGGTACTTTGGTGATAGGGTTAATTACACAAGTAACTAACCAATATACCACAGCATGGAAAAGATAGAAAATGGAAAAGCAGAAAAGTCCGGGAATCCAAAGCGGCGTCCCGGGAGAAAGGAGCAGAACCGTGCATGAATGAGATATTGACACAGGAGAAGTCCATTTATCTGCAGATTGCGGAGATGATCGAGACGGATATCCTGCGCGGCATCCTGTTGGAAGAGGAACGCGTACCGAGCACGAATGAACTGGCAAAGCAGTACGCGATCAATCCGGCGACCGCGGCGAAGGGAATTAATATCCTGGTGGAAGAAGGCGTACTTTACAAGAAGAGAGGAATCGGTATGTTTGTTGCAGAGGGAGCAAAGGAAAATATTATGGGGCGCAGACGGAGCGCATTTTATGAGAATTATATCAAGACACTGCTGCAGGAGGCGAGGAGTCTCGGTCTGGATCGTGAGCAGGTAATCGCCATGATTCGCGGGCAGGAGGAGACGCCGGAGCCGTAAAATCCGCTAAGGCAAAGAAACCGAAGGGCAAATGAACAGGATAAAAATCGGAATGAGGAGGAAAATGGTATGGAAACAATGGTATGCGATAAAGTGACAAAGCGCTACGGCAAAAAGGAAGTGGTAAAGAACCTCAACATAACGCTGGAAAAGGGGAAAATCTACGGACTGATCGGAAGAAACGGAGCGGGAAAGACGACGCTGCTCTCCATGATGGCGGCGCAGAATCCTGTGTCTGCGGGAAATGTGACGCTGAATGGGCAGAATATATGGGAAAATCAAAACGCCCTTAGCCATATTTGCTTTGCAAGGGAAATCAATCTGGGGACAAACCAGAATACCCTTGCAAGTATGCGGGTGCGCGATTATCTAAAGACCGCTTCGTGGTTCTATCCGGCATGGGATAAGGAACTGGCGGAGAAATTGACAGGGAAATTTGAACTGGATGCCAAGAAGCGTCTTGGGAAGCTGTCGAAGGGAATGCTCTCGGCGGTCACGATCATTGTCGCGCTGGCGAGCAAGGCGGATTTTACCTTTATGGATGAGCCAGTGGCAGGACTCGATGTGGTCATGCGGGAGTATTTTTACCGGGTGCTCCTGGAGGAGTATATGAATTCCGGCAGAACGTTCGTCGTATCGACGCATATCATCGAGGAGGCGTCGGACGTCTTTGAGGAAGTCCTGATTTTAAAAGAGGGTGAACTTCTGCTGAAGGAAAATACGACGGAACTTTTGGAGCGTGCGTACCGCGTCAGCGGGCTTGCGGAAACGGTAGAGGAAGCGGTGAAGGACTTAACGTGTTATCACGAGGAGAAGAGCGGGCGTGCAAAAAGCGTGACGGTGCTGCTTGACGCGGGGGAGAGCCTGCCGGAGGGCTATGATGTGAGCATACAGCCGCTGACATTACAGAATGTGTTTGTCGCGCTTTGCGGAATGGAGGAGTAGCAATGGAGAAATCAATGAAAAAGCACATCATATCACGGAATGCGCGTTTCTGGGTCGGCTATATGGAAGAAAATTTTCTGATTGTGATAGGAATCGGTGTGGTTTATGCTCTGTTTGTGTCGTTTCTGATTAGCGAAGATATGAGCAGAGTGGAACTTTTTGCGCTGAGGGCTTCTTATGTTGTGATGATGGGAGGAATTCTGGTTTTCGCGCAGCCGCTTGCGTATCCGATGTGTAATCTGCCGCTCGCGCTCTCATTTGGCTCCGGGCGCATGGAGGCGGTTGTAGGAGTGCAGATATCAAATCTTCTTGCGGTCGGGCAGGATCTGCTGATCGTCGTGGCAGCCGAACGGATCGCACGCGGCATGGAGGCAGGAGCCGGAATGGAATTTTTGGCACATCCGGGTGTGGTGTTTGCGGCGGCAGCGGGAATCCTGCTTGCGGTAGCGGCAATCGGGCAGTTCGGTACGGCGCTGATTCTTAAATATGGCGGAAAAGGTATGGCAGTTTATATTATTGTATTTGTGCTGGCGGTTTTTGCGGGAGTGCTTGCCGTTGTTTTTTTGGTCGGGAGCAGACAGGTGGATGATGCAGAGCTTATTTCCGTACTGACTGATACGCATGTACTGCAGAGGATAAAAGGGGCGGTCGGCGTACTGCTTACAGTCGACGCGGCTTTATATGCCGCCGGATTTCTGGTACTGAAAAGGACAGTGATGCAATATGAGGTGCGCATGTGAGACGTGGGTTGCGTCTGCCCGCAGCATGGAAATGCAGAAAATGCGGGCAGGCAACGGAAGGTGTGGTGATTAGTGTGAAATATGAATATTTCACACGGCGATTTGTGTCTGCGCGTTGCTTGTCACAAAGTCGCTTATGCGCAAAGAGCGGCGCAGAAATGGGGATTGATATGAAAATGTTTCAGATACAGGGCAGAATGAGAAAAGGCGAGCTTTACTGGGTGGCAGGAGGGATTCTTGGCGCATATCTTCTGGGTGTGGGGGTCTGGTCGGCAATCAGCGCAGGGGATGACGGAATGGTGAGAGCGTTTCCGCTCGGAACACTGATTGCGGTGGTTTCCACGGCTGTGGCGCATTTCATCGGATGTACCTGTGCTATGTTAAAGGCATTTGAACTTTCTGTTTCTATGGGAGCGACAAGAAAACAGTTTGTCGGAAGCTATGTGGCATTTGGCCTGTCGGAATTGGCTTTTGCCTGCGTGTTCATCCGGGTGCTTTATGGACTTGAGAAGACTTTTTATCTTAAAATGTTTGGTCTTCCTACTTATGAGGCGGCAGTGATATCGGCGGGGGACTGGCTGCTTTGGGCGGTTGGCTTGATTGCGGTACTTCTTTCGGCGGAACTGCTTCTCGGTGCGCTGTTGTTGAAATTCGGAGCAAAGGCATTTGTAGTAATCTGGCTTGCTATTATGACGGTGTGCTATCTTCCGGGGTGGCTGCTTCGTATGGATGGAAGAAAGGAGTCCGTATTCGGCGGACGTCTCGGGGATATGGTGCAGGCGGCTGCCCCGGCGATACCTGTAGTGACGGTGTTTGTCTGTGTTATAATGGTTCTTGCGGCATGGGGGATGCTGCGCAGACAGCAAGTGAACGGATAGAACAGATTCCAGCCTCCGGTGCGGCAGCATCGGAGGCCAAAATCTGTTGAACGGCAGTATAATATGAAAACAGTCAGTGACAGAAAAATGGAGATATGATAAGATAATACCGTGTTGATATAAAGTATGAAAGTGACACTTTCTATAAAAGTAAAAATATACGGAAAAGGGAAAAGTTTATGAGTAAAACATTGGACGAATTCAAACAATACTTGACGGAAATGAACCAGTATAACCATGTTACAGAGTTAATTTTCTGGGATATGCAGACGGCAGTGCCAAAGCTTGGACAGGATGCACACGTGGAAGCAGTGACTTATTTCTCGGCGAAGAGCTTTGCGATGGGAACTTCGGAGAAGTTGGGAGAACTCTTGGAGACGCTTGCCGCGCCGGGCGAGTATGAAGCGCTCGACGATACCTGGAAATTTATCGTGACGCGCATGAAGCGCGACTATGACCGCAACAAGCGTATTCCGGCAGAGGTTTACGAGGCGTATGTGCGCGCGCAGGCGGAGTCGGGCAATGCGTGGAAGGAAGCGAAAGCTGCCTCTGATTTTTCCGCTTTTGCGCCGCATCTGAAGAAGATGATCGATATGACAGCCGAACTGGCGGGCTATACCGACCCGGATATGGAAGTCTACGACGCGCTGCTGAATCAGTATGAGGAGGGAATGGACTCTGCGACGATTGACGGTCTTTTTGATGATTTGAAGAAGGAACTGATTCCCCTGGTAAAGCAGATTATTGCGAAGCCTTATACGCATCCGCAGGAATTCTTTGCATATGCCGATCCCGACGCGCAGCGCAAGGTTCAGTGGATGCTGCTCGACTACATCGGTTTTCGCAGGGATGCGGGGGCGGTCGGGGAGACGGAGCACCCGTTTACGATGAACTTCTCGTCGAAGGATGTGCGTGTTACGAACCATTACTATGAAAACGCGCCGCTGTCCTCGATGTTTTCAGCCATTCACGAGGGCGGCCACGGCATTTTCGAGCAGAACGTCAATCCGGCGTATGATAACACGGTGGCGGGGAGCTGCAACTATATGGGAATTCATGAGAGCCAGTCGCGCTTTTATGAGAATATCCTGGGGCGCAGACGCAGCTTCTGGGAGCCGATTTACGACAAGCTCTGCGAACTGCTGCCACAATTTCAGAAGGTTTCCCTCGACGAGTTCTATCGGGAGATCAATCAGGTGGAGAACAGCATGATCCGCACGGAGGCGGACGAACTGACCTACTGTTTTCATGTGATTCTGCGCTACGAGATGGAAAAAGCGATTTTCCGCGAGCATGTTCCGGTGGAAGAGCTGCCGAAGCTCTGGAATCAGAAAATGCAGGAATACTTGCAGATTATTCCGGCAAATGACGCCGAAGGGATCTTGCAGGATACCCACTGGTCGGACGGCTCGTTTGGATATTTCCCGTCTTATCTGCTTGGAAGTATCTATGACGGCATGTTTTTGGAGGCGATCGAGGCGGAGCTCGGCTCTGTGGACGAATTGCTCTCAGAAGGGCGCATCGGCGAGATCACAGAGTGGCTGAATCAGAAGATCCATCGGTACGGCAGCACGCGTCTGCCGAAGGATGTGATTGCAAAGGTGTGTGGTAAAGAAGTATCCGCGGAACCGTTGATTCGCTATTTTAAGGAGAAATATACGAAAATCTATGAATTGGCGTAAATGCAGGCGGTATCGGGGAAAATAAAGAAGATAAACTGGGAGAGCAGACGGATGAAACAGGGCATTATTTTTGATATGGACGGGACATTGTGGGATTCCGCAGAGAATGTGGCAAAGTCGTGGAATCTTGTCATTGAGGAATCGGGTTTACTGGAAAAAACACTGACAGCAGAGGATATTTCCGGTGTGATGGGAAAAACGATGGATGTAATCGCAGATATCCTTTTTGCGGAACTGCCGCTGGAGGAGCGGGGGAAACTGTTGGAGGCCTGCTGTACGCGGGAGAATGATTACCTGAGGGAGCACGGGGGCATTCTCTACGATCAGGTGGAGGAGACGCTTCGGGTGCTTAAGCAGAAGGGGTATGATCTGTATATTGTGAGCAACTGCCAGAGCGGATATATCGAAGCTTTTCTGGATTACTACGGGCTGCGTGAGCTGTTCGGGGACATCGAATGCTACGGAAATAATCTGCTCCAGAAAGGGGAAAATATCAGGCTTGTGGCAGACCGCAACACGCTGGATGAGGCAGTCTATGTCGGCGATATCCAGGGGGATTACGACGCGAGCCGGATGGCGGGCGTGGGCTTTATCCACGCGGCGTACGGCTTTGGCACGATCGAGGAGGAGGTTCCCGAAATTCACGCATTTGCGGAGCTTTCAGACATTGATATCCCGGCATACATGAAGTGAAACGGATCGCTCCTGGGTGACGCCGGTAGGCGTTTTATGCCGCGAGCCTTTGGGTGAAGCAGAGGAGACGATGAGAAATCGGAGGAAAAGATGACGAGATTTGAACAGTTGCTGGAACAGATTAATAGAGAACATGTCTATATTCAGACGCACAATTTTCCGGACCCGGACGCGATAGCGAGTGCTTACGGCTTGCAGCGGCTTTTAGAGACGCGCGGGATCAGGGCGACGATCTGCTACAAAGGGAAGATCGACCGCTACAGCACGGATAAGCTGCGGGAGATTCTCGGTATCGAGCTGCACAACGTGGAGAATCTCGGGGCGATTTTAAGCGACGAGGACGAGGTGATTCTCGTGGATTCGCAGAAGGGAAATTCCAACATCATCGACATTACCGGAGATGAGATCATCTGTATCGACCATCATCCGTACAACGATAAATTTGGCTATCGTTTTATGGATATCCGACCGCAGAACGGGGCGTGCGCGACGATGATCGCGGAGTATTTTGTGGAAAATGATGTGCCGATGGACGAGAAGATTGCCACAGCACTGACCTATGGGATTCGCATCGACACGAACAACTTAACGCGCGGCGTTTCCAAGCTCGACATCGAGATGGTCTGGCGGATGTTCGATCTCTGCGATTATGAGACGATCCACATGCTTGAGAACAGTAATCTCTGCTTTGAAGATCTGGTGGCTTACGGGAAAGCAATTTCCAGTATTGAAGTCTACGACAACATAAGCTTTGCGGACACAGGAGAAGACTGTCCGGTCATTGCAAATATTTCCGATTTCATGCTGGCATTGAAGGAAGTATTCTTTTCCGTCGTGTATTCGAGGAGAGACGGCGGCATCAAGCTTTCTGTGCGCAGCGAGAGAGCGTCGCTCGACGCGGGTAAAATTATCGCAAAGGCACTGGAGGGGCTTGGAAACGGAGGCGGTCACGCAACGATGGCGGGCGGTTTTGTTCCGTTTGCGGGAACGGACAGCGAGGCGGCAATTCTGATGGATGAGATCAAAGAGCGATTTGTGGCAGTGATTGGAGAATTACAGGTATAAATCAATGAAAAAGCAGTTTTCAAATCTTGACAATAGGAAAATATAACTATATACTAACCATAGTAAAAAAGCAGTTATACTGCGGCAAAGGCGATGACGAAGACAGTAGTTCATCAGAGAAAGGCACAGAGAGCCGGAGGGGTGAGAGCCGGTACGAGTATCTTTTGAATGAATATCACTTTCAAGCTGCAGCCTGAAATGTGCGGACGAGGGCGGACTGACGGAAGAGAAGGCAGGAGACGCGGGCTGCCGTAACAGACAGAGTAGGCGCTGACGTAATCCCTGCGTTATTGGGGACAGGTATCCAGATTTTCTCCGGCACGCGTGCCGTTCGGGAGACAAAGCTTTGGCGGTAGTTTCCGGCGGGGAGAGAAGATGCGTACATTGTAATTAGGTGGTAAACGATAGAAAGCTCTCGTCCTATTTACAGGATGAAGAGCTTTTTTTACTCTATTAGGAAATACCGTGTTGCTGTAAAGCGTGAAAGTGATGATTCCTATAGAGTAAAAAAGCCCTGCCGGGCAGGATGCGCACCTCGCGGAGAGGAAGTTAGCTGTAAACAGCACCGCTCGGGCGCGGAGAATCCGGCAGAGCCGGATTCTATTTTTGGCAGCACGACAGAGCGCGAATCGCAACTATGTAAACGGAGGTACAAGATGTATAACAAAGTTGACACCAACCTGAATTTTGTTGACAGAGAGAAGCAGGTGGAAAAGTTCTGGAAGGACAATGATATCTTTAAGAAGAGTATGGAACAGCGTAAGCAGGGCGAGACATACACGTTCTATGACGGACCGCCTACGGCGAACGGCAAGCCGCACATCGGTCATGTGCTGACCCGTGTCATCAAGGATATGATTCCGAGATACCAGACCATGAAGGGCAAGTATGTGCCTCGTAAGGCGGGGTGGGATACGCACGGTCTTCCGGTCGAGCTTGAGGTCGAGAAGCTTCTCGGTTTAAACGGCAAGGAGCAGATCGAAGAGTACGGTATGGAGCCGTTCATTAAGAAATGTAAGGAATCTGTCTGGAAATATAAAGGCATGTGGGAGGATTTCTCCGGTACCGTCGGTTTCTGGGCGGATATGGACGATCCGTACGTCACCTATGACGACAATTTTATCGAGTCCGAGTGGTGGGCGTTAAAACAGATCTGGGATAAGAAGCTTTTGTACAAGGGATTTAAGATCGTTCCGTACTGTCCGCGCTGCGGAACGCCGCTTTCCTCGCAGGAGGTGGCGCAGGGCTATAAGACCGTCAAGGAGCGTTCGGCAGTCGTGCGCTTTAAGGCAGTCGGCGAGGACGCATATTTTCTGGCATGGACCACGACGCCCTGGACGCTTCCGTCGAACGTGGCGCTCTGTGTGAACCCGGAGGAGACTTACTGTAAGGTAAAAGCGGCGGACGGCTACACGTATTACTTGGCCGAGGCGCTTCTTGACAAGGTGCTTGGCAGCCTTGGCACTCCTGCTAAGAAGGGCGGGGACGGCGAGCCGGATACCGCGGAGGTAAAGGCTTATGAAGTGCTTGAGACGTATGTAGGAAAAGATCTGGAATACAGGGAATACGAGCCGCTCTATGCATGCGCGGCAGAGTGTGCCGCAAAGCAGCACAAGAAGGGGCATTACGTGACCTGCGGCGATTACGTTACGATGTCGGACGGTACTGGAATCGTTCATATCGCGCCTGCTTTCGGTGAGGACGATGCGCAGATCGGACGGAATTATGACCTTCCGTTCGTACAGTTCGTGGACGGCAAGGGCGAGATGACAAAGGAGACCCCGTATGCGGGCTTATTCGTCAAGAAGGCAGACCCGGAGGTCTTAAAGGATCTGGATGCGCAGGGCAAGCTTTTCGACGCGCCGAAGTTCGAGCACGACTATCCGCACTGCTGGCGCTGCGACACGCCGCTCATCTACTATGCGAGAGAATCCTGGTTCATCAAGATGACCGCTGTGAAGGATGATCTGATCCGCAACAACAATACGGTCAACTGGATTCCTGAGTCCATTGGAAAAGGGCGCTTCGGCGACTGGCTCGAGAATATTCAGGACTGGGGCATTTCCCGTAACCGTTACTGGGGAACGCCGCTGAATATCTGGGAAAGCGCGTGCCGGAGGTCATCGACTGCTGGTTCGATTCCGGCGCGATGCCGTTTGCGCAGCACCACTATCCGTTTGAGAACCAGGATCTGTTTGAACAGCAGTTTCCGGCGCAGTTCATTTCCGAGGCGGTCGATCAGACGCGCGGCTGGTTCTATTCTTTGATGGCGGAATCTACACTGTTATTTAACAAGGCTCCTTATGAGAATGTTATCGTATTGGGCCATGTGCAGGATGAGAACGGACAGAAGATGAGCAAATCCAAGGGAAATGCTATCGATCCGTTTGATGCATTGGAAAATTATGGCGCGGACGCAATCCGCTGGTATTTTTATATTAACAGTGCGCCGTGGCTGCCGAACCGTTTTCACGGAAAAGCGGTGCAGGAAGGACAGCGCAAGTTCATGGGTACGCTGTGGAATACCTACGCGTTTTTCGTGCTCTATGCGAACATTGACAATTTCGATGCGACGAAGTATACGTTGGACTACGAGAAGCTTTCCGTTATGGACAAATGGCTCCTCTCCCGCCTGAATACGGCGATTGGGGGCGTGGACGGCAACCTTTCCAATTACCGGATCCCGGAGGCGGCGAGAGTCCTGGACGATTTCGTGGACGATATGAGCAACTGGTATGTCAGAAGAAGCCGTGAGCGTTTCTGGGCGAAAGGTATGGAACAGGATAAGATCAATGCCTATATGACGCTCTACACCGCGCTTGTGACGATTGCTAAGTGCGCGGCGCCGATGATTCCGTTCATGACGGAGGACATCTACCAGAATCTTGTGCGCTCGATCGATAAGAATGCACCGGAAAGTATTCATCTGTGCGATTTTCCGGTGGCGGACGAGACATGTATCGATGCGGAATTAGAGAAGAACATGGATGAGGTCTTAAAGATCGTTGTGATGGGGCGCGCGTGCCGTAACGCGGCAAATATCAAGAACCGTCAGCCAATCGGAAATATGTTCGTGAAGGCGCCGTCCGTACTGTCGGAGTTCTTCACGGAGATCATCGAGGATGAACTGAATGTCAAGAAGGTGAACTTTACCGATGATGTGAGCGCGTATACAAGCTACACCTTCAAGCCGCAGCTTCGCACGGTCGGACCGAAGTACGGCAAGTTCTTAGGACAGATTCAGAAGGCGCTTGCAGAACTCGACGGAAATGCTGCAATGGCAGAGCTTAAGGCGAACGGCGTGCTTTCTCTTCCGTCGGTGAGCGAGGAAGTCAGGCTTGCGGAGGAAGACCTTCTGATTACGATGACGCAGATGGAAGGATATGTGACCGAGGGCGACAACACCGTGACGGTCGTTCTCGATACGAATCTGACGCCGGAGCTGATCGAGGAGGGCTTTGTGCGCGAGATCATCAGCAAGATTCAGACGATGCGCAAGGAAGCCGGATTTGAGGTTATGGATAAAATAACCATTTACTATAAGGCAGATGAAAAAGTATCTGGTATTTTCACCCAATATGGTGATACAATTAGAAAAGATGTACTGGCTTTGGACATCGCAGTGGATCAGAACGGAGAATTTGCATCCGATGCAGCAGGAGTATATAATAAGGAATGGAACATCAACGGTGAGCAGGTTCTTCTTGGAGTGAAAAAGGGAGGAAACTAGATGAAAGAGAATCTTTTTGATAAGGAAGCTTTTATTCAGGATGTATGTGATAATATCAAGAATCTTTACCGCAAGACGCTTGAGGAGGCAAGTCAGCAGGAGATTTTTCAGGCTGTCAGCTATGCGTTAAAGGATCCGATCAATGACAGATGGATTGCGACGCATCAGGCGTTTGATAAGGAAGACCCCAAGATTGTTTATTATATGTCGATGGAGTTTCTGATGGGACGTGCGCTCGGAAATAACCTCATCAATCTGGGGGAGTACAAGGAAGTGAAGGAAGCGCTCGAGGAGATCGGGCTTAATCTGGACGTGATCGAGGATCAGGAGCCGGATCCGGCGCTTGGCAACGGCGGTCTGGGACGTCTTGCGGCATGTTTTATGGACTCGCTCTCCACGCTCGGATATGCGGCTTATGGCTGCGGCATCCGCTATCGTTACGGAATGTTCAAACAGAAGATTCAGGACGGTTTTCAGATCGAGGTGCCGGACAACTGGCTGAAGAACGGCTATCCGTTCGAACTGCGCAGACCGGAGTATACCTATGAGGTCAAGTTCGGCGGTCATGTCCGTTCCGTGTACAGCGAGGAGGAGGGTCGCACCCGTTTCGTACACGAGGATTATCAGTCGGTGCTTGCAATTCCTTACGATATGCCGATCGTCGGCTACGGCAATAATGTAGTCAATACACTGATGATCTGGGATGCGTCGGCGAAGGAGTATTTTGAACTGGATTCCTTTGACAAGGGCGATTACCAGAAGGCGGTAGAGCAGCAGAACCTTGCCAGAAATCTTGTGGAGGTTCTCTACCCGAATGACAACCATGTGGCGGGCAAGGAGCTTCGCCTAAAGCAGCAGTATTTCTTTGTTTCCGCGAGTGTACAGCGCGCGTTGGGACGCTATAAGAAGTATCACTCAGACATTCATAGGCTGCCGGAGAAGGTGACGTTCCAGCTTAATGATACGCACCCGACCGTAGCGGTGGCAGAGCTGATGCGTATTCTTCTTGACGAGGAGGATCTCGGATGGGAGGAGGCATGGGAGATTACGACAAAGACCTGTGCGTACACCAATCACACGATCATGGCGGAGGCGCTCGAGAAATGGCCGATTGAGATCTTTCAGAGACTGCTTCCGAGAATTTATCAGATTGTCGAAGAAATCAACCGCCGTTTTGAAGCGCAGATCAGAGAGAGATTCCCGGGGGATGAAGGAAAAGTTGCACGCATGGCGATCCTCTACAACGGTCAGGTCAAGATGGCGCATCTGGCGATTGCAGCGGGCTATTCTGTGAATGGTGTGGCAAGACTGCACACGGAGATCCTTAAAAACGAGCAGCTTCATGACTTCTACGAGATGTTTCCACAGAAGTTCAACAATAAGACGAACGGTATCACACAGCGTCGTTTCCTGATGCACGGCAATCCGCTGCTTGCAGACTGGGTGACCTCCCATATCGGCGACGGCTGGATCACGGAACTCATGCAGCTTAGCAGGCTTGCTCCTTACGCATATAATGCGAGAGCGCTGCAGGAGTTCATGGAGATCAAGCACAAGAACAAAGTGCGTCTTGCAAAATATATCAAGGAGCACAACGGCATCGAGGTCAATCCGAATTCTATCTTCGATGTACAGGTAAAGCGTCTCCACGAGTACAAGCGCCAGTTCTTAAATATCCTGCATGTCATGTATCTGTATAACGAGTTGAAGGATCATCCGGATATGGATTTCTATCCGAGAACCTTTATTTTCGGTGCGAAGGCGGCGGCAGGCTATAAAAATGCGAAGTCTACGATCAAGCTTATCAACAGCGTTGCGGATGTCATCAACAACGACAGAAGCATTGGCGGTAAGATCAAGGTCGTATTTATCGAGGATTACCGCGTGTCCAACGCGGAGCTGATTTTTGCAGCGGCAGATGTCAGCGAGCAGATTTCTACCGCCAGCAAGGAGGCGTCGGGAACCGGAAATATGAAGTTCATGTTGAACGGTGCGCTGACGCTCGGAACGATGGATGGTGCAAATGTTGAGATGGCAGAGGAAGTCGGTATGGAAAATATCTTCATCTTCGGTATGAGCTCCGACGAAGTCATTGCGCATGAGCGCAGCCGTGACTACGACCCGATGCAGATTTACAACAATGACGCGGACGTGCGCAGAGTATTAAACCAGCTTGTCGACGGAACTTATTCGCCGAATGATCCGGGACTGTTCCGTGACCTTTACAATTCGCTGTTGAATACGCAGTGCACGCAGTATGCGGACACTTACTTTATCCTGAAGGATTTCCGTTCCTATGTGGATGCACAGAAGCGCGTATCGGAATACTATAAGAATAAGGAAGCGTGGGCGAAGAGCGCGATCCTAAACGTGGCGCACTGCGGCAAGTTCTCCTCCGACCGCACGATTCAGGAGTACGTCAACGATATCTGGCATCTGAACCGTATCACGGTAAGGGACGAGCAGGTGCAGCGTGCGAAATGAAGAGCAAAGAAGCGGTTCCAGTCGAAGATCAGGAAGCGCGGCAAATGGCAGTGGAAGTGGAATAGAAGGCAGAATGGAAAGCTGTTTGCATTAAGAGAAAAATAAAGATCAGAAAAAGGACCCGTCCGGGCAATGTGATAAGTGACATTGTCCGGGCGGGTTTTTATGCTATAGAATATTTAACGTCTTTTTGGACTAAAATAAAAACATATTTGACATTCTAGCATTAGATGATATAATTTTATTATAGAAAAATGAAACGGTGTTTCATAATACGAAACAAACACTTTAGGAGGATTCAAACATGGCAAAGAAAGTCGTTACATTTGGTGAGATCATGCTTCGTCTTGCACCGGAAGGATATTACCGTTTTGTACAGGCTCCGTCCTACGGCGCTACTTACGGCGGCGGCGAGGCGAACGTAGCAGTTTCCCTTGCAAATTACGGAATGGAAGCAAGCTTCGTTACAAAGCTTCCGGCTCACGAGATCGGACAGGCCGGAGTCAATGCGTTAAGACAGTATGGCGTAGACACATCTGATATCGTTCGCGGCGGCGACAGAGTAGGTATCTACTTCTTAGAGAAGGGCGCGAGCCAGAGACCGTCTAAGGTAATCTATGACCGTGCGGGTTCTGCAATCGCGACGGCAACGACGGCAGATTTTGATTGGGATAAGATTTTTGAGGGCGCTGACTGGTTCCATTTCACGGGAATCACTCCGGCACTCGGCGATAACGTGGCAGCGATCTGCTTAGAGGCGTGCAAGGCTGCAAAGGCAAAAGGCATCACCGTAAGCTGCGACCTGAACTACCGCAACAAGCTGTGGTCAAAGGAGAAGGCAGGACAGGTAATGGGCGAGCTTTGCCAGTATGTTGACGTATGCATTTCCAACGAGGAGGATGCAAACGACGTATTTGGCATCAAGTCTGAGGGTACCGAGGTAACTGCGGGAGAGCTGAATAAGGAAGGCTACAAAGAGGTAGCGCAGAAGCTGACAGACCGCTTCGGCTTCAAGAAGGTAGCAATCACTTTAAGAACCTCCATTTCCGCAAACGATAACCGTTGGGCGGCAATGCTTTACGAGAACGGCGAGAGCTACTTCTCCAAAGAATATTTGATGCACATCGTTGACCGCGTAGGCGGCGGCGATTCCTTTGGCGGCGGACTGATCTACGCTTGTTTAAATGATTACGATCCGCAGTCTACGATCGAGTTCGCAGTAGCGGCAAGCTGCTTAAAGCACTCCATCGAAGGCGACTTCAACATGGTAGGTGTTGACGAGGTTAAGAAATTGGCCGGCGGAGATGCTTCCGGGCGTGTGCAGAGATAATTCCTTTTCCTAATTTAATATATTATACCGCGGTTTCCCTACCGCAGTGGCGGCACGGCTGTTTTACCCATTCGGGCTGTGCCAGTGAACAGAACCCGGCGTTTGCCGGGTTCTGTTTGCAGCTATATTATTGAGGATTCCATTGTGTTTGTGAACAGAACCCGGCGTTTGCCGGGTTCTGTTTGCTGTATGGCATTCTTTTGTAGGCGATAAAATAGTCTAAGGTTTTTAACATAAACTTGCATACGTAGTAAGAGTTTGCTATAATTCCAATATCTTAGTCGGCGGAACAAAATTCTGCCATTCTTAATTTTCTAATTTATCAAGCCCTGATCCGGGCGGTATATCAGTTATTACAATTTTTATAGGAGGAAGTGCCTATGGTAAACAAATTAAAGGAATATTTTCCGTTGATCCGGGAGAGGGAGGAATTGCTCGCAGAGATTAAGGGCAAACGGGAATTGTATGCAGTGTATGAAGAGTGGAGCAGTGCGCAGCGGGAAGAATTTCTTGACTTCTGTACGGGAGTTCGCGGGGTGAAGATTCTTTACGATTCGTTCTTTAAGGAGGTGATGAACCCGGAATATGCGCCGGAGCGTCTGGAGGAATTCTTATGTGCGGTGCTGAAACGAAAGGTAAAGATTCTGCGGGTACTTCCCAATGATTCGACACGTATTTCGGATGAAGGCTCGCTGCTGATTACGGATATCGTTGTGGAACTTGAGGACGGAGCGCTTGCTAATGTTGAGATTCAGAAGATCGGTTATGGATTCCCCGGAGAGCGGAGCGCCTGCTATTCGGCGGATATGCTTCTGCGCCAGTACAGGAGAGTACGCTCCAGGCAGGGGGATGATTTTTCCTATCGTGATATTAAGAATGTATATCTGATCGTAATTTATGAGAACAGCCCCAAAGAATTCAAAGAGTTCCCCGAGGTTTACCATCATCATGCGAGACAGGTGTTTGACAGCGGTTTGCAAATTAATCTGCTGCAGGAGTTTGTTATGATACCTCTTGACATTTTCAGTGCCCAAATGCACAATAAACCTATAGAAACACCGTTGGAGGCATGGCTGACATTTCTCGGCGAGGACAGGCCGGAGAAGGTAGTCGAACTGATTACGGCTTACCCAGAGTTTCAAGGAATGTATGCGACGCTGTATGAGATGTGCCGGAATACGGAGAGGGTGATGAGAATGTTTTCGGAAGAATTGCGGATCATGGATCGGAATACGGTAAGGTATATGATGGAAGAGCAGCAGAAGGAGATTGATACCTGTCGTGAGGAGATTGATACTTGTCGTAAGGAGATTGCACGGCAGAAAGAGCAGTTGGAATTAAAAGATAAAGAATGGAGCGAGAAGGTAAGCGAGAAGGACGCCGAGATGAAACGGAAGGAGGAAGAATTGCGTGCAAGCCGGGAGGAACTGGCACGGTTAAGGCAGGCGCTTGCGGACATGGGAGGCGACTGTAAGTGATGAAAAATATGTAATATCGAGGGGAAAAGGGGAATTTTGCTCCGCTGTTTATAGAAAAAATACACAATAATATACCGCTATAGTTTTGACGATTTTCACGAAAATGATTAAAAATTCAGATTTTTTAGATTCAATCGGGCTTTTTGTGTTAGAATAAGAATAGACGGCTTTCGTTTGAGAGCGGTGAAATAGTCAAAAGTCTGTCATGAAAGGAGAACCGGGGAACTATGTTTGAAGTTGGAGAGTATGTTGTGTATGGAGTGAAAGGTGTTTGTCGGATTGAGGATATTACCCACATTGACATTTCCGGGGCTGACAAGAACCGTTTGTATTATGTCTTAGCCCCGGTTGGAGATGGAAACGGCAGAATTTATGCGCCGACAGATAATCAGAAGATTACGATGCGCAGAGTGATTTCGAAGGAGGAAGCGGATCGGCTGATCGAGGAGCTTCCCGACATCGAACTGCTCTGGGTACCGGATGATAAACAGCGGGAGGCAACATATAAGCAGGCGCTTAACACCTGTGATTACCGTGCGTGGGTCAGTATCGTAAAGACGCTTTATATGCGTAAGCGGGAGCGCACGGCGCAGGGCAAGAAGATTACGGCGCTCGACGAGCGGTATATGCGGACGGCGGAAAATGAGCTTTACAGCGAGCTTTCGCTCACGCTTGGAGTTCCCAAGGATGAGATGGAGCAGTACATTAAGGAGCGTCTGAAGACACAGTAAGAATTGTGGAAGGCTGCAATAGCGGTGTGAATGAAAAAGGAACTACTGTACTAACGTGTGGTTAGTGCGATAGTTCCTTTTTTGTTCATGTGAAATAAAATTATACCGTCGTATTCACACCATTGACAGCGGCGTGCTCGTCCTCCTCCATCGGAATGACAAGGCATTTCTTTCCGCCTATTATTTCAGAATGAATCTGTCCGACCTTTTCCGGCTTCACGCGCAGAATGACGTCGTAGGTCTTGACGGCGGGAACATCGTCGCCGTCATCCCCTTCGGATACAGGAAGCGCGCGAGTCTCTTCAAGCTGCTGCTTTAAATTCTCGACTTGATGAATCAGATCGAGCTTTTCCCTGCGCTTGCCGTTTGCTTCGACGAGCTTCGGGTCGACAAGCTGTTCTGCCTCCGGGAGTTCCTCACCGAAGACGTCCTCGTAGGTTTTTTCGATGACGGCTGCCTGCTCCTTAGCTACGCCGCTCTCGGCGAGCACGTCGGCAATCGCAGCTTTTGTTACGATGACAGGCTCCGGTTCAACCGTTTCGTCCTCTGCGACGGGAATCATATTATTCAGATTTCCCTGGATATCCAGAAATACAGCGTCGCTTTCCTCCTCGTCCTCGCCGATGACTTCTTTTACAATGCTCTGGAAGGTGAGTTTCTTCTCGGTGGCGGTGAACTTTGGATTGCAGCCCAGACCGGATTCCATAAACTCTGCATGCGGGGTTTTCGTATCTCTCGTGTAGAACATGACGGAGTGGATGTCGCTGCTTCGGTCAGTAAATGCGGGAAAGACAAAACCGGTGTCCGGCACGCCGACCACCCAGTCGCGGATGCGCGGTCCGATGCGGTTCTCGTCCTCACGGTAGCCGAGTCCCGGCTTGGTCAGGGTGACAGGGCAGATCGCACACAGCAGATATTCGTAGACCTCCTCTGACTCGTCGAGCTTGTTGTTGTCGGAAGTCTTTGTCATGACATCGTAGGCGTCGTGGAAGACGAGAATCAGATAGTTTCCGACATAACTATAATTGTCAATAACCAAATCGTAAAATGCATCCATCAGATCATCGCTCTTTAGGGCGCTCTCGCGCAGACCCATTAAGAATTGCTGTCTGCCGCCCGGCGCTTCCTCCGCCGTCGGAAATTCCAACTCTAAGATGTTATTTCCGATCGTACCGGACATGACCTTCTTGGCAATTTCCAGATATTTGTAAAATTCCTCGTCCTCAAGATTTAAAAATGTCTCTCCGAAAGTCGTCACCTTATTGCGGTCAGCGTCCACGTAGCAGCCGCACAGTCTGGTGAAGGTGCATGCGTCTTTTTTGAAACGTTTCTTCAATTCCAATATGTCTTTTTTATTCATTGATTCCTCCATATATGTACAGCGGCATGAAATGCCAAAAATACAGTCGGTACTGCGTGAGCATTCTGCCGGATAATGAAATTTCCCTGTGTATACTGTGGGAAACTGCAAGAAATATTATAAGCGGAATTTGAAATAGGTGCAAGAGAAACTCTTTCTTGAATCGCCCGATTATCTTTTATATAATGAAGTTATTCCAAAGGAGAAAAGAGATGGCGGACAGGGTGTGCGGAAATGGTTTTCGTATGAAATGTATAGGGCTGGCGTTTCTTCTGGCGTGTTTGTTCTGCGGCGGTGCGGTGCCGGCTCATGCAGAGGGTCGGGCAGGGCAGGAAGAACAGGCGGGCCGGGCAGGGCAGGAAGAACAGGCGGGTCGGACAGAGCGGACAAAAGAAGCAAAACGGGAAGGACAGACGGAAGAAACGGAGAGGACAGAGGAAACGAAGCGGATAGAGGAAACGAAGCAGACAGAACAGGAATTGGCTGCAGAGTACCGAAAGTACAAAAGACGTTTAGAAGGAGTCGAACAGCAGTCCGACCTTACAGACAGCGGTTTTGATGTCATAGAAGATCAGATTTTCCCGCTGGAAACGGCGTGCTTTGGCAGCGTTTCTCTGGTTCCGGCGATCGAAGAACAGTACCATCGTCTGGTTCTTTTTCTGACAAATGAAGACGGGACCGTGGTCTATCGGACGGACGAGCTTGCAGTCAATCACTGGCAGGAAGGAAAGCTTAAGCAGACCGTGCAGGAAATATCGGCGATATCCTTTCTGGATCTAAACCACGACGGATTGTCGGATATCGTGCTGCTTGCCGCCTGTAAAAATGAGGACGGAGCTTATACAGACAGAAATTACAAGGTAGGAGATGTGCTTTTCCAGAACGAGGATGGACTTTACTACGACTATCGTATCTCTGACAGAATCAACCGTTTCGGCATGAATCAGAGTGCAAGGAGTATTATTGCCCATGTTAGGGGAGGGGCGTCTACGGAGTTTCTCTATACGGCGTCGACAAAAGAAGAACTTTTGAAGAATGGCTTTGTGGTCGTAACGGAGCAGGATTATTTCAGGCAGTTCGAGAAGCTCGGATATCTTGAGGTGCTTCCGGGAACCTATACGATAGCCGACTATTCTGTTTTTATGGTTTATCTGGTGGATGAGCAGGGGAACATCGTGTGGAGCTTTCAGCCGATGGGAGATTTCGACAATCTCTATGCGCTCAAGGGGATTGTCTGCACGGATATCGACGGCGACGGCATGAAGGATCTGCTGGTATTTGCCGGCTACAATTATGCGGACGGTTACGGCGCTCCCGTTCCGGAGTTTGCCTGCCGGATTTATTATCAGCGGACGGACGGCTTTGAGACGGATACGGAAGTGACAAAGAAGCTTTCCTGCGGCGAGGAGGATACGGCGGCGGGATTGGTAGAGAAGGCGCGCGCTTATTGGGGGTGGAGTAAGGAGACATGATAAAAATACTGATTGTAGATGATGAAAAACCGATCCTTGACCTGATCGATATGAATCTTTCGGCCGCGGGCTATTCCTGTGTGGCAGTGCAGGACGGGATTGCGGCGATCGATGCGGTCGAGAAGGATACGTTTGATCTGGTGCTTCTTGATATTATGCTGCCGGGGGCGGACGGTTACGATGTGATGGAGTATATCAGACCTTATAAGGTGCCGGTGATTTTTATTTCTGCAAAGCATGAGGTGAGGGACCGGGTGAAGGGATTAAAGCTCGGAGCGGACGATTATCTGGTCAAGCCCTTTGACATCACGGAACTTCTGGCGCGGGTGGAGGCTGTGCTGCGCAGGAACCATAAGACAGAGCGAAAGCTTGTCATCGGGGACGTCGAGATTGATATCGAGGCGAGGCGGGTCATGCGCGCGGGCAATCCGGTTGCGCTGACAAGTAAGGAATTCGATCTGCTGCTGCTTTTTGCGGAAAACAGAAATGTGGCGCTGTTCCGTGAGAATCTGTATGAAAAGGTATGGGAGGATGCGTATTATGCGAACAGCAGGACATTAGACCTTCATGTACAGAGGCTCCGTAAAAAGCTCGGGTGGGAACACGAGCTTGTCGCCGTTTATAAGGTGGGCTACAGACTGGAAATATAAACAGGATGGGGATTTTTTATGAAGTTTTCTCTAAAGCTTTTGCTTTCGACGATTATAGTTATAGCGCTCACGCTCGGAGTAAGCGGCTTCTATTTCGTCAATTATGTGTTTGAGACGGCGCTGGAGCGGGAAATCGATCAGGCGTTGGATGAAAACAGCATATTGAGGTTTGCGTTTGAGACGGCTGCGCTCAATGTACCGGTGAAGTATGATCTGCTGTCGGATGGTTCGGTCGGGCAAATCGCCTCGAATCTGGAGACGGGCGGTCAGTCTGTCCGACGCCTTCTGCGGCTTTCGGACGAGAAGAAAACGATTCTCTATGCCAGCGACGGATTTGCGGCGGACGATGTGCTGCTCGGGCAGGCGGCGGAAAATCAGTATTCTTACCGCGTGATCCGTTTGGGAGAGCGCTTTTACATTCAGACGGCGAGCAGCGTGGATGCCCTCGGAAGAGTCCTGTATCTGGAAACCCTGCGGGATGTGTCGCAGGTCTTTAAGGAGCGGGATATGGGCTTCCTTGTCTATCGCCGCATGACGGTTCTTATGCTGCTGCTTGGAAGCGGGATTATGTATGTGATATCCATACGCCTGTCCAAACCGATCCGGCTTTTAATGGATGCTACAAAGAAAATGACAGCGGGGGACTACGGTTATCGGGCGAAACAGGTCAGCAGCGATGAACTGGGGCAGCTCACGCAGGATTTTAATCATATGGCGGAGGCTCTCGAGAATACAATCGACAGGCTGGAAGATGAAATTGAGGCAAGGGAAGAATTTGTGGGGGCTTTTGCGCATGAGTTGAAAACGCCGCTTACCTCCATCATCGGCTATGCGGATATGCTGCGTTCAAGAAAGCTGGATGAGGAAAAGAGCTTTCTTTCGGCAAATTATATTTATACCGAAGGAAAGCGCTTAGAAACGATGTCGCTTCGGCTTCTCGATATTATTGTGGCAAAAAAGGGCAGCGCAGATTTGAGGAAAGTCCCGGCGGAGAGTTTGTTTGAATATCTTCGCAGTATGTTTGGTATGAATGAAACTATCGAATTCGAATATTCTTATGAGCCTGCGGCGGTACTGGCAGATTTCGGGCTGATCCAGACGGTGCTGGTCAATCTGATCGATAATGCAGTCAAGGCATCGGAGCCGGGCGGCCGGATCGAAATACTGGGGCGTCGGGAATCCGGCGGTTATCGGTTTGCAGTCAGGGATTACGGCATAGGGATTCCCGCGGAGGAACTTTCGAAGATTGCGCAGGCATTTTACATGGTGGACAAGTCGAGATCGCGAAGCAGAAACGGGGCGGGGCTTGGATTGGCGCTCTGTACGGAAATTCTCGCGCTTCATGGCAGTAAGCTGGAAATTGACAGTACGCCGGGAGAAGGGACCTGTGCCGGATTCCTTTTGCGTGAGGAAGGATAGTGTCAAATGATCTATGAAAAACTGGGCAAAGAAAAAAGGCTCAGATGAACCTTGAAAATTGCAGATATTTTAGTCTGAGGTAAGTTATCGCCACCCTTGACAGCACGAAAA
>JAETOE010000082.1 GCA_021771815.1 Roseburia hominis
AAAATGCAAGCGGTGGAAAGCGGCAGTCTGTATATGACGCTGGATGCTTTTTACCGCCCCGTTTATTTAAGTATGCGGGGACAGGGAGAAGAAGGATTCTCCCGATATATCAGCAATAACGTACGGTTTCATACCGCAAGCAGGGAATTTGTACCCGACCACTGAATGTTCCGTTTCGACTTCAGAGACAAAAGTCTGATTCCCCCCATATTCGGAACGGATAATGCGGATTATCTGGAACGGCTCACGCCGATATTGGAACGAGAAAGGATTCATCCTTCGGGTGTGGTAAGACTGAGGGATGCGGCATTCTGTGAGGAAAGGGGCATCGTACAACTGTCATCATCGGCAGAACATACGGCCTTATTGGAGAATGATGACTACAAGCGGTTGGGGCACCGTTTCGGAATGAACGGGGACGTGATAAGGAACGGACTGGCCGTTTTTCCTACTTGTACGGCAGTGGAATACGGACAGAAGGTGTTGCTGCTGGGAAAAACGGACAAAGGGGACAAGGCATTGGAAGAATTTCTGAACGATTTGACCGGACACTTTTTCGACGGAAAACGAAAGCCGGAGGAATTGAGATTCCATGAGGTGGCACCGTTGGATGCAGAATTTCGGGCGGAAATCGGGGATTGCAAGACTGCTTCACCGG
This sequence comes from Roseburia hominis, assembly GCA_021771815.1. Classification (GTDB taxonomy): domain Bacteria; phylum Bacillota; class Clostridia; order Lachnospirales; family Lachnospiraceae; genus Roseburia; species Roseburia hominis_A. The sequence continues at coordinate 659 of JAETOE010000082.1, forward strand.
ATATACTCCGATACGGGATTTGCACGAAGCGGTGCGACATGGCACCTACACTGAGAAACTTTAACCGGCTAAGAAACTTGCAACTGATGCGTGCGCCACTCTCAAAGGAGCAGGAACGGATTGTCTCGCTGCTGGTTACACAACCGGATAATGCACGGTTCCCGGAGACGGAAGTGAAGACGAGGATACCGTTTAAAAAGAAAGGACAGATTATAAACATTTAATTCTTTGATTTATGGAAAATGAACAGAACGGAACGATAAAAGGCGGCAGCGTATATATAACTGTGGACAAATTTTTCAATCCCGTGCATATCAGCATGAAAGGTACGGGAGAGGAAGGTTTTCAGGAGTTCATGCAGGAGGATGTGGAAAAGGCATTGAAAAGCGAGGAAATGCCGGCTATGGGCCTGATGTATTATAATGTGCCCGATATGGGTATCGTACCTCCCTTGCAGGAAGGAAACAATGAGGATTAC
>JAETOE010000083.1 GCA_021771815.1 Roseburia hominis
GTGTGGTCTTTGGAATTGTAGTAGCGATGAAAAGAAAGCGGTATCTCCCCGCGGACGGCAAGGTCTTCATGGTCGTAGATAAAGTTTCCGGTGCTAAGGTTGACCGGGTCTTTGCTGTATGCCACTGCCGCAACTGCAACGCCGAGCATTTCGGCTTCGATCTCTGCAAGGCGAGCCGCGAGTTCCTCGGTAGTGTCTTCCCACGAGGTCTTGATGTCGTTTAAGCGGGCGGTAAAGTCGGCGTAGCTTAAGCTGATATCACCGCTTGTGAGAAGCCCGTGCAGATCTGCGATCCGCTTTTCGACCGTGCCGAGTATTTCGCCGAGGCTGTCCATCTGTCCTGCAAGGCGGCTGTCGTATTCGGGGATGTCGCTCTGGAGTTTTCCGATAATGGTCTGTAAGTGGCTGATTGTTTCGCTGTACTGTTCTTTGACAAGCGTTCCCTGTAAGCGGCTCAGGGCGTCGCCTAGCCCGCCGTCTTTGTCCCTGCCGTCGATTTCGGCGTAGATGGATGCGATGTTTGCCATGGAGGTTTCCATGTCGCGGCTTAGATCAATGGCCGCGGTAAGGAGCTTCGTGCCTTCGCTCAATAATTCCTGTAAATCTGCGGCGTCAAAGGCGCAGTCGTGGGTGAGATTTGTTCTTGCTTTACTTGACATATCGATAGTTCCTCCATCTGTTATTCATTTACACGCGCTTGCTGATGTCTCTGATCCGCCTCTGCAAAATCACTTGACGCCTTCTGAATATAGTCCGCCAGCGCAACCAGCAGATTTCCTGCCTTCTCCACTACGGCCTTCTCTTTTCCGATTTCCTCCCGCAGGGAATTCGCAAATTCTCCCGAGGAAACTTCTAATATTCCGAGTATTTTCTCACATGAAGCCGTTCCCGCATTTATAACTTCCGATTTTGCTCTGGCGGCAAGAGATGCCGCTGTCTGCTCCACATTCTGATGGTCTATACTGATATTTGCCATGATTTTTACCATTCCTTTCGCTTCGCTCAAGGCACAAACAAGTTATGAAAAAGGTTGTGCCCCTCCAATCTTCGTTTTATAATTCTTCTATGGAATAGCAATACACTACAGAG
>JAETOE010000058.1 GCA_021771815.1 Roseburia hominis
ATATAGTTTTTTTGTATTACAACTTTAAAATAACGAAAGTCGGTGGAATAACAGCAGGGAGTGGTCTTTATTTTTATTAGACGCGCTTATAAATCTCAATTTTTATGTAAGTTTGTCATATGAAGTTACGAAAAAGGTCTAATTTACTGGAAATGAGCGTAGGTTAATTGCTCTTGATAGTAATAGGTTACGATTTAGTTAGTTATCTACTGCATTATCCTTCTGCGCATTGCGTAACCTTCAAAGAACTCTTCGTATGCAAAAGTAGCTATTTTATCCTAGATTTTGAAACAAGTTCCCGGATTTTTTATTCCCTCATACATAAGATTTTTCCGTAAAAGCGATTTTATCCGTCGGTACACCATTGCCCAAAACGAGTTTTGAACAAACGTGTGCCGACTACCACATAGCCTGAGAAAAGGGCATTGCCTAACGCCTAAACGATGTTTAGACTGATGATGCAATGCCCCTTTCTTTTGTGGCTATGCCAAGAGGTGCTTTTACGGGTTTTCAGATGATTTTTCTTTTTTCGTTGTCCATTTGTGCCGGAAGCGGAATATATGCAGAGTGCGTCAGCTTGCCCCATGAATGAAGCAAGCGGCCACACACAGCCGGGCAAACCGGGAAGAAAGAATGTTGCCGCCCGGTGGAACAAGTGCCATCGGATCGGAAACATTCATACTTCCTTGTCGGTGGTTTGCCCTTTTCACGCTTCCGATGATTTCCTTTTCTTTTAGTCGTTCCCTCTTTTTACGGATTTCCCCTGAAGTTTTTGTATTCCAATCTGCCTCTGTTTTCGTTTACCTCCATCTTGCGCCTTTCAGTAGAGCCGCATCAGTCAGTCATTTTCGTTCTGGGCGCAAAGGTAATTCCGGGATTTGACGGGAAAGCAAGGTCACGCCTCCTGTTTTCGGCAAAAATCTCCAGCCCTTCGGGTAGTATTTCCGCCGAAAAACCTTGCATTCCCTAATCCCTACCTTTTCAAGCACCCGAAACGAAAACGACCGATGCGACAGAAAGACGCATAAAAAAAATGTCGGATAAACGAGAGGCAGATAAGATAGTTTGAAACTCAACTCCCTCAGCTCTTGAATCCGCATAAAAAACAAAAAAATCAAAAACAGCGAAGATATGACAGCAACGGCAGACTTCAAACAGACAGCGCAATACATCGGGTTGACGATATGCGGCTTGATAATGCGCACCGCCTTCGGGGTGTTCGGCATCCTTTGGGGCATTATCACAGAGATTGTAAACGGAGTGTTCCGAGTGGCGATAGGTGTAATCGTGGCTATCCTTTCCACCATTGCCTTCTTCGGCTTCATCCTTTGGTTACTCACCCTTTAACCCTTACAGATATGGCAAAGAGAAACAGCAAGACGGCAGCGCAGCAGTGCAGATATTACGAGGTGGGTAACATCTTCGAGTATATGGAGGAAACGTACATCAACGGCAATTTCAGCACATTCCGTGAACTCTACCACGAACTGAACAAGGACGCACGGAGGGATTTCATAGACTTCCTACTCAGCGAGGTACAGCCTACCTATTGGAGAGATATACTGAAACAGACAATCTAAAAACGAAAGCAATATGAAAGGAACAGACCATTTCAAGAGAACGATACAGATGTATTTGGAACAGCGTGCGGAAGAAGATGCGCTCTTTGCGAAGAACTACCGCAACCCTGCCAAGAACATAGACGATTGCGTAACCTACATTCTGAACTATGTGCAGAAAAGCGGTTGCAACGGCTTCACGGACGGAGAGATTTTCGGGCAAGCCATCCACTACTATGACGAGAACGAGATAGAGGTGGGCAAGCCGATGAACTGCCAAGTGGTAGTGAACCACGTTGTGGAACTCACGGCAGAGGAAAAGGCGGAGGCACGGCAGAACGCAGTCCGCAGATACCAAGAGGAGGAACTCCGCAAGTTGCAGAACCGCAACAGACCGTCAGCGAAAAAAGAAACCCAATCACAACCCTCATTATTTGATTTAGGCTTATGAAACCGAGAACACGCATCCAGCAGGAAGTCGCACGTCTGAGCAAGCGACTACCGAATTTGACCGAAGCACAGAAGGCATACGCTTTCCGCCATTGCTTCAAGCATTACGCAGTCAAAAGGGCAAACGGCACGAACATCTGCACCGAGTGCGGACATTCGTGGAAGAGCGGACACGACCTTGCGGACACCATTTGCGGATGCACCTGCCCCCGTTGCGGCATGGAGTTGGAAGCGTTGCGCACCCGAAAGAGGGTAATCAGCGATATGGAGTATTTCTCCATTATCACCACCTGCAAGCAGTACCAAGTGATACGCTTCTTTTCCGTCAAGTCCCGATACAAAGTAGGACAGACAGCCAAGTATTCCATCTTTGAGGTGGTACAGAGGTGGATTGCCCCCAACGGAAAGACAACAACCGTTGCCCGATTGCGTGGTATGTCGCTTTTCTACTATGACCAGTGGACGGAATACAGCGACATGGAGGTGCGCAAGAACCAAGAACTCCGGGCATACGACATCGCCCCGATATGCACCTACCCCCGACAGCGTTTTATCCCCGAAGTGAAACGCAACGGCTTCAAAGGTGAATATCACAACATACTGCCTTACGACCTTTTCAAAGCCATTCTAACCGACAGCCGTGCGGAAACGCTTTTGAAGGCAGGGCAATACCCTATGTTGCGCCACTATCTGCGCTACTCATTCAACATCGGGGAGTATTGGGCATCAATAAAAATCTGCATCCGCAACGGCTACACCATTGCAGACGGCTCTATGTGGCGTGATATGATAGAACTCCTGCGACACTTCGGGAAAGACACGAACAGCCCGAAGTATGTCTGCCCCCAAGACCTCAACGCCGAACACGACAAGTGGGTGGAAAAGCGCAACCGCCAAAGGGAACGGCAGCAGTTGAGGGAACGGCAGCAGGAAGCGAAAAAACACGAAAAGGAATACCGCAGGCTCAAAGGCAAGTTCTTTGGCATCGCCTTTACAGACGGTACATTGAGCATCCGTGTATTGGAGAGCGTAGCCGAGTTTGCGGAAGAAGGAACGAAAATGCGCCATTGTGTGTGGTCTAACTCCTACTATCTCAAAAAACACTCCCTTATCCTTTCGGCTACCATAGACGGAGTGCGCATTGAAACGATAGAGGTGTCGTTAAAGACATTCAAGGTGGTGCAGAGCCGTGGAGTGTGCAACCAAAACACCGAGTATCACGACCGCATCATAAACCTTGTGGACAGCAATATGAACCTAATCCGCAAACGGATGAGAAAATCAGCATAGCATAAACCCTAAAACGATATGGATATGGAAGTAAGAATTGAAAGTATGATTTGTGTGTGGGATGATGCAATCCCCACGATGTTCCTTGAATTTGTAAACCTCCTCATTCTCGCAACGAGTGAGGAGGGGTTAAGAAAAGGTGTAAGGGAATTTGCCGAGAAGCACGAACTTGACAAGTTCTTCCATTACGGCTTCGGCTCACACCATTTCTACCTGCACCAACGCTACACGAGCAACCCCGAAATGGTGATGAAGAACAGACTTTTATCAGTACATTTTTAACATCTAAAAGAGCGATGATTATGACAACACGAATGACCATCAACGGAGTAAGCACCTGCACGGAAGCAGGTACGGAGAAATACGAGCGTTTCCAATCGGGTATCGGTAGACGCAGGCGGACACTTGTACAATACGATTACCGCCACACAGACGGAGAATTGTTCGCTTGTGTGAAACCCACATTGGACGAATGTCGGGAAGCAAGGGACAAATGGTTGACCGCAAAACAAGGAAAGGAGGACAGAGTATGAACACAACCTATCAAACACTGATTGTCAAGTTCAAAGAGCCTATCACGGCATTGGACGGCATATTTGACGATGCCGAAGCGTGGGGAACAGACACCCTCAAAGGGTGGATTGACGACTACGAAAGTACACGCTTCACCGCCACCGACAGCCATACGGCAGTCATCACGAGCGAGTATAATATGGAGTGCGTGAAGGAATGGCTACAATGTCAGACACCCATTGCCGAGATGATAGAATTTTGAACGGGTTGGCGGTGTGCGCACCGCCAACACTTAAAACCCTAAGAACAACGGATATGATAGCAAAGACGATATTACAGCAGATAGGCGGAAAACGCTTCGCCACTATGACAGGAAGTCGTGATTTTATAGATATGGGCAACGGCTTACGGATGAGCCTTTCAAGGAACAAGACAAGCGCAAACCGCCTTGACATCATCTATGATGCAGGGGCAGACCTCTACAATATGCGTTTCTACCGCAAGACGTTCAGCAAGAAGACATTCGAATGCAGGACGAAGGACATTGCCGTATACGAGGGTATCTATTTTGATATGCTGGAAGAAATGTTCACGATGGTGACAGGACTTTACACACGCTTTTGAGTGGCGGCGGCGAGAGCCGCCCTACTTTCTTTCAGTGAGCATGATGGCGGACAAAGAAAGTAGCAAAGAAACCTTTGTGCCAATCTGCGATACCATTCACAAAAAACAAGTTTTAATCATGGAAACAATCAGGCAGAACGGAAAAATCATCTTGCACGGCAACGACGGCATAAGCATAAAGATGATTTTCAGAAACCTTACGGGACAGAATTTTCAAGGTAAGGAGTATGCGGACTATATTCGCCACATCGCAATCAATAGCATGGGATTTACGCCCGGCAGCATCGAGCATTGCAGGGACGGTGGCGTGATAGACACAGGAACAATCCCGAATGTATGAAAAGCGGAAACTCCGATGAAGTTGCGGCTTCATCGGAGTTGTAGATTATATAATTACAACACATTCTCTACAAAAGGCATCTTCGTTGATCAAAAGTTGTAAAACCCTCCGAAAATTATTCATTTCATTTTCTTCCGCAAGTTCTTGTTCTATCTTTTTACCAATATGTCCTACTCGAAAATACATATCAATTGCCTTGTCTATACCCGTCAAAATAGTCGGCATATCATATATTTCCAAAGAATCTTCGCCATCTTTTGTCGCAAAATGAATAGGGTAACTTCTTTGTTTTGTATCAATCTTAGCCTCTTTTAGTCCCAATTTCTTATAATACAACATTGCACACTTTTTTATATCTGCATCAAGAGAATCCGGCATTACAATTTTTAAGATACCCTTGTCATATTGGGTACCATCAATTTCCAATCCCGGTGTGTTTTCTGTAAGCCATTCTGCCGCAAGTTTAACAAATCCCTCAAAGTAGGAAATTGCCAACACTGTTGATGGCAAGAGCCCTAGATGCCCGAGGTTGATGCTTTCGTCAATTTGTTTTTTTAATTTAGCTAAACCTTTTTCTAATGAATCTGTAGCGACTTTCTTTCCGTCTGTACCACTTTTCACTTCATACCGAGTGTTCGTTATGCCTAACAAATCGGTAGGTATTTTTGCTTCTTGTTGAGCAATAACAAAAGCTCGATCTAAACCTACACGACCAAGGAAAAGACCATATTCAAATAAGACATTGTCACGTGCTGATTCAAAATGCTTATCTCTGACAATAAGTTCGTCATCAGCAGAAAATACCATAAAACCGAAATCAAATAAACTGGCAGATTTGATCAGCGTTTCCAAAAATGATTCATTGTTCTTAAAGATATTGTCTGTCCAAAGATAACAATCGTAATCCTCCTTGAAAAAGTCCTTGATTCGGTTGGCCACATCAAGACCTTCGCTTGATGAACCGATAAATATTCTTGGTTTCATATATTACCTAAATCTTTATTTATTTTATAAACTTCGTCTTCCAATACTTTTAATGCCGCAAGTTTTTCTGGCTTATCTTTAAAGATATATTCGTCTCCAACCACTGACTTAAGTTCATCTTGTTTGCCATCATTCCATAAATGGAACATAGAATACCACAAGATGTAAACCAATTCCTTGTATTCTTTTTGTGCGTAATCTTGTACTGGTATTGAGTAACAGATAGCATTGATTTCAAAACTTGTAAGTGGAATATCTTTCTCAGAATCTGTACGAACATTTTTAAGGAATCTAATCATTCTTTTCAAACGTCCATTTGTATCTGAACTTCTTTGGTTTATTCTTGATATGCTTAGAAACGGATAATCAGGACCTTCAGAAAATCCAGTGCTTTTATTGTATATTTTTATGCCACGTTTGTTTTCTGGCATTCCGTCCAACACATAATCCAACGATTGAAACCATGATGATGTTACAATATCTACATCCCGATGAAGATTTTGATTGGTAATTTTTACCGCCTTGGGCTTTGATATGTCACATATAGTATATGTACGTGACATAATCTTTTCAATTTGAGTCCGCAAAAATGCCATATCCCGAAAACTATTACCCTCATATTGAGAGAAAGAATTATCAAACTGACATAATCTACCTAGCTGATAACTGTTATATTTCCATGTTTTCGCTAATTCTTCTCTTACCTTAAAAATATCTGTTCCAACAAATTTATCACATAGTACCAGTAAATCTATATCACTAGCTCCCCTTATGTGTGTATCTGTCATAACAGAACCTTGATATTCATACGATACATTCGTAAGTAATTCTTTTAGATGCTGTTTAACAACTTCACCTGCAGCTTTAGACCGTTTTGTATATTCCTCATCAACGGCTTTCATTGCACGCATTACATATCTTGCTACATCTTTATCATATAAAGATTCTCCACTGAACATTCTTTGCTCTACGAGCATTGACGAGTCTGGGTTGTATCGATTATTTATTTTTCTCAGTTTTTGGGAATAATCCATATTTTTCACTTTTTACAAAAAAAATAACAAAAGGCGTGCCAAATGACAAATTGGCACACCTAACTATTATTGTCGTTCGTACAGCAGCGCAAACTCCGCCTTTCGCCGTTTAAGCAACATGGCGTGGCGTTTTCCCTTGTAGTTACAGAAGGCTATATACTCACGGTAGATGTTCCTGTCGCCAGCTTCCAGCTTCTTGATTAAGGTGCTTTTGGGGATTGTCTTGCTCCCCAAAAGCCGGTATGGGCCCACGTTGTAGGCAAGCGTGGCAAGCAGAAGGCTGTCCTTCCCGAACTGCCGGAACATCGCGCAAAACTTCCGCAGGTCTTTCCGCAGGAGCGCGTCCGCCTGCCGTTTTGTCATGGTTCGTGCCGAGTACCTTTCGCCCGGCAAAATTTTGTGACCCCAACCCACATATGGGTGGTGCTTTTCCGAGTGCCAGCCTTCAAAATATTTCGTGCAGCGTACCGCCCTCTCGAAAAGTGGCAGACGGTAGATTGCCGCCTGCCCGTCCGTCCCCTCTTGGCGGCTGATCCGTGCAGACACGGAACAGACCGCCAGAAGCGAACAGAGCATTACCATGAATACACGCATCATTTCAGCAAGGGTCTGAAGTTGCCGATGGGAACGATGGTCAAGCCGTCATCCTTTACATTCCGGTTGTTGAAGTCAAATTCCAACTCGAAAAAGTTGCCGAAGTTATCCTCCACCACCACGATGAAATTGTGTGCTTCGTCGCCCTCCGCTATGTAGTACAAACGAAACTTTTCGTTCTCCAGCAGGTAGCGGTCGTTGGGCAGGAAGGTGATGCCGTTATCCATTTTCAACTTTCCTTCTCCCTCAAACTGAAAATAGCGGATGGTGTAAAGGGTGTTAGCGAAGTCGCCTTCCTTTTTCAACTCACAGCGGATTTCAACCGTCTGCCCCTTAGTCACCTTGTTCGGTACGGGCATGACCTCCACCGTGAAGGGATAGGACTGTTGGATGTCCATGTCGTCGTCGCACGACACGAGGGTGAATGACACGGCGGCTATCAGGCATAACGCCACCGCCTTGAAGATGTTTGTTCTCTTGTTTCTGTTGTTCAGTATGTTCATTTTTCTTCGATTTTTTGATGGTTGTTTTTCTGTTTTTTCGTTGTCTGTTGCAGGTACTCGTTCAAGTCCTTGCAACCGTCATAGAGTGAGGAACGGTCGGTGACACGCGCCCCATACCGTTTGGCAAGAGTGTCAAGCGTCCGCCGTCCAGCTTCGTCACGGTCGAGGAAGCAGCCGATGCGCCTGTAACCGTCCAGCAGTTCCACAGCTTTACCTACATTGGCGACAGAGTTCAGCACAAGGCAGTCTGCGTTACCGGTTACACCAAGCGTCAGAGCGGATAGGAAGTCCATGAAGCCCTCAAACACGAGGCACTCGTCAGCCGTGGTATCCTTCGCCTTTACCAGCGATACAGACTTCGGTGGTATGCACCCCTTGAAAAAGCGGCTTCTGGCTTCATAACCTCCTGCCATGTTCGGGAAACCGACGGCAAAATACCGTTTTCCACGAACGCCGTAGTTCAGACGGCAACAGTGGCGGGATGCTACTCCGATTGGTATGCCCCGTTCCTCTAAATACTCCGTCAGCGGTGAACGAAACAGCGGAGCGACCTCCACATCCTCAAAGACGGGTTCGGTCGGCTTTGGGAAATAGGCGGGCTTTTCCCATCCGGTCACCGTCATATTGGCGGCTTCCGCTATGAACTTCGCCTGCGTCCTAAAGTCATCGCTTTGCAGAAACTCCCCGGCAAGCGTGAAAATATCGCCGCCCTTGCCCAAGCCGAAGTCGTACCAGAGCTGTTTCGCCACGTTCACACGGAAAGAGGGTGTGCGTTCGCCCCTGTACGGGGCGAGATACCACAGCTCGTTACCGCTCCTTCTGACAGGCTCATGCCCCAACCGTGCGAGAAAATCCGCAAGCGGCATCCGTCTGACAGCATCTATTTCCGTCCGTTCCATGCCCGTGTCAGTTGATGATGAACTTGATGCCGACCCCGAACTGCGTGTGGAACTTCCTTGTGTCGCCACCCCACAGGCAACGCTCCCGCAGGTTGGCAAGCAAGGCAATACGGTCTGCCACGTAGCACTCCACATCAAGCGTCAGCGCACCGCCGTAGATGAAGGTATCCCGGTCGTGCAGCGTGGAGCCGTCATGCAGCACCTTCTTTCCCCAGTTCACCGACTCATATCCGGCAAGAGCCGAAGCCCCGGCATAGGCGAACACGATTTTTCGGGCATCCGACAGTATCTTGAAATAATATCCGCCCTCCGCCGTGAACTGCGCCACGGGTATCTTGGTGTCCTTGTAGGGATTGTTCTTCAGGAGGTATTCGCCACCGAACACCCACTTGTTCCCCTTCTTCGTGTAGGTGGAGAGTGCCGCCCCGAAGCTGTACCCGCCGTCCTTGCCACCGGGATTGAAGCCGTCCGCCATGTTCGCTCTTACCTCGATGCCCTGCATCTTCGGCAGGCATCGCTGGGCGTGCGCCTGCCCCGTGAAAAGGGCAAGCGACGCGATGATTATTGCGATGTATTTTCTCATGGTCAGCGCACTTGAAGTTCGTTGATGGTATTGGCGCGTACCAAGTCCTCGTTCTCGATCACGAAGGACTGGTGACGGCCGCCGTTCTTCTCGTTAAGTTCCACAATGAGGCACTTGTCATCGGGGATGGTGAACTTCGCCATAGTGAAGACCGTGCGCTCACTCTTTTTGCCCGGCACGAGTGTGGCGTAGTTCTGCGCACGGAGCGGCAGAATGATCTGCTCCTGCACGGCGGTACGCTTCGCCACCTTCTTGTCCACGATTTTCCAAGTGATGTAGTCCACATCGAAAGGCACGTTGCTCTGGTTCCTTATCTCCGTGTGGAAATAAAGCAAGCCGTTGTGCGTGTAGATGCCTTTCAACAGGTACTGGATGCCGAAACGCTTGCAGCCGATATGCTTCACCTCGCGCTTGTTCTGCTTGTAAATTGACTTCATGATAAGTCGCACCAGCATCGGGCTTTCGCTGCCCAGCTCTTTCAGATAGATTTCCTGCGCGTTGTTCGGGCGGTTCACCGTGCTGCCGTCATGGATGAAGTCGCACATCTCCACGTTGAGCAGCAGCGGTTCGGCGGCATACTTCACGTTGAAGGTGTAGAAACTGCCGTCCTCCGTGATGACGGACATGTTGGTTTCGTTGGGGAAGTTCCGCACGGTAGCCTTCACGCGGATTACGTTCTCCGCTCCGTCTGCTTTCCCGGCAATCAGGTCGGGCGAGCCTAAATCTACATAGCGCACCTCCGCCGGAAAGATGATGTGGACGGTCTTGTCGTAGGTCACTTCCAGACCGTGCGGCGGTATCATGCGGTCGAAGGTCAGCTTGCGCGACAGCCCGTGATACAGGTCGCCGTCCGCCTCCTTCTGCGGGTAGACCTCCTTCGTCAAGGTCGGTTGTTCACTTCCGTTGGTCGTTTCAACGGTTACATTCTCCTGCGCGTTAGCAGTTGCGATGCCCATAGCGAGGGCAAACATGATGATTACTTTTCTCATTACTTTTGGATTTTTAGTGGTAATTTTTTTATTGTTCTCAATCTTTTTCTTGGTAAAGCATGACCCTGTACCCGGCTTTCAGATGCACCTTGACGGTTCGCATCTTCTTGGCGATATACTGGCTCGTGCCTTGTATCAGCCCCTTGCCCAAGTCGGAGGCAAGTTGCGCCCCGGCATTGGTGGAGATGTTGATGCTACTCCCCAACGAGCCACCCATGTTGGCGGCGACCTCCCTGACGGCGTTCATCTCCATCGAATTCGGGATGAAGATGCCGGGCTGTCCGTCCGTGTCATAGACCGCAAGCTCCACCGGGATAATCGTGCCGTCGTATTCCAACGAGGTGATCCCGATGTCGAGCCGCTCACCCTGTATCTTGCCCGTGCCGACCACTACCGCATTGCGGGGAATTGTCCTGCCCGCCACCGCCATAGGCTCCAGCAGGCGCAGCCTTACCGTCTGCCCGTCTGTCACGCTCTGCGCACCATGCACACACGCCGGGATGGTGTTCCTGTCCGATACCTCCGCCGTGCCGACAGTCGTGTTGAAACCCCGGTTGCTTTCCTGCGAGAAGGCGGCGACAAACTCCGCATTGCACATGGGCTGTGCAAGCGAGGAAACGACTTGGCGGGTCACTTGTCTTACGGGTGTAGCCGTGTTCTTTTTCCCCTTCTGCACAGTGGGCGGCTCTGCCGCCTGTTCCGCCGAAGGCTGTCTGCCGTTCTGACCGCCCATGTACTTTGCCGCCAGCTCGTAGGATTTCTCCATGAGTGCCACTTGGTCATCCACGGCGGAAGCCTTGCCCTTCTCGCTTTCCAGTTCCGACTCCAGCGAGGCGATGCGCTCCAGCAGTTCATCCATTTCGGCATTGTCATTCTTCGGCTGTTCGTAGAAGTTGCCGAGCGTGGCGTTCAGGTCACGGTAGGCGGCAGCGGAGGATTGGATGGTCTGCGGCGTGGCGGGCTGTGCCTTTTCCTCCTTGCCGCCCGGATTGGCGAGGTCGAAGTCCGTCCCGTCCTCCGTTCCCGCTATCTCGCGGTCGAACATGTCGCCCAGCTGCCCGATGGCACGGTTGCGGTTTTCCAACCGCTCTTCCATCTCCCCATGCTCGTAGGCTTTCAGCTTGTCGCCGATAATCTGCTTGTTCGCCTTGTCCGCGTCGGGCATCTCGGTGTTGTAGCCGTCTGTTCCCGGCGGTTGCTCCTTGTCGGAGGACGGAGCGAATATCAGCCACATCGCCCCGATGAACACCAGCACCATAGCGGGCAGCACGATCATCTTCTGCCGTTTCAGCCGCTGTGCCTCGGTCAGCGGTTCGCGCTCCTTTTTCGGCTTTCCCGTGTCGGGAGCGGCTTTGTTCTCTTTCGTCGGTTCATTCTTCGTCTGTTCCATATAAATAAGGTGTTAAGTGATTGCCTGTTTCCGTCGGGGTCGGCAGTTCCACCCGTCCGGCGTGTCCCATTTCCATGCGTGAGCCGTCATTCCTGCCGATGTCATAGACGGCTCTGCCGAAGGTGTAGAGGGCAAGCACCGCGAAGGCGGCGAGCATCCCCAGCACGATGCGGCGGCGTGTTTCCGGCGGCAAGCCGTCCAGATAGCCTTTGACTTTTGCCACGATTTGTTTCCGTTTGTCGTGGAGCTTCCAATACATACCCCACATTGATTTTCTGATACTTTTTACTTTCCGTTTCATAACCTGTTACCGTTTGATTGTCTGTAAATCCTTGTTCTCGATGATGGTGAACCCCTCGATGGTGAAGCCGTTGGGGTTGTCGTCCGACCGTGATGCGTTCAGCAGGCGGCAGGTGGTCACGAGGCTGCGCTCGGTGACGTTGCTCTGCCGGATGATTTTCTGCGTGGCGTAGGTCACGGCGCGGTAGGGATAGGCGTTGAAGTCGCACACCACGCTGTCCACCTTCAGCACTTGGTTGATGTTCCCGGCGATGATGCGGTTGTAGTACCCCTTCTCGGCGAAGTCCGAATAATAGTGGTACACACTCTTGTCCGCCAGCAGCAAGGCTCGTTTCACGTTGTGTTCAATCGCGCTCTTTTCGGGTGACAGCGTGAAGAACAGCTCGTGGAAACGGCGCACATGCTCCCGTGCCTCCGCCGGGCGGTTCTGCGACAAGTCCTGCGACAAGGCGAGCATCAGGCTCTTGCCGTTGTCCAGCACATAGATCTTCTCCCGTTGTTTCTCGGCGAAACGGTAGGAGTTCCACACGCTCCACACCGTCACCACGGCACATAGCGAGAGGAAGACGATACCGAACAGGCGTATCTGCCTGAACGACGATTCGATGTTTCTGAGTGACTTGAATTCCATTTTTTCTTTTTCCGTTTATGATTTCACATTGATTATTTCAGCAGCTTGCCGATGCGTCCGACGGCATTTCCTGCGGTCGCTCCTGCGACTCCGCCCGCCATGCCTCCGGCACGTCCCGCCATCTGGTTCATGGTGCGGTTGTAACTGCCCATGCCTCCGGCTTGGATGATCCAGCCCGCAACGGTGGGTATCGTGAAGTAGCCGATGATGCCGATGCAGAGGAATACGATATACACCCCGTCGCTCGAATCCAGCGAGAAGTTCGGGTCAGCCTGCATCCGCTCGATGTCGCTTTGCAGCATCAGCACCTGTATTTTAGCCAGTATGGTGCTGAACATGTCCGACACCGGCAGCCACAGATAGACCTGTATGTATCGGCATATCCACTGCGTGAGCGTGCTTTGGAAGCCGTCCCACACCGATATGGCGAAAGCTATCGGACCGAGTATCGCCAGCACCACGAGGAAGAAGGTGCGGACGGTGTCTATCACGAGGGCTGCGGCTTGGAACAGCAGTTCCAGTATCTCGCGGAAGAAGTCGCGGATGCCCTTCTTCATGTTGTACATCCCCCGGTCAATATACATCCCCGCCATCGTCACCATGTCGGAGGGCGACCAGCCGAGTTCCTCCAGCTGCTTGTCAAACTCCTCGTTGGACACGAGGTAGGCGGTTTCGGGGTTGCGCATCATCGCCTCGTATTCCAATTTGTCCTTCTGCTGGCGGTAGGTGTTCATGTCGAGCGTTTCCGCCTCCAGCATCTTCGCCGTGCCTTGCACGACGGGCGAGAGAATGCTGTTTATCGTACCCAGCACAACCGTGGGGAAGAACATGATGCAAAGACCGATGGCGAAGGGGCGGAGCATCGGGAACACGTCTATCGGTTCGGCTCTCGCCAGCGACTGCCATACCCGGTAGGCGACGTAGAACAACGCGCCCAGCCCGGCGATGCCTTTCGCCACGCCCGCCATGTCCTCGCACAGCGGCATCATCTGCTCGTAGAGCGAGCGTAATATCTGGTGAAGGTTGTCAAACTCCATAGGCTACCAGTATCTTTCGTTCTTGTTCCCGTACAGCCCCATGATGCGGTCGAGGTCGTTCTTCTTTTTAGCGCGGAGGTAGGACACCGATATGTTCTTGTTGGTGTAGTAGCTCACGAGGTTGCGGTAACGCTTCATCTTGGAATGGCAGCGTTCCACCACGTCCATGCGCTCCTTGTCGGTCATGGAGAGCGTGGTGATGTTCACCACGTTTTTCAGTTCGGTCAGTACATCGTTGCTCTCTTCCAGCAGCTTCGTGTACCCGAAGGCGATGGCTCCCAGTTCCTCCACGGTGAAGTTGTCGTCACGCATCATCCGTTGGAAGTTGGTCACATAGATGTCGGTGATGTCGCCCACCATCAGAATGGTCTGCTGCACCTTGCGGGCATCCCGGACAAGGTTGTTCACTGATTTCAGCGCGTCATAATACTTCTTGTCGGGTAGGTCGGGGGTATTGCTACCCCTTTCCCCCCTAAGAACCGTACATGATACTTTCGCATCATACGGCTCAAGCAACTCAAAATTTCTGTTATGAAACCGGCTCATAT
>JAETOE010000007.1 GCA_021771815.1 Roseburia hominis
GCAATGCGTCAGGCATATGAAATGGGAAAAGAGGTGTAGACAGCGTTATTGCCTTATACTCCATAAGCACTGCCCTGCAATATCCAGTTGCCTAAATCCCCGAATTGTGCGATAATGTGCAGGAAAGCAATGAGCAGTGCCAAGACGGAAAGAAACGAATATCCGTGCTAGCACGAGGATATTCGTTTCTTTTTGTCTTGATAGGGCGAAAGCCCGTGAGTCCGGCAGCTCTGCTGACGGACGTGCACTGCGGAGTAGGGTTTGCCAAGAAGCCCATGAGATATATTGTAAGGATAGCATTATGCATACAAAGTTGATTCAAATAGATTCTGCCAACATTGACAGAAACGCGATAAAAGAAGCGGCAGATTTGATTGCAGCGGGAGAACTGGTCGCATTTCCGACGGAGACGGTCTACGGACTGGGCGCGGACGCGCTTTCCCCCGAGGCATCGAAGAAGATTTATGCCGCGAAGGGAAGGCCATCGGATAACCCGCTGATCGTACATATTTCAAAGTTCGAGGATCTGGTCGCCATCGCGAGGGAGGTCCCGCCGCAGGCGAAAAAGCTAGCCGATGCATTTTGGCCAGGTCCGCTGACGATGATCGTGTGGAAGAATGAGAAAGTTCCCTGTGAGACGACGGGCGGGATGGACACGGTCGCAGTCCGTATGCCGAATCACCCGGTCGCACTCCGGCTGATTGAGGAGAGCGGATGCCTGATCGCGGCGCCGAGTGCGAACACCTCGGGGAAGCCGAGTCCGACGGAGGCGTCGCATGTGGCGCTTGATATGGACGGCAGGATTCCGATGATTCTGGACGGCGGAGCGGTGGGAATCGGAATTGAATCTACGATTATAGACCTGAGTGAGAAGACGCCGATGATTTTGCGACCGGGTTATATAACGAAAGAAATGCTTGAGGAGGCGCTCGGCGGGGAGGTCTGCATCGATCCGGGCATTATCGCGGCGGATTCTATGAAAAAGCCGAAGGCGCCGGGAATGAAATACAAGCATTATGCGCCGAAAGCGGATCTTGTCCTGGTCGAGGGGAAGACAGACAGGGTCGTGGCGGAGATCAACAGGCTTGCTGCGAAAAAGCAGGAAGCGGGTCTGCGTGTGGGCGTGATCGCGACGGACGAGACGCGTGACAGATACCAGGCGGATCTGGTGTTCAGCATTGGAGCAAGAGAGGATGAAGACGCGATTGCCAGGCATCTCTACAAGCTTTTGCGGGAGTTTGACGATCAGAATGTAGATGCAATCTATTCCGAAAGCTTTGCGACGCCCAGAATCGGACAGGCAATCATGAACCGGCTGTTAAAGGCTGCGGGCCATCAGGTCATACAGATATAGGATAAAGTACGCGGAGAGGGCAGATATTTATTATGAAAGAGTATAACCGAATCATTTTTGTTGCGGACAGCGGTACCTGCAGAGCGCCTATGGCGGCAGGTATATTGCAGGAATATAGTTTAAAGCGTCCGGTGGAAGTACTCACCAGAGGGCTTGTGGTTTTGTTTCCGGAACCATTGAATCAGAAAGCGGAAGCTGTTATGATAAGTAATGGAATTAATATGGAAGGCTTTATGTCCACGCAGCTGACGGAAGAGGATTTTACGGAGGATACGCTGGTACTCGTGATGGAGCACATTCAGGTGGAAAAGGTTCTTGAGAAATATGAGAACGCCGATCCGGAGAATGTCTATGTTTTGACAGAACTTGTCGGGGATGAATTGGAGATCATAGATCCTTACGGCGGAACGC
This sequence comes from Roseburia hominis, assembly GCA_021771815.1. GTDB lineage: Bacteria > Bacillota > Clostridia > Lachnospirales > Lachnospiraceae > Roseburia > Roseburia hominis_A. Next base: position 1,766 of record JAETOE010000007.1, read on the forward strand.
TTCAGGCGTATGGGCTTTGCTATGAAACGCTGCGCAAGACCATATTAAAGTTGGTTAATCTGTTAAATGAAAATGAGGAAGGGGATGCCGAATGTCAAAAGTAGTGGTTATGGATCACCCGTTGATTCAGCATAAGATTGGTATTATCAGAAGAGAAGAGACAGGCTCGAAGGATTTCCGCACACTCGTCAGCGAAATTGCGATGCTGATGTGCTATGAGGCGACAAGAGATTTGAAGCTTGCGGATGTGGAGATTAAGACGCCGATCTGCGAGACAACCGTAAAGGAATTGAGGGGCAAGAAGCTCGCGGTCGTTCCGATACTCCGTGCCGGGCTTGGTATGGTAGACGGCATGCTTACGATGATTCCGGCTGCAAAGGTAGGTCATATTGGACTTTACCGCGATCCCAAGACTTTAGAGCCGGTAGAATACTATTGCAAATTGCCGGCGGACTGCGCGAACCGCGAGGTATTTGTCGTAGACCCGATGCTTGCGACCGGAGGCTCTTCGGCTGCGGCGATCCAGATGTTAAAGGACAAAGGTGTGAAGAGCATTCGCCTGATGTGCATTATTGCGGCGCCGGAGGGTGTGAAGAAGATGCAGGAGGAGCATCCGGACGTGGATATCTATATTGGGGCGCTCGATGATCATTTGAATGAGCACGGCTACATTGTTCCGGGACTTGGAGACGCAGGGGATCGTATTTTCGGCACGAAATAGGCAGTTGTACAGGGGCGGACAGCAGAGAGCGAAGACATATCGGATATGGCAGACAGAGCATGGAGTGAACACCAAAAGGCGTATCGGATATGACAGACAGAGCATGAAGCGACAGGGACTTTGGACGGAAGGGGAAGTACATGAGCGGAAAGAGAGAGGACTATATCAGCTGGGATGAATATTTCATGGGAGTTGCCACCTTATCCGGGATGCGCTCGAAAGATCCGAATACGCAGGTGGGAGCCTGCATTGTCAGCTCTAATCACAAGATCCTGTCCATGGGCTACAATGGCTTTCCGATGGGCTGTTCGGACGACGAATTTCCGTGGGCGCGCGAGGGCGAGCCGCTCGAGAATAAATATTTTTACACGACGCACAGTGAACTGAATGCCATCTTGAATTACCGCGGCGGCAGTCTGGAGGGAGCGACGATGTATGTGACGCTTTTTCCGTGCAATGAGTGCGCCAAGGCGATTATTCAGTCTGGCATTAAGCGGATTGTGTACGACAGCGATAAGTACGACGGAACTCCCGCAGTCATAGCGTCCAAGCGGATGTTGAAAGCGGCGGGCGTGGCTTTGCAGCGGTATGAGCGCACAGGACGCAGCGTCAATATTGAATTGTAAAATAAGGAGGAAGGACACGCATACGAAATGCGGGTCTTTCCTCTTTGTGCATATTGTGGGTTTTAAAGCCGTAATATACAATATAGAAGATTTGTATTTGTAAAAATGACAAACATACAATATTAGTCGCGTATAATAATGATTAATACATGGACAAAAAAGGGAAAAATGATATAATATATGTGTTGGCATCAAGGAACGGTAAGTGGTGATGCCGGTAAGGATCTTCTATGAACAATCATCGTAAAATTTTTCAATCCCTGACGCTGATTTTACAACTCGGGCTGAATATGATCGTGCCGATTTTCATGTGCACAATGCTCGGCGTATGGCTGGGGAAGAAGTATGATATCCCGATTATTACGGTTCCGCTTTTTGTTGTGGGGGCGCTTGCGGGATTTACCAACATTTTTAAGATGGTGAAGAAGCTATACGGACAGGGTGGTGAATCGGACCGAAACCATGTTAAGAAGACTAAATGATGCATTACCCGGGTTGGTTCTGGGGATTATTGTATATGGAATTGTGATTGAACTGGCGGGCGTCTGGTTTGTGGAGGATAAGTTCCGCTATACGAGCGGTCTGCTGATTGGGATCGTGCTTGCTGTCGGCATGGCGGTCAATATTGCCGTGGTCGTCCGCGACACGGTCGAGATTTACGGTGAGAGCGGCGCGAAATCGAGAGTTATCACGAAGTCTATTTTGCGGTATATTGTCGTGGTAATCGTTTTCTTCGTGATGATGAAGTGGAATCTGGGGAATCTTTTCACCGCATTTATTGGGGTATCAGGCTTGAAAGTGTCTGCGTACTTACAGCCTTTTATTCATAAAGCTATACAAAAACTGCAAGGAAGAGGTGATGTATCTTCGAACAGCGAAGATAGTGAAACTATCTGAAGGAGGTGAAACAGTGAATAACGAGATTTTGATGTCATCCGGCGCCGAGAACATCGATTTCATGATACACGGTATCTTTAAATATGAAATCTTTGGTCATGAGGTCTGGATTACAACATCACATGTCTGCATCCTTATTGTCATGGCGCTGATGTTAGCGTTGGCAATCGCCGGCAATCGGGCAATCAGACATGCAAAAGAAGTACCGGAGGGCTTCCAGAATGTGATAGAGCTTATTGTCGAACTGCTCGACAATATGGTCGCGGGTACCATGGGGAAGGTGGCTGCGCCGAAGTTTGTGAATTACATCAGCACAATCTTCATCTTTATCCTGATGAGCAATATATCCGGTCTGTTTGGTTTAAGACCGCCAACGGCCGATTTCGGCACAACATTTGCAATGGGTCTTATTACATTCTTCCTGATCCATATTACGCAGTTCAAGAATCTGCCGCTAAAACAGATCTGGACAGATATGTGTTCCCCGTTACCGCCATGGCTGCCGATCTGGTTTCCAATCAACCTGATCAGTGAGATTGCCGTACCGGTTTCGCTGTCCTTACGTTTGTTCGCAAACGTGCTGTCAGGAACCGTTATGATGGCGCTTGTATATGGATTGCTGAGTAAGATTGCAATTATCTGGCCGGCAGCACTCCATGTTTACTTCGACTTGTTCTCAGGAGCAATTCAGACGTATGTATTCTGTATGTTGACAATGACATACATCGGTCAGAACTACGAATCAGAATAATTTTTTAGGAGGATTTTTCTATGAATATCACAGGACACGATTTAATTATGGCATGTTCCGCAATCGGTGCAGGTTTAGCAGTTATCGCAGGTATCGGACCTGGTATTGGACAGGGTATTGCAGCAGGTCACGGCGCTGCAGCAGTAGGACGCAATCCGGGTGCAAAGGGCGACATCATGTCCACCATGCTTCTTGGTCAGGCAGTTGCAGAGACGACAGGTCTTTATGGTCTTCTTATTGCAATGCTCTTACTTTTCGTACAGCCTCTGGGCTAAAATAGAATCAAGCGGAGCTTGATTCATTAGAAAAATGGCAGAGCCATTTTTCACAGGTTGAGGAAGAGCATAGGCGTTTTTCCCACAATAATAACAACGGAAAGGAGGCCAGACCTTGGAGGAAATGCTAAGACTTTTCGGCTTGGATTTTCAGTTGCTTCATGACGTAGTGCTCATGGCAATCGCTGTATTTTTTCTCTTCATGTTTATGTCGAAGCTGCTCTTTAATCCGGCTCGCAAGCTTTTAGAAGACAGAAAGAACCGAATCGCGACGGACATTGAGACGGCGGAGAAGGATAAGACAGATGCAGCGGCATTGAAAGCAGACTATGACGCCAAGCTGAAAAATATTGATAAAGAAGCAGAACAGATTTTAAGCGAAGCCCGCCAGAAGGCGCAGAAGAATGCTGCCCGCATCGAGGCGGATGCCAAGGAAGAGGCTGCTCGCATTATCCAGAGGGCGAACGAGGAAGCAGAGCTTTCCAAGAAGCGCGCGATGGATGAGGTAAAGCAGGAAATGATTACCGTTGCGTCTATGATGGCTGCAAAGGTCGTTGCGGCGAATATTGATGCGTCGGTGCAGGATACGCTGGTAGAACAGACATTGAGAGAAATGGGTGATTCGACATGGCAAAGCTAGTATCAAAAACATACGGTGATGCATTGTTTGAAGTCGCTGTGGAGAGCGGACAGCTCGACGCCTACTGGGAAGAGACAAAGTCGGTGTCGGCAGCCATGGAAGAGAATCCAAAGCTGTTCAAATTAATGAGTCACCCGAAAATCGTAAAAGAAGAAAAAGTAAAAATAATTGAAGACATATTTGCAGGAAAAGTTTCAGGAGAGTTGGTAGGACTTTTGCGCATGATTGTGGAAAAGGATCATTTTGATGAGATTACCGACGTGCTCGAGTACTTTGATGGCAGGGTCAAGGAGTGTAAGAATATCGGAACTGCGTATGTGACGACTGCGATGGAGTTATCCGACGCGCAGAAGGAAGCAGTTGAAAAACGCTTGCTTGAGACAACGAAGTATGTGAAATTTGAAATGCATTATGCAGTGGATTCCGCGATTATCGGCGGAATGATAATCCGTATCGGCGACCATGTCGTCGATTCCAGCGTCAGGACGAAACTTTACGACCTGACCCGTGAATTATCGAAAATACAGTTGAAAGCAGGTGAATGCGCTCCATGAATTTAAAACCAGAAGAAATAAGTTCCGTAATCAAAGAACAGATTAAAAGATATGCAGCGCAGTTAGAAGTAGCTGACGTTGGTACTGTTATTCAGGTGGCAGATGGTATCGCACGTATTCACGGTCTTGACAATGCAATGCAGGGAGAGCTTCTTGAGTTTCCGGGCGAAGTATACGGAATGGTATTGAACCTCGAGGAAGATAATGTAGGTGCCGTACTTCTCGGTTCCCAGAAGAACATCAACGAGGGTGATACCGTAAAGACGACCGGGCGCGTAGTCGAGGTTCCGGTCGGCGACGCGATGTTAGGCCGTGTTGTCAATGCATTGGGACAGCCGATCGACGGCAAGGGACCGATCGAGACAACGAAGTATCGTCAGATCGAACGTGTTGCATCCGGTGTTATTTCCAGAAAGTCTGTAGATACGCCGTTACAGACCGGTATTAAGGCGATCGACTCCATGATTCCGATCGGACGCGGACAGCGTGAGCTTATCATCGGTGACAGACAGACCGGTAAGACTGCGATCGCGATCGATACGATCATCAACCAGAAGGGTCAGAATGTAAAATGTATCTATGTCGCTATCGGTCAGAAGGCGTCTACGGTTGCATCTATCGTTAAGACATTGGAAGAGTTTGGCGCAATGTCCTACACAACAGTCGTAGCATCTACGGCGAGTGAGTTGGCGCCGTTACAGTATATTGCACCGTACGCAGGGTGTGCGATCGGTGAGGAATGGATGGAGAACGGACAGGATGTTCTTGTTGTATATGATGACTTAAGTAAGCATGCAACGGCATACCGTACACTCTCCCTGCTCCTTAAGAGACCGCCAGGACGTGAGGCTTACCCTGGAGATGTATTTTACTTACATTCCAGACTGCTGGAGCGTGCAGCGAGACTTTCCGACAAGCTGGGCGGAGGTTCTCTGACCGCGCTTCCGATTATCGAGACGCAGGCAGGCGATGTTTCCGCATATATTCCGACCAACGTGATTTCCATTACCGACGGTCAGATTTATCTGGAGACGGAGATGTTCAACGCAGGTTTCCGTCCGGCAATCAATGCAGGTCTTTCCGTATCGCGTGTCGGTGGTTCCGCACAGATCAAGGCGATGAAGAAGATTGCAGCGCCGATTCGTACAGAGCTTGCACAGTACAGAGAGCTTGCGGCATTTGCACAGTTTGGTTCCGAACTGGATGCGGACACGACAGAGAAGCTGACGCAGGGCGAGCGCATCAAGGAAATGTTAAAGCAGCCGCAGTATCAGCCGATGCCGGTCGAGAGACAGGTTATGATCATTTATGCAGCAACCAGAAAATATCTGATGGATATTCCGGTTGCAGATATTCTTCCGTTTGAGAAGGCGCTCTTCGAGTTTGTGGATACCAAGTATCCGGAGATTCCGGAATCAATCCGCACGGAGAAGGTCATTAACGAAGAGATCGAGGCTAAGCTGATTCAGGCGATCGAGGAATGTAAAAAGGACTTCGTGAAATAAAACGGTAGCATATATTTTCCACACAGACAACTTGCGCGCGGAAAATATAGACAAGAATGAAAGGCGGTGCTTATAATGGCCTCAATGAGGGACATAAAGAGACGAAAAGGCAGCATACAGAGTACGCAGCAAATCACGAAAGCCATGAAGCTTGTTTCTACCGTAAAACTGCAGAAAGCCAGAACCAGAGCGGAGCAGACCAATCCATATTTTAATTATATGTATCAGACTGTGACCTCAATGCTGGCAAAGTCCGGCACGATAGATCATCCTTATCTGCGTAAAGGAGAATCCACGAAGAAGGCAGTTGTTGTCATTACCTCCAACCGCGGACTTGCCGGCGGTTACAATTCCAATATTACCAAGCTTGTGACCGGAAGCGAAGAGCTTCCGATGGAAGACGTAGAAGTTTACGCAATCGGTAATAAGGGAAAAGAAACCTTAGAACGCAGGGGATATGAGATCAAAGAGGATGATTCCGGAATTATCGAATCCCCGTCCTATGAGGATGCGGCGGCGCTCTGCAAGAAGATCTTAGCGGATTACACGGCAGGGAAGATCGGCGAAATCTATCTGGCGTACACGCATTTTAAAAATACGGTAAGCCATGAGCCGAAGCTTATCAAGCTGCTTCCGGTGGAGTTCGACGAGGAGGAGATCAGTCAGGCAGCAGAAGCCAACGTGCTCATGAATTATGAGCCGAACGAGGAAGAAGCGCTTGATATGATCATTCCGAAGTATGTGACCAGCCTGTTTTACGGCGCGCTTGTGGAAGCCGTTGCCAGTGAGAACGGGGCGAGAATGCAGGCGATGGATTCTGCGACCAGCAATGCAGAAGAATTGATTAGTGATTTGACACTGAAATATAACAGAGCACGTCAGGGCTCTATCACGCAGGAGTTGACAGAGATTATTGCCGGTGCTTCTGCAATATCCTGATAAGCAGGTTGAACGCAGTCTGTTTATCAGGCGTACAATAACAAAAATATTTAAGGAGAAATAAGCGATGGCAAATAATATCGGTAAAATTACCCAGATTATTAGTGCCGTTCTGGATATCAAGTTTACAGAGGGCGCGCTGCCGGAGATTAACGACGCGATCAGGATTCCGTTAAAAGACGGAAGAGAGCTGGTCGTTGAGGTATCTCAGCATCTGGGCGATGATACAGTAAGATGTATCGCCATGGGACCGACCGACGGACTGGTTCGCGGTATGGACGCGATTGCTACAGGCGGACCGATCAGCGTGCCGGTAGGTGAGAATACATTGGGACGTATGTTCAATGTATTGGGAAATCCGATTGACGAGATGGACCCGCCAACAGGAGTAGAGAATTGGGCTATTCACAGACCCGCTCCGGCATTTGAGGAACAGGCGACCTCTCAGGAAATGCTTGAGACAGGTATCAAAGTCGTTGACCTTCTCTGCCCGTATCAGAAGGGTGGTAAGATCGGACTCTTCGGCGGTGCAGGTGTAGGTAAGACGGTCCTGATTCAGGAGCTCATTCACAACATTGCAACAGAGCACGGCGGGTATTCCGTGTTTACAGGTGTTGGTGAGCGTACCCGTGAGGGAAACGATCTCTACTATGAAATGAAAGAGTCGGGAGTTATCGACAAGACCACCATGGTGTTCGGTCAGATGAATGAGCCGCCGGGAGCGCGTATGCGTGTTGCGCTGACGGGTCTTACGATGGCAGAGTACTTCCGTGACAAAGGCGGAAAGGATGTGCTTCTTTTCATCGATAATATTTTCCGTTTTACACAGGCAGGTTCCGAGGTGTCCGCACTTCTCGGACGTATGCCGTCCGCCGTTGGTTATCAGCCGACGCTGCAGACCGAGATGGGTGCACTTCAGGAGCGTATCACATCGACGAAGAACGGTTCTATCACATCCGTACAGGCAGTTTACGTGCCGGCGGATGACTTGACGGACCCGGCTCCGGCGACGACCTTCGCCCATCTGGATGCGACCACCGTACTCGAGCGCTCTATCGTCGAGCTCGGTATTTATCCGGCAGTAGATCCGCTTGGTTCTACTTCCCGTATTCTTGATCCGCGTATCGTAGGTCAGGAGCATTTTGCGGTAGCCCGCGGAGTGCAGGAGATTTTACAGAAATATAAGGAACTGCAGGATATTATCGCAATTCTCGGTATGGATGAGTTGTCTGAGGACGATAAGCTTGTCGTAAACCGTGCGAGAAAGATTCAGCGTTTCTTATCCCAGCCGTTCTTTGTGGCAACGCAGTTTACCGGTCTGGACGGAAAGTATGTTCCGATTGCCGAGACGGTTCGCGGCTTCAAAGAAATTCTTGAAGGAAAGCATGATGATATTCCCGAAGGCTACTTCTTAAATGCAGGAACGATCGATGATGTTCGTGCGAAGTACGATGCAGAGCACTGATCGGTGTTTTGCGGCAGAATGAAGTAGGCGATAAGGAGGAGCATTATGGCAGACGAGAACAGAGTTTTCGATGTGGAAATCATCACGCCTGACCGCGTGTTCTACACAGGGAAGGCAACGATGATCGAATTTAATACGGCTGCCGGTGAGCTTGGCGTATATAAGAAGCACATTCCGCTCACGACCGTTCTTGCGCCAGGAATCGTGAAGATTCATGAGGATGGCGAGGAGAGTGTGATAGCAGCCGTTCATTCCGGTTTTGCGGAAATCCTGCCGGAAAAGGTAACACTTCTCGCAGAAATCGCGGAATGGCCGAACGAGATTGACAAGAATCGTGCCGAAGCAGCGCGTGCGCGCGCCGAGGAGCGTCTTGCCAATAAGACGGAGGCGATTGATGTAAAGCGTGCCGAGTATGCGTTGCGCAAGGCTCTGGTGCGAATTGATATTGCAAAATAATAGAAATGCCTGTAGGACTAGGTCTTACAGGCATTTTTGTCATGGCGAATACCGTATTTATGAAAAAGATTTATGAAAAATTAGTGAAAGTCTCTGTCTTAGAAACGCTGTCTACATGAATGTATACATCCATACAAGTCATGCCGTCCTTTTCGTAAACGTACTCGAAGCAGGGTAAAACATTTTCTTTTGGAGTTTCCTTGAAACCGTTTGTCTGTAAATATTCCATGATACGCTTATACCCATTTGGGATATATTCAAAAGCCGCACGGAAGGGATCATAAATTGTAATCACAGCGTAATCGGCTTTTACCTGATTTACAAATTCTACGCCTGGGTATTCTGTCTCAAATCCATCCGGTAAAATATATGCGGCGACATATCCCCGCAGTCTAAAGCGATTTTGTAATTCCATGGAAACATAAGGGAAATCCCACCCGATCTTTTTGGCATCAGGTTTAAAATCCAAAAGTCCTGATTTCTGTGCCCATTGGTCTAAATATGCATTTACATCATCCTCGGGGTTGGGAGTTACCATAACATATTGTCCCATCCGAAACGGCGCCACTGTTTTTATAATGACCTCTGAGTAAATATCTTCCTGGGCAGACAGATCTTCGCGAATGAGAGTGTCCAGTTTACAGACAAACATATCGCTTAAATCGATTAACTTGTTTAATTCTGGAATCACTTCGTCCGTTTCCCATTTTGACACGGTCTGACGGGATACAGCCATTCGCTCAGTCAACTGCTCTTGTGTGACTTTTTGCTGCTTTCTCAATAACTGGATGTTCTTTCCTAAACTCATTCTAATATCTTCTCCTTGTCTTTATGGATGTTTGATTGTTGTAAATTAATTTTGACATAAAACTGGAAGGGAGGCTACCATATTGGGAGTGCTTTTTGGAGGAAAAGCGTAAAGTAAAAATTTACATTCCATATTCTCGAGCAGATTTCCTTGCGGCGCTAAAACGGCAGGCTCAGAGTTGATGAGAGTTTCACGGATGAGCGGGTGGAAAATAGAAGGAACGACTGGACGAAAGAGGACTTTATCGCTATATTAATAATAGACGCAATTAAGAATTATTGACCCCACTGCTATGCAGGAGACACCTGCTTTTTTCTAAAGGAGAGATTAGATGAATTTATATTTTACCCGCCACGGCGAGACAGAATGGAATGTAAAGAAGAAGATACAGGGTACGACGGATACTTCGTTGAATGAGAACGGAATCCGGCAGGCAAAGCTTCTTGCACAGACGCTCCTAAATAAGCGGGAGAGCGGGGCATTTCATCCTGTCCGCGTCTATACGTCACCGTATCTCCGGGCGGCGCAGACAGCGCAGATCCTTGCGGACGCACTCCATATTCCCTGCGAGACGATGGACGGGCTTCGGGAAATGGATCTCGGCGAGTGGGAGGGTCTGAACTGGGACATTATTCGCGCGGAATATGGAGAGCGCTATTTGTTCTGGAACAGCCACAGACGGTTTGTGCACACCCCCGGCGGTGAGAACTACGATGAGGTTTTAGGACGGACGCTTGCGGCATTGGATGAAATCTTGGCGCGGGAGACGGAAGATGTGCTGATCGTTACGCACAGTGCGGTCCTTATGGCGCTGCGGTGTTATCTGGCGGGGCTGCCGTTTGAGGAGATGGTACGCTGTTTCAGGACGAAGAATACCGAGCTTGTGATGTTGGAAGAAACGGAAATCCGGCAGGCAATCGGGCGGTATGCAGCGGGAGAATAGGAGCAAAATAAATAAAACAGGATTTAATTTCATGCAGAATTGCCGCATAGAGAATAGCTGATCCAGAAGCGGGGGAAAATAAAACCGGAAGAAAGACGGGCATCATAAAACACATCTTCGAAAGTGCATAAAAACGTGAAAAGAGAGGAAAAGATGAGCAGATACTTATTATTGAAACAGGGAACGATCCACAATGCGGTGGAGGAAGAACCCTTTGTGGCGGACATTCTGATTGAAGAGGGGAAAATTAAGAAAATTGCTCCCGTGCTTGAGGGGAAGGTCATTAATGAGGCGGAGGTGATTGACGCAACGGGCATAGATATTTATCCGGGATTTGTGGACGCGCACTGTCATTTAGGTCTGGACGGCTACGCGGTCGGTTTTGCGGGGGAGGATTTCAATGAGCCTGGCGATCCCATAACGCCGCAGCTCTCGGCGGTGGACGCGATCAATCCGCAGGACGAGACATTTAAGACGGCGCGCGAGGGAGGCGTTACCTGTGTTTCTACCGGACCGGGCAGTTCGAATATCATTGGCGGAACCTTCTGCGTCATCAAGACTTATGGGAAACGCATTGACGATATGGTCGTCCGCAAGAAATCCGCAATGAAAGTCGCTTTTGGGGAAAATCCCAAGAACTGCTATAAGGATAAGGGCGTTTACTCCCGAATGTCTGTTGCAGCAAAGCTCCGCGAGATACTTCAGAAGGCGGTCATATATGACTTAAAACTGCGGGAGGCAGGATGCGCGCAGGGACAGAATGTGCTGGCTGCAGATGAATTATCCGAGATTTCCGGGTTAGAGGACGGCGGCGATAAGGCGGACGGTATAAATGACATGGGCGCAGAAAAGCGCACGGACTACAGCAAGCTGCCTGCCTACGATGCGAAACTTGAGGCGATGCTCCCGGTGATCCGCGGAAAAATGCCATTAAAGGCACATGTTCACCGCGCGGATGACATTTACACGGCAATCCGTATCGCGAAAGAGTTTCACCTCGACCTGCGGCTCGACCATGTGACGGACGGCGCATTGATTGCGGATGATCTTGCGAAAGAGGGGTTTCCGGTCGCAGTCGGACCGTCCTTCGGACACGCCACGAAATATGAGTTGAAAAATAAAGGCTTTGAAACGCCGGGCATTCTTGCAGAGGCGGGCTGTCAGGTATCGATTATCACGGATTCTCCGGTCATTGAGGAGCGTTATTTGCCGCTCTGCGCCGGTAGAGCCATTTATAACGGCATGAGCGAGTTCGACGCGCTTAAGGCGATCACGATCAATGCGGCGAAACATATCGGCGCAGCGGATCGTGTAGGAAGTATCGAGGAGGGAAAGGATGCGGATTTTGTTCTCGTAAAAGGGACACCGTTTTCAGTGGATACGCGGATATTGTATACGATAATTGACGGAAATATCGTATATAAGGCATAATTTGGGAAGAACAGCAGGACTGCCTGGAAAAGATACAGAACCCAATAGAAATGTCAGGACAGAGGCGCGCCGGTCCGTGCATGAAGTTGTAAACAAATTCTGAAATTTTATAAACTGGAAATGAAATCGAATTCACGTGCCTTGACTTCCCTACTTTAGCGGAATACAGTGAATAGAAAGAGTGTTGGAAAGGCATGGTGCGAGAGAGATGGGGAAAGTAATAGGAATTGATCTTGGAACGACGAATAGTTGCGTGGCAGTGCTTGAGAACGGGAATCCGGTCGTGATTCCAAATGCGGAAGGCGCGCGCACGACGCCGTCCGTCGTGGCATTTAATAAGGATGGGGAGCGTCTGATCGGAGATATCGCGCGCCGTCAGGCGGCGGTCAATGTAGACCGTACCTTCTTTTCAATTAAGCGTGAGATGGGAAGCGACTACCGCGTGAAGGTGGACGGCAAGAGTTACACGCCGCAGGAAATTTCCGCGATGATACTTCGAAAGCTGAAAAAGGATGCAGAAAGTTACCTTGACGAGCCGGTCTCTGAGGCAGTCATTACGGTCCCCGCGTATTTTAACGATGCGCAGCGTCAGGCGACGAAGGACGCGGGGCGGATTGCGGGACTCAACGTTCTTCGTATTATCAATGAGCCGACCTCGGCAGCGCTTGCTTACGGATTGGATCACGGAGATCCGCAGAAGATTCTTGTCTATGATCTTGGCGGCGGTACATTTGATGTGTCGATCATTGAGATCGGGGACAACCTAATTGAGGTGCTCGCGACGGCGGGAGATAATCATCTTGGCGGGGATGATTTTGATATGCGCCTTGCAGACTATATTGTTTCCGAGTATAAAAAGCAGGAGAAGACGGACTTGTCGAAGGACGCGACCGCTATGCAGCGCGTGCGGGAGGAAGCGGAGAAAGCGAAGAAAGAGCTTTCGACGGCGTCGTCGGTCAATATCAATCTGCCGTTTATCACGACAGTGCACGGGGAACCAAAGCATCTCGACATGAATATCAGCCGCGCGACATTTGAAGAATTAACAAATGATCTGATCGAGCGTACCGTGGGACCTGTGACGCAGGCGCTTTCGGATGCGGGAATCGCTACCGGAGAGCTTGGTATGGTGCTTCTCGTCGGTGGTTCGACGCGGATGCCTGCGGTCGCGGCAAAAGTAAGACAGCTTACAGGGAAGGAACCGTCGAAGAATTTGAATCCAGATGAATGCGTGGCGCTTGGGGCGGCGGCGCAAGGCGGCAAGCTTGGCGGCGAGCAGCTTATGGCAGGGGCATCAGCGGCGGAACTAATTCTGATGGATGTGATGCCGCTTTCACTTTCCATTGAGACGGTCGGCGGCGTGGCGACGAAGTTGATCGACCGCAATACGCCGATTCCGACCAGACACAGCAAGGTTTTTTCGACGGCGGCGAACTTCCAGACGTCCGTGGAAATTAAAGTCTTACAGGGCGAGCGTCAGTTTGCGAAGGATAATAAGCTTCTGGGGAATTTCAGGTTGAACGGCATCAAGGGGGCAATGGCGGGTGTACCGCAAATTGAAGTGACATTTGATATTGATGTGAACGGAATCGTACAGGTATCGGCAAAGGACCTCGGTACCGGAAAACAGCAGCAGATTACGATCACCTCGAGTACGAATATGTCGGATTCCGATATTGAGCGAGCGATTCGCGAAGCGGCAGAGTACGAAGCATCAGACGGGCAGCGGCGAGCTTATATTGACGTGCGCAACGAGTCCGATACATTGATTCGCCGGGTTGAGGCGGCGTACGCGAATCAGAAGAAGACCCTGGATAAGACAGCAAAGAAGCAGATCAAGTCAGACTTATCCTATCTGAAAAAGCTTGTTTCAAAAATTAAGCCAGGAGATGTGACGGAGGAGCAGGCGGCGGAGCTTCGCAGAGCAAAAGAAGCACTGGAAGCGTCCGCAGGTCCGATACTTCCGCAGGAATAGAAATAGATTATTTGCCGGAATTGTTATATACTGTGTTATATGGAAAGAAACAATATGAAAAAGCTTTCGGACAAAAGGAGAACAGACGGCATATGAGAATACTGGTAGTAAATGACGACGGAATCAAGGCGGAGGGAATTATAAGACTTGCAAGGGCGGCGCAGACCTTTGGTGAGGTCTGGGTCGTAGCTCCAAAGCATCAGTGCAGTGCGATGTCTTCGCGCATCACCCTGCGCGGTGAGATCGCAGTGGAGAGAGAGGAGTTTCCGGTGGAGGACATTACTGCCTACAGCGTCGACGGGACTCCGGCGGACTGTGTGAAGATTGCATTGACGGAGCTGATGCCGGAGAAGCCGGACATCGTTTTTTCAGGAATCAACCACGGCTTTAACGCGGGAATCGACATTCAGTATTCGGGGACGGTCGGTGCGGCGATGGAAGCGCTCTTAAACGGAATCCCGGCAATTGCTTTTTCCAGTGAGGTGCACGGAAGCGCCGAAGTGGTGGAAGAATATCTGGTTCCGATTGCGGAGGAGCTTCTGAAGAAACCGCTTCCGGCAAATGAAATCTGGAACGTGAATTTTCCGAGCTGCGCGCTGGCGGAACTTAAAGGAGTCAGGCGAGACTGCGTGCCTGCGCAGACGCCGTTCTACCGCGACCATTTTCAGAGGGTGAGAGAGTCGGAGAGGGGATTTGTCGTTTCGGCGGCGGGGATTCCGGTAACGACTCCGTTTCCGGCGGAGACGGACGCGTATGCGATTCAGAACGGCTACATATCGGTCGGAACCATTCGGAGTATGATCCTTGTACCGTAGATTCGGTTTGTTTGGGCGCCGTGGTTTTAACATGTTTTGATGTCGTATTGCAATCTGTTTTGGCGCCATAGATTCATTGTATTCTGGTTTACATCTCGTATAAATTCGTGTAAAATGCAAGTAAAGAAAACAGCACCGCATCCGGCTGTAAAATGCATCCGGTATGCGGGCGCTTCATTTTAAGGAGGAAAGAGGATGGAACAGTCGAAGGTATATTATACGGACTTTCATACGACCGGAAGTGAGAATCTTCTTCAGAAGCTAAAGCGCCTCTGTGTCGCTGCGGGCATGGATCAGATTGATTTTACAGACAAATACGCGGCGATCAAGCTTCATTTCGGTGAGTATGGCAACCTTGCGTTCCTTCGCCCGAATTATGCGAAGGTCGTGGCGGATCTGGTAAAGGAGCTTGGCGGCAAGCCGTTTCTCACCGATTGCAACACGCTCTATGTGGGAAGCAGGAAGAATGCGCTTGACCATCTGGACACTGCCTATGTGAACGGATTCTCGCCGTTTTCCACAGGCTGCCATGTCATTATCGCGGACGGTCTTAAGGGAACGGACGAGGAACTTGTTGCGGTGGACGGAGAATATGTGAAGGAGGCAAAGATCGGGCAGGCGGTCATGGATGCCGATGTCTTTATCTCACTGACGCATTTTAAGGGACATGAGGCGACCGGATTTGGCGGAGCGCTTAAGAATATCGGAATGGGCTGTGGTTCGAGAGCCGGAAAGATGGAGATGCACAATCAGGGCAAGCCTGCGGTGGCGCAGAGCCTTTGCGTGGGCTGCGGGGCATGTAAGCGCATTTGCGCGCATGACGCTCCGGTCATCACAGACGGTAAGGCGTTTATTGACAGGGACAAATGCGTGGGCTGCGGGCGGTGTATCGGCGTTTGCCCGAAGGACGCGGTGCACCCGACGCAGGCGAATTCCAACGATGTGCTTAATTATAAGATTGCAGAGTACACGAAGGCGGTCTGTCAGAACAGACCGTGCTTTCACATTTCACTGATCTGCGACGTGTCGCCGAACTGCGACTGTCACGCGGAGAACGATGTGCCGATTATCCCGAACGTGGGAATGCTTGCGTCGTTCGATCCGGTGGCGCTTGATATGGCGTGCGCCGACCTCTGTAACAGGCAGCCGATGTTGGAGAATCACAGCGTGCTGCACGAGAACTGCCTGGCGCATAAGGAAGAGGCGGCGCATCACGATCATTTTCATATGGTGCATCCGGACACGAACTGGAAGAGCTGCATCGAACATGCAGTGAAGATTGGAGTAGGAAGCGATTGCTATGAGCTGATCGAGATATAGAGAGACGCATTCATAAAAGACGGGACAGAGAAAAGACGTTAGAGGGAAGATATTGAGCCGCTGTGCGCAGCAGAGCGGGAGGGGATAATGAACTAAGGGGGAATTAGAACTATGAGAAATAAAACGCGGATTCTGACAGGAATACTTGCGGCGGCGCTTATGCTGCCGCTCTTTGCAAAAGGCAGTGTGCCGGTAAGGGCGGATATTGTATCAGAGGGGACGGATACCGTGTCGGCAGAGACAGACGGCGCTTCTGCGGAGGCGGAAGCACCCGGCAAGACGGTGGACATCATCTTTACACATGATACACACTCTCATTTGAACACGTTTTCTACAGTTGTAAACGGAGAGGCGGTGGAGGTAGGCGGGTTTGCCCGGATCAAGACGGTCATTGACGGTAAAAAGGCGGAGAATCCCGATGCACTGGTGCTTGATGGCGGCGATTTTTCGATGGGAACGCTGGTGCAGACCGTTTATGAGGAGGAAGCGGCGGAGCTTCGTATGCTGGGAGTGCTCGGCTGCGATGTGACGACGCTCGGCAATCACGAGTTTGACTACCGTTCCTCGGGGCTTGCCAATATGCTTGGCAGTGCGGTAGAAAGCGGTGATGCGCTGCCCGCGCTCGTTGTCTGTAACGTGGATTGGGAGACGATGGAAGCTGCCGGGATAAGTGAAGGGCAGCAAAAGATTCGGGACGCGTTCGATGTGTATGATGTGAAGGATTACGTTGTTTTGGAAAAAGGCGGCGTGGATATTGCGGTGGTCGGCGTCTTTGGCAAGGATTCGCTCGCCTGCGCGCCGACCTGTGAACTGTTGTTTACCGATCCGGTGGAGGCGGTAAAGGAGACAGTGGCGGATATCCAGAAGAATGAGGATGTGGATATGATCGTCTGTGTCTCTCACAGTGGCACGTGGGAGGATGAGAGCAAATCAGAGGACGAGATTCTTGCAAAGGGCGTTCCCGCGCTTGATCTGATCATCAGCGGACACACGCACACGGATCTCGAGGAGCCGATTGTGCACGGAGATACTTATATCGTGTCAACCGGAGAATACGGAAAGAAGATCGGTTCGCTTTCTATGGAGCAGAAGAGCGACGGAAGATGGGAGATGACGGAATATGAGCTGATTCCGATCACAGCCGATCTTCCGGCGGATGAGGCGACACAGGAGAAGGTGGATTCCTTTTTTGCGGCGGTGGACGATACCTACCTCTCGGCATTTGGCTACACGCAGGAGCAGGTGCTCGCGACAAACGACGTCAAATTTTCCGCGTTGGATGATCTTTCACTTGTTCATACCGAGCACAATCTCGGCGACCTGATGTCGGACGCTTATGTGTATGCGGTGGAGAACGCGGCTGATTTCGACGGCGTGCCGGTGGATTTTGCGGTTGTCCCGAGCGGAACCGTGCGCGATACATACGGAACGGGAGAGCTTACCGTGGAGGATGTGTTCAACTCCTTCTCCCTCGGAATCGGACCGGACGGCGTGCCGGGCTATCCGCTGATCAGTGTGTATTTGACCGGAGCAGAGATAAGGACGGCGGTGGAAATTGATGCGTCTGTTACGGATTATATGACGACGGCGCGGATGTATATGAGCGGGCTGAATTTTTCCTACAATCCGAACCGCCTGATTTTAAACAAAGTGACGGATCTTTATCTGGTGGATGCGGATGGGAATCGCGTAGAGATTGAGGATGACAAGCTCTACCGCGCGGTTGCAGATCTCTATAGCGGACAGATGTTAAGTGCAGTGACGGATATGTCGCACGGGCTTCTCTCGATCGTGCCGAAATACGCAGACGGAACCCCGATTGAGGATTTTGAGGATGTTATCGTCTATGAGAACGGAAGGGAGCTGAAAGCGTGGAACGCTATCGCCCGATACATAGAATCATTCCCGGATACGGACGGCAACGGTATCGCCAATGTGCCGGAGTACTACGAAAGCCTGCATGACAGGAAGGTCGTGGAGGATAGCAGGAATATCGGCGATTTATTAAAAAACCCGAGTAAATATGCGGTAATGATTCTTATAGTTATCTTAATTTTGATATTGCTGGTTGTTCTGATAGCCGTGTTGGTGGTAAAATTGATAAAACGCATGAGAAGAAAGAATGCGGATACAATAAAGAAGAGAAGAAGCTGACAGATACAGGAGAGATACATGAGCGCGCAGGATAAGACAGAACAGGTTTTGCGGAACATTCATATCATGTTTGCCCAAGGTGAGGTGTACGACAAGGCGACGAACCGTGTCATCATAGATAAAAAGGAGGCGTTAGACCTTCTGCAGCAGTTGAATGTCTGCATCTATGAGATCCTCGAAGAGCATGAGCTTACCAGGCGGGGCCGCGATGCGGCAGAGCGTGAGGTACGCAGAAAGACGGATGAGATCGTCATGGATGCGAACCGCATGGCAGAGGATGTCTATGCAGGGTCTGTGATGTACTCCGACGAGGCGCTGCGCCGTGTACAGGGCATTATGCAGGACGCTGCGGACTCCTTTGCGGAAATATGCAAGAAGATGAACGAGGCGATTGAGAAGGAGAAAGCGACAGTTCACAAGGACCAACGGGAGCTGCGCAGCCATTTGGAAGACCTCCGTGATACCAATAAATATATGAAGCTGATTGAGGAGCGGAATAAGCAGATTATAAAGGAGCAGGCAAAGGCGAAGAAGGAGGAGGAACAGCCGTCCGTCTATGCGCAGATCAAGCCTGAAATTAAGATCAACGAGCAATATTTTGAACGGGCGGGCATCCCGCTTGTGGAGGAAGAGCCCCAGGAACAGCCCCAGGAGGAACACGAAATCGTGCAGCCGGACATTAAAGTGAATCTGGACGCGGAATACTTTAAATGGAAGGAGGAACTGCCGGAGGAGCCGGAAGGCAGGAAATCCGAGAAGCATTCCTTGTTTGGGAGAAGAAAATAAAAGCAGATGAGAGCGGAGCGCGCCTTTATTGGTGCGCTCCGTTTTCGCTTGTGCACCGGTCAGCGTATGATGCTTTTCTGCGGTAACTGCGCGGCGACATACCGAAATGTTTGCCGAAGGCATCGCCGAAATAATTGCTGTCAGAAAATCCGCAGATACCTGCAATTTCCGTGATCGAGTCGTTTGTAGTAAGAAGAAGCTGCGCGGCTTTCTGCATGCGGAGGTAGGTCAGATACTCCTTGAAGCCAAAGCCTGTGGCTTCTTTGAATTTGCGTGAGAAATACGTTGGATTCATATGTGCAAAGCGGGCCGCATCGGAAAGCGTTACATTCTCCTCGTAGTGTTCATAGATGTAGCGTGCGCTCTCCTGAATCGCGGTCTGCGCCTGATCGAGAAGCTGCGGTTCCTGTGAGGAATCCTGGCTTCGTCCGATCATGGCAAGCATCTGAAAAAAAATGCTCTTGGTAAGAGCGGTCGAATAGGCGTCGCTTCCTGCGGACTCTGCCTCGAGCTGTCCCGCCAGCGCGAGGAACGGCGTCTGCATCGACGAGGCGAGCGTGAGACGCATCCGACAGAAAATATGGCTCCACGCCTCCTCCCCGCAGTTTTTCCGAAAAGCGGAGGCATATTCCGGCGTAAAGCTTAAGGTAAGGCGTTCTGTGGGAAGCGCGGATTCGTAGATCATTTTGTGAAGAATGCCGGGAGGAATCAGCACCATATCGCCTGGAAAGAGGAGATAGATGCTGTGTCCGATAAAACAGCGGCACTGCCCGGAGAGCACATAATAGATTTCATAATAGGGATGGTAGTGCGATTCGTTCATGCGAAAGCTGCCATCCCGTTTCAGACGCCGCACGAGGAATTGGTCGATGCGGTCGTGAAAGGAACTGTCTGCCATAAAGTCTCCTTTGTGTTGTAAATTATAACAAAAAATCTGTAATATAGCGTAAAATAACTGAAAAAATTCGTATAAATCAATATAAATTTGTTATAACATGAAGACAGAAAAAAGTAAAGGCAGGAAAAAAGAATGCAGGCAGCTCTTTCCCAAAAAGATGAAAAATTCCGCGATTTTTCCCTGAACGGCCCCATGGGCAGAGTCGTGTTATATGTAGGATTTCCGTTGGCGCTCTACCAGAGCCTGAATCAGCTTTTTAAAATACTCGATACGATGATGGCGTCTCACATCGGTGCTTCCGCGGTGTCGGCGGTGGCGTATCTTTCGCAGATCAATATGATGCTCTCCGCGCTCGGCGGCGGGCTTGCGGTGGGCGCGAGCATCAAGGTCAGCCAGGCGTACGGCGCAGGAGATTTCGTGCTTGTCAAGAAGCGGGTGAGTACGATGTTCGCGCTGTGTGCGGTGCTCGGCGGCGCCATTTTGCTTGTGCTCGTGCCGTTCACGCCGGAATTTCTGCGGCTTATGAATACGCCCGAGGAATTCATTGCGGACGGAAGCACATATTTCCGCCTGGAGTTATTCGGCATGGTGATTACCTTTTTTAACAATGTCTATATTGCAATCGAGCGGGCGAGGGGCAATTCAAAGCGTATTCTTGTGCTCAACACCGGGGTCATCGTCATAAAGCTTGTGCTCACGGCATGGTTCGTCTATGGTCTGAACGGGGATATCAATATGATCTCGCTTGCGACGATTGTCTCCCAGAGCCTTCTGCTGCTTGCGGCGGTTATCAATATGAACCAGAAGGGAAATGCGTTCGGCTTTTCCCTCAGGGCGATTACTTTTGAGAAGGAGACGGTAAAGCCGATGCTCGTGCTGTCGTTTCCTGTGATTGTAGAGAAAATTGCGTTTGCCATGGGTAAGGTCGTCGTAAATTCAATGAGCACGGTCTACGGTTCGTGGACCGTGGGCGCACTCGGTATTTCCAACAACATCGGCGGCATCACGACCAATCCGCAGAACGGGTTTCAGGAGGGAGGCTCCTCGATCATCAGCCAGAACCTCGGCGCAGGCAATCCCAAGCGGGCGCTTGGCGCATTCCGTTACGTCCTCTATATTAACGTCGTAATCGGCGCAGTGCTCATGAGCGCGTCGCTGCTGTGTCTGAATCAGTTAAGCTTTCTTTTTGCCGGGGATAACACGGAGTTTGCAGGCATGATTGCCGAAATCTATCGCTATGAGGCGATGGGCGCGATTCCGCTCGGCGTGAATGCCGCGGTGATGGCGCTGCTCTACGGTTTTGGAAAGACGAAGATTACGCTCGCGATGAATTTCTGCCGGGTGTTCCTGTTCCGCGTTCCCGTGCTCTGGGCACTGCAGCAGTTTACTGACCTTGGAAATGTCAGTGCGGGAATCGTTATGGCGGTCAGCAATATTGCAAGCGGCGTGCTTGCCGCGGCAGTCGGTGTGGTGGAGGTGCGCAGAATCTGCAGGCAGTACGGGATTTCCTACTTCGGCAAAGACGGAGGGATAAAGGAAGAAAGTTAGAAACACAGAAAAATTTCCCCTGATTTCTCGAAAATCCGGAACGCTGTGCCTATGGTTATAGATTGCACTTGATTCAACTATATGTTAAGATATATTAAACATATGTTGAAACGAAAAGGGGATCGGGACATGGAAAAAAGAGGGGAATCAACCAAGATTGAAGAGGTACAGGTGATCGGAACGCATGGAAGAGGAGAAATCCTTTATGAAAAAGGAGATGAACTGAGCGAACTTATGCGTAAACTGGGAACACCGGAAGAGCAGGAGAGAGAAGAACGGATTCAAAGAAGACTTGCCGAGATAGAGGAATCCAGACGCAGACGGGAAGCGGCGCAAAAGAAAGACTAGACTAATCATCTAAGACGCCGGGCGACTTCATGACTTCTACAAGCTCCCGCAGAATGCGAATCTGCGCGTCGGTCAGATCTTTGACTTCAATGATCGCTGCATAGGGATCGGTCGCCGATCTGCCGAGAATGTAGTCGGTCGAGGTATGATAAATATCGGCAAGAGCAATCAGCTTATCGATGCTCGGGTTACGTTCGGTCTTCTCATAGGCGCTGATCAGGGCAGGAGTAACACCAAGCCGGTTTGCGACAGCGCTCTGGGAGAGACGGTTCTTTTCGCGTAATTCAATTAAACGGTCTGCCATTGTTTTGTCCATAATCGTTGCCATCCTTTCGGGTTTATTCTAACGGTTTGGCTGGTACTAAAGGTTTTGAAACAATCAAATGAAAGTTGAAAGAGATATGACATAGAATATGGGTTTTCGGACATAAATATACCCTGCATACGGACGATTCAGAAGCGCCTGTATGCGGGGTATATTTATGGAAGCTGACAGGAAGCCTTTTGCCGAAACTTTGTTTTAGAGCTTCTTTGCCTGGGCAGTACAGCCGCCTGTGCTTAGAAGCCGTCGCCCTGCCGGAATCCGGTGTTGTTTATAATGGTATTGTTGTTTGTCTGTACCGTGTCGGACGGCGTGTAATCTGCCTCGTCGAACAGGAACTCATGAAGCTTTGTCACATTTGATACAAGATCGCATGGGATAACGACGTCTCCGACTTTATCATACTTTTTCGCTACTTTTTCATACGGAAAGCCGTTGGTATCGCCGATTTTGTAATTGAAAATATTCGCGGTGAGCGAGATCAGGTCGGCATTGGAGAAGCTTGTCTCGATATCGCCGAACATCTGATTGATCAAGGCGTTGAGCGTCTTTAAATCGGAGCTTTGCGCTTTGTCTACCATGGCGGAAAGCACTGCGCGCTGGCGTTCGGTCCTCCTATAATCGTCGCCTCCGCCGTAGCGGATACGTGCGAAAGCAGTCGCCTGCACGCCGTCTAAGGTATAAGTTCCGCCGGAGGTCGGACATTTGGAGTTGTTTCCGGTAAGTCCGTTCAGCTCCTTGATGTAGCCGAGCATCAGGGTCGCCTCATCGTCGGTAATCGTTATCTCGACGCCGCCTAAGAGGTCGATGCATTCCACGACGGCGTTAAAGTCCACCGTCACATAATCGGTGATCGCGAGGTCGAGGTTCTTGTTGAGCATCGAGAGCGCCTGCTCCGGTCCGCCCTTGGCGTATGCTGCATTGCATTTCTGAAAGACGCCGTTTCCCGTGTCCAGATAGGAATCGCGGTAGATGGAAACGAGTTTTACCTCGTGCGTCTTGTTATTGATCGTTGCGAGCATGATAACATCGCTTCGTCCCTCGGAAAGATTGCCGTTCGAACGGTTATCAAGACCGAAGAGAGCGATCGTCTGGTAATCTGCCATCGCGTCCTTCGTCTCTTCGGAAAGTCCTTCGTTGATGTGTACATTATCAAGATTCAGTTCATTTTTCTGTATTTTTGAAAGCTTTACAACTGCGAAAAGAATCACCGCCAATATCAATAGCAGCAAGAGCTCACAGATCAGCAAAATGACTTTGCGCTTTGCTTTCTTTTGCCTTTTTTTCATTGTTCTGTCCTCCTGTTATGTATGATATGCTGTTTCGTATATCATAACACTGGAAAGAACTGCTTGTAATAAAGGCTTTCTTAATATTGGCAGGTGATTCTTAAAAATTTAAAAAGAACAAATGAAGATTTTAAGGATTATAGTTCATTTGCCGTGTCGTAAGCGCTCTTTATGGCGTGTTCGATGTTGCTTGGGCGTTCGCCGGCGCAATCTCCCACATAGTGAAGAGGAACGCTGCAGCTTCCCATATCCGGGAGCTGCTTTTTTGCGCCGATTGCCAGAACGACGAAGTCTGCCGGGATAGTGAAGGTGTTTGGTTCCTGATCGGGCAGAGCCGTAGTAACTGTCACGGAATCGTTGTGAATTTCTTCTAAGCGCGTGTTCACATGGCGGATAACATGATAATCATCCAGCTCCTTCGTCAGAGTCGGAAGGATGGTACCGCTTTCTTCTTTGGCGATCTGGTCAAGCATTTCTACGATAGTGACCTCACATCCGAGGTGCGCTAAGTATTCTGCGGTTTCCACACCGACAAGTCCGCCTCCGATGACAATAGCTTTGCCAAAGACGACGGCCTTTTTTGCAAGGACATCCCAGGCGCTTACCACGAGAGGAAGTTCGCTTCCTTTGATTGGCGGAATATTATTTATGGCTCCTGTCGCAACGATGATGTCGTCGTATTTTTCGTAATCCTCCGGCGTTAAGGTTGTTCCGAAGCGGAAGGTGACAGGAAGTGTGTCGAGCACGGCTTCATAGTAGTTTAGGATCCGCATCATTTCTTCTTTTCTGGGAGGAACGCTGGCGATGAGGAGTTGACCGCCCGCCTGTAGGGATTTCTCATATATGGTGACGGAATGCCCCTTTAACGCGGCGACCCTTGCAGCCTCAAGACCTGCGATACCGGCGCCGATGATCGCAATATTCTTTTTGGAGACTGCTGTCTTGATGGTGCGTTTGCCTTCGTAGCCGTTTTCTGCATTGAGCACGCAGCTTAGGAACGCGCGGTTTTGGATATTGTCCGTACAGCCCTTATTACACATGATGCATGTACGCACGCAGGAAGGAGTATTGTTTTCGCATTTTCTGACAAAATCAGGGTCGGCGAGCAGCGAGCGTCCTAAACCTATGATGTCTGCTTTTCCGGAAGCGACGATTGATTCCGCTGCATGCGGGGTAACGATTCTGCCGACACAGGAAACAGGGATGCCGACCGACTGCTTGATTTCGTTTGCGCAATATACGGTAAAGCCGTATGGCTGGGTTCCCATCGGGGGTATGGTATCCGCCATATTGCCGGTATGGTTTGCCTGTGCGACATGGATGGTGTCTACGCCGTATTTTTCCAGAAGAATGGCGAACTTTTTTGCCTCCTCTAATTCCAGACCGCCTTTTCCGCGCAGACCGCCGTCCTTTAACGGTGTTACGATCGGAAGCTTATAGTCGATAACCATATCCGGGACCGCCTTCTTTAAACGTTCCACAAGTGCGAGGGCAAAGCGGGTACGGTTCTCAAAGCTGCCGCCATAGGCGTCCGTGCGGTGGTTTAAGATTGTAGAACAGAGGGAACCTACCAGTCTGTCACCGTGGATTTCGATGCAATCGATGCCGGCGCGCTCGGCTAATTTCGCACAAGCCTCCATCCGGTCCAATATAGTGGACAACTGTTCTTCTGTAACTTCATTGATGAAAAACTGCATATCATGGCGTAACTGTGCTCTCGCTTCGTCCATCTTTCCCTGTGCAAACAGTGCGTTCAGTGCGTCCACGTTGTACTCCGGGTGGAATAATTGGATACCGAGCTTACAGTCATTTGCATGGCAGGCATCCGCAAGGCGCTTAAAGGGAGCGATCTGCTCCTCCTTAAAGAGCTTTGGCGTCGGGGAGAAGGTTGCAACGGGAGCTACGTCTCCGATGACGATATAGCCGACGCCGCCCTCTGCCAGACGATTGTAAAACTGAAAGCTCTGTTCGCCGATGGAGCCGTCTCGCTCCTCATAACCTGTGGTCAGAGGCGGAAACATAATACGGTTTTTAAAGGTAGTTTTTCCTACTTTGATTGGTTCTAAAATCTTCATAACGATTCCTTCTTTCTACTATTTAGCTAAAAAGTCTATAATTGCTTTTTCGCAGGCCGCGCGTGCCGGAAGGCTTGCAAAGTTGTGGTTGGCGCCCTCGATTGTGACATAGGTGCATGCGTCGCCGTAAACGGAGCAGTATTTCTGGCAGGTGCCGTCGTCTACAAGCTCATCGGCGGTTCCGCGAATCAGCAGAACCCGATTCTTGTAGCCTTCGGCGGTGGAAAACGGTTCGTACTGATGGAGGTCTTTATTGAAAGCAGTGGAGAATTTCTGTCCCTCGACATCCGCATAGAAGATGCCCTGCTCCTCCATCATCTGCGCGCGCTCCAATGCACCGAACCACATGCCGGCGCCCGGACATTGCAATACAAGTGCGGCCGGGTTTAAGCGGGGCGCGGCACAGGCGGCTACATAACCGCCCATGCTCTGTCCCGATAGAATCATATTGTCCGCTTCTGCCCAGGGCTGTGCTCTTGCCCAGTTGAAGATATCCTCGGTGTCCTCCAGAAGCGAGGTAAAAGTCATATCGGAAAATTCGCCGTCACTGTCGCCGTTTCCGTACATGTCGAAGCGGACGCAGGCAATGCCGTTTGCCGCGAGTGCTCTTCCCATATGCGTATGTGCGTTTTTATAGCCGGTCTTTGTGCCGCCAAAGCCATGAATATGGACGAGTACCGGAGCGGTATCTTTTTCGTCCGGAAAGTCCAGGATTCCGCGGAGCGTATGACCGGAACGGTTTACAAGTTCAAGCTGTTTAATCATTTGCCGCGCCCTCCTGTCGTCTCTTTGCCAATTCTTCCAGCATCTCGGCGGTTTTCTCCTTTGTTAGAGGATAGACGAATTTCAATACAAGGACAGCGAGTAGATAGCCTACGACGTAGATTCCGGTGTAGGTCTTCCAAAGGTTTCCTGCAAATTCCTCGCTCTGTACCTGAGCATTGACATTAAAGCCTGCGATGGCGAGTGCAAAGCTTCCCATACTTCCCGATACAGCATTTGCAAGCTTGCGGAAGAAGGTGTATGCGGAGTATACGATACCTTCGTTCCTCTGACCGGACTGTAATTCCTGATAGTCGATCGCGTCGTTGACAAGCGCCCATACCAATACCTGAAAACCGCTGACGCCGAGGAAACAGATACCGTTGATAATGATAAAGAGCAGCGGGTTGTCAAGCGGGAAGAAGAACAGTACTGCAAAAACGATGATGGAGAATGTGGCACTGTACATCGTCCACTCCTTCTTACCGAATTTCTTTGCCACGAACTTCGTTCCGATAAAGGCGATAAGGGACCACAGTACGCTTAACATACCGGATACTGCCATGATTGCTACGTTTCCGAAGTAATCCCTAAATAAATAAGTGTTTAATGCATTTACCATGCCCGCGCCGACGATTCCGATAAAGCTGGAGAGCATGACACCTAGGAGGGCGCGGTTTTTGGCGATTTCTTTCATAATCTGTACATAGCTTAACTTTTCCTGTTTAGGCGGCGCTGCCAGAATCACGCGCTCCTTGCACCAATGGCTTGTAATCATCAGACAGACAAAGCCGATACCGGCACAGACAGCGGCCATGATTAAGAAATTCTGCGGAACCGGCTGGTTGTCCTTGTAGAGGAACAATGGTCCGGTGATAACGATGACCGTCATAAAAATTGTTCCGCCAAGGCTGCGGTAACGTGAAAGATCGGTACGATGGTTGACATCATCTGTCATAACGCTCGATAAGCTTCCGAAAGGAACGTTTACGCATGTGTACATAATTTCATATGCCACGTAGGAAATGAACATATAGGCAAGTCTTGCGCCATAAGCAAAATTGCTTACATTTACAAATCCAAGGATACACAGGACGGCGGTCGGGAAGGCGAAGGCTTTGATCCATGGAATAAATTTGCCTTTTCCCTTGTTCTCCCGGCTGTCCACCAGCGCGCCGATGATCGGGTCGTTGATGGCGTCCCAGAATTTGGTGATGAGCATCAGAATACCGACGTGAATCGGGTTGACCTTTAGTACCAGCGTGTAGAATATCGTCAGGTACATGGCGCGGAATTGCTCGGTGCAGCAGCATCCGAGATCGCCAAGGGTGTAACCGATTTTGTCCTTCATTGAAAATGGTCGTACATTGTTCATAAAATCCCCCTTTTCCTCTTGTCAGGTTTGTTTGTTAATTTCATTATAGGAGCGAGGTATCGTAAAACATATCCAATAATTGATTAGAAACTATGAAAAATTGATATATTGTAATAGTTGCACAGTTATGCTAACCTGTAATTAGAAACTATCGTTAATTTGACGGATGGGAGGGGAGGAAAATAAAGATAAAGAGAGAAGACTATATTGCTTTAAAACACGATTTTCTGGAGGCGGAAACGAGACAATTTTCCCCCGGGAGATATTATATGATACTCTATGTCGCCAGGGGCACCTGCTATTTTGAGATAGATGATACAATGAGGTTCTGCAGTACGGAGGATATCATTCTTTTAAAGCCGGGGGAGAAAACGCTCATGCGCTTTAGGGGCGGCAGATACCAGCTACGGATATTGGAACTACGGATACTGCCTGAATATCTGTCGGAATTGTCGGATGAGGCGACGGATCTGGAGGAGGGCTTTCGGTTCGTGCCGTTTAAGGTGACTGTAGTACATGCGGACAGTGAGGAGTCCATGCTGATTAAGAATATTGCTTTGAAATTGAGCAGTATGGGGCAGGAGACGGAGCATTACGGGCAGAAATTATACGAAAAGAGCTTGATTTCCATGCTGCTTGTGCTCTCCCTTCGGGCGTGTATCGAAGCCGATAAGGTGCACCGGACCAAGAACCGCAAGCACGTGCTGATGGACGATATTTTTATGTATATCAGGGAACATCTTACGGAAGAACTGACCTTAGAACGTCTTGAAAAGGAGTTTTTTGTGAGCCGGTATCATATTTGCAGGGAATTTAAACGGCTCACCGGACAGACGCCTCATGCCTATATTGTCAAGGCGCGGCTTGATTTGTGCCGGAAGTATATCGAGCAGGGAATTTCTATTCGTGAGGTGTATGAGCAGGGGGGATTTGGCGGCTACAACCATTTTTTCAGGGCATTCAAAAAGGAGTATGGAGTCACGCCGATGGAGTATTACAGGAATCTGCAGATCGGCGAGCGGGAGCGAGGATCGGCGGAAATTTAAGAACTTATTAAGAAATCACCTCTATAACATTTCAAAGTTTCCTGTTAAAATAAATTGTAGTAGTACACAATAGGACACGAGGGGAGAATGTGATGCAGACGATTCTGGTATGTGATGACGACAGAGAGATTGTAGAGGCGATCGACATATATTTGCAGCAGGAGGGCTATCAGGTATTGAAGGCATACGACGGCGAGGAGGCGCTTGCCATCTTAAAGGATCACGAGGTGCATCTTCTGATCATGGACGTGATGATGCCCCGGCTTGACGGGATTCGTGCGACGTTAAAGATCAGGGAGGAGAGCAGTATTCCGATTATTATCCTCTCGGCGAAGACGGAGGACGCGGACAAGATTTTAGGACTTAATATCGGTGCGGACGATTATGTGGAAAAGCCGTTCAACCCGTTAGAACTGGTGGCGCGTGTGAAATCACAGCTTCGCCGCTACACACAGCTTGGCAATGCGGCGGAGGCGGGCGCGTCGGTCTATACCGTGGGAGGGCTTTCGATCAACGATGATCTGAAGGAAGTTACTGTGGACGGCGAGCCGGTCAAGTTGACGCCGATTGAGTACAACATCCTCCTTCTTCTTGTCAAGAATCAGGGAAAGGTATTTTCGATCAACCAGATCTATGAGAGTATTTGGAATGAGGACGCCATCGGTGCGGACAATACCGTGGCAGTGCATATCAGGCATATCAGGGAGAAGATTGAGATCAATCCCAAGGAACCGAGGTATCTGAAAGTGGTATGGGGCGTTGGATATAAGATCGAGAGGAATTAGAGGGGATTTCTATGGAAAAACGATCCTATGGATACGGGATGAAGATGACGGGGCTGATTCTTCATCTCTTCTTCACGATAATACTCACGGTTTCAGTGTTCCTCCTCGGCGCGCTGATGAATAAGAGTATTCTGGAACTGACGGATATCGGGACGGATGATTTTTTTAATTCCGGTTACTATCTGAAATGTATGGAGCAGAAGTGTGATGACTTAAGCGAGTACCTGCATCTGACGCAAAAGGGGATAACGCGTACTTCCGAGGAGGACAAGCTCTATCTGCAATATACAAATGAATTTAAGCAGGAGTATACCAATTTTTGTTACTGGTATAAGGCGGGCGGAGTGTGGTACACGAACCAGCCGGATATGGAGGATCAGGAAGAGTTCGACACGCAGACAATTCTTATGGAAGCAAAGACCATGGGAGATTATCTTCT
The DNA here is from genome assembly GCA_021771815.1 of Roseburia hominis. Lineage (GTDB taxonomy): Bacteria > Bacillota > Clostridia > Lachnospirales > Lachnospiraceae > Roseburia > Roseburia hominis_A. The sequence goes on from JAETOE010000007.1 coordinate 31,714, forward strand.
CTATGACATGGAGAATAAGGAGTTCGGCACCGATATCCGGGGGCTGGAGAATTACTTTTTCAGCGGCTACGGCACGCAGATGTACTGGCCGCTCGAGGACGTCGTGCTTGTGATCGGTGTGGATACCGAGCTGTCGGCGCAGGACGATCTTTATGATGCGATGCTTGAGTATGAGCGGCTTCATCCGTGGATCAAGGTCAGTATCGCCGCGGGGCTTATCAGTCTGGCCGGCTGGATTTTGACGCTTGTCTATTTGACGCTTGCAGCAGGACACAGGGAGGGAGAGGAAGAGATCCACTTAAGTTTTGTGGACAAGATCAAGACGGAAATCCTCATTGCAGGATTCATATTTTTCACAAGCGAACTGATGATGCTGGTCGGAAAGACCGGGGGTAAGGAGTGGGATGTCTCGGGACTTCTGGTGGCGTCCGGTACGATCAGCTTTCTGATAGATGTACTGTTCCTCGTTTTCTATCTGAGTATGGTGCGCAGATTAAAGGCGGAGGTCATGTGGGAGAACAGTCTTGTGTGCTGGCTCGGGAGAGGTGTAAGGAAGACATTTCGCGAGCGTTCCGTGACGGTCAGGGTGCTTGCCCTGTTTGCCGGGCATATGATCGTCTGTTTCGTGTTCGCGCTTGGGGCATTTTATTATAAGAATATTCTGGCGTTGGTGGGACTTTTGCTGTTCTCCGGTATCGAGGCATATGGTATGCTGCGGAGTGCGGTGGAGCATTATCAGATTCTAAAAGGCGTGGAGGAGATTGCGGATGGCGATCTCTCGGCGAAAATCGACGTCGATGACCTTCACGGTGAGGACCGTAAGCTGGCGGAGACGATCAACAATATCGGAGCGGGACTTCTGCACGCAGTGGATGACAGCACGAAAAATGAGCGTATGAAAGCAGATTTGATTACAAATGTCTCTCACGATATCAAGACGCCTCTTACGTCGATTATCAATTATGTGAATCTGATCAAGCTAGAAGATGTAGAGAACGAGCGCGTGAAGAATTATGTGCGGATTCTCGATGAGAAGTCACAGCGCTTAAAGCAGCTCACGGAGGATCTGGTCGAGGCGTCCAAGGTCAGCTCGGGCAACGTCAAGCTGGATATGCAGAAAATTGACATCGTAGAGCTGGTATGTCAGACTGGAGGGGAATTTGACGAGAAGTTCGAGACAAAGGAGTTGACGATCGTTACAAAATTGCCGCATCAGGCTGTCTATATCTGGTCGGATGGAAGGCATCTCTACCGTGTGATTGAGAATTTGTATAACAATGCAGCGAAATATGCGCTTGAGAAGACGAGAGTCTATGTCGAGGTACAGGCGAATGAGGAGACGGCAGTTTTTTCTATTAAAAATGTGTCGGAGCGTTCACTAGCGATTGAGAACGGCAGCGTGGACGATCTGACAGAACGTTTTATTCGGGGCGATTCCTCGCGGACGACGGAGGGGCATGGACTGGGACTTTCTATCGCGAAGAATTTGACTGTGCTCATGGGCGGACAGCTTGAAGTTGCCGTGGACGGAGACTTGTTCAAAGCGGCGATTGTACTCCCGCTCTACCGGGGGCAGGACGAGGGAAAGGAGACGGCGTATGGTAAAAGCAGTGATATTTGATATGGACGGCGTGCTGATCGACACGGAGAAATGGCTGAACAAATATTGGCGGCAGGCGGCAGCGGAGGCGGGTTTTGACATGACGGCGGAGGACGCGCTTGCGATACGCTCCCTTGCAGGAAAATATGCAGCGCCGTATCTGCAGGAGCGCTTCGGCACGAAGTTCTCTTACTGGACGATCAGGGAGCGCAGGAAGGAACTGATGCGGGAACACATTGCAAGGTACGGAATCGACAAGAAGCCTGGCGTCGATGAACTGCTGGATTATCTTAAGGCACACGGTATCAGGACAGCGGTCGCGACTGCGACCGATCCGGTACGCGCGAAGGATTACCTGACAAGGATCGGTATCTACGACAAGTTCGACCGCGTTATCTGCGCGTCGATGGTGGAGAACGGGAAGCCCAAGCCGGATATCTATCTGTACGCCTGCGAGCAGATCGGGGAATCACCGTGTGACTGTATCGCCGTGGAGGATTCGCCGAACGGAGTACGCGCGGCGTCAGACGCGGGGCTTCGTACCGTAATGGTGCCGGATTTGACCAAGCCTGACGAGGAGACGGCAGGACGGATTGCGGCGGAGGCGGATACGCTTTATGATATGATTTTGATGTTTGAGGATGGTGAATTCACGTGAGATTATGCTGTGGCCTGCGGTGGGAGAAGTACACGCTGCAGGCTGTTTTGTTGCTTTCTATAATAGCGTCGCGCACTGTTTAACATGCTAGCGCGGAAAAGTACTTGATTTTTATTATCGCTGCCTATATAATTTTTCACAAGTGATATTATCAGGAGAGGTGTGTCTCTTCGGGTGGAAAATCGCAGACAGGAGGAAATTCATGAAATTATACGATAGCGGTGTTTATCTGGTAAACGGAACAGAGCTGATTGCCGACGGTGCGGATGCTGCGGCGGCGGTAAAGAGCAGGACGGGAGCAGACGTAACCAAGGCGCAGGCAGCGGAGGGGACGATAGCATACAGTATTTTAAAGGAGCACAATGTCTCTGGAAACATGGACAAGCTTCAGATCAAGTTCGATAAGCTGACGTCACATGATATTACGTTTGTGGGAATCATTCAGACAGCGCGTGCGTCGGGGCTCGAGAAGTTCCCGATTCCGTATGTGCTGACAAACTGCCACAACAGTCTTTGTGCAGTCGGCGGTACGATTAATGAGGATGATCACATGTTTGGTCTGACCTGCGCGAAGAAGTACGGCGGCGTATATGTACCGCCTCATCAGGCAGTCATCCATCAGTATGCGCGCGAGATGCTCGCGGGCGGCGGCAAGATGATTCTTGGCTCGGATTCCCACACGAGATACGGTGCGCTCGGTACGATGGCAGTCGGCGAGGGTGGGCCGGAGCTGGTAAAACAGCTTTTGAATAAGACTTACGATATTGATATGCCGGGCGTGATCGGCGTGTATCTGACCGGAACGCCGAGAAAGGGCGTCGGACCGCAGGATATCGCGCTTGCGATTATTGGTGAGGTATTTGACCGCGGTTATGTGAAGAATAAAGTCATGGAGTTCGTCGGGCCGGGAGTTTCCAATCTCAGCGTGGACTTCCGTATCGGCGTGGACGTTATGACGACGGAGACGACCTGTCTGTCCTCGATCTGGAGAACGGACGACAAGGTGAAGGAGTTCTATGAGATTCACGGCAGAAGCGGTGATTACAAGGAGTTAAATCCGGCGGCAGTCGCTTATTACGACGGAATGATCGAAATCAATTTAGACGAGATAAAGCCGATGATCGCAATGCCGTTCCATCCGAGCAACACCTATACGATAGAAGAATTGAACGCGAATCTGATGGATATCTTAGACGACTGTGAGAAGCGTGCGCAGGTAAGCTTCGACGGAGCAGTGGAGCTTGACTTAAAGAGCAAAGTCAGAAACGGCAGGCTTTATGTGGATCAGGGTATCATTGCGGGCTGTGCGGGCGGCGGCTTTGAAAATATCTGCGACGCGGCGGATATCTTAAAGGGCGCTTCCATCGGACCGGATGAGTTCACCTTAAGCGTTTATCCGGCAAGTACGCCGATTTATATGGAACTGGTAAAGAACGGGGCAGTCGCATCCCTGATGCAGACGGGTGCAATCGTCAAGACCGCATTCTGCGGACCGTGCTTTGGCGCCGGCGATACTCCGGCGAACAATGCCTTCTCCATCCGTCACTCCACGAGAAACTTCCCGAACCGCGAAGGCTCGAAGGTGCAGAAGGGACAGGTGGCATCCGTGGCGCTGATGGATGCGCGCTCGATCGCGGCGACCGCTGCGAACAAGGGTTATCTGACTGCTGCGAGCGATGTGGATGTGGACTACACGAAACCGAAGTATTTCTTTGACGGCACGATTTATGCAAACCGTGTATTTGACAGCAAGGGCATCGCTGATCCGTCCGTCGAGATACAGTTCGGACCGAATATTAAGGACTGGCCGGCAATGAGCGCGCTGCCGCAGAATATGGTATTGAAGGTCGTATCGGAGATTCACGATCCGGTCACGACGACGGACGAGCTGATTCCGTCCGGCGAGACGTCATCCTTCCGCTCGAATCCGCTCGGACTGGCAGAGTTTGCGCTTTCCAGAAAAGATCCGCAGTATGTCGGACGTGCGAAGGAGATCCAGAAGGCGCAGAAGGCAGTTGAAGAAGGTGCATGTCCGGTCGAGGCAGTGGAGGAATTAAAGCCGGTGATGGCGGCGATTGCGGCTGAATTCCCGGAGAAGAATTTTGCGGAGAACCGCGGGGAGGGAATTCTTGGCTTCGGCAGCACGATTTTCGCAGTGAAGCCGGGTGACGGTTCTGCGCGTGAGCAGGCGGCGTCCTGCCAGAAGGTGCTCGGCGGTTGGGCGAATATTGCGAATGAGTACGCGACGAAGCGTTACCGTTCGAACCTTATCAACTGGGGTATGCTGCCGTTCGTAATCCCAGAGGGAGAGCTTCCGTTTGGAAATCTCGACTATCTGTTTCTGCCGGATATCCGCAAGGCTGTGGAGGAGAAGCAGTCGGAAATCACCGCATATGTGGTAAAAGGGACCCAACTTAAGGAATTTAAGTTAGGGCTTGGCGCAATGACGGACGATGAGAGGGAGATCATCTTGAAGGGTTGCCTGATAAATTATTACAGAGGTTAAATTGTTTGGGAGAAATGTTTGCTTCGGCGGGCATTTCTCCTTATTTTAGGTGCTTTTGTTCTGTTTTCGCAGGCTATTCTTTGTTTTTTTCATATTTTGTGGCGTATGTTCTTTATTTTGCGGTCTATGTTCCTTATTTTGTGCAGACAGTTCTATAGTATTATGATATGATTACAAGGAAATAGAAATGTCAGTATTGTGGCATACTGAAAAAATAAACAGAAAATGTACTGCAGACGGCGACAATGCGCCGGGCAGTGCGCATGAGAAAGGAGAGAAGAATTATGATGAATTCAAGAAAAGTGGCAGTCATCGGCTGCGGTTTTGTAGGGTCTTCGATTGCATTTTCATTGATGCAGCGGGGGATTTTTTCAGACATGGTGTTGATTGATGCAAATCATGCGAAGGCGGAGGGAGAGGCGATGGATTTGAGCCACGGTCTGCCCTACACAGCTTCTATGGATATTTATGCGGGAGATTATGCGGATGTGGCGGACTGTGCGCTCATTATTGTCACGGCGGGGGCAAACCAGAAGCCGGGCGAGACAAGACTTGATTTGATCGAGAAGAACGTCGGTATCTTAAAGGCGATCATCCCACAGATCACGGCGACGGATTTTGAGGGAATCCTTATGATCGTGGCGAATCCGGTCGATGTGTTGACCTACGCGGCGCAGCAGATTTCCGGTTATCCGGTGGAGCGCGTGTTCGGTTCTGGAACGGTGCTCGATACGGCGCGCCTGAAATACATGTTGGGAAAGCATCTTGACGTGGACAGCCGCAGCGTCCATGCGGTCATCATCGGCGAGCATGGGGACAGCGAGCTTCCGGTGTGGAGCGGCGCGAATGTTTCGGGGATCGAGCTGAATCATTTCTGTGAGCTGCGCGGACATTTTGCGCACGAGGAGGCCATGAAGCGCCTCTATGAGGAAGTACGGGACAGCGCCTACGAGATCATCGAGCGAAAGGGCGCGACCTACTACGGGATTGCGATGGCAGTTGCGCGTATCGCAGAGAGCATTGTAAAGGATGAACACGCGGTACTTCCGGTTTCGGTGGAATTGCAGGGCGAATACGGTCTGTCAGGTCTGGCACTCAGTATTCCGTCAGTCATCGGTAAGAACGGCATTGAGAAGGTGCTTGAGATTCCGCTTGACGAGAAGGAGAATGAAATGCTGCAGACATCGGCGGCACAGCTTAAGGAGGTAATTGCAAAACTGATATTATAACAACAAACCGGATATAATCCGGTTTGGATGGGAAATAAATTCCGGCGTGGATGAGAAATGCGATTGGAAAACCCCAAAGAATGCGTTATAATACATGTTAGATAGCAGTCTGGATAAGGGGGAATTCTTATGGACAGTATAAATGCGCCTGCCTCTGAAAATACAAAGAAGAAAAATGCGTGGAATCTAAAACAGTATGTGATAGTTGCTCTTATCGTGTTTGTGACGTTCTGCTGCTGTATTCTTTTTTTCTTTATGATATATAGGTACAACGGGTTTGCGGATTTCTGGAAGAAGCTGACGACGATTTTACAGCCGATTATCATAGGACTGGTGCTTGCGTACCTGCTTAACCCGATTGTGAAGTTTTTCGAAACGCATCTGCGGAAGTTTCTTTCGCCTAGGATTAAGAGTCAGAGAAAGGCTGACAGTCTGTCCCGTGGAATCGGGATTGCAGGGGCGTGGGCGGTCTTAGCTGGGATTGTCGTGCTATTGATTGCAGCGATTGTGCCGTCTGTTACCCGGAGTATTCAGGGAATTGTGACAGAACTGCCGACCGAGGTCAATAATCTGATTGCGTGGTGGGAGGAGTTCTTTGAGGGTGATACGGAAGCCGTGACTTTTGTCGGCGGTCTGATTGAAAATGCGAGCAATGCGTTGGAGGACTTTCTCAAAAATGATCTTCTTGGTCAGGCGCAGACATATGTGGCATCCATCGCAAGCGGGGTTTACTACGGAATTAAGTTCCTGACGAATCTCATTGTCGGAATCATTGTATCTGTTTATGTGTTGGCGAGCAAGGAGACATTTGCAGGTCAGGCGAAGAAGATTATCTATGCGATCTTTAAGCCGGTGCGTGCCAACGTGATCATAGAGACTGTTCGTAAGAGCAATGAGATTTTTGGAGGATTTATTTCCGGAAAGCTGCTTGATTCGGCGATCATTGGTATTCTCACATACTTTATCTTAAGTATTATGAAGATGCCGGATACGATGCTGCTTGCGGTGATTATTGGTGCGACGAACATCATTCCGTTTTTTGGACCGTTTATCGGCGCAGTGCCGTCGTTTGTTATTGTGGTGCTGCAGAATCCAATGCAGGGACTCTATTTTCTTATTTTCATTTTCGTTTTACAGCAGATTGACGGAAATATTATCGGACCAAAGATTCTTGGAAGCTCTACGGGCTTATCTTCGTTCTGGGTCGTGTTTGCAATTCTGGTATTTGGCGGATTGTGGGGGTTCCCCGGTATGTTGCTCGGTGTGCCGCTCATGGCGGTCATTTATTATATCGCGCAGAATATTGTGGAATTTCTGCTGCGCAAGCGCGGACTCGCGAAAGATACAGCCAGCTATATTGATTTGATTAAAGTGGATAAGAGGACCAACCGGCCGATTTATGAAACGAGCGAAATGACAGAGAAGAAGGCAGACGAAAAATCACTCCAAAAAGATGAAAAACAGGGATAAATTGGCAGGGCGGCAAAGGGTTCTTTGCCGCTTTCTGCCCCCAATAATTTTTGACATCTATCAGTGCGTATGATAAACTTAACGATATAATACGAGATAAATTTGCACATTTTGAGGTGGCACAAGTTGGATAAATATGAGTACAAATTAAAGCTGGATCAGATGAAATCTCTTACCGCAGAGAATAATTACAGCGCCGCGGCGGAGATTGCAGATACGATCAACTGGCATAAGATAAAAAATGTAAACGCGTTGATGAAAGCGGGAGAGATTTACGAGAAGACCGGGCGTTATGAGGAGAGCAGGGATATTCTTTTGACGGCATACGATAGATCTCCGATCGGACGAATGATTATTTATCGGTTGGCAGAGGTTGCCGTGAAGATGGGAAATTATTCGGAGGCGCAGGACTATTATCAGGAATTTGTGGAGATTGCACCGCATGATAATCTCAAATATGTGCTTAAGTATGAAATCAGCAAGGCGCAGGGAGCTGATCTTAATACGCAGATAGGAATTCTGGAGGAATTAAAGGAACAGGAGTATTTGGAGGAATGGGCGTTCGAACTGGCCTGCTTATATCACAAGGCGGGGCTGAGCGACAAATGTATTGATGCATGCGACGAACTGATTCTCTGGTTTGGGGACGGACCATATGTGGAGCGTGCGTTGGAACTTAAGATGTTATATCAGCCGCTGACGAAGCAGCAGGAGGAGAAGTACCGCGAGTTTCGGTTGAAGAAAGAGGGTGTGATCGAGGTAAGACCGGATGATGAACTGGAATCCGGTGAGATTGTCAGCGAGCCGGTTCAGATTCCGAAGGTCGGACTTTCACCGGAGCGTTTTAATACGCAGAACCTGCAGGAGGAGCTGCAGAGAAGCATGCAGCAGATCATGGAGGCGACGGAGAAGGAAGTCGTCGACGACAGCATGGATACGATCAAGAAGCTTGTTGAGGATATTCCGTATCTGCAGATCCCGAAGGAGGAACCGCTTCCCGAGGATACGGCGGAGCTGCCGCATATCGAGACGGATGCAGAGATCGATGATTCTTTGAAGAATAATTTTAAAGAACTTCTTGCGGAAGATTATGACGGGCAGATGAGTCTTTTTGTTCCGGACAAGGGAACGGCGGAGCCGCAGATCACCGGGCAGATGAGCATTGATGAAGTGCTTGCGGAGTGGGAGCGGACGAAGCGGGCGGCGGAGACAGCGCTGCAGGAGGCAGAACAGAGGAAACTTCAGTCGGCGAAGGCGAGAGCTTTGCAGGAGGCGGGCGATATTATGGAGCGTCTCGTCGATGTGATTCCAAAGCTCGATTCGGGACTTACGCCGAAGGATCTTCTTGAGGAACAGTACCTCGGGGGACAGCCGATTGCTGACGATGCCGCAGCCGAGATGGTCGCCAATATGAACCAGCTTTTGCAGCAGGAGATTGATCGGCTTTCCACGGAGAATGCAAGGATGGATGAACAGCTTGCGGCGGTGGAGGCAGCGAGAACGTCGGGAGCAGACATAGCGGCGTATGAAGCTGCCTTTGCGGCGGGCGAGGCGGCACGGCTGACAGAGCCGGAGGTGGAAGCGCTTCTTGGAGCAGGCGTACAGGAATTGCAGCCCCAGGAGCCGGAATACGGGCAGGAAATGGAAGAACAGACCGGGCTTGAAGCGTTTTTGAGAGCGGATGTGACGTCAATGATGGGCGGCATGCAGGAGCCGGGAGTGATGGGGGCAGAAGAACTGGAAGAATCTCCTGGAGCGGACGCGGCGTCGATGATGGGAGAGGAAGAGTCCCTTGGAGCAGAAGTAGCATTGATGATGGGAGAAGAGGAATCTTCTGGAGCAGACGCAGCGTCGGCGATGGAAGAGGAAGCATTTCCTGGGGTAGCTGCGGCATCGATGCTGGAAGAGGAAGCGTCTCTTGGAGCAGCAGCAGCGTCAATGATGGGAAGCATGCAGAAGCCGGAACCCGGGATATCCGGGAACGCTGCCGAAGTGCTGGCAGCGACAGAAGATACGGCGGCGTTGTCAGGCGAACCGGAGGAAGAGTCGGAGGAGATAGAATCGGCGCTGGGTGCGAGCATAGCGGCTCTGCTGGGGGACGATGAGACAGAGAAGGCAGCCGCACAGCATACGAAGAAGATTCCTGCGGCGAAGCTGCCGGAGATAGAAGAGCCGGAAGAGGACGGTCATCATGTGATCACCAGGCTGTCGAAGGAGCAGCGGGAGATTTTTACATATTTCGTACCGATTAAAGGTATGGAGCAGCAACTTTGTCAGGCGATGACCGGGGCGGCAGAAAGACTGGCGTCGGGAGGTCGTGCATCGACCGGAAATATGATTATTCAGGGCGGTCAGGGAAGCGGTAAAACGGTTCTTGCGACGAGCATGATTAAGGCGCTTCAGAAGGAAACCGGCAAGCCGAACGGACGCATCGGCAAGATCGAGGCATCGGTGCTCAATCAGAAGGATGCCGCGGCGCTTCTTAAGAAGGTGGCGGGCGGATGTCTGATTATCGAGAAGGTGGGAGGTATTTCCAAGGAGACGGCGGTGAAGCTTGGGGTCTTATTGGAGAGCGATACAAGCGGTCTGCTGGTCATCATTGAGGATACCCGCAGGGGGATCGAGAAGGCGCTCGGAAGAGATGCGGGGTTCGCAGCGCGGTTCTCAGAGAAGATTACGATTCCGATTTTTACAAGCGATGAGCTTGTCGCCTTTGCGAAGGCATATGCGAGAGAGCTTGGCTACACCATTGATGACATGGGAGTACTGGCGCTTTATAACAGCATCAGCAATATTCAGAAGTTGGACGAGGCGACAACGCTCACTGAGGTGAAGGACATTGTGGACGGTGCGATTGCTCATGCGGAGCGGGGAGGACTTAAGAAAGCATTCAGCATTATAGCGTCCAGAAGATATGATGAGGACGATTACGTCATTCTTCATGAAAAAGATTTTGGTTTTTAAATTAAGATAAAGGGGTAAATAGGTATGGCAAAGTTTACAGAGTTGGATCGGTATTTATTCGGACAGGCGACACATTATGAGATTTACCGGAAGCTGGGAGCGCATCCCACGGATGAGTATGGCATCCGGGGAGTCTGCTTTGACTTGTGGGCGCCGAATGCGAAGCGTGTGTGGGTCATCGGTACGTTTAACGGCTGGGATGAAACTGCAAATGAAATGGAGTGCGTAAAGCCGGAGAGCATGGGTATTTTCGAACTCTTTATTCCGGGGGTGGAAGAGGGCGCGCTGTACAAGTACCTGATTGAGACGAAGGACGGAAAGCGTCTGTATAAGGCGGATCCGTATGCCAATTATGCGGAGCTCCGTCCGGGTACGGCATCGGCTGTAGCGGATATTGAGCATTTCAAATGGACAGACCAAAACTGGATGAAGGAGCGCGCGGCAGTGGAGGATGTCTATGAACAGCCGATGGCGATCTACGAGGTGCATCCGGGGTCATGGATGCGGCATCCGTGCAGAGAGGACGAAGGATTTTACACGTATAGGGAGTTGGCAAATGCGCTGATTCCGTATGTGCTTGAGATGGGGTATACGCATATTGAACTGATGGGAATCTCGGAATACCCGTTTGACGGTTCGTGGGGCTATCAGGTGACAGGGTATTACGCACCGACCTCGCGTTACGGCAAGCCGGAGGATTTTGCTTATTTTGTCAACGAATGTCATAAGCATAAGATCGGCGTGATTCTGGACTGGGTTCCGGCGCATTTTCCGCGCGACGCACACGGACTGGCGGAGTTCGACGGAACCTGCCTGTATGAGTATGCAGACCCGAGGAAGGGCGAGCATCCGGATTGGGGAACAAAGATTTTTGATTACGGCAAGAACGAGGTCAAGAACTTCCTGATTGGCAGCGCGCTTCTATGGGTGGAGCATTATCATGTTGACGGGCTCCGTGTGGATGCGGTGGCGTCCATGCTCTATCTTGATTACGGGAAGCAAGATGGACAGTGGGTGCCGAATAAGTACGGCGATAATAAGAACCTTGAGGCGATAGAGTTCTTTAAGCATATCAATACGCTTATTATTGGTAGAAATCCTGGGGCAGTGATGATTGCCGAGGAGTCTACGGCATGGCCGAAGGTGACGGGTTCAGTGAAGGAAGACGGATTGAACTTCAGCTACAAGTGGAATATGGGATGGATGCACGATTTCCTTGATTACATGAAGCTCGACCCGTATTTCCGTAAGGACAACCACCATAAGATGACGTTTGCAATGAGTTATAATGAGAGCGAGAAGTATATTCTGGTGCTTTCGCATGACGAGGTCGTGCATTTGAAGTGCTCGATGATCAATAAGATGCCGGGGCTTGGCATTGATAAGTTCCGCAATCTGATGGTCGGCTACGCGTTTATGATGGGACATCCGGGCAAGAAGCTTTTGTTCATGGGACAGGAATTTGCGCAGCTTCAGGAATGGAGCGAGGAGCGCGAGCTTGACTGGTATCTGTTGGAGAACCCGGATCACAAGCATATACAGAACTGGGTAAAGAAACTTTTGCATATTTACCACAAGAATCCGGCGCTTTATGAATTGGACAGCAGTTGGGGCGGGTTTGAATGGATCAATGCAAACGACAATGAGCGCAGTATCTATAGTTTTATAAGGAAGAGCAAGGACGGCAAGAATCGTTTGCTGTTCGTGTGCAATTTCACACCGATGGAAAGATCGGATTACAGAATCGGCGTTCCTTTGCGGAAGACGTATAAACTGATCTTAGACAGCGACGACACAGAGTTCGGCGGAAACGGAAAGGCTCGCCCGCAGAGCTATAAAGCGCAGAAGAAGGAATGTGACGGAAGGGCATTTTCGTTTGAATATCCGCTTTCTCCATATGGTGTAGCGGTATTCCGTTTCTGATTTGCTGTAGTGCAACTTAATAATTGGGCTGGTATGACCGATATATATATCAGCTATGAAATGGCGCATAGTTATGCGCCATTTCTGTTATGCAGCGGGAAATTTCACTTTATTGCATAACAGTACTGCGTTTTATTATAGTCAGAACGGGAGAGAACGGGATGAGAGTAGAGCAGCAGAACACAAGTATTGTCGATGAGTTAAAGCAGAGCATCGGTCCGAAGGAGAAGAGTGAATCGGTGCTTAGCGGGGTCGGTTTTGCGGAGAAGGCTGTGGAAAAAAGTAAGGTGAGCGGCAATGCGAAGTCGGTCAATATGAAGGATGCCACTTATATGAAGCCGGAGGCGGAGGAGAAGAAAACTGCGGCGGAGGAGATTGAGCAGTCAGCGTCCATGAGTGCGGAGCAGCGTAAGAACCAGATGGCAGTTCTTGCTGGTACGACTTCCCCGGAGGATTATGCCAGGATGCAGGAGGACGGATTTTCATTGGATGAGACAACGTCCAATACGATTGTCACGGAGACGGACAAGATCAAGGCGCAGCTTGCGAAAGCCGGAGTGGATATTTCCTTTTTCGGAGATGACCTGGATCTTGCCCAGCTTGAGGCGATTACCGGAAGCGCCCAGCTTGCGGCGCAGCTCGTACAGGCGTTTGAGAAAGCGGATATTCCGTGTACGCAGGACAATGTAAGGGATGCCATGGAAGCGCTGTCTCTCGCTGCTTCACTCGGAAAGCCGAATGAGGGTGCGGTCAAGTATATGTTGGATAATGGTCTTTTGCCTACTGTCGGGAATCTGTATGTGGCGGAGTTTTCCGGCAGTATGAATTATCAGGCGGATGGACAGCAGCCGATCGATATGGATGCTTTTATGGATCAGGTGGACAAGATCATCCGGCAGGCGGGACTCGCGGTGAACGAGGATTCCAGAACGGCGAGTGCGTGGCTTTTGCAGAATGAGATACCGTTAAATGAGGAGAATCTGAAATTTTATGATGCATTGCAGAATCTGGAATTTCCGATTGATACGGAAAAATTATTGGAGAGCATTGCCACGGCAGTCTCAGAGGGCGGACGACCGAAGGATGCGCAGTTAATCGACGGATATTCGCTGTGGGAGAGGGCGAAGAATGCGTACGAGGTCGTAGCGCAGGCGACGGAGGAGGATCTTGCGTATGTGGCGGAGCACGGGATGGAGCTTAATGTCCGCAGTCTGGAATATGCTATGGCGTACCGCACGCAGGACGTTGAGGCGGCGGGAAATGCAGCAGACACAGCGAACACCGTACAGACAGTAGTGGGCAACGCAACAGGGAATGCGCAGGCGTCAGCCGATACAGATAGCGCGGCGCAGGCGAAGAATCAGATATCCTCGGAAGATCCCTACACACAGAGAGGGCTCACCCTTCTGGCAGCGCGGCGCCAGCTCGAAGAGGCGCGCCTTGCAATGACGATGCAGGCGAATTATGCGCTGCTTAAAAAGGGCATTCAGATTGATACGGAGCCGCTTGCAAGGCTTGTCGAGGAGTTAAAGCAGGCGGAGAACGAGTATTATGAACATCTTCTCAAGGTGCAGGGAATTGATGCGTCGGAGGAGAATGTCAAGCTGTTCAAAGAGACGACGGAGACGGTAGGAGATTTGAAATCGGTTCCGGCTTATGTGCTTGGCATGCCGGAGGCGGGAGAGTCAGTAGAAGTTGTCCATCGGGCAGGTAAGGCGCTCCGTGATGCTTTTGAGCGTGCAAATGAGCGCTACGAGACATTGATGACGGCGCCGAGAGCCGATCTGGGCGATTCGATTCAGAAGGCATTCCGAAATGTGGATGATATACTGGCGGATTTGGGGCTTGATACTTCTGATGCAAACCGACGGGCAGTTCGTATTTTGGGCTATAATCAACTTGCGATTACACCGGAGTCGGTGGCGGAGATCAAAGCAGCGGATGAGGAAGTACAGCGGGCGTTCCGCAATCTGACTCCGGCAACGGTGACGGAGATGATCCGGCGGGGCATCAATCCGCTCGATATGAATTTTGAGAGTCTGAACGATATGGCGGAACAGATTGCCGGGGAGACAGGCGGGCAGAATGATAAGGGGTTTGGCGAATTCCTATGGAAACTCGAAAGAAGCGAGGGTATCAGCCCCGAGGAACGTTCGTCCTACATTGGTACCTATCGTCTGATTCATCAGGTGGAACAGTCTGACGGAGCGGCTGTTGGCGCGCTCGTGCATCAGGGTGTGGAGATTACCATGCGCAATCTGATGACGGCAGTGCGTTCCGAGCATCGCAGTGGAAAAATGGATTACGCTGTGGATGAATCCTTTGGCGGAGCAAAGAGCAGTGGATATCAGGGAACTTCAATCACGGATCAGATTGAGGCGTCCTATCAGAATAATTGTGTAAAAGATATTATGGATACGTTGACACCGGAGCGCTTAAAAACAGTTATGGAACAAGGTCCGGAATGGGAGAACATGACGCCGGAGCAGTTGAAGGAGGCGCTTGCCCAGGCGGACACAAATGACGCTGCGCTGGATCTGGCGTATGCGAAGGAGCAGCTTGCAGAGCTGTTACAGAGTGCGAAGGTGACGCAGGATATTTACAATGTGCTGCAGAAATACGATATACCAAACACTATGTCGAATATCATGGCAATGGAAGCGATGGTGAAAGACCGCAACGGTATGTTTCGTCAGATTTTTGGAGAAGGAACAGGAACGGCAGGCAAGGCGGACACGGAGGAACCACAGGAGACGGACGCTGGCGCAGCGGACGGTTTAAGCAGAGCAAAAGAAGCTGTGTTGGAGCAGTTCGGGAAAGCGATTGCAGCGCCGGAGGAGATTGCCGAGGCACAGGAGCAGCTTGCCAGGGTGGCGGAGAATGTCATGAAGGGTATGCTCTCCGGCGATGAGGTGACAAGCCTTGATGTGCGCGAAATGCGTCTGCTGTCCGCACAGCTGTCAATTGGCAGCCTGCTTGCAAAGGATGAACAGTATGCGGTGCCCGTAGAGACGGAAAGCGGCGTCGTCAATGTGTCGCTTAAGATTGTCAGGGGAACAGACCGCAAGGGTGTTGTAGATGTCATGATGGAGACGGAGCTTCGCGGCCGGATCGCGGCGACCTTCCAGGCGAAGGAGCAGGGAATCAAAGGCTTTGTCGCAACGGATAATGAGGAGACAAGAGATCTTCTTGCAGAACGGCAGACATTACTCCGAGACGCGATCGGGGAGGAGGAAGCTGTGGAACTCCGCTATGCGTATATTTCCGATCTGGATCTGAACCATTTCTCGATGGGAACGTTTGGCGTGGATGCAGTAGAAGAGTCTGCCGCCCCGAAGGAAGGAACGGAGGAATATCAGGTTCAGACGGCAAGGCTCTATCATATGGCGGAGAGCTTCATACAGCAGCTTCGTGATATGCTCTAAGAAAACGATTGCCGGCAGCCGAAAAACAGACGGCGGCATCGTGAGTAAATGATAAAACGAATGCAGTATGACAGGAACAGTTACAGAAGGGACTCTTCTTCCAGATATTCAAGAATCCCCATATAAATAGCGCGGACAAGCTTATTCTGGTAGTCCTCGTCTAAGAGCAGATCGGCTTCGGTCGGATTGCTTAGAAACCCACACTCTACGATTACGGTAGGTGTGGGTGTTTTTTTGAGCAGATAGTAGCTCTCATTTGCTTTTGCGACACGCTTGTTCTCAGGGTCAACATGGGAAACAAGACTCTCCTGTAAAATATTGGCAAGCTTTTCCCCGCCTGCGGACTGACCGTAGTAGAATACCTGCGCGCCTTTGATATCCGGGGTCGTATAGCTGTTCTGATGAATACTTATAGTAAATACGGGATTGGCTTCGGTGATAAGCTGACAGCGTTTCTGCATATCGGCAGCTTTCTTATTTGTGGCGTCTGCCGGATATAAACCTGCGTCGGAATCCCGTGTCAGAACGACATTTATCTTTTTCTGCTCCAGAAGATCTTTCAGCTTCAGGGCAAGGGAGAGATTGATGTCTTTTTCTAAAGCGTCGTTTACGCCGACCTTGCCAGGATCGCTGCCGCCGTGTCCCGCGTCGACGACAATACAGATTTCTTTCTCAGCGGCTTTTTCGCTCTGTACAAGAATCGCCCCCTGTCTTGCAAGGATGAATGCAGCCGCAAGCAGGCAGAGAGTCATTGCAAGTTCCACTTTTTTCTTCATAAAAATCTCCCGGAAATTCGCTCATACAATGATATTCACGAATTCCGGGAGGTAGAACCGAATACGAGTGTTTTTAATTACATGTGTTTAGCAGCGGGGGGCTGCATCACAATAAAGCAAAAGCGTGATTGACAAAGGTAAAAAGAAATGCTATCTTTATACAAAGAGAAGCGGTTTTTCTACCACTCGTCTAGCAAATAGTCTTGAGTGGGGTACGCGCTTCTTTTTTTATATCCACCAAATCATACAGATACATTTTTCCAAACTTGGTATAGTTGATAAGTAAGCAGGCAGAATAAATATTGTAGATATCTGTTTTGGCTTCATCTTCATAGACAGGCATTGCAAAGCGCGTTGTATAGTAATACCAGCCGTTGCCCGCGTCTGTAGAGTGTTTGTCTTCCCGGTTTTTGCGGAAGCGTTTTTCTGTTGCAATTTTCAATATTTCCATTATGCCTTGAGCAGCGTTCGCTTTTGCCTTTGCATTAGAGCCTTTCAAAAGCTTTGTATATTTAGAACCTTTATATTCATTCGGAAAATCAATGCCAATATAAACAATGTCACTTGTTTCTGCAATCGTAACGATTTCCCCGACATATTTCTGTAAGTATTTCTCGACAGCGTTCCAGTTAATATTCTGTTTGTTCTTAAAGATGATACCGGGCAGAATTACTATATTGTGCCCCTCGGCATCCTCAGCAATTCGCAATTTTGGGTTCATTTAGTCCCTTTCTGTGTGATGAAGTACCGTTATTGTAGACTCGTCCACGCGTGATGTCCTGTCTTATACAGGCTTGGCGTATTCAAGCATTTGTCAATGATTCGCTTTTATTGAAGGTGGATTTTTTGCCCGAAGCAAAGCATGGATTTTTGAAGAAGTGTCTCTTGCTATTATTTGAAAATTGTTCTTGTTTCTTGGATTAGCTCATGTCGTCTTTTTTTAAAACTCCCGGAAATTCGCTCATACAATGATATTCACGAATTCCGGGAGGTAGAACTAATGTAATCTTTTGTTAATTAATATATTTGATGATCGTGTCCCAAACAGTAGGATCTTCCAGGGTAAGCTTCCAGAACGCGCCGCCCGCGAGCTGGCTCTCCTGGAGTACTTTGAGCTTCTCCTCGAGGGAAGCGGAATCTTCGACCCAGATCTTATAGGTGACGCCGCCGTTAATGTATTCTACATAGTACTGTGCGCAGTCATCGGACCACACCGGAACGGCGCCGTTCGCACTGATAAGATTTTGCGTCTCTTTCATGCTGGCTGAATAGCAGTCAAGCTCAAAGAGTGTGTAGCTGTCTGAGGTATTCTCCGTGTCACTTATGGCAGCGCCGTCCTCTGAAACCGGAGTCTCACTCCACACACGGGTGTAGAACGGAATACCTAGAATCAACTGATCCGCCGGAACCTCCTGTAGGGTGTCGGCGACTCCCTGTCTGACAAATCCAATGGAGGCGACGGAACCCGCCTCCTCTGAGCCGACATAATGCTCGTCGTAACCCATCAGGATTACATAATCGGCGAACATTGCCTGTTCCGCACGATTATAAAATGCTGTGTAAGCTGTCGGCGGATAATTGTCCACGGATAAGACGATTCCGTTATTCGCACATTTTAGAGAAAGCTCGCGAATAAACTGGATATAGGAATCACCGACTGCCGGATCGAGCGACTCGAAATCGACATTAATACCGTCCAGATTGTACTGGATGGCGGCGGAGATCAAATTGTTGATCAAATTCTCGCGCCGTGAGGTGTAGGTCAGAACCTCGGTTGTGCTCGGATTCTCAAGTCCCTGATCTCTTGCGCCGAAATTGCTGACCAGCGCCCAGACCTCGATGCCGTTCTGGTGGCAATAGTTCACATAATCAGAACTTGCCAGAGAGCCGATGCCTCCGTTCGTATCTTTCAGATAGAACCAGGTCGGAGAAATAACATTCATTCCTTTTGTACTGGAAATCACATTGGCGACATTGCTGTTCGCGGTGTTGTTTGTAACCTGATGCCAGCCCATGCTGATGCGGAAATCCTTTTTGATGTGGGAGAAGCTCTCCGGTATATAATCGCTGACAAGTGTCTCCGTACTGGTGCTGCCAAGAGTTTTGGACTTGACATAGCCGATGACTCCGTCCGCGGAAGCGACTTTCGTCCATGTTTCATCCGGTTCAAGCACTGTAAGAGCAGTCCCTTTTGCGATATCGGCGAGAATCGGACTCTTGATGCCGCCCTGATAACGAAGTTCGGTATCCTTTTTGGTAGAAGCAACCGTATAGTCGCCCCAGGCATTCGTGAGAACGACGCGGTTCGGCGACTCATATACTGTGTAGGAAATATCGGAATACTGCTTTACGAAGTCCAACGCGATATAGGCGGTAGCCGCGTCAACCTTTACGATAATATGGTCTGAGTTCACCGCATTCTTGGTGACATAGTAGGTAGTGCTCTCTGCATCGGCAGAAATCAGATCCGTCGCAGTGGTGTAAAGCAGCTTATTTTCGTTGGTATCCCAGTAGAAACGGTCGTTGATGAGATCGTGAACCGTATTGAAGTCGAGATACACATAGCCGTCGATCATACGGCCCTGTGCGGGAAGCACCTCGTTATTTAAGATGAGGGCAACATCATCCGGTTGGGACATCTGATAGTATTCGGACAGTTCTTCGTGTTCTTTGGAGGGTGTATATTTCTCGATCAGCTTTCCGAGAAGTATGAATAGAATTACAATAATAATTAAAACGATGGCAGCGATAACCGGAATAACCTTCTTTTTCATGTATAAAACCCTTTCTTCTTCTGAAACTTGTACTTGTACATTGTAGCATATAAGCGGCTAAATTCAAAGAGATTTTGACGCAATCAAAGCTGGCGTATTCTGGAATCGCCGCAGGTTCTAAAGGGGATGCCTGTGGCATCCCCGGTCTTCTTATCAAATAATGGTTTTTGTGTGTTACTGCGAGTTACAGTATGACCGGGCATTGAGGAACTCAGTCATTCTGTTCCCTGACAATAAGTTACAATAAGCTGCAATGAGCTTTATTCAGATGATTCTTTGTTCACTTTATCAAAGTGAATCTCCGTCAACACCCCCTCGTCAAAGATATAGTCTCTCATATAAGTACGTTCTTCGTGCACACATAACTGGCTGGCAACATCCTTTGGATTACTCCGTTCACCCTCCAGCCAGATCGTGATTCCTCTGTCCTCCAAGGAGGCAAGCTCCAGATAGAGTTTTTCCATATATTCGTATTCCATTTTTTTATCCCCCGTAAAAATGTAATGACCATGAGAAATTCGCTGGTTACGTTCGTGATATAATTGTCTGATCCCCGGCAGACAGGGCGTCGTCAGTGGGACGCCAGCAGTTCTTCAAAAAAGAGGAAGAGCTGCTTTTCGATACGAAAAGGGTCCTTGATGAAAGGAACCTCGCGCACAGCAATGCGGTTTGCTTTGGAAAAACGGGAAATGTCATATGATGTCCCCATCTGTACCAGATAATTACAACCTTCCCCAAGGTTTACTGAGTGATTTAATAGTTCTAAGGATTTTTCGTATTTCCAGATTTTCCAGGGAGCGAGACGGCCAAGAACGAATTTGGTATCGCAGCGCAGAAATTCAGAAAGATCTGCTTCGCCCATACTTCCAAGATCCAGAATCAGGTAGTCATAGTCCCGGTTGAGCAGCAGCGGCACATCGCAGTATGACACATGCGGGT
The DNA here is from genome assembly GCA_021771815.1 of Roseburia hominis. GTDB lineage: Bacteria > Bacillota > Clostridia > Lachnospirales > Lachnospiraceae > Roseburia > Roseburia hominis_A. The sequence continues at coordinate 51,978 of JAETOE010000007.1, forward strand.
AATAATCCACGCCGCGCAGTGAAAAGAAAAGCGGTTCCTGCTTCGCCACTCCCGGTAAGGACGGCGCTTTGGCGCGTGCCCTGGCATGACGTCTTAGGACTGCGGAAAAGTCCGTGTCCGGTAGAACGCGTGCGATCTCGTTTCGCTTATGCAGTTCTAAGTAGGCGGCACGCTTTTGCTGTTTGGAAACGCAGTAGCTGCACAGGGCGACGGCGAGCTGTGTGACGCCCACGCCGGAATCACAGCCGAGGAAGCCGATGGTGCTATGTGCTTTTGTTTCGTATCGGTCAAAGTGAAAAATGTATGTTTCCTCCTTTCTTTGGAAAAATAGATGAAATAAGCCGTTCTTTTTCAGCGGAGACGCGGTAGGGATCCGGGTCGTTCGGAAAGCAGTAAACGCGCCGATTTATATGTTTTGCATAGGCTCCGGCGGCGCGCTTGTTCCCATGATTGCAGACAAAAACGGTCTGCGGGAACAGCGCGAGCTGTTTCGCGTAAGTGACAGACTGTGTGAAATCCCAGTCAGCGCCGCTCAGTAAAAAGAAAATGAAATCGGAAGTCTCTAGTTTTGCAAGGTCAGGCGCGTCTGTACCAAAATCCTTCACGATGCAGTCGTCCGCGGGAAGCGGAAAAAATACGCCGTCTCCGTAATTTGGTACGCCTTTGAAGTACTCGTAGTAAAAAATACCGTCCCGTTCCTTAAAATGCGGATTTGCCCTTGCAATCGCATCGAGGGTCCTGTCTTTGCCTGCGGCCATATAGAGCGTCGGCACGGAACGTTTTCGTAGGGTACAGACAAGGGAAACTGCAAAGTGCGTGGCGCCTGCGCCGGGTCTGCTCCCGATCACGGCAATATTTCGGATGAGATGCGAAGAATGCCCGCTAGAATGTTTCTGTACATGAAGCAGTGCGTTTGCTGCGTCGGCAGCCGACGGATAACGCTCGTCCGGTTCCTTCGCGGTTGCGCGCTTTACAATGTGCAGAAGTCTGTCGGAACATTTGGAGTCAGCGGCGCTTATAAGAAACTCCAGAACTTTGCCGAGACTGTAGATATCGGCGGCGAGAGTAACGGGAAGCCCGTCCCGGGCTTCGGGAGCCGCAAATTCGTCTGTTCCGTAAATTTGGAAATGTTTACCGGAACCGGTAAAAAAAGAAGCGATGCCAAAGTCGATTAATTTTAACTGATTTCCACATAATATAATATGCTCCGGTTTCAGATCCTGATACAGGATAGGATATGGAGATAAATGATGCAGATAATCTAAGATATCGCATAGTTGGATGCCTAATTTTACAATCAGTTCCTGTGAAATGGTTTTCTGATGAGACACAAACGTGTCTAGTGATTCACCCTGAATAAATTCTTCAATGATATACAGATAATCGTCATCTTCGTCGATATCATATATGAGGGGGATTCCTGGATGATTAAGATGTTTTAGAAGTTCTGCTTCCGGAGGGAAGCCAGTCTTCAGGGAGAAAGAAGTCTTATCTGCCGGATGTCTGGGGATACGTTTGATGGCGCGATAAAGCTTCAATTTGAGATGTTCGGCAAGAAAGACGGTACTGAAACTACCAGAACCGAGCACGGAGATAATTCGATATTTGCCGGACAGGATAAATTCTTCTATGCAAGATCCGCTCCTTTCACAGCGTAGCAGATTCGCATCTCATGCATATGTTTATAACATGAAAGATGTAGTTATGCAATCCCTTTTTGAAAATTTTGTACATCTTTCACAAAAATTTTTCTAAATCAGTGCGGAGTAACCCATTTTATAAAGATTTAATAAAAAGGTATACTTTACATCAATATAGCATTTGTTTATAATAAATGTACAGTTTACAAGGTTTTCCGGATGAAGGAGGTAGTGCGGGGATTTGCCGCACGAATTTTAGCTGGCGGCGGTGCTGCCAGAATACGGAAAGGCGTGGTGTTGTATGAAAATCGAAAAAGTAAGCGATAATCAGATTCGTTGCACGCTGACAAGAGAGGATCTGGCGGAGCGTCAGATTAAGCTCAGTGAGCTGGCATACGGTACGGAGAAAGCGAAGCTTCTCTTCCGTGACATGATGCAGCAGGCGGCGTATGAGTTTGGTTTTGAAGCGGATGATATTCCGCTTATGATAGAGGCAATTCCGCTGTCTGCGGACACGGTGATTCTTGTGATCACCAAGGTTGAATACCCGGAGGAACTTGATACCCGGTTTTCCAAGTTCTCGGAGCCTGATCCTGAGGATGTATATGAGGATGCACCCGAGGGCAGCGGTACATCTCCGGCATTGGAGGGGGCGGATGATATCCTTGGCCTGTTCCGCAAGATTCAGGAGGAGCGCAGGAAGGCGGCAGAGACAGAGCAGGAGAATGACAGCTTCATTTCAACAGAAGATAAAAAGCAGAATAAAGTTCCGGTAAACGTACTTGTAGACATTACGAAGCTGTTTGTATTTAGCGATTTCTCGGAAGTTACCAGACTTGCGCATGCGCTCGGGGGGTTCTATACGGGAAGCAATGACCTGTATAAGAATGAAGCGGCGCATAAGTATTATCTGCTCGTCCGCAAGAGCAGTCAGACGCCGGAGGAGTTCAACAAGGTGTGCAATATTCTTTCCGAATATGCCGCACAGCAGACTTATACCCCGGCGACGGGAGCGTTTATGAGTGAGCATTACCGGATTCTTTTGAAAGGAAGTGCACTTCAGACGCTGGCGCAGTTATAAGTTATAGGAATGGAGTTGTAAGAATAGTCATAAAGTAAAGGCCCTTGCTGTATAAGATGCGGCAGGGGCTTTTCTTTGCTCTATAGGAAATATCATGTTGCTATAAGGCGTCAAATCGATGATTCCTATAGATAAAATAGAGTAAAAAACCCCGCGGGGCAGGTGCAAGTCCTAAAGCTGCTCCGCGGTGGGAAGGATATATAGTAGAACTGCCACGTATAGTTGCGGAACTGCCACTTTCTTATGGTAGACATTTCTATTGCAATAAGTTACTTTAAAGAAAAAATGCGGAGGGGTTAATCATATGACCTTTGGTGAAAAGCTTCAAAAGCTTAGAAAGTCGAACAATTTTTCACAGGAACAACTGGCTGAAAAATTAGGGGTATCAAGACAGGCAATTTCTAAATGGGAGATGGGAACATTGCCGGATATCGAAAACATCGTAAGGATTAGTCAGTACTTCGATTGCTCATTGGATTATTTGCTAAATAATGAGAATGATGAAACTATGACCGATGAATTGCCGGATCAGAAACCACAAGCATCAGATGAAGTCCGGAAGAAGGATGGAAAAATATATATTTCTTCATTCGTGATATGCATTGGAGGTATTATAGCACTCCTTTTACCGCTGTTTGCAGAATTGTATCAGGCGTTTGATATGACAACGAACCATACCTGTTTTACAGACTCATCATATTATATCCTTCATTCGCCCTTATTGGGAGTCGTTTTCATTTCTGTGCTGCTGATCGGGTTTGGTATTGTGTCCCTGTATCTTCTCCTGAAGAGAAAATAGGGGACTGCCGTCCCAGGGATAACTATAAAAAAGACTGATAAGCAGCGGTTTCTATAGATTAACCACTGTTTATCAGTCTGTGCACATCCACTATTAAGACCGTCGTATACCAAACGGCAAGCACGGCAGTAATTAATTATGCGAGATCTTTTGCAAGAAAGTCGTTGATCTCATTTACCAGCGCATCCGGGTCGATGCCGTGCACCATAGCCGCCTCCTCGATCGTCTCCATCTGGGAAGATGGGCATCCGAGACAGTGCATACCGATATTTAAAAGGATTGGTGCAATATTCTCATCGATCTGGAGTAATTCGCCAATCATTGTTGACCTTGTAACCTGTGCCATGTTCGTTCCTCCTTTTTTTCATTTGCGGACGTATCTTACAATCATTTTATAGTATGTCCCGCAATGTGCTAATTATAATACGAAATGACCGGGATTGCAAATAAAATCACTTTTTTAGTGATACAGGTACTTTAGGGAAAAGAAAAGTTATCCGATATATAAGGCAGACATGAGATAAAGGAGAATGACGGTATGAAAATTAATTATAATATTTCAGCAGCGATTTCCAATAAGCATCTGCTTGGAATCGAGAATAACTTAAGCCAGTCGATGGAGCGGCTTTCTTCCGGTCTTAAGATTAACCATTCGAAGGATAACCCGGCAGGAATGGCGATTTCACATAAGATGCAGGTGCAGATCAACGGACTTGACCGGGCGTCCTCGAATGCGTCCGATGGAATTTCCGTCATTCACATTGCGGACGGAGCGCTAAATGAGACTACGAGTATTTTGCAGCGTATGAGAGAACTCTCCGTACAGGCGGCGAACGATGCGACGATGTCCTTGAGCGATAAACAGGCTATCCAGAAGGAAATTGCCTCGTTAAAGGAAGAGGTAGACCGTATTTCCACAGACACGGAGTACAATACGAAGGCACTTTTGGACGGATCGCTTGATACAAGAGTCTATACAAAGCATGCAGGTCGCGTGCAGATTTCCGACCAGATCGAGCCGGGCACTTACAAGGTGCAGGTTCTTGAGGCGGCGACGCAGGCGCAGGTGACGTCTTCTGCCAACTTTAACAGCACGGCGCAGATCGGTACTTCCGGTACAATGAAAATCAACGGTTCCGAGGTTGCGATCAGTGCGACGGACAGCTATGAAGAGGTATATGAGAAGATTCGTAATGCCGGTGCGATTGGTGAGACGACGGTAGAGCGCGCGGCAGACGGCTCGCTTACATTTACGGCGGACGCATATGGCGCGGGAGCAAATCTCGCGATCACGTTTGATAATGAGGCACTTGCAAATAAGCTGAGTTTGTCGGATGCGTCGGGCAATAACGGCGTGGTTCAGAATCCGGATACAGGGGAATGGGTCTACGGAAGGCTGGAGACGGACGCTGCGACCGGAAAGACAAATGTATTGGTGCCGACCGGAACGAATATGAAGTTAAACGATGTGGCGGATTGGGAAGGCTTTACGTCGTCTGCGACGGCAGTGTGCGACGGAAATCGTGTCACGATTACAGATATTGGCGACGTATCTTTATCGTTTCTTGTGGAAGCAGGCTATCAGCAGGATCCTGCCGACCCGACGGATACGACGGGCGGCGCGCTTGAGTTCGAGGTGACAGAGCTTGGAAGCATGACGCTTCACATCGGCGCGAATATGGATCAGAATATGGAGATTCGGATTCCCGAGGTATCCTGCAAGAGTCTCTATATTGATGACATGGATGTGACGACCGTGACCGGAGCGGATCGCGCGATGGCGAGCCTTGACGATGCGATTGCAAGAGTCAGCGAGGTGAGATCAAGGCTTGGCGCTTACGAGAACCGTCTCGAGTACTCCACGGAGAGCCTGGATGCGTTTGAGGAGAATATGACCGGAGCAATGTCCCGTCTGACCGATGTGGATATGGCAGAGGAAATGACGAACTATACACATCAGAATGTATTGAATCAGGCAGCGATCTCTGTGTTGACACAGGCGAATGATCTTCCGCAGCAGGTACTGCAGATTTTACAGTAATGGGCGTTTGGGAAGTGTAGGAACGGAGGTCCGTGTTGAAAAAGGAACAGATTGGGGACTTTACGAGAAGGATCAGTCAGTGCAACCGCAGTGGGCTGGTAGTGATTATGTATGACATTTTCTTTGCCTATCTTGACGATGCGAAAGCGGCGTATGAGGCGGAGGCGTGGGATGATTATAAAGAAGCGCTGCGCGGAGGAGAGCGTGTGCTCAGCGAATTGATATCGTCGCTCAATTTCTCCTACGATATGGCGAAGAATCTCTACAGCATCTATGTATTCTGCCGGGATTCGCTCGCAAAGTCCATGTATAAAAGGAATCTGACAGATATGGCGCATGCCCGCCGGCTCATGGAAAAGCTTTATGATGGCTTTGTCCATGCTGCCGCGCAGGATACGTCGGAGCCGCTGATGAAGAATACCCAGCAGGTGTATGCCGGATATACTTACGGGCGGGATAATCTGGTAGAGACTTGTCAGGACTCAGATATTTCCAGAGGGTTTTTTGCATAAAAATCCTCTGGATTTTTTGTATAAGAATGATTGGTTTCATAATTTTTGATACTCGCCAGCAGGAATTTGTAACGCATCTGTACAGAGTTCAGTTCATAAATGTAGCAGTCGATCAGATCGGGATCGATGACATTTTCCAGATTGCGGTAGGCGTCCTGCAGGTCCTGGGCGGTCTGGTGGAGATCGTTTATAAGCAGAGTATAATGGTTATCATTCGTTTTTTCATTTTGAAAAAAACGCAGCATACATCCTCCCAGTCTTTGTGCGCTGCCTATAGATAAGGCAGGTCTGTTGTTTATTATATCTATATTCAGAGTATGAACAAATAAATCCTATTCTATACAAATTTCGGAAAAAAATAGAAAATCCACATCTGCGCCGGTGCTTTCAAACAGTGTAAGGCATTATGAAAACTCAAGTAATATCTCTGCTGGGAGAGATAAAGGTCATAAAATATGCCGGACAGTCATAATAATAGAAAAATGACATCGGGAGAGAAGTGTATTAGAATATGTCGATGACTGCGTATGGTATACTGGCGGGGAGCTGCGCGTTGGTGCTTGGAATTTCGGTATTAAAGCAACGGGCACAGATTGTGCTCAATTTTCTGGTGCGGATGGTGCTTGGTGTCTTTGGTATTGTGATCGTGAACCATCTGCTTAAAACACAGGGGATTTCTATGGCGGTCGGTCTTAACCCGCTTACGCTTTTGACAACCGGGACCCTTGGATTTGGCGGGGTTGCGCTGTTATATGCGATCTTGCTGCTTCAAATTTTGTGAAAAGTTTACGAATGTAGACAAAATGTGCAAAAACTATAGACAAAGTAAAACGGGATTGTTATAATCCGATTTACAAACAAGTAAGAGAGGTGATGAATTGGGGAAGTTGCGACACTGACATTGCTGACGGTTCTTGTACTGGCAGTGATGGAGGACTTCCGGGAGATGAAGATCAGTAACCGGCTGATTGCTTCCGGGCTTATTTTAGGACTTGCACTCCGCATTATGGGGGAAGGCAGTGCAGGTATTGTTCATTTCCTGGTGAACATTTCTATTCCGGTTATCTTTCTATTTCTTTTATTTCAAATGCGCGCGTTGGGCGCAGGCGATATCAAGTTATTTTCCGTAGCTGGTGGATTTTTGACAATAAGGCAACTGCTTTATGTGATGCTCGCAGCCTTTTTTTCGGCGGCGTTCATTGGTCTGGGAAAGCTGTTGTACGAGAAGCGGGCTGCGGGGATATTCAGACATCAGAGGACTCTGATACATTTTTCAACATCGATACTGATTGGATATTTTATTGTGGTCTGGGGGTGTGCCATTGAGTAGAATTGAGGTGGCTGTCTGTGACACGGATACAGAGTACCGCGACAGATTTGTCACATACCTGATCGAGCACAGGGCAGGGGAGTATGCAGTGCACGCATTCTCGTCGCCGGAGCTTTGGGCAAAGAGGTCAGAGGAGGAAAAAATAGACGTTGCAGTCTGCGGGATGGGCTTTGCGGAGGCAGGGAGAGCTGCGGCTGCACGTGGGATTCCGGTTCTTTTTCTTAGAGAGACGATGCCAAAAGTGCAGGAGGAGCCGGGCATGGTCGCGGAAGCGGGCGGATACCGTGTTGTGGGAACAGAGAAGTATCAATCCGCGGAAGCAGAATATCCGTCGATTAGGGCGGAAGACCGGCTAATCGGGGCGGAGGAATACCCGTCAGCGGTAAGGGCGGCGGATGTGTTCCGGTATCAGCCTATAGAGATAATCTTACACGAAGTACAGGTACTTTTGGGTGTGCCGGAGAAAAGGAGACAGAGCATGACGGCGGGAACGGAGGTCATTGGCGTGTATTCTCCAATTTGTCACGAGATGCAGATGCCCTTTTCGCTTGTGCTTGCGCGGACGCTTGCGGAGAAGAGGAAGGTGCTGTACGTCAATCTCATGGAGCATTCCGGTTTTCTGGAACTGTTCGGACTGACGGGAGGATACGATCTGGGGGATGTAGTGCTTGCGATCCGGCGGAATCGTTTTCCGGAGGACGTGTTCTTAAAAGGGGTCTATGAGGCGGAGGGAATTCATTATCTTCCACCGTTTGATAATCCCGAAGATTTAATGGAATTTTCAGTGACAGATTATGATGCATTTCTGGAATTTGTGGAGAGACAGACGGATTATGATGCACTGGTGATTGATTTTGGAGCGGGAATGCGGGAACTTGCAAGAGCGCTCGAGGCATGTACGAGTATTTATTGTCTGATGAAGAACGGCTATTTTTATGAATGTCAGATGAATCACTTCTTAAGATACCTTGCGCGGGAACAGGGGGAAGAGATGAAAGAGCGGCTTCACGTGGTGCAGCTCCCGTTTTCCGCAAAAAAAATCCGCACAGGCATAGATGTATACAGGCAGCTTCTTTGGAGTGAGTTTGGAGATTATGTCAGGGAATATTTGGCGGGGGTGCACATGAGAATCAGTGATGGGAGGTGTGTATGAGAATATTGGAGGAGATGTATAAGGAAATTGCAGATGGGAGGTGCATATGAGGATATCAGATGGCGAGATCCGGAAGCTGCGCGACGAGATCATGCAGGAGATTGACCTGACCAGGCAGCTTGGGGATGAGGAGGTATATCGTCTGGTGGAGGAACACGCGGGGCGGTTTTCCAGAGAGAGAATGCTTACGCTAAGGGAGCGCGACGAACTGGAGCAGTTCTTGTTCCATTCGATGCGCAAGCTCGATGTGCTGCAGGAACTGTTGGAAGACAAGGAGATTACCGAAATTATGGTGAATGGCGCCGACCATATTTTCTATGAGAAAGGAGGCAGACTCTACGAATCAGACAGGCACTTTTCTTCGAAAGAGAAACTGGGTGATGTGATACAACAGATGGCAGGCTACAGTAACCGTATGGTGAACGAGGCGTCGCCGATCGTGGACACGAGGCTTGCAGACGGCTCGCGTGTGAATATTGTGCTTGAACCGGTTGCACTTGACGGGTCAGCCATCTCCATCCGCAAATTTCCAGAGTGTCCAATCGGCATGGCAGATCTGATTCGAATGGGTTCGCTGACCGGGGAGGCGGCAGAGTTTTTAAGAGCGTTGGTGTGCTCGGGGTACAATATTTTCATTTCGGGCGGAACCGGCTCGGGGAAGACAACGTTTTTGAATGCGCTGTCTCAATATATTCCAAGGGAGGAGCGGATTATTACCATCGAGGATTCGGCAGAACTGCAGTTATTGGACAAGCCCAATCTGGTTCGCCTTGAGACGAGAAATGCCAATACGGAAGGGGTTGTTCCGATCACGATCCGTGATCTGATCCGTACGGCGCTTCGTATGCGTCCCGAGCGGATTGTAGTAGGGGAGTGCAGGGGCGCGGAAGCGCTCGACGTCCTACAGGCAATGAATACGGGGCATGACGGAAGTCTTTCGACCGGACACGCGAATTCCTGCCGCGATATGTTAAGCCGCCTTGAGACAATGGTGCTTATGGGGATGGAACTGCCGCTTCCGGCAATCCGAAGCCAGATCGCATCGGGAATCGACATTCTGGTGCATCTGGGGAGACTGCGGGATAAAAGCCGCCGCGTGCTTAGTATTGCGGAGATTATCGGAATGACGGACGGGGAGATTGCTTTGAGGGAGTTGTTCCGCTTTGAGGAGACAGGGGAGGAATGCGGCCTTGTGCAAGGGGCGCTTGTGCGGACGGCAGGTCTACAGAATACGGAAAAGTGCCGGAGAGCAGGCTTTTTGTCGGAGGGGGTGATGTAGACATGGATTATCGGAAATATCAGCTTGGGGTGAAGGAGAAGCTTCTCTGTCTGGCGGCGGGCAGTGCGCTCAACGGTATAATTGCATGGCTGTTCTACCGCTCTCTCTGGGGGATGGTTTTAGTGCCTGCCGTGTATATTGTATGCAGGGGAAGATATGAGGAAATGCAGCAAAAGAAGCGGACAGAGAAGCTTCTTGGTGAATTCAAGGATACGATGCAGGCGGTATCGGCGGCGCTTCTTGCGGGGTATTCCATGGAGAATTCCTGGCGGGAGGCAGAAAAGGAGCTTTTTGGCCTGCACGGGAAAGATTGTCTTATGCTTGCGGAGGTACATCGCATGAATGAGGCGGTGCGGATGAATGAACCGCTTGAGAAGGCGCTCGGAGAATTTGCAGAGCGCAGCGGTTGTGAGGAGATTGAGAGCTTTGCCGAGGTATTTTCGTTTGCGAAGAGGAGCGGGGGCGATTTTGCCAGGATTATCCGCACGACGACGCAGAAGCTTATCGGGCGTATGGAGGTAGAGCGGGAGATTGCTACCGTGCTTGCGGGCAAAAAGCTGGAGGGAAGGATCATGAATGTTATGCCGCTTGGAATTTTGGCATATCTGACATTCACGTCGGGGGATTTTCTTGAGGTGCTGTACGGTAATGTATTGGGAATCGTGATTATGAGTACGGCGCTTGGAATCTATCTGGCGGCAATTAAGCTTTCGGAACATATTCTTGACATTCAGGTGTAGCCGCCGGAGTAAAGGGGGATGAGAGAGCCATGATTGTGTGTGCGGTGGTATTGGCGGCGTGCGTGCTGCTTGGACTCATATGCCGCAGGAGTCTGTCGGAGATGAGAAAGAAAATGCTTGGGGTGATAGCGGCAAGTGCTCTGATTGGTCTGGCAGCGGGAGTGTCGGATAGCGGCAGTCCGGTACTTACGGACGGGAATCTTCTGCAGAGGAAGCCGAACGGCGGGGGAAGCTACGGCGCGGATCTGAGCCTGTATGTAGACGGAGAGAAGGAAGGGGCGGACTATCATGTCGATGTCCCCGAGCAGCTTCTTACCGTCAGGGAAGAACAGGTATATCTTGACGCGGCTGAGGAAGAGATTACAGAGGAATTTCCGGGGGAGAATGCATCCGTAAACTGCATTCGAAAGAGAGTCAGAATAAGGGACAGCTATCAGAACGGCAAGGTGGATGCGGAGTGGAGCTTTGACAATTACCGGATTATGGACGCATCGGGCAATGTGGTCGCTAAAGAGCTTTCCGATGAAGGGGAATTGGTGCGGGCGCGCGTCCTGTTAAGCTGCGGGAAAACGGAGCGTGTGACAGAGTTTTATTTTCAGGTGTTCCCGGAAGTTCTGGGCGAGCAGGAACGTTTTTTGCAGCAGTTGGAAAGAGAACTGTCAGAACAGGGGAAGAAGACGGGAGAAGCTTTTTTGACGCTTCCTGATGCGGTGGGAGAGCATCGGCTTCTCTGGGAGGAGAGGGCGGCGCATACGCCGGAGAAGATGCTTCTTTTTGGGGGTGTTCTGGCGGGATTTGTGCCGGCGGTTGTGCGGAGCAGGGAAGAACAGGCCCGGAAGAAACGGGAATGTCTGTTGGAATTAGAGTATCCGGATATGGTGAGTAAGCTGGCGCTGCTTCTTGGATCGGGTATGACGATGCAGGGGGCATTTCGCAAAATTGCGTTTTCTTACGAGAAGAAGCGGAAAGTGCATAGGGTACGGGAGATGCCGGTATATGACGAGATGATGATTGCATGCCGTGAAATGGAAAGCGGTGTGGGAGAGCAGAAGGCGTATGAACATTTTGGGGAGCGCTGCGGGGGAGCCATGTATCGGAAATTTGCAAATATCCTGACACAAAATTTGAAGAAGGGAAGCCAGGGAGTAGTAGCTCTCCTGGAGCAGGAAGCGGAAAACGCTTTCGAGGAGCGGAAGCGTGCGGCAAAACGCTATGGGGAGGAAGCGGGAACAAAGCTTCTCTTTCCGATGATGATAATGTTGGGAATTGTGATGGTGATTCTGATTATTCCGGCAGTATTTGCATTTCAGATTTAGAATAGGAGGTTGCTATGAGAGGAATCAGAGAATTTATCAAAGAGGAAGACGGAGTTGGAGTAGTAGAACTGATATTGATTCTGGTCGTGTTGATCGGACTTGTCCTGATATTTAAGGACCAGCTCACCGATCTGGTGAATGACATTTTCGATACGATCACGAAACGTGCGGGGAAGGTCTGATATGGAGAAGCGAGGAAGTCTTACGGTATTTGCCGCGCTGACATTTATGCTGATAGCGTCCTTCCTGACAGCGCTTTTGGAGGCGGGAAGGATGTATGAGCTGGAAGCGTATGCGGATATCAGCTCTGCGCTTGCGGTAGAGTCTGTCTGCGCGGAATATCAACCCGCCCTGTGGGAGGATTTTCATATGCTGGGGCTTGATGGCGCGTACGGCGGGGAAAATTTTTCCATGGACTATGTCACGGCGGTGCTCCTGCAACGGATACGCACCAATCTGAATCAGGGCGGGGATGGAAGCGCGGTAATGGCGCTTTCGCCCGCCATGGCGGAAACGGTGGAATATCAACTTCTGACGGACGGAGACGGCAGTGTGTTTCTGGACTGTGTGGCAGATTATATGAAGGAAAATCTTTCGGTAGAAGCGGCGCAGATTTTATATGACAGATATACCAGAAGTGAGGAAGCAGAGCAGGAACAGCAGGAGATGACGGGAAGTGTGGAGAATGCAAAAGCTGCGATTGAAGATGCGAAGCGGCAGCAGGAGGAAGCAGCGTCAGGAAATAAGACGGATGTGAGCACTGCGCCGCGGGAGCCGGGCAGGGTAGAGGAGAATCCGCTCGACGTTGTGCTTGCTCTGAAACAAAATGCGCTTCTTGGAATGGTAACAGGAGAACCGGGCGGCATCTCCACAAAACGGGTTGCGCTTACAGATACGGTCGGTTCGCGGAAACGCGAGCAGGGGACCGCTGCGGTTACAGCGGAGACAGACTGGTATGACAAGGTCCTGGCACTCGAATATATGGATCAGTATTTTTCGGATTATGGAGATCCGGCAGAGGAGCATGCACTTTCTTATGAGATGGAGTATGTTCTCTGCGGGGAGGAAGCGGACGTGGATAATCTCGAGGGAGCAGTGAACCGCCTTCTATTAATTCGAGAAGCGGCAAATATAACCCATATTCTCGGGGACAGCGGAAAGATGGCGACGACGCTTTCAATGGCGGAGGTGCTTGCCGGGTTTACGGGGAATCCAGCAATTATCAAGGTCGTGCAGATCGGAATTGTTGCGGCGTGGGCGTATGTGGAGAGTATTTTGGATATCCGTGCCCTGCTTGCAGGAAAAAAGATCGCGCTATTTAAGAGCAGTGGGGAGTGGACGACCAGCCTCGGAAATCTTGTACAGGCGTTTTCGGATGGAGACGGCGCGATGGAATGTGCGGACGGCATTTCCTATCAGGATTATATCAAAGGGCTGCTCTTTACGATGCGGACGGAGAAGCTGGCGTATCGGATGATGGATGTGATGGAATGGAATATCAGGCTGACCCCAGCGTATGCAAACTGCAGAATGGACCATATGCTCTGCGGGATCCGGTATCGCATAACCTACACGGCAGAGCCGCTGTTTTCGAAGATCTCGATGCTTGGAAGTCCGGGAATCGGGGAGCTTGTGTTTGAAAATGAGAAGAAATTTGCTTATTACGAATGAAGGAGGGGTGTCGCGGTGTCTCTTTATTTTGTGTGCAGGTTGACAAATAAAATGAATAAAGGAAAGGAATGTTCTCTCCCCGAAAGGAATCCGACCTGTGATTTAGGATACCGTCAACTGTTTCGGAAAGGGACACCGCGATGCCTCCGGCTTCGTGCGGTATTTACATTGGAGGCGGCGGTAATTCTGCCGCTGACGGCATGCTTTTTCGTCAGTATTCTGTTTTTTTTCCGTGTGATGCAGGTACAGCTTGAGGTACAGAAGGCATTGGATGACACGGGGAGGACTTTGGCGGTTACGCTCTCGGGTGAGGACTCGAGTGAAATCGTCGGAATTGGAGAGGCAAAAGTGCTGTTTCTAAAGGAACTGTCCGGGCGGGAGACGGCGGAGCGTTATATCAGTGGGGGGAATCTTGGAGTCAGCCTTCTGAAATCTGAGTTTACGCAGGATGAGATTCATCTGAAAGCAAGCTATCATTTGAAACTTCCTATTCGCATTTTCTGGGTATGGGATTTTGCGATGGAGCAAAGGGCAGACTGCAGGAAATGGACAGGCTGGAACGGGGCGGCAGACAGTGGAACAGGGGATGAGTGGGTTTATGTGACCGAGACGGGAACGGTATACCACACGAAGAGTACATGTACGCATCTGGAGCTTTCGATTCAGTCTGTGAGTTATGACCAGCTTGCGGTGTTGAGAAACGAGAGCGGCGGTAAATATCGCAGATGTGAGCAGTGCGGTTCGTCTCAAAATGTGTTCGGACGGGTATACATTACGAACCAGGGTGATTGTTATCATACGGATTTAGGGTGCAGCGGTATCAAGCGAACCGTTTACATGGTACGTTTATCCGAGGTCGGATCGCGCAGTGCGTGCAGCAGATGCGGGATGTAACAGAGAGAAAATAAAACGAGAGGGCAAAAAAGATGAAGAAATGAGGGAATGAAAAGATGACAGGTGGTCTGATTGGAAATACGGCGTTATTGGGAGTGCTTGCGGTAACAGCGTATCAGGATTGGAAGGAACAGAAAATCAACATATATCTTCCGTGTGCGGCGGGGATTGCGGGATGGCTTTTATATTTGTTTTACCGGGAGCATACGTTTACAGATCTGCTGATGGGTATGGGAATCGGAACTATTATGCTGCTCATCTCTTGGCTTGGCAGGGAGTGTATCGGGATGGGAGACGGGGTGATGCTGATGGCAAGCGGCACATTTCTTGGTTTTTGGGGCAATCTGGAGCTTCTTTTTGCCGCGCTTTTTCTGGCTGCGGCTGCGGCGCTGTTCCTGCTCGTCATAAAAAGAAAGGGAAGGAATTACAGGATGCCGTTTCTGCCGTTTCTATTGGCGGCATATTTGTTTCAACTTGGATAAGAAAACGATGGAAAAGATAGACGAAGAAATAATTGGAAAGATAGATAACGGAAAAGGGGGAAGTGGCAATGCGCGGGAGCCTGACGATTGAAGCGGCATTGATCGTGCCGATGCTGCTTATGGTGTTCGCGCTGGCAATGGGGAGCGGGCTTGCGATGTACGGCGAGTGCAGAGAGACGGCCGCTTTGATTATGGAGGAGCCGGAACCTGATACGGTGAAGATGTTCTATCGTTGGAAGACGATGGGCGAACTGTTGCAAAACGGCGGGGATGAACAATAAAGACGGGGTGTGAATAATGGAAGTACAATATATCAGAAAATTGAGAGCGAGTTACATGGTGCTCGCGGAGCAGAAGGAACAGAAGGAGTGGGAGCGGCAGATGATAGCAAATGCGCCGGGGAGTAATGTTTTATTCGCGGAGCACGTGCAGGAAAATGGAGAAAGCTATCTGTGGTATGAGATCACTGGGAAGCAGGCGCTTGATGCATGGCTTGAGACGGAGAAATTGGGGTATTCATTTCTCTGTGGGCTTTTGCTTGGCATATATGGGGCGGTAGAATTTCTGGAAGGGATCCTGCTTGATGCAGAGGGGATTTTGCTTATGCCGGAGGGGATTTTTGTGGATCATCGGACAGGGGAGGCATATTTCTGTTATTATCCGGGAAATGGAGAAATATTGTCTGACGCGTTTCGCGAGCTGTTAGAAGAACTTTTGACGCATCTGGATCATGAGGATGAGCGGGCAGTTTCACTCGCCTATGGAATATATGACGATGTCGCCAGGGGAGGAAGGAGTTTGTCGGAACTTAAGAGCCTGCTGCGTCTGCCCTACGAAAAGGAGGACACAGACGAGCAGGAAGAGACAGACGAGTGGGAAGAATCGAATGGATGGAAAGGAGCAGACGAGCGGGAGAAAGCAGAGGAGCGAGGAGGAGTAAGCAAGCAAAGAAAAGTATTTGGGCGAGATGCGGTAAATAAATGGGAAAACCCAGAGCACGGAAATAATGGGCAGCCAGAGCGTCCGCAGGAAGAAGGCGTTGGGCAAAGGACATTTTCGTGGATGAAGGGGCGCTGGGTGAAGCCGGGAGACAAAGAGAAGAATGCTGCAGGGAGAAGAGCGTCGAAGGGCAAAAAGAATGTATTAGAAGATATTCGTCGTTTTTTTGCAGAGAAAGGAATACGGGCAGGGAAGGCAAAAGCTGTGCCGGAGCAGGAGGTATTTTTCTTTGAACCGGAAGAGGAGGAAGCGCCAAAATCAGCACATCCGACGATACTTTTGGCGGAACTGACAAGACCGCCGGAAGGGATTCTGCGGTACGAGGGTAAGGGACCGTGCAAAGATCTTGTGATCGAGGGTGATTCTTTTGTGATCGGAAGCAGTGAGGAATGCGGGGGCTATATCCCGAGCGCGACGGTCAGTAGAAGACATGCGCGCGTCAGCAGAAAAGAGGGAATTTATTTTATAGAAGATATGAATTCTTCAAACGGGACATATGTAGGAGGAGAATTGCTTAATTATAAGACAAAGATGAGCTTGCAAAAAAATGAGATTGTTCTTTTTGCGGACGAAAAGTTTAGATTTATTTAAGAAAATAAAGCAGCTGTAGGTTTGCATTCTTGCGGGGTTGTATCTATAATAACCATATTAATATAGAAACCGAGGAATGCAGGATGGAATATATGGGACTTGCAGGCATATTTGCGAGGGAAGGCTATCGCTTCTGCCAGGGGAGACCGAGCGAGGTGGGAATTTACTATAAATATTATAAGGAAGGTTTTCACGTCGTCTTAGCGGCGGATCTCTCCGGGGGATACCGGATGACGCCCGAACAGCAGCGGATGATGGAAGAGCGTGTTATGAACAGCTTTTACCATCCGCAGGGGATACTTTCGGATTTTCCGGAAGGGTTTCCTGTGTATCATGTGGAGGTGCTGACACTTTTGGTAGGCGGGGGTGAAGCAGGGCGGCAGCTATGTACGCAGTGCAGGAATATCTGGCAGTGTGAGCCTAAGACCGGTCGTCTTCTCATTTTTGAAAATCAGCCGGGCGATTTTTTCGGACTTCGGCAGGCGATTGAGAATGAATTTGATGCAAACCATGAGAATTGTGAGGAAAACAGCATAAAAACACCGCTCAAAGATATGGTAAAAAGTATAAAAGCTGGTGGAGAATTACCGTATATTACACTTGTGTTTATTGCAGCCAATGTTTTGGTATATCTTGTAATGGAACTGGTGGGGAGCACGTTAGACGGGTTGTTCGTTGCGAAGTATGGGGGAATGTACCCGACGCTGGTAATCGGCAGGCATGAGTGGTGGAGGCTTTTTACGGCTGGTTTTATTCATTTTGGAGCGGCGCACCTCATCAACAATATGGTCATTTTGTATTGCATGGGTTCGCGGTTGGAGCGCGTGGTGGGACATTGGCGTTTTGCGGTGATTTATCTGTTTTCACTGCTTGGCGGCAGCCTGCTTTCTCTCACGGTGATGCTTCTTACGGGAGATTATGCCGTCTCCGCAGGCGCTTCCGGTGCGATTTTCGGAGTGGTCGGCGGTTTTCTGTGGGTTGTGATCCTGCACAGGGGGAGATTGGAGCGGATTACGACAAAAGGAATTCTTTTTATGATAGCGCTGACGGTCTATTATGGCTTCTCTTCGGCGGGAATTGATAATTGGGGACATATAGGCGGAGTGCTTACCGGATTTGTTGCGACTGTTATTTTATATCACGGAAAGTATCAAAAATGTTGATTTTACTGCTGAAAATTTATATACTGAAAACAGTACTTCAAAAGAAGAACGTATAGAAGCTGAACGGAGGCTGTGCATGAAAGTAAATATTTATTATGGTGGAAGAGGCCTGTTGGATGATCCGACACTTTATGTTTTGAATAAGATGGAAGAGGTGCTGCGAGAGCTGCGCGTCACGATAGAGAGAATTAATATCTATGAGCACAAGAACGAGATAGCGACGCTTCCGCAGACGATGAAGGATGCGGACGGAATCATTCTGGCGACAACGGTAGAGTGGCTTGGCATCGGCGGGTATATGCAGCAGTTTCTAGATGCATGCTGGTTGTACGGTGATAAGGATAAGATTCAGACGACTTATATGCAGCCGATTGTTATGTCTACCACGTACGGAGAGCGTGAGGGAGAGATGAATCTGGCGAATGCATGGGAGATATTAGGGGGGCTGCCATGTCCGGGACTCTGCGGTTATGTCGAAGATCTCGTAAGCTTTGAGATGAATAAGGAATATACGGTAATCATCGAGAAGAAGGCGGAGAATCTGTACCGGACGATTTCCCAGAAGATGAAGAGTCTGCCCAACAGTAATCTTGCAGTGAAGCAGAGTGTTCTGCGTACGCCGCAGATGGAACTGACACCGCAGGAGAGCGAGCAGTTGTCTAAGTATGTATCGGATGACAGCTATGTGAAGAAACAGAAGGAAGATATTCAGGAGCTGGCGTCCATGTTCAAAGATATGCTTGGCAAGGCAAACCAGGACGATGACAGTGCATATATTGAGGAGTTCAAGAGAGGCTTTGTCCCGCATCAGGATTTTCATGCGAGATATTTGTTCATGATGGCTGATAAGAAGAAACCGCTGTTTGTGGAAGTAAGCCAGGAGGAGCTTACGATCCATTACGGACAGGAAGAGAATATAGATATCTATGCCAAGCTCACGCCGGAGGTAATGGACGGTATTCTCAGTGGAAGAATGACGTTTCAAAGAGCGTTCATGACAGGGGAAATGACAGCAAAGGGCAATTTTAAGATATTGCGGATGCTGGATACGGTATTTAACTTTGCGTAAGCGGAAGTGCGATGGTAAAGGTACAGCCGTCGCCGGGCCTTGAATCACAGGTCAATGTACCGTGATGCGATTCAATGATTTGTTTGGTGATGACTAAGCCAAGTCCGCTGCCGCCGGTCTTGGTGGTGATGAACGGCTGGAAGATATTATCGGCAAGCGCAGGGTCTAATCCGCCGCCCTGATCGGTAACCGTGATTTTTACAAGTTCATCTTCATATAGGACATGAACATCCGCAGTGCCTTTCCCATTCATGGCTTCACAGGCATTTTTGATGATATTGGTGATCGCTTGTTTGAGGAGCTGCGGATCTATTTCGATGAGTGGAAGATTCTCGTCTATATAGAAATTACAGACAAAGTTATCCCATGACAACACACGGATGGAATTTTCAATCTGATGTATGAAGGAATAGAGATTAATCTGCATAAGGTTCAAGTGGCTGCACAGGCGTGCGGAAGAAAGCTGGATGACCATGTTCTTTAAGAAACTGATTTCCGACATGGCTTCATTCCAGTAATCGAATTCGCATACTTCCGGGTGCTTCTTGGCAACTAATTGCAGTGAACCGTTTACCAGAGTAATAGAATTTTTTATTTCGTGAAAAATATTAAGGTAATCCTCGTTATTTAACAATGGTAATTCCTTTCTTATCCGTGAGAGGGTCAATACTACATACAATGTAGTTTAACATGAATCATGAATAAGTTCAATAACAATAGTTTTACAAAATTCGACATACGTAATAAGATATTTTGGTAATTGTACACGAACCATTTGCGCAAAAAAACGACCATTTGTGCCAATTTTGCTCATGATGAAAAATATTTGATAAGATAAAACCAGAATCCATAGAGTAGCAGTAGAGATGGGGGAAGGAATCATGAGCTTAAAGTATGGGGAAATTATCAGTAAAATGACTTTGGAAGAAAAGGCGCGCATGATGTCTGGGAAGAACACCTGGGAGACCGTGGATTATCCGCAGTATGGGATTCCATCGATGGCAATGTCGGACGGACCGCACGGATTGCGCAGACAGGGCGGCTCCGGCGACCACCTTGGATTGGGAAAGAGTCTTCCGGCGACCTGCTTCCCAACGGCAGCGACGGTGGCAAACAGTTGGGATGAATCGCTTGGGGAGGCAATCGGGACGGCACTTGCAGAGGAAGCGGTCACCATGGATGTCAACGTTATTTTAGGACCGGGGCTTAACATCAAGAGAAGCCCGCTGTGCGGCAGGAACTTCGAGTATTTTTCGGAAGACCCGTATCATGCAGGGAAGATGGCGGCGGCATATGTGAGGGGGATTCAGAGCAAAGGTATTTCTGCCTGCCCGAAGCATTTTGCGGCAAACAGTCAGGAACTCAGACGAATGGCGATGAACTCAGTTGTGGATGAGCGGACTTTTCGTGAGATTTATACCACTGGTTTTGAGATAGCAGTCAAAGAGGGAAGATCGAAGGCGATCATGTCCTCCTACAATGAGGTCAACGGTGTTTACGCGAATGAGAATAAGCATCTTTTACGTGAGATTTTGGTGGATGAGTGGGGATTCGGCGGATATGTGGTGTCCGACTGGGGCGGCAGCAATGACCATGCGCTGGGTGTGAAGAATGGAAGCCATCTGGAGATGCCGGGAACCGGGGATTCCGGTATGAAGGATATTTTGCGCGCGGTGGCAGAAGGTACACTTGCGGAAGAGGTGTTAGACGAGCGCCTGGATGAGATGCTCGGCGTTATCTTTGCCACGCATCAGGCGACAGCAAGCGGAAAAGGGACGCAGTTTGATGTTGAAAAACACCACGAATTGGCGAGAAGAGCGGCGGAGGAGAGCATAGTTTTATTGAAAAACAAGGACAATATTTTGCCGCTTATGGATGGAACAAAGGTGGCAGTTCTTGGAGATTTTGCGAAAACGCCGCGCTATCAGGGCGCAGGCTCGTCACTTGTGAATCCGACGAAGACGCCGGAGGCGATTGTGGACGTTATCGGCGGAAGCGGATTGGTGATGCAGACATACGCGCAGGGGTATGTGCGGAATCGCAAGACCAATCAGAAGCTTTTGCAGCAGGCGGTCGAAGCGGCAAAGGCGGCAGAGGTCGTACTTATTTTCGGGGGTCTGGATGAAGTCAGTGAGTCCGAGGGTTTAGATCGCGTGCATATGCGTATGCCGCAGGCGCAGGATGAACTGATTGAGGCGGTTGCATCGGTAAACAAGAATGTGATTGTAGTGTTGTCCGCAGGCTCCGCTGTGGAGATGCCCTGGTTTGACAAGGTAGGGGCGATTGTGCATGGTTACCTGGGTGGTCAGGCAGGCGCATCGGCAATGCTTCGTGTCCTGACTGGAAAATATAACCCATCCGGGAAATTGAACGAGACTTACCCATACCATTATGAAGATACGCCGGCATATAACTACTATCCGAGCAAAGAGCGCAGCAGCGAGTATCGCGAGGGTCTTTATGTGGGTTACCGCTACTATACGACAGTGGGAAAGGCTGTGCGGTTTCCGTTTGGCTATGGGCTTTCGTACACAACATTCCGGTACGATAATCTGTGCGTGGATAGGGAGAAAGCGACTTTTACGATAAAAAATACCGGTGCGCGCGACGGCGCGGAGGTAGCGCAACTTTATATAGGAAGAAATTCTGATACAGTATTCCGTCCGGTCAGGGAATTAAAGGGCTTCGCGAAAGTATTTTTGAAGGCAGGCGAGGAGAAGAAAGTTACCATTGCGTTGGATGATAAGGCATTTCGCTTCTTTGACGTCCGCACGAACACCTGGGAGACGGAAAAGGGCAATTACACGATCTACGTTGGACCGAATGTGGAAGACACACCGCTTACGACAGAGATTGCCATTGAGGGAACGGTAAGCGGGGGCGGTTACAGCAGGGCTGATCTGCCGGACTACTTTGCAGGAAGAATTACAAAAGTAAACGACAAGGAGTACCAGGTGCTGTATGGCAGGGAGATACCGGACGGCAGTTGGAGCGGAGAGATCCAGATAAACGACGCAGTGTGCCAGCTCTATTATGGAAAAGGTATTTTTGGAAAGCTCTTTTATGGGGTACTAAAACTCCTGCTAAAAATCGGAGAATGGCAGGGCAAACCAAATTTGAATGTACTTTTTAATTACAATATGCCGATCCGCGGTTATGCGAAGATGACAAACGGAGTGGTAACTATGGATATGGCACGGGCGCTCACAGAGATGGCAAACGGGCACCGCATCAAAGGCACGGGGCATTTTATCAAGGCGTGCTTTAAACGTTAGATAATAGCGAGGAAGCTCTTTTCTATGGAAGAAAGTGCGGCTCATAAGAAAAGGTTTACTGAAAGGTATGGTCAGATGCCTCTCAGTAAGCCTTTTTTGCAGGAATCCCCCGGATATCATTGTGCGTTTTGGAATGCCATGTTATATTAGGAGCATCAGACTGTATGACGGGGAAATAGAAAAACGGAGGTAATCCAATGATAAAAATCGCAATTGTGGAAGATGAGAGCATGTGCGCCGACCAGCTTCGGGACTATCTGATGCAGTATGAAAAAGAGCAGGGAGAGGCGCTTGACGTTACGATATATTCCGACGGAGATGAGATTGTGCGCAGATACAAGGCACAGTTTGATATCATTTTAATGGATGTGGAAATGAAGTTCATGGATGGTATGTCTGCGGCGGAGGAGATCCGAAAAGTCGATACCGAGGTTGTTATTATTTTTATTACGAATATGGCGCAGTATGCGATTCGCGGCTATGCAGTGGATGCGTTTGACTATGTGCTAAAGCCGGTGTCATACTTTGCGTTTTCACAGCGTCTTTCACGTGCTATCGGTCGGATGAAAAAGCGCAGCCAGAAGATTATCTCTGTAAATATCAAGGGCGGCACGATACGCATAGATGTGGCAAATATTTATTACGTGGAGAGTCAGGGGCACAACCTTATTTTTCACACGGCATCCGGCAATTACGAGGCGTCCGGCACGATGAAGGATGTGGAGGACAAGCTCGGCGAGATGAACTTTTTCCGGGGAAATAAGGGGTATCTCATCAACCTTGCGCATGTGGATGGTATTTGTGAGGGCTGCGCGACAGTGAAAGGCGAGTCGTTAATCTTAAGCCGTGCCCGGAAAAAAGAGTTCATGGAGGCGCTCACAAAGTACTGGGGAGAGGTGGTGAAATAATGACAACGGTTGTACCGGATATACCAAGGATTTACACCGCACTGGCAGAGTGGTCCGCCTGCCTGGTGTTTATCGTACTTTTAAAAAAGCGCATTCCCCGCTTGAAAGTAATAGGAGTATCTGTGGCAGCTTTGCTGGTACAGTCAATATTCCTTGTGCTGACGGACGAGGTATGGATTATTTTCTGGATTCCCTGCATGGCGCTTGCAGTGCTTCTCATGATAATTTTTCTTTATATCTGTTGTGACATCAGTTACCTGGAAGCATCCTACTTTGGGATACAGGCATTTGTAACGGCAGAATTTTCGGCGTCCCTGGAATGGCAGATTTCCCGGTTTTTCTGGAAAGAGAGTATGCCGCCGTTTGTGGTGCAGGGGTTGCTCTTACTTGGCATCTACGGCGTCGTGGACGTACTTATGTGGTATATCATAAGGCGGTATCTGCCGAAGGATGGCAGGATGAACCTTGGGAAAAAGGAATTTTTTTCGGCTCTGATTATCGGAATTGCAGTCTTTGCGGTTAGTAACTTAAGCTTTGTGACGACGAATACACCCTTCAGCAGCCAGTACTCCTTTGAGATTGCCAACATTCGTACGTTGGTGGACTTAGGGGGAATTGCCATGCTCTATGCACATCTGGTGCAGTGCTGTGAGGTGGCGGTACGCAGAGAACTTGAGGCGGTACAGAATGTTTTGCAGAATCAGTATCAGCAGTATAAACAGTCCAGAGAAAGCATCGATCTGATTAATTATAAATATCATGACCTAAAGCATCAGATTGCAGTATTGCGAAGCGAACAGGACCCCGAAAAGCGCAACGAATTTTTAAATAAGATGGAAGATGAGATAAAGCAGTACGAGCTGCAGAATAAGACCGGAAATAAAGTCTTGGATACGGTACTCACCAGCAAGAGCCTCTATTGTGATAAGCATGGAATCACATTGACTTCGGTAGCAGACGGGAGCCTGCTTGACTTTATGGATATTATGGATATCTGCAGCATCTTTGGAAATGCGCTTGACAATGCCATTGAGTGTGAGTTAAAGATACCGGATAAGGAAAAGCGACTGATTCATGTGACGGTGATCCAGCAGAAGAATTTCCTCATGATGCGTTTTGAAAATTATTTTGAGGGCAAATTAAACGTCAAAGAAGGGCGTTTTGCCACGACGAAAAAGGAAAAGCAGTTTCACGGTTACGGAATCAAGAGTATTCGTTATACGGCAAATAAATACGGGGGTGCGGTGGATATCGACACGAGGGATAACTGGTTTGATTTAAAGATATTGATACCTATGCCGTGACATAGTGCATTTTGCACAATACTAGAAAACATATTTTGTAAATATAGATAATATTGCCGACCGTTTATGCACAAAAAATGCAGTTTATGCAGATTTTTACCCAAAAAAAATATTTGTGTTAGTATGAATTTACAAGGTTCAGTATTGAACAAATAAAAAGAAATGGGAGGAAGAAAAATGTTATCTATTAACATGAACGACGTTATCACCGTTTTGCAGTCATGCAGACCGCAGATTATCGCATTGGTTGTGTGCCTTTTACTGGCAATCATTGCGACAGTTGCATGCGTGAAAATGAAAAAGCCGTTAAGAAAGTTAATCCGCAAAGAAGCATGGATCGCATTTCTTGTGGCAGTCGTAGTAATCGTAAATGTGATTATCTGCGGACCAATGAACACCATGGTGGCATTGGCAACCGGGTCAGGTTCTATTTCGGAGGAGAGCATCTCTCAGTCCGAGGAGCTTTGTACCGATATTGCAGAAGAGGGTATGGTACTTCTGAAAAATGAAGGAAATGCACTTCCTCTGGAGAACGGCAAGAATATTAACGTATTCGGCTGGTCTTCTACCAATCCGCTTTATGGCGGCACCGGTTCCGGAAGTATGTCAGCGGAATATGAGACAGTTACCATTCTTGACAGCCTGAGGAACGCAGGTTTTCAGGTAAATGAGGATCTGGTAAGCTTCTATACAGGATACAGTGATACACGCCCGACCGTTGGCATGTGGGGACAGGATTGGACTGTAAAAGAGCCGTCTATGGATGATTACAACGCAGCAGGTATTTTTGAATCAGCAAAAGAGTTTTCTGATACGGCAGTAGTTGTAATTGCCCGTTCCGGTGGAGAGGGTGCAGACCTTCCGACCAGTATCTCCTCTGAGGATACATTTGTTGAGGGCGGCGGCTTTGGCTCAACGGGGGTTCGCTATAGTGAGAATGCGGACGATATTGACACTTCAAGGCATTATTTGGAACTCTCCAACCGTGAGACTCAGATGCTAGAGCGCGTAACCGCTGATTACGCAAACGTAATTGTCGTGATCAACTCTGCAAACACCATGGAGCTTGGTTTCTTAGACGAATATGATTCCATCAAAGCTGCCATCTGGACAGCAGGACCGGGACAGACAGGATTTACTGCATTGGGAGAGATCCTTGCAGGTACCGTAAACCCATCCGGTAAGACGGTAGATACCTTTGTGAAGGATTTAACAGCAGCACCGAACTATAACAATATCGGTAACTTTATCTATGACAACATGGATGAACACGCTTACACATCTGTTGATTTTATTACAGGGGCAGAGGTAACAACGATTCCTTCCTTTGTAAATTATGTGGAAGGCATTTATGTAGGTTACAAATTCTACGAGACTGCTTACGCAGAGGCTGAGGCAGGGAATATGGAATTTGACTATGACGCAATGGTACAGTATCCGTTTGGATACGGACTTTCTTACACCACTTTCACACAGGAAATGGGTGAGATGACAGAGGCAGACGGTGTTATCAGTTTTGATGTAACCGTTACAAACACTGGTGATGTGGCAGGTAAGGATGTTGTAGAAGTATATTACAATCCGCCATACACCAACGGCGGTATTGAGAAAGCTGCAACAAACTTAGTAGCATTTGATAAGACAGAAGTCTTAGAGCCGGGTGCAAGCGAGACCGTCACCATCAGCTTTAACGCAGAGGATATGGCGTCCTTTGATGAAAACGGAAAAGGCTGTTATGTATTAGAGGCAGGAGATTATCAGATTTCCATCAATACGGATGCGCATACGGTAATAGATAGTAAGAGTTATACAGTAGCAAGTGATGTAGTTTATGATGAAAGCAATCCAAGAACTACGGATGATGTAGCAGCAACAAGCTCTTTTGAAGATGCGGCCGGAGATTTTGAAGTTCTCTCAAGAGCAGACGGATTTGCAAATTATGCGGACGCAACGGCAGCACCAAAATCTTATTCATTATCCGATGAGAAAAAAGCGGCATTTATCAACAATGCAAACTATAATCCAGAGGATTACAACAATGCGGATGATGTAATGCCTACGACCGGGGCAAATAACGGTTTGACTTTAATGGATATGCGCGGACTGGCATATGATGACGAGCAGTGGGATTTATTATTAGACCAGCTTACCGTAGGAGATATGGATTCCCTGATTGCATACGGCGGATATTCGACGGCAGCGGTTGGCAGTGTTGGAAAACCACAGACAACGGACTGTGACGGACCTGCATCCATCAATAATAACTTTACAGGAAAAGCATCGATCGGATTTCCGGCAGCAACAATGATTGCAGCTACATGGAACGAAGATCTGGCAAACGCATTTGGTCAGGCGATCGGCAAGATGGCAGACGAGATGGGAGTATCCGGCTGGTATGCGCCGGCTATGAATATTCACAGAAGTGCATTTGCAGGACGTAACTTTGAGTACTATTCTGAGGACGGCGTAATGTCCGGCAAGATGGCTGCATCCGCAGTTGCAGGCGCAGAAGAATACGGCGTATACTCCTATATCAAGCACTTTGCATTAAACGATCAGGAAACAAACCGCTGCGGCATGTTATGTACATGGGCAGGCGAGCAGGCAATTCGTGAGATTTACTTAAAACCGTTTGAGCTTGCAGTCAAAGTGGGCGGTGCAGATGCGGTGATGTCTTCCTTCAACTACGTTGGAACCACATGGGCAGGCGCTTACTACCCATTACAGACTACTGTGCTCCGTGATGAGTGGGGATTCCGTGGATTTGTATTAACAGACTACTACGGTGTATATGGTTACATGGATGCTGACCAGGCAATTCGCGGTGGTACAGATATGTGTCTGGCTCCGATGGATACAGAGACAAACCATCTGACCGACCAGACAAGTGCAACATCCATCATTGCGGCACGTAATTCCGCACACAATATTTTATATACAGTTGCCAACAGCCGCGCATGTGCATCCGAGCAGGGTGGATTGGAGAACTGGCAGATAATTCTCATCGTAGTGGATGTAATTGGTATCGCACTGGCAGCGCTTCTTGAAGTACTTACCATTAAGAAATATAAAAAGAGTTTAGCCGCTGGACCGGTTGTTACAGAAACGAATGCAGCATCAAAGACGGAACGATAATTGAGTGTGTATCAGGACTTAGGCGGGGCAATGGCCTCGCCTAAGCCGCATTCGCAGTGACAGGCTGTTTGTAAAATAAACAGGGGGAAAGAAAAACATGGAAAAAATAAAAAATTTATGGGCGGGCTTTGTCGATAAACATCCAAGCGCAGCAAAGTGGATCCGGGAAGGCGGATTGTTTGTAATTGTAAGTAATTTAATTACAGTATTCAAATATTTGCTGCTGCTGTTTCTGCCTCTGGCATTTGCGGGGCTTCCAAATGTGGATTTTGGTTTCCCGGGAATCGACATTACTTTATTTGGAGAAACATTCAAATGGAATATCATCGGATACGATGCTGCACATGGCGGACTGCCTTATTTTTGCGCATATATGATAGCTATGTTCGTGGGAGAATGCATTAACTTCCCGATCCAGCGCAGCTTTGTATTCCGCAGCAAGGGGAAGATCTGGTATCAGGGGATGTGGTACCTGATTGCATTCTGCATTGTTACCTGTATTGTTAACTCCATTAACTGTATCTGGGTCGCGGTTGCGGGATTGTTTGTGCCGGGATGGCTCTATAATATTGGAACGACTGTATTAAACGGCGGCATTTCCATGGTGGTGTTCTTCTTTGTCAACAAGATTATTTTCCCGGAGGGCGAAGCAAAAGCAAAAACTGCATAGCTTAAAGCAGGAAATGTTAATAAATTGACAATTCTATGATTATTTAATAAAATGGTCAAGTAATTGTTAAATGATTTATATACCCATAAAAGAAGAACAACAACACATCGGCCTTTTATGGTATTATCATTTCTGACAGAAAGGAGCAAAACCATGAGCGATGCAAATTGCATTTTCTGCAGGATTATTGCAGGAGAAATCCCATCTAACACAATCTATGAGGATGATACCTTTAAGGTTATTCTGGACGCTAGTCCTGCATCGAAGGGGCATGCGCTGATTCTCCCCAAGAAACACTGCGCAGATATCTACGAGATTGATGAAGAGGTCGCTGCGGGGGCAATGAGGCTGGCAAAGAAGCTGGCTTGTCACATGACGGAGGTGCTTTCCTGCGATGGATTTAATATTCTGCAGAACAATCATGAGGTGGCAGGGCAGACTGTGTTCCATTTTCATATGCATCTGATTCCGCGTTATCAGAATGCAAAGAACAATGATATTCTGATGTGGAGCCATGAGACTTTTACTGACGAGGAGATGGCACAGATCAGAGATTCATTGAAATACGAATAGAAGAATTATGTAAATATATAATGTGCGTTACATGAAAAAAGCCTGATTGACGGATGTCAATCGGGCTTTTACTGTACTATTCTGCAGAAACCTCTTCGATCAGGCGCATGATCGTCTGAATGGAGTCATGCTGATTGCTCTGTGCCATTGCTTCAATATAAGAAGCCTTTTTCTTCGAAACGTGCTCGATGGCTTCTAAGAGCGTCGTGTTGGTAAGCTCCTCTTCCTCAAGCACATAGCTAAAGCCTTGCGAGCGGAAAGAGTTCGCATTCAGAATCTGGTCGCCGCGGCTTGCAGCAGCGGGGAGCGGAATCAGAATGTTCGGCTTGTGCAGTGTGAGAAGCTCGCAGATCGCATTTGCTCCGGCGCGTGAGATGACAAGAGAAGCGAGCGCGAACATATCGGCAAGTTCCTGGTTGGCATACTCGAATTGCGCATATCCTGCTATGGAATTTAACGAAGCGTCGAGATTTCCCTTTCCGCACAGATGAATGATATTATAATTCTTGATCAATTCAGGAAGCAGATTGCGAATTGCGGTGTTGATGGCGCGTGACCCGCTGCTGCCGCCGATAATCAGAATACAGGATTTGGAGCGGTCGGTAAAGTTGCAAAGAGACATAGCGCGCTCGGCGTTTCCCGATAACAACTCTTTGCGGATCGGTGATCCGGTCAGAACCGCTTTGTCCTTCGGAACATATTCCATCGTCTCCGGGAAATTGCAGCAGACCTTTGTCGCTTTCGGGATAGCGATACGGTTGGCAAGCCCCGGTGTCAGATCGGATTCGTGAATGATTGCCGGAATCTTGCAGCGGCTTGCAGCCAGGACCACAGGAACAGATACGAAGCCGCCTTTTGAGAAGATGATGTCCGGCTTTAATTTCTTTAACAATTTAACGGACTGACTGTAGCCCTTTAGTACCTTAAATGGATCTGAAAAATTCTTGGGATCAAAATAGCGTCTGAGCTTCCCGGAAGAAATCCCGTAATAAGGGATGCCCTGCTCTTCGATGAGCCGTTTCTCGATTCCTTCGTAGGAGCCAATATAAGAAATTTCATAACCTTCTTTCTGCAGAGCCGGCAGCAGCGCGATATTTGGCGTCACGTGTCCGGCGGTACCGCCTCCGGTCATTACAATTTTTTTCATAGAATAAAATCCCTTTCCTAATCTCTACTTCCCTAATTATTATACCCTTATGCGCAAAAGTCAAGAAAAGACTTGTAATTTCGGGAATATGGAGCACAATAGACGAAGAATGTATGAAAACGTTGCCGTCCGCGAAAATTGTCTAAAAACAAAGCGCAGTAAGCGACAGAAAATTTTTTGAAAGCCGCCCGGGTATTTCTATAATAAGTAGCGAAATATCGCAGACGGTTTTTGACCGCCCGATAGAAAGGAGAGGTAGCGTGTATGGAACAGATTATTTCTTTTCTGGCGGAATATGCCGGGGAAATTGCCGCAGTGACGGGATCGTTTACAACCATTCTTTTGTTTGCTGCATTACATAGGATAAGAAAAATTGAAAATTACATACAGGAGATTGCAGGAAATACGGCGGAGGACGAGCAGGATGAGAAGGAGGAACCGGGAATGCAGGCAATCTCCGTTACGGAAAATGCCGGACAAGCAGTATTAAACGAAGGGCAGGGTGCAGAGAAGTCCGGACAAGCTGCATCAAACGAAGGGCAGAGCGCAGGGAGCGTCGGATGGACCGTACCTGGCGCAAGACAGAGCGCAGGGAACACCGGGCAAGCCGTACCTGGCGTGGGACAAGCCGCAGAGCCGCCGCAGACGGACGGAAGCATGCCCCCGGGTCAGTTGATAGATGAGGTTCTCGGCGAAGTATTTTCCTGATGTCCAAGAAACCGCTTGCGGGATGCAGATAGGTTTGATAAAATTAACATTAATGAATTTTATATAGCTTCAGCAATTTTTTAGAGACAAAGGAGTGCAAAAATGGGAAAAATATCTTTTGATTACTCAAAAGCCGCTGGCTTTATCAGCGAAGAGGAAGTGTCTTACATGAGCAAGCTCGTAGCAGACGCGAAGGAGCTGCTTGTGTCGAGAGAGGGCGCCGGAAACGATTTCCTGGGATGGATCGATCTGCCGGTAGATTATGATAAGGACGAATTTGCGCGCATCAAGAAGGCGGCAGAGAGGATTCAGTCTGACTCTGAGGTGCTTGTCGTGATCGGTATCGGCGGTTCTTATCTTGGAGCGAGAGCTGCGATTGAATTCTTAAGACATGGCTTTTATAATAATCTTCCGAAGGAAGTGAGAAAGACGCCGGAGATCTACTACGCAGGAAACAGCATCAGCGGAACATATTTAAAGGGGCTTGTCGATGTAATCGGTGACAGGGACTTTTCCGTAAATATCATTTCCAAGTCCGGAACGACGACCGAGCCGGCAATCGCATTCCGTGTATTCAAGGATATGCTTGAGAAGAAGTATGGGAAAGAGGGCGCGGCGAAGAGAATCTACGCGACTACGGATAAGGCGAAGGGAGCGCTTAAGAATCTTGCGACCGAGGAAGGCTACGAGACATTTGTTGTGCCGGATGACGTGGGAGGACGTTTCTCCGTACTCACAGCAGTAGGTCTTCTGCCGATCGCTGTCAGCGGCGCAGATATTGATAAGCTCATGGAAGGTGCAGCAGAAGGAAGAAAGCTTGCGTTAGAGCAGGATTTTGCGCAAAATGATTCCTTACAGTACGCTGCGATCCGTAATATTTTACTTCGCAAGGGAAAGGCAGTCGAGGTTCTGGCTGATTATGAGCCGAGCCTGCACTATGTTGCCGAGTGGTGGAAGCAGCTCTGCGGCGAGAGTGAAGGAAAGGATCAGAAGGGACTTTTCCCGGCGTCGGTTGATTTTACGACAGATCTTCATTCTATGGGTCAGTTTATCCAGGACGGTTCGAGAGTGATGTTCGAGACGGTCCTCAATGTGGAGACTTCAAGAGAGACGGTCGTCATTAATGAGGAGCCGGTCGATCTTGACGGGCTGAACTATCTGGCGGGCAAGGATATGGACTTTGTAAATAAGAGTGCGATGAACGGAACGATTCTTGCGCACACCGACGGAAATGTTCCGAATCTTATGGTAAGGATTCCGGAGCAGAATGAGTTTTATCTTGGCGAACTGTTCTATTTCTTTGAGTTTGCAGTGGGAATCAGCGGATACCTTCTCGGTGTAAATCCGTTCAACCAGCCGGGCGTTGAGAGCTATAAGAAGAATATGTTCGCTTTGCTTGGAAAACCGGGTTACGAGGAGGCGCGCGAAGCGCTGTTAAAGAGACTTTCCTAAGTCAAAAGTACCGGAAATTTAAAATTTGGCGAAATGCACAAAAGATCGCGGGAACCCTTGAAAATAGAGGGTTTCCGCGGTCTGTTTTTTTGGAAAGACGAGTGGGCTGCGCGTGGATTGCGCCAAAAACTTGACAAAAAAAATTTGCTTTGCTATAATTTCGCTGTAACAAATCCGTAATAATTGTAACAAAATATGAATAAAACAGCACAAAAGTGTAATACTATTTCAATAAAATGGTAGACACTGATGGAGGGTTCTATGAATTTAAAAAAGAGAGCGGTTGAAGGTATCGTGGTTGCCGGTTCACTGGTGATGATGAGTTCAATCGCACAGGCTGCGGATGTGGCAGGAACACAGCCGATGACCGCAGCAGCAGTGACAAGAACGGACTTAGCTACAAATGGAACGGCAGGAATTGTTGCAGAATTGAATCAATTTGAAATGAGCGCGTTAGAGGGTATTGACCAGACCGCGGGCGTAGAGCAGATGAACCGGGTATTGGTTGCTGCGGCGGAAGCAACCTCGGTGGATGGGACAGAGCCGGACGCAGCAGGACAGCAGGCGGCAGGCATAACGGCGCAGCTGACGGGCGGGGTGACGACAGATGTTGCCGTGCAGCCGGGCGGTGCAGCGGATGTGGACAGTACTTTGGCGATTGACGGCGCGCAGGCAGGAGTTACCGCACAGTTGACAGACAGCCTGCAGGAAGGCGCTACAGGGCAGCCGACGGACGGAACTTCGGCGGATGGAACAATCGCAGATGCGGAGACGCAGCCGACGGATGGAGCG
This sequence comes from Roseburia hominis, assembly GCA_021771815.1. Classification (GTDB taxonomy): domain Bacteria; phylum Bacillota; class Clostridia; order Lachnospirales; family Lachnospiraceae; genus Roseburia; species Roseburia hominis_A. The sequence goes on from JAETOE010000007.1 coordinate 84,702, forward strand.
ATCGCAGATATGGAGACACAGCCGACAGACGGAACGACCACAGATGCGGAAACACAGCCGACGGACGGAATTTCGGCGGATGGAACAATCGCAGATGCGCAGACGCAGCCGACAGACGGAACCGCCACAGATGCGGAGACGCAGCCGACAGACGGAACGATCACAGATGCGCAGACGCAGCCGACAGACGGAACGACCACAGATACGACGACGCAGCCGAATGACGAAGCGGAGGAATGGCAGGACCGCCTGATGGCAGATGTAAATGAGTTCCTTTACATTCGGGCAGAGGGAAGCGAGGATGCCGAGATCGTCGGAAAGTTATATAAAGGAGCAGTGGCACAGGTTGCCGAGGTCGGCGATACATGGACACATGTGACATCCGGAAACGTAGACGGATATGTGATGAATTCTTACTGTCTCTACGGGACGGACGCATTGAATTATGCAAACGAGACGTTTGATGTGGAAGCAGAGATCCAGACAGACGGACTTCGCGTCAGAAGCAGCGCAGACCCAGAGGCGTCCGTGCTTGCGGCAGTATCGACGGGAATGTCTTTCCCGGTAGATGCGGATGCGGAAGCGGTAGAAGGATGGGTTGCCATTGATTATAAGGGCAGCACAGGATATGTCAGCGCTGAATATGTGACGACAGAGCTTGCACTCGGAGAAGCAGTCACCATTGAGGAAGAGAAGGAGCGGCTTGCGAAGGAGGCTGCGGAAGCGGCGAAGTCTGCGCAGGTTTCCAGCTCGGGAACTGTACAGAACGGGGCTATGGCAGCATCCGTAGATGATGTGACGCTGCTTGCGGCATTGATTCAGTGCGAGGCGGGCAGTGAGAGCTATGAGGGACAGCTTGCGGTCGGAGCGGTTGTTATGAACCGTGTGAGATCCGGTGCTTATCCGGGCAGTATTTACGGCGTTATTTATGAGTCAGGTCAGTTTACGCCGGCAGGAAGAGGTTCTGTTGCAAGTGTTGCAGCGAACGGTCCGAAGGCAAGCTGCGTTCAGGCAGCGCAGGAAGCCATCAACGGCGCGGACAATACCGGTGGAGCGGTCCGTTTCCGCGGAGCGTCATCAGGTCAGCCGGGCGTTGTGATCGGCAACCACGTATTCTGGTAAATTTATAGAGAACAGCGGAGAGCCGCGGGAGAGTGAATGACATTTCCTGCGGCTCTTTTTTCTGCAATAGGAAATTGCGTCCTATTGCAGAAAAGCACTGCGTGCACAGATGCGCAGCTTGGCGCGCGGAACAAAAGCTGCGCTGCCAGAAAATTTGAAGTACGGGAGCGTGTGAAGCGCACTTTTGTTCTATAGAATCCGGCAAAGCCGGATTCTTTCTTGTAATTTGAAATTAAATATAGTAATATGATATCTAACGGGAAATAATACATTCCATACATTGTAAGAGAAGAGGAGGATTATCATGGGAGGATTTTTGATTGTTGCATTTGTAATCATGGTGATTCTGGCATTGCTGATCGTAGTGTCATGTATCAAAATCGTACCGCAGGCACATGCATTTATCGTAGAGCGGTTGGGAGGATATCTGGCAACCTGGCCGGTCGGTCTACATTTTATGATACCGTTCATTGACCGCGTTGCAAAGAAGGTGACATTGAAAGAGCAGGTGGTGGATTTTCCACCGCAGCCGGTTATCACCAAGGATAACGTAACGATGCAGATCGATACGGTTGTGTATTTTCAGATTACAGACCCGAAGCTGTATGCATACGGCGTAGAGAACCCGATTATGGCGATTGAGAACCTCACGGCGACCACGCTCCGTAATATCATCGGTGACCTGGAGTTAGACGAGACGCTTACTTCCAGAGAGACGATCAATACACAGATGAGAGCGACGCTTGATGTCGCGACAGACCCGTGGGGTATCAAGGTAAACCGTGTAGAGTTAAAGAACATCATTCCGCCTGCAGCGATTCAGGATGCGATGGAGAAGCAGATGAAGGCGGAGCGTGAGCGAAGAGAAGCAATCCTTCGTGCGGAAGGTGAGAAGAAGTCTACCGTCCTTGTGGCAGAAGGTAAGAAGGAGTCTGCGATTCTTGACGCAGAGGCAGAGAAGCAGGCGGCGATCCTCCGCGCTGAGGCGAAGAAGGAAGCGACCATCCGTGAGGCAGAAGGTCAGGCAGAGGCAATTCTTAAGATTCAGCAGGCGAATGCAGACGGTCTGCGCATGATCAAGGAAGCTGCTCCGGATCAGAGCGTTATCCAGTTGAAGAGTCTGGAAGCATTTGCGAAGGCGGCAGACGGCAAGGCGACCAAGATCATCATTCCGTCCGAGATTCAGGGAATTGCAGGACTTGCGAAATCCGTGACAGAGGTTGCAGCTCCGCGTCTGGATGCAGAATAAACAGAACATAGGTTGCATGAATCCGCAGGCTGTCACATTTGTGGCAGCCTGCTTGTTCTCGCGCGCTTGGTAGCGCACGATTTTATAAATAAAGCCGTATTTGGCGAAAGTGAGGAGAATCATATGAATTTAAAAGGACGCAATTTTTTAAAACTCATGGATTACACACCTGAGGAGATTATATATCTGATCGATCTTGCGGCAGAACTTAAGGAGAAAAAGAAACAGGGAATCCTGCATGACAGTCTGATCGGTAAGAATATTGCATTGATTTTTGAAAAAACGAGTACACGTACCCGCTGCTCCTTCGAGGTGGCGGCACACGATCTGGGGATGCATGTGACGTACCTGGACCCGTCGGGCTCGCAGATCGGCAAGAAAGAGAGCATCCCGGATACTGCTCGGGTCCTGGGACGCATGTTCGACGGTATTGAGTACCGTGGTTACGGGCAGGAGATAGTGGAGGAGCTTGCAGAATACGCCGGAGTTCCGGTCTGGAACGGACTGACCAATGAATTTCATCCGACACAGATGCTTGCCGATATGCTGACGATCCGCGAGCACCTTGGAAGGTTAAAGGGCGTCAAGCTTGTATACATGGGGGATGCCCGTTATAATATGGGAAATTCCCTGATGGTGACCTGCGCGAAGCTTGGCATGGATTTCGTGGCGTGCACCTCGAAGAAGTATTTCCCGAACGAGGAACTTGTGGAGTACTGCAAGAAGACAGCGGAGGAGACGGGGGCGACGATTACGCTCACCGATGATGTAACCGAGGGAACGAAGGACGCGGACGTTATTTATACCGATGTGTGGGTGTCCATGGGCGAACCGGATGAAATCTGGGAGGAGCGTCTGCGCGATCTGATGCCGTATCAGGTAAATAAGGCGGCGATGGCAAATGCGAAGCCAGGTGCGATTTTCATGCATTGTCTGCCGGCTTTCCATGACTTAAAGACCAAGATTGGAAAAGAAGTCTATGAGAAATTCGGTTACAGCGAGCTGGAGGTCACGGACGAGGTATTTGAGAGCGCGCAGTCGGTCGTATTTGACGAGGCGGAGAACCGTATGCATACGATCAAAGCAGTGATGCTTGCGACGCTTAGCGAATAATATATCAGAAGATTTGAAAGAGATGGGACGGCGATAGTATGAGAACAGAATTACTTACCGTGTTAAGAGAAGCGGGGGACTATGTGTCCGGGCAGGATCTGTGCGAGAAGTTCGGCGTTTCAAGAACCGCCATCTGGAAGGGCATCAATCAGCTCAAGGAGGCGGGCTATGAGATCGAGGCGGTACAGAACAAGGGCTATAAGCTTGTGTCTGTACCGGATTCTCTGAGCGAGGAAGAGTTAAAGAGTATTCGCCGGACGGAGTGGGTGGGAGAGGAAATTTTCTATTTCCCGGTTATTGATTCGACGAATACAAAGGCGAAGCAGCTTGCGGAAGAAGGCTATCCCGGCGGAACGCTCGTGGTCGCGGAGCAGCAGGATGCAGGCAAGGGCAGAAGGGGCAGAAGCTGGGAGTCTCCGCGCGGCATGAGCATTTACATGACGCTGATGCTGAAACCGGAAATCGACCCGAACAACGCTTCCATGCTGACGCTTGTCGCCGCGCTCGCGGTGTCCGCGGCGGTAAGGAAGCTGACAGGCAGACCGGCGGGCATCAAGTGGCCGAATGATATCGTAATGAACGGGAAAAAAATCTGTGGCATCCTCACGGAAATGAGCGCACAGTTTGATTATGTAAATCATATCGTGATCGGAATCGGAATTAATGTGAATAATGAGTCTTTTCCGGAGGAGATTGCCCAGATGGCGACATCGCTGTATCTGGAAACGGGCGAGCGGTATAATCGTGCGGCGCTTATGGAGGAGGTCTGGGAGCAGTTCGAGCACTATTATGCCGCGTTCCTTAAGACGGAGGATTTGAGCGGGCTGGTGAAGGAATACAACGCGCATCTTGTGAACATGCATCAGATCGTGAGTGTACTTGATCCCAAAGAGCCATTTGAGGGCAAAGCGATGGGAATCACTCCGCGCGGGGAACTGATCGTGGACACATGGGAGAGCAGAAAGCTCGTCTCGGCAGGCGAAGTTTCCGTCCGGGGAATCTATGGATACGTGTGAGCCCAAAAGGGCGCCGCAGGAAGTCGGCATGAATGATTCGGGATAAGCTGAGGAAAGGATATATATGGAAGAGGTAGTATTGTGCGGTGCGAGCGCTTACAATAAGAAGTTTTATCTGAACGAGGATTTTGCCGGGCTGCCGAAGCAGGTGAAGGACGAGCTTAAGATCATGTGCGTCCTGTTCACGGAGGACGTCGGCGGGATTTTCCAGCTTGTCTTTAACGGGGATGGCGAATTGGAATTCCGCACTTCCTATGATGAGGGAGATTTACTGTATGACGATATCGGCTGTGGCCTTAAAATCAAGCAGCTTCAGCAGACCAAGGAGGACTTGCTTAAGGCGCTCCAGATGTATTATAAGCTTTTGTACATAGGACCAGACGAAGAAAGGATGGATAACGACTATGATAATGACTATTGATGTGGGGAATACCAATATCACAGTGGGCGTATTTTCCGGGGACGATGTTGCAGCAAGCTTCCGTATTACGACAAAGATGCCGCGCACATCGGACGAGTACGGAATGCTGCTGACGAATTTGTTAGAGCAGAATGATATCCGGCACGATGAGATCGATGACGCGATTATTGCGTCCGTGGTGCCGAATGTGATGCATGCATTAGAAGGCGCGATTGTGAAATATTTTGGTATCCGCCCGATCGTGATCGAGCCGGGAACCAAAACAGGAATTCGTATAGTCACGGAGAACCCGCGCCAGATCGGAGCGGACCGCATTGTAGATGCGGCTGCTGCGTATGAGTTGTACGGTGGTCCGGTGCTTGTGCTGGATTTCGGAACGGCAACGACTTATGATCTTGTGGACAAGGATGGTGCGTTTGTCTCAGGGGTAACGGCTCCGGGTATCCGCATTTCCGCGAAGGCACTGTGGGAGGACGCAGCGAAGCTGCCGGAGATTGAGATCAGAAAACCGGCGAGCATTCTTGCAAAGGAGACGATTTCTTCGATGCAGGCGGGACTTGTTTACGGGCAGATCGGGCAGACGGAATATATCATCCGTCATATGATCGATGAGGCGAACATGGGCGAGGTCAAGGTCGTTGCGACCGGAGGACTCGGAAGAATTATTGCGAGCGAGACGACGATGATTGACGTGTATGACCCCAATCTGACATTAAAGGGTATGAACCTGATCTATAAGAAGCAGAATCGCAAAAATGGGAAGATTAAGCCACAGGAAAAGTAAGCGGAAGAAATAGGCGGTATGGATATTATCAGACCTTTGCAAATTGGAAACGTAACGTTGGAAAATAACTTGATATTGGCACCGATGGCAGGCGTGAGCGACCTGCCATTTCGCTTGCTCTGCAGGGAACAGGGGGCGGGGCTGGTGTGCATGGAGATGGTCAGTGCCAAGGCGATTCTGTATGGGAATCGGAATACGGAAGAGCTTCTTACGATCGACCCCGGTGAGCATCCCGTGTCGCTTCAGCTTTTTGGCTCGGACCCGGATATCATCAGCGAGATGGCAAAGCAAATTGAGGAGCGTCCGTTCGATATTTTAGACATTAATATGGGCTGCCCGGTTCCGAAAATCGTGGGAAATGGCGACGGCTCGGCACTGATGAAAAATCCGGTTCTTGCCGGGAAAATCATCGAGAAGACGGTGCGGGCAATCGACAAGCCGGTGACGGTCAAAATCCGCAAGGGCTTTGATGATGCGCATGTCAATGCCGTGGAAATGGCGCATATCGCCGAGGAGTCCGGCGCCGCGGCGGTTGCGGTACACGGGAGGACAAGAGAACAGTTCTACTCCGGCAAGGCGGACTGGGAGATTATCTGTGCGGTGAAGGAGGCGGTTTCCATTCCGGTCATCGGAAACGGGGATATTAACACGGCGCAGGACGTCGCAGCAATGGCGGAACAGACAGGCTGTGACGGGTTTATGATCGCGCGCGGAGCGGAGGGAAATCCGTGGATTTTTGCGCAGATTCTGCATTATTTTAAGACGGGCGAGATGCTTCCCAAACCCACATTTGCCGAAGTGACGGACATGCTGCTGCGCCATGCGCGGATGCAGCTCGCCTTCAAAGGCGACTATACGGGAATCCGTGAAATACGCAAGCACGCGGCGTGGTACACGGCAGGCTACCGCAATTCTTCGAAGCTCCGGGGAAGGATCAACGAAGTGGAAACTTATGAGCAGCTCGAGGCATTATTCAGGGAAGTGCAATCATATAATGAAGAAATATAATTGCAGGACAGAAAGAAAATGTCATATGCCAATGAATTTTTGCGGAATTTCCGCCCCGTTTTCTTTGGTATTTTAAAGGAGCGCGGGATTGCGCCCCAGCGGGTGGAACTTGAGGTGATCGATGAGGAGTCCGAGCAGGGAAGTATGTTTGAGCCGGCGGATGTGCGGGATGTGTTGGAGCAGCTTGCGGATGATTTGAATTTTCTCTCGATTTATACGGAGCGCCCCGCATATTTTTATGAATTTGCTGAGAGAATGTATGAGGAGAACGGGCTGGTCGTGATGCTTTTTTCCAAGCGGGAGCTTTCTGCGGCACGGCAGCGAACCGGGCATGCGGGGCGGAGAGCCGGGCATGCGGGGCAGCGAGGATATACCACGGCGGGCAGAAGGATGGATACATGGAAGCTGCTGCTGGATTTTGAGTGGGAGGGTGATTGCTATACGGGACAGATGGGAGAGGGCAGAGCCTACATCCCAATTCACAAAAAGCCTTGGAAACAGGGGGAAAATCTTGACATCATGGTGCCTATCGGTTATAATACTGTGATTGTTAAGGGCTTGCAGACACAGCAGGGGAAGCTTGGACGAGACAGGTTTGAAGAAGCTTTTTATGGAAGTTGATAAAATGTACAAAGAAGGGTAGAAGGGCTATGGACAAGAAAAATATTCTGACTTACGAAGGACTTAAGAAACTGGAGGACGAGTTAGAGGAGTTAAAGGTCGTAAAGAGAAAAGAAGTCTCTCAGAAGATCAAGGAAGCAAGGGAACAGGGCGATTTGTCCGAGAACGCGGAGTACGATGCTGCAAAGGACGAGCAGAGAGACATTGAGGCGCGTATCGAAGAGCTTGAGAAGATTCTTAAGAACGCAGAGGTATTCGTCGAGGAAGAGGTTGATCTCGATAAGGTAAGCATCGGCTGTCAGGTCAAGATTCTTGACTGTGAATTTGACGAGGAATTAGAGTACAAGATTGTTGGTTCTACCGAGGCGAACAGCTTAAAGGGCAAGATTTCCAATGAGTCTCCGGTCGGAAAAGCGCTTCTTGGCAAAAAGATCGGCGATACCGTAACCGTATCTACCCCGGCAGGAGAGTTTTCATACAAGATCATTTCTATTCACAGATCGAACGAATAGTAGTAAGCGATAAATGGAGGAAGAGCATGGCAGAGCAGAATAACAATCAGCAGGATGTGAATCAGTTGCTTAAGGTTCGCTACGAAAAGCTGCATGAATTGCAGGAGAACGGTAAGGATCCGTTTGTCATCACAAAGTATGATGTGACGAACCACAGCGCGGATATCAAGGAGCATTATGAGGAGATGGAGGGCAAAGAGGTATCTCTTGCCGGACGCATGATGTTCAAGCGTGTCATGGGCAAAGCATCCTTCTGCAATATTCAGGATCTTAAGGGACGCATCCAGATTTATGTCGCAAGGGATGACATCGGGGAGGATTCGTACAAGGATTTTAAGAAATATGATGTGGGCGATATTCTTGGCGTGAAGGGAATTGTCTTTAAGACGAAGACGGGCGAGATATCCGTTCATGCATCCGAAGTGACGCTGCTTTCCAAGAGCCTGCAGATTCTGCCGGAGAAGTTCCATGGTCTGACCGATACGGATACCAGATACCGCCAGAGGTATGTGGATCTGATCATGAATGAGGAAGTAAAGGATACATTTGTAAAGCGTTCTAAGGTCATCAGCACGATTCGCCGTTATCTTGACGGACAGGGCTTTATGGAGGTCGAGACGCCGATGCTCGTATCGAATGCAGGCGGCGCGTCGGCAAGACCGTTCGAGACGCATTTCAACGCGCTCGACGAGGACTTAAAGCTTCGCATTTCTCTGGAACTTTATTTGAAGAGACTGATCGTCGGAGGAATGGAGCGCGTCTACGAAATCGGGCGTGTATTCCGCAACGAGGGCCTTGACACCAGACACAATCCGGAGTTTACATTGATGGAGTTGTATCAGGCATACACGGATTATCACGGCATGATGGACTTGACCGAGAACCTTTACCGCTATGTGGCAAAGGAAGTGACGGGTTCCGAGATCCTCACTTACGGCGAGCACACGATGGATTTATCCAAGCCGTTCGAGCGCATCACGATGGTGGACGCCGTGAAGAAGTATGCAAACGTAGACTTTAATGAGGTAAAGGATACCGCGGAGGCAAAGAAGCTTGCGGACGAGCATCACATTGAGTACGAGGAACGCCACGAGAAGGGCGATATCTTAAATCTGTTCTTCGAGGAGTATGTTGAGGAGCATTTGATTCAGCCGACGTTTGTCATGGATCATCCAATCGAGATTTCCCCGCTCACGAAGAAGAAGCCGGAGAACCCGGATTATGTAGAGCGTTTTGAGTTCTTCATGAACGGCTGGGAGATGGCGAATGCTTACTCCGAGTTAAATGATCCTGAGGATCAGCGTCGCCGCTTCGAGGCACAGGAGGCGCTGCTTGCTGCCGGTGATGACGAGGCGAACCACACGGACGAGGATTTCCTCAACGCTCTGGCGATCGGTATGCCGCCGACGGGGGGAATCGGATTCGGTATTGACAGAATGGTCATGATGATGACGGACAGCCCGGCGATAAGGGATGTGCTGTTGTTCCCGACAATGCGAACAGTCGATTAAAAAGTCCAGTAAAATCAAGGGTTTGCGGTATTTGAAGTTGCGAACTACAACAAATTTACAACAATTTTACAACGCATAACGAAGAATAATAAGCGTTAATGAATAGTTGTACTCATAAATCCAATTCAATATTTTGTACGTTAAGGACATTTTTCTAAGAGAAATTTTAGGGAAGTGTCCTTTTTTGTTATGGTCAGCAAAGCAAAATAAGAAATGGAGGAAAAAAGAATGAGCAGTACAGCGTTAGGAGCAGAGAAAGCGGTTATTTTTATCAGCGAAGCACATGAGAAGTTCTACTATGAGAAATTGAAAGAGGTCAGGTATCAGGATGTGTATCACAAGGCGCTTGTCTATTGTCTTGGTATCAGCAATGACACAAGAAGGAACATTAAAAGCATTTATGATTTTAAGACAGGCTGTGTAAAAACAGAATGCCTGCATGAAGGCTGGCAGACCAGCGGAAGCGTAAAGGTGGTCAGAATGGCGTTCAACCTATACTGCAATGGTACGCCAAGCGTTCTTGATTACGATGATGCGGAGAAACAGGTGGACGAGTGCAGGAATTACACAGTGGAGGAACTGTTCTGCTGTGCCTACGCACCTTATTTTTGGCAGGCGGTACAGATACGGTATCCGGAGTACGCAACGTATAACCACAATCTGTATGCCATGTTTGGAGGACAGGATTAATGTTAAAAGTCAGGCTTATGGGAACAAAGAACGATATTAAGTGGTTTGGGAAGATTTTACAGAGAAATTCCAAAATCGAAGTGACGGAGTTTTCTGATTTGTTCCCGAACAAAGGGACAAAGAAATATTACAGGGCTTATGTGGAAGTCAAAAAAAGCAACATAAAAGAATCATAGCAGAAGCAAAGGAGAGTTTAATCATGTGTAAAATAATCGCAATCGCAAACCAGAAAGGCGGAGTGGGCAAGACCACCACAACAAGCAATTTAGGAATCGGACTGGCAAAACAGGGTAAAAAAGTCCTGCTGATAGACGCAGACGCACAGGGCAGTTTGACAGCGAGTTTAGGATATACAGAACCGGATACTTTGGAAGTCACGCTTGCAACCATTATGGGGGATTTAATCAATGACGAGGAAGTAGAGCCGACGGAGGGTATCCTGCACCATGAGGAAGGGATAGACCTTATGCCGGGGAATATCGAATTATCCGGTCTGGAGGTTTCCCTTGTGAATGTCATGAGCCGGGAAACAATACTGAGGTCATACATAGAGATAGTCAGGGAGAGTTACGACTATATCCTGATAGACTGTATGCCTTCACTCGGCATGATTACCATAAATGCCCTTGCCTGTGCCGACAGCATACTGATACCCGTACAGGCGGCATACCTGCCCGTCAAAGGCTTGCAGCAGCTCATTAAGACGGTTGGCAAGGTAAAGCGGCAGATTAACCCGAAGCTGGAGATTGAGGGCATATTGCTGACAATGGTGGACAGCCGGACGAACTATGCAAAGGACATCAGTGCCATGCTGAAGGAAGCCTATGGGGGCAGTGTAAGGATATTTACGAACAGTATCCCTATTTCGGTAAGGGCGGCGGAGATTTCTGCGGAAGGCGTCAGCATTTACAGGCATGATCCAAAAGGGAAGGCAGCGGCAGCTTATGATTCTCTGACAAAGGAGGTGCTTGGAAATGGGCAGTAATGCAAAAGCAGGAAGCGCATCAAAAGTTAAGATAGAGAAATTTGAGGATTTATTCGGCGGTTCTGCGGGGCAGGAAAGCTCCGTAGAACAGATTATCAATGCGCCGCTTGCAGACCTTCATACATTCAAAGACCACCCTTTCCGGGTGGTGGATGATGAGAAGATGGAGGAAACAACGGAGAGTATCCGCCAGTACGGTGTGCTGGTTCCGGGCATTGCAAGACCGAGGGCAGGCGGCGGCTATGAAATCATAGCCGGACACCGCAGGAAAAGGGGTTCAGAGCTTGCCGGAAAAACGGAGATGCCAGTGATTGTCCGCAATTACACCGATGATGAAGCGACAATTATCATGGTGGACTCCAATATTCAGAGGGAGGATATTTTACCAAGCGAAAAGGCGAGAGCCTACAAAATGAAGTATGAAGCCATGAAACATCAGGGAAAAAAGTCAGGGAAGAACACCCTTGATGAAGTCGGGGAAGCTGCCGGGGAGAATGCGAAAAAGGTTCAGCGGTATATATGGCTTTCACGCCTGTCGGAAGAACTTCTTATTATGGTGGACAGTAAAAAGCTCGGTTTTTCACAGGGCGTGGATATATCTTTTCTGACAGAGGAAGCACAGCAGTGGGTACAGGCTGTCATTGAAGAACAGGGATGCAGTGTCAGCATGGTGCAGTCCGGAAAACTTAAAGAATATGGCAAAAGCGGCGAACTTACCTTTGCAATGGTGCGTCTGATACTGACAGAGGAAAAGCCGAAGGAAAGAAAGATCACAATAAAATCAGACAAGATTGGCGAATACTTTTCAGACAGCTATTCCAATGAGGAGATTGAAAACATTATTATTTCGCTTCTTGATAAATGGAAAGAGGAAGGGGCTGTTTGATAATGGGATACTTAACAAGCGGAAACATAATTGTTGACGCAATGGGTTCCATAAATATTACCGGAAACATTATTCCCGCTGTCTGGTACAGGACAATCACAAAGGAGAATGGGAAACCATATCTCCTTGCGATTGTTATTCTGGCAGATATTGTTTACTGGTATCGCCCTTCTGAGGTGCGGGATCAGGGAACCGGACATATCCTCGGCTGGAAAAAGAAATTTTCTGAGGATATTCTAAGGCAGAGCTATCAGTATTATGCGGATTTATTTGGAGAATCTAAGAAAACAATTAAAACCGCAATGGATAAATTGGAAAAATTACAGGTAATCAGGAGGGAGTTCCGGACAGTCAGTTATGGAGATGGGCTTGTCTGTAATAATGTGATGTATGTGGAACTGAAACCGGATATGCTGTACCAACTGACATTTCCAGAGGAAATCCCTGCAATGGACGGATTGGACGATTCAGGTGCAGGTGCGTCTGATGATAAAACGGGAGGGAGACTCCCTACAAAATCGGATGCCCCTATGGAAATTTTGGGAGGGAGGGGTATCCGGAACGGGACACAGGTATCGACAAACTTGGATACAGGTCATGACGAAATGGGAAATACCCTCCTGCCGAAAACAGATACAGGTCTGCACCAAAACGGGGGGACAAATACAAATACTTCTGCAAATATTTCTGGCGGAGAATCCTATCCAATCAATCAATCTGCACAGGAGATAAAAGAAAAACAGGGCAAGCCGGATAATGATATGATTGATGTGATGGATGATGCCAACGCCTACATGGAAATCATCAAAGAAAATATTGAGTATGAGCATCACATGAAATATGGTGACTGGAGCGAAAAGGGGCTGTATGAGGAACTTTATGAGGTGATCTGCGAGATTGTGTGCGTGAAGCGAAGGACGGTAAAGGTTAATGGGGAGGATTACCCTTATGAGCTTGTGAAGTCAAAATTCCTGAAGCTGAACAGCTCCCATTTGGAGTATGTGATTGGCTGCATGAAGGAAACCACAACCAAGATAACTAACATCAGGGCGTACATGGTGACTGCCCTCTACAATGCGCCGAATACCATGAACCACTATTACCAGCAGTTGGTACAGTATGATATGTATGGTGGAGGGTGGCAGGAAAAGGGATTATTTAATCCCGAACCGGAAGGAGATAGATAAATGGAGTCAATGCGTGATGTTGACCGGGTAATGGAACGGGAGGCTGCAAAGGGAAGCTGCCCATTAAGGTTTGTGAAAATAGATTTCAGCGATTCCCCTTATCAGGAGATTGCATCAAGGGAAAAGCTGTTAGAGGTACTGTCCTACCTGTTGCGGACAGGCGATTATGGCAGGTTTGCCGGGAAAGGGACGGGGAATAATGTTTACATGGATATGAAAGGCAAAAAAGCAGCTTTCAAGCGTACCCGTTCTTTTATTGACCGGAATAACATATTTTCCGCAATCCGCAGGTATGGGAAGAAAATAAAGCCGGATTTTGACGGGCATACTTATCTGGAAACAGTGCGGTGCTGCTTTGAACTGCCGGAAGGGGAACAGGAAAAGTACCGGGTAACTTATGACGGGCAGGAAACATTCGCTTTCCCTATGTCAGATAAATATATCCTCGGACTTTACACGCACTGTATCTCGGCAAGGCGGGCAGTATCGGCGGATATGGATATTTCAGGCACAGACTTTTCAGATAAAGAACAGGGCATTGCCAGTCTGGAGGGAGTGCGTAACGTGCTGTTCCAGTGCCTTTTGTTTGACACGATAAAATGCGGGGAAGCTATGTTATATGCTGACCTCTGCACGATTTACTGTTTAAAATGAAATAGGTAACTTTTGGACTTTTTGTCCAGAAGTGGGAAGGAGCATATATGGCAGAAAAATATATTACGGAAGAACAACGGGCAAGATGCCGGACGGTTGCGGATGCGTTCGCAGAACTGTATGACCTGACCGATGTGGTGGTAGCGGATGCCGGACGGTTCGGGTTTGTCCGTCTGCAATGGTTCAGCGAGGGAGAAGGTTTTGATTCGGCAATGGTTTTTTCGGACGGTGGAGAACTGTTTGAGGAACTGTGGCGGATATGGTATGAACATGAAGTTTTAACACCTGTGTTGGGAACGCCGCTTGCGGAGCTTGACTATGACGAGATATTCCAGACGCTTTCCAAAGACAGGCAGGAGGAAATATCGGAGAAAAAGAAGTATTTCCTTGACCAATGCAAAGATGCTTTCGGTTAATCAGCAGATATGTTTCTCCCAAGTTGTGTTCCCGCTAAAAACAAGTTATAATGGTGCTGACAAATCGGGATTTGAGGAGGACAAAAATGGAATATACAAAGGATGATTTAATTGAAGCAAAAAGGCAAATTTTGGGAGGGGGAGAGAACATGGGAACAGAGGAAAGTAAAAAAATCTGGGAGAAAAACGCACAATTTTGGGATAATGCAATGGGTGACAAATCTAATGA
>JAETOE010000084.1 GCA_021771815.1 Roseburia hominis
TAATCGGCTGTTTCGTCGTTGATTTCGTCCGGAATCCGGACAGGCTCGTTTCCTCCGTTGCGGAAGCGGACTGTGATTCTGCCTTCCCTGAACCGGGAGGTATCCGCAATGGAGAGGGTCAAGGATGCCGGTTCCTCCGCAACGGCCACGCTGCGGGCATACATGCCGTTGACAGGCGGAAGGAAACAGGGCGGTTCAATCGTTCCCGGTTCCGTGACTTCATCGGGTACCCTGCTCCATCCATTGGCCTTTGCCTGGGCAATAATCTTCCGGGTCGCCTCGTTCAGAACTTTTTGTCCGGCACAGTAGGGACGCTCATTGGCATCATCCGGCAATACCAAGACATAGTTATAGACAGCTCCAAAATACATATTCCTCAACTCGGTAACGAATGGCTGCATATTTTCCAGAAACTCTTCCATTTTCGGAACTTTTTCACAGGATTCATGCTTCATTTCAAGCGTATCCTGTATTCTCAAATTGTCCCAGTAGAATTGGAAGGCGTCATTAAATTCTCGGCGGTGGTGTTCCTCGTGGGCGAGGGATGCCTCCTGAGTATGCCATGCGCCGAGTCTATGAGACTGGTAACGGTTCATTGCAGTGACCGCTTCGACGGCTTCTTCTTCGGTGACAGGGGGATTTTTAAGGGCATCCCTGTATCCTCCCGTGCGCAAGAGAATCGTGGAACCGGCGGAAACTTGCTGCACGCGCAGTCTCCACTCGTCGAGTACTTCATCCTTGCAAGCCGTTACAAAAATCTGGGGGGGAATGATATATGTTTCGCATATGCTATCGCTTTCTTCAACGACAGGCGCAGGTTCTTCAAGCGTCACCTCCACTTTCCTGGACTCTTCACAGGTAATGGTGGATTCCTTTTCAATCGTCCACAATTTGATTTTGGGGGACGGCGAGAATTCGCGCTTCATCGTCGAGTTGCCTTCATACTTCCCTGCCTGAATGGGTTCCCTGTCCATCGTCACATTGAACGCGGCAGCGTTGTTGCTGACGGGGGTGTAGGCATTATTCGTGTAAGACAAGGCCACCTTGTAATAGCCAGCTTGTCGTCGGCTTCCACGCCGAAATAATACAGGCCGTCTTCCTCGACCTTGATGAACATTTCCGGCGCTCCGGCGCAAGTGGCGTGCTCGCACGCCGAACCGTCAAAGTTGAACGTCATCGCGTCAACTCCGAGTTTCTGCGGAATGAGAGCCTGCTCCCCGTCGCAGATAAGCTTCGGGCCGACCGCCTTGTTCAGTGGTATATAATTATTCATGTTCCTGATCGTTTCCTGTTTGAGAACTAACCATTTAGTTCTCAAATGAACATAAGGAATTCCAGGAAGAACAACAACACGTCCCGGACGTGATGGGGGGGGAGATAGAAAAACTATTGTGGAAAGACTCCTTTGGGAGACCGGCTCACTGTTTTAAAATCTGCTTTCCCTACATACTCCCTTCGAACACCGGGATCTCCATATCCGTCACGAAAGATTACTTCCAGCTCGTACTCCTTTCCGTTGAAAAGACGAGGGAAAGGACCAAGATAGACCAATAATGAAAATGCATCCTTGATGAGCACTTCATGTTTTTCTCCCGGCTTCAATGTAATAAAGCGCATCAAGGCTCCTACCCGTTCGATTTTATACGCAGCTCCATACGAAGCTGTCGGTTTGTTTAGTTTCTTGCCGCTTCCTATTTTTAAGAAAATATTTATGGAAATATTAGGTCCATATTCCTTGAGGGGATAGAAGTCGTCGAACAGGCGCACGGTCTTTTCGCCCTTGTTCGTGAACACCAGCTTGAAGTCAGGGAACGTCTCCCTCGCGTCAAACCGGGTCTTTTCCATCAC
>JAETOE010000059.1 GCA_021771815.1 Roseburia hominis
ATTTTTTTCTTAAATTCGGGTGCGTAACTTTGTGGCATAATAAGTACCTCTTTCCTTGATAATTTTAATTATATCTTATTAGCCACTTCTGTTACAACTTTAGTATAGCACTTCACGGAAACCGTAAAATCCGTCAGGCTGAAATCAGCAACGAATTTTTCAAAGTCAAATGAAGTCACATAGGTATAGACACTGTTCAATAGAACGATACCAAGCGCAAACGACAAAGTGACGATTGTTACCTTTTTCTTGTTCCGTCCGAGATTATTTTGCGCCATCATTGCAGTACTGATATGTCTGCTGCGCCGCTGTTTCTTTTTTTCTTCGGTCTGCTCTACATAGCGAAGCGCCTCTATTGGGGAAACTTTCGCCGCCAATGCAGCGGGCTTTCGGCAGCTGACGAAAACTGTACTCAGTGATAAAACAATCGCTACCAAAAAAATCATCGGGTTTACGGTGGTAACTACACGAATATCATCCGTCAGCATATTCACGATAAAGGGCAGCAGCAGACGGCCAATGGGCCAGCCAAGCAGTAAACCCATAGGAATACCGATAAGAGAGAGCTTGATAGCCTTTTTATAGACAATTTTGCGAATCTGCCCCTCCGTTGTTCCCAGAGTTTTCAGCATCCCATAAAACCGAATATCCTGCGCAATCGAAATATAAAATACATTGTAGATCAGAAGATAGCCTGCGGTGAAAATGACTGCGATCCCAGCCACAAGGGGAAGCAGGGAGGAAAGGTCAACGGTCGCTGTCCCATAAGCGTCATTGATGCTCACCCGTTCCTCCAGACCATATTTTGATGTTACCTCGAATGCTTGTTTCTCAATATTCCACTCTGTAGGCATCATCATAACACAGTCTATGTAACCGGTTCCCACCGGAGGTGTAGAGCCATCTGTTTCTCCGTATATGACAGGGGCAACCTGCTCTGTGTACTCCCTGGACAGCAGCATCGTCTGGCGGTAGGCAACTGCATCACCGTCCCAGATACCGCATAAGGTAAACGTATCGGTAACGGTGTCCGTATCCGTTACAAAGGTGAGCTCCACCTGCGTGCCGATTTCATCCGGCAGCCCCATCGCCGCCAGAACGATGCGGCTCGTTGCGATCTCGTTTCTCTGCTCCGGCAGCCGCCCGGTATCAGGAAAATTGAATGTCAGGTCTGCGTAGGCAGTATCGCCGTAGCGCAGCTCCGTGGGCGTCTTATAAAAGCTGTCTCCCACTGCGTTACCGATAATGACGGAATAACCAACGTCTCTCACCCCTGCGTCGGCCGACAACCGTTCGTATTCGTCCCATGACAGACGTTTCACCCCTGCATGTGCGGACGTGCCGATCGTCCTCATATTACTTTCCTGCATGGCAGTCTCCAGACTAACTGCAATCGTAAACAGGCTGGTAAACAAAAGCGTAGCAAGCATGACCGCCAAGACAGCAATCGTATTTTTGGAAGCTTTCAGTGAACGCTTTGCCAGAAGTTTCAGGACCGACCGATTATTATTTCCAAATAAAATATCATTCATATTCCGCCCCCCTTTTACTCGGAAATCCTGCCGTCCTCAATACGGATAATACGGTCGGCAAGCTGGGCGATTTCATTATTATGGGTAATCATAACTACAGTCTGATGGAATGCTGCGCTGGTGTGTTTGATAAGCCCCAGTACTTCGGCGCTGGTCTTACTGTCAAGGTTGCCGGTCGGTTCATCCGCGAGGACAATGGCAGGCTTTGAAATGAGGGCGCGGGCAATCGCAACGCGTTGCTGCTGACCGCCGGAAAGGTTGTTCGGCATGCTGTTAAGCTTCCCGTTAAGGGCGAGCATTTTCACAACCTCGCCCATAAACCGCTTATCCACGCTGTCACCATCCAGTTCCACCGGCAGGACAATGTTTTCATAGACATTCAGAACAGGAACGAGGTTGTAATTCTGAAAAATAAATCCGATATTGCGCCTGCGGAAAATGGTAAGCTGTTCATCCTTGAATTTGGATAATTCTTTCCCTTTCACTTTGATGCTGCCGGAAGTCGGCGTGTCCAGACCGCCCATCATATTCAACAGCGTGGACTTACCACTGCCGGAAGTGCCGACAATCGCAACGAACTCTCCATCTTCAATCGAGAGTGTTATACCATCCAGGGCTTTTGTGATGTTCGGCTCGGTGCCGTAATGTTTTTTTAAATTGGTTGTCTGCAAAATACTCATATAGAACCTCATCCTTTCTTTGTGATAGCTCTATCTTAATCACCAAACCTCACAGAAATGTCACCGAAAGAAGCTTTTTACCCTCTGAAATCTCACCGTTTTATGACAATTCAATGCTCTGTCAATCGCGTGGCAGAAATACCATAAAGCAGGAACCTGTGTCCGGGGCGGAGGTCAGCTTAATATAACCGCCCTGCATGGCGACAATCTCACGGGCGAGATACAGACCGATACCGACGCCGTCCACATCGTGAACATCGTCCTCCCGGTAAAACCTCTTAAAGATTGCTCCGTGATGCTTTTCGGGAATCCCCTTTCCGTTGTCGGAAATGCTGATTTTCAGATACAGTTCCCAACACTCGACGCTTACGACAATTTTCCCCTTCTCCGGTGTGTATTTTACTGCATTATCCAAAATGTTGAATAAAGCTTCGCTTGTCCATTTCCTGTCATGGGAAACGGTAAGATGCTCCGGGCAATTTACCGAAACATCAATTTGTTTCTTTTCTGCGTTCAGTAGAATACCGCCCAAGGCTGATGCAAGAGTGTCATAGACCGGCTGTTTTTTCTTTTCCAGAGAAATGATGCCGGTTTCCAGCCGGGAGGTCTTAACCATTGCCTGTATGAGGAAATCCAGCTTATCAAGCTGACTTGCAGACGCCGATAAAAATTCTTTCTGCTTATGCGGCAAAACTTCCTGCTCCATGAGCGTGCTGTTTATCATCTTCAGATTTGCAATCGGCATCTTTACCTGATGGGAAATATCCGAAATCAGTTCCTGCAGACCGGCGCGCTCTTTGGCGATACTACGGCGATTCTCGCTCATCACTTCATACAGCCGCCCAAGTCGGTAATTAATTTTATAGAACAGGCTTTCTTCGTCCTCCATTTCGGGGGGTACGATATCCCCGGACAGCATATCATCAAGCGTCCGGCAAAGGAAATCCGAAAACAGCGTCAGTTTACGCCGGACCAGTGCCATAAAGCACACCACGCAAATCGAGACAAATGCATAAAACAGCAGGCAGCACAACACCGCCGATATGCTGTTTGTTAATTTGTGTATGATGATAATGGTCGCCACAAGAGCAAATAAAAGCACTATCCCAAGAAATATGCAGGCTTTGTTGACAGACAGCTTTTTTGTGTTCACTTTTGAAGCCCTCCTATCCACATATAGCCCATGCCGTACACGGTTTTGATATACTGCCGCCCGTCCTTTTCAATCTTATTGCGCACCCGGCTGACAGCGGCTGTCAGGGCATGTTCATCCACAAAGTTACCGTCAATATCCCACAATTTCTCTAAAAGCACCTGACGCGTCAGAACAACTCCTGCATTCGAAACCAGCACTTTCAGCAAACGATATTCCGACGATGTAAAAGCAATCGTTGCTCCTGCAAGCGTAGCAGTCATTCCTGAAAAGTCGATCGACAGATTTCCGTCATCGTATAAATCCCCGGTAGTCTGTCTTGATATACGAGCCAACAATGCGGACACCTTTTTCTGAAATACACTGATAGGGAATGGTTTTGTTACATAATCATCCGCACCCACTTCAAACCCTTTGAGCATATCGTTTTCCATATCATTTGCCGTCAGAAAAATGACCGCCGTTTCCGGGTGCTGTTCCTTGATATATCTGCAAAAGTCAAAACCGTTTCCATCCGGCAGATTAATATCCAATACAACCAGCATATATCTGTAGTCATTACACTGCCTGACAGCGTCTGCTTTCGTCAGCGCTGCATCCACTTCATAGCCCGCCGCAGTCAAATTATAACAAAGCGTACTGTTTAAAAGCCGGTCATCTTCAACTACTAATATCCGCATAGTATCACACCCTCTTTTTTATAGTATCAACCAAATGTCACCAAATCCTCACAGGAACACAAAAGCGCTTTGCTCTCGCAAAACGCTTTTATTTTCATCCGTCTTACTTACTTTTCCGATTTCTCTGTCTGTATCGACTGTCTGACATTATAAACTGCCGCGGCTCCGACGACGAGCACTGCTCCCACTACCGCCGCCGCGCCGATCTTCTCCCCGTAAAACACTGCAACAAGAATCGGATTTAAGATCGGCTCGATCGTAGACGTTAAGGACGCCGTAACCGGAGACACATAGTCCAGACCTTTCGAAAGAAATATGTAGGAAAGACCAAACTGTACAACGCCAAGCAGAAGCATAAAAGCCCACGCATCCGCTACAAAAGCGGTAGAAAAATCCCGAAAATACACTGGAATCCCGACTACCGCACTGATGATGTTTGAAACGATAAGTGACGACTCAAAATCCGCCCCTTCAAATTTCTTCATCATCATAACAAGCGCGTAGGTAAAGCCGGAGAGAATGGCAAGCAGATCGCCCGCCATCTGTCCCGCGCCCAGCGACTCGAAGAAAAAGCACAGTATCCCTGCAAACACGACGACGCACGCGATGAGCGCATCCTTTCCCGGTTTCTTCTTATATATAAACCACATCAGCAGTATTACAAAGATCGGCTCGGTGAACTGCAGCACGATCGCATTCGCCGCCGTCGTCAGCTTCGTTGCCGCCACAAAGGAAAATGCCATGACAGTATTGCAGATTGCGCCCCAAAATACAGTCTTATTCCACACGAACCTCTGACGGCGCAACAGCATATAACCGCCCACTACCAGTATGGAAAAGATGCTCCGAATGCCCTGTATCGTCATGGACGACCACGGTATCAGCTTAATCAGCACGCCGCCCGTACTAAAACAGATCGCGGAGAGCAGCACATACATCGTTCCCCGCAGACTGTCCGTATTTATATTCGTCTCCCTTGTTATTTCCATGCTTTCGTTTCCCTCTTTCTTACGCTTTTTCATTCTTACACTCTTCCGCCCTCTACGATTGTGCGCAAATTGCCGCTCACCCTGCTTCTACGCGGCAAACACATACACAAGTACAAGCGCCGCAAGGAACAGCAGATTCGCTACCGTAAACCACAACAGATAGATTCCTTTTGTCTTATTATAATTGTGCGCATAGATTTTATAGGAAATCAAGCTTGCCATTGACGCGATCAGCGTTCCTAAGCCCCCGAAATTTACGCCGAGTGTAAGCGACTTATAATCTGACGTAAATCCGGACAGCAGAAGCGCCGCCGGAACATTGCTGACAAGCTGGCTCGCGGCAATGCCGATGCCAAGCTCTCTGCCTCCGACAAGACCCTGCAGGGTATCTCTTACCGCGGACAGATTTCCCATATTTCCGATAAAGATAAAAAACGCAAGAAACGTAAGAAGCAGGCAGTAATCAACCTCGCCGAACACCGCCCGATCCACGAAAAATACAGTCACTACGACTACGGCAAGCGCAATATAATAAGGAAGAAGTCTTGCGACCGCCAGAAGGCAAAAGATAAACAATGCAAGATATATCATGTTTTTCCGGCGGCCGCTTTGCCGCGCGCAATCCTCCGGCACACAGACCTCCGGCGACAATTTCTGCCGCCTTGCACTTAAGACGAACACGACGACAAGCAGCAGCAACCCGGAAAATGCCACATATGGCAGCATCCAACCCATAAATTCTCCCGCACTCACACCCGCAAGACCATACAGATACAGATTTTGCGGATTCCCGATCGGCGTGAGCATACTGCCAAGATTCGCCGCAATCGTCTGCAATACAAGTACCAGAACGATCAGACGATGCTGATTGCATTTCTGCAGTGTCACAAGTGCGAATGGCACAAAAGTCAGGAGTGCCACGTCGTTTGTAATCAGCATACTCGAAAAAAAACACAAAAATACAAGCACGCCCACAAGCTGCGCGGTATTTTTCGTCCTCGCAAGCAGTTTCCTGCCAACCTCATCAAACAGCCCGTTCCTCTGAAATCCCGCCACAACAAGCATCAGAGAAAGCAGAATGCAAAGCGTCCGCCCGTCAATATAAGAAAGGTACTCCCTGCCCGGCTTCACAAAAAACGCCGATATCACCGCAAGAAGC
Organism: Roseburia hominis; assembly: GCA_021771815.1. Classification (GTDB taxonomy): domain Bacteria; phylum Bacillota; class Clostridia; order Lachnospirales; family Lachnospiraceae; genus Roseburia; species Roseburia hominis_A. Next base: position 6,194 of record JAETOE010000059.1, read on the forward strand.
ACGGCAACCGTAAGTACCGTCTCCTTTTTTACGAAATTCTTTATCTTCTGAAACATATTCCGTCATCTCCCGTAAATTTCCGCCTTTTATTCTACTTCCTTTTTCTGTGCTTGTATAGGAATTTTTTGAAAAAAAAACGGCATACTAGCAGCAGATGAGTTTCCCTATTACAAACAGAATGCGCATTCCTGCGCGGGAAAAGAGGTTTTCTATGAACAAAACAACAATCTTACCAATCACAAATGAGAACGGCTACTTTGAAATCCGCTTGGAGAGCATCGGCGGCTTAGGCGCAAATCTCTGCGGCAAAATGCTTGGGGAGCTTGGCGCGCTCTCCCTCGATCTTAATTCCTTAAGCTTTTCCAGCTACGGTTCGGAAAAGCGCGGCTCGCCCGTCAAAGCATATATCCGCTGGTGCAGCAGCGAAAAGCCGGTCCGGATCAACAGCCCTGTCACGCACCCGCATATCCTCGGCATTTTCCATGAGGGACTGATCGGCGCTCATCCAGTCTTAGACGGCGTATCTGTCGATACCAAGATTATTCTAAATACCCCCTTATCGGCTGATGAAGCGGCAGAAAAATACCATATTACCATGGGAGAACTGTATTGTCTGGATGCGCTCTCGATAGCTATGGAAAGCCACTCCCGCATCAACATGGTCATGCTCGGGGCGATTACGAAGGCATCCGGCTTCATTCCGCCTGACGCTACGGAGCAGCTCTGCCGCGATACGATCGGAAAAAAATATCCGGCGCTCATCGAAGCCAACCTAAACGGTGTGCGCCTCGGTTATGACAGACTCACCAAAGCATCGGACGAGCGCAACATCGAACCGCTGCCGACAGGGAACACGGAACGTTTCGTGTGGGGCTACGACAATGCGCCGATCGGCGGCGTCAATCCCCGCATTGGAAGCACTGTCTCCAACGACCTCTCCCCTTCACGCGAAGGCTATATTCCGCTTTTTATTCAGGAAAAATGCATCAACTGCGGTCTTTGCGACTCTGCCTGCCCGGATATGGTCTTTCAGTTCGCACCCGGCGTCTATAAGGATAAGGAATGCATGGTCAATCAAGGGCTTGATTACTATCACTGCAAGGGCTGTCTGCGCTGCGTAGAAGTCTGCCCGACCAATGCGCTTGTGACGGCTCTGGAAAAGGATTATCCCGAAAAGCCGCATTTTCTGCCGAACCAGCATTTGCTTCCGGATGCAATCCGCTATCAGGAAACCGGAGCAAACTCATGGATCACAAGCGATTCCTATATGGATGAAAAGCGCGTGGACGGCGGCGTTGTGTAGGCGGCCGCGAAGCCAAAAATATATCATCTGCACATGGAGGTAACTATGGAAGAACAAAAAATCATGTACGACAGCGGCAACGAGCTTGCCGCCTACGCCGCGAAACAAATCAACTATCATGTGATGGGCTACTATCCGATCACCCCTTCCACACAGATTGCAGAAAATCTTGACATCATGCGGGCGCAGGGAGAACACGATATTGCCCTGATCGCCGCGGAAGGAGAGCACAGCGCCGCCGGCATCTGCTACGGCGCATCGGCAAGCGGCGCCCGCGTCTTTAACGCCACCAGCGCAAACGGCCTGCTCTATGCGCTCGAGCAATTCCCGGTACAGTCCGGCACGAGAATGCCGATGGTGATGAACGTCGCCTGCCGGACGATTTCCGGTCCGCTCTGCATCAAGGGCGATCACAGCGACATCATGTATATGTTAAATACGGGCTGGATCATATTCTTTGCAGACGAACCACAGAAGGTCTATGACTTTAATCTGCTCGCCCTAAAGCTCGCCGAGGCAGTGCGCCTTCCGGTCGCCATCGCCTTCGACGGCTTTTTCACGAGTCATCAGAAACGTAAATGCCTTGTTTTCACTGACGATGACGTTGTAAAACGCTATGTGGGGCCGAAGCTTTCCTCGGACAACCCCGGCACTTCCGCCTTTGCGAAAGATTCCCTGACCGGAGAGAACCAATTTTACAGCGTACTCGATCTGGAGCACCCGGTTTCCATCGGCTCTTATATGAACGAACCGGATGTGCAAAACAACCGCTACCAGCTCCATCTTGCCATGGAGGAAGCGAAAAAGAAGCTGCCGGAATTGTTCGAAGAATACCGGACGCTCTCGGGACGCACGCTCTCCCTCTGCGAGGGATATCAGCATGAGGACGCCGACGTCCTGCTGTTCGTCCTCGGCTCCTCCTATCACACGGCGATGGAAGCGGTCGATCTTCTGCGGAAGGAAGGCGTAAAAGCGGGCGTCGTCACCCTTTTTGTACTGCGTCCCTTCCCTGTCAAGGAACTGCGCGTACTCTGTCACAATGCCAAGACAATTGTCGTGGCAGACCGTCAGGACAGCTACGGCGCGGGCGGCGGCAATATGACGCTCGAAGTCAAGGCTGCGCTCCAATCTCTCGCTGCCTCCGTCCGCGTCATCAGCCGCGTCTACGGTCTTGGCGGCAAGGATTTCTTTGTAGAAGACGCCGTAGCGCTGTTTCGCGAAGCGCTTCTGCCGGACGCAAAGGATTTCGACTATTACGGCGTCACACAGGGCGGCACTGTGCCGGAAAGCCATCATGCAGCTTCGACCGGAGCGCAGGCGGCAGACGGCGCAAATCCGAATGATGTCTCCGGCATGCAGCCGCAGTATTTTAAACCGATCACAGAGAAGGAAGCTACCCCTGGCATTACGACCTGTACCTTCGACGAGACGACGGGACAGATGGTCGTCAAAGGCGGTTTACTGAAAGACACAACGGGCATGCCGATGCGTATCGCGCCCGGTCACGGCGCCTGCCCGGGCTGTGGTATTCCGATCAACTTAAATCTGCTGCTCAAAGGTATCGAGGGAAATGTCGTCGTTCTCTTTCAGACCGGATGCGGCATGGTCGTCACGACCGGATACCCTAAGACCGCATTTCGTATTCCGTATCTGCACAACCTCTTCCAGAACGGCGCCGCAACCTTAAGCGGTGTTGTGGAAGCCTTTCATCAGAGACAGAAGCGTGGGGAATACCCGGAAGGGAAAATTACGTTTCTCATGGTCAGCGGAGACGGCGGCATGGATATCGGTATGGGCTCCGCGATCGGCACGGCGCTGCGCGGGCACAATCTGATTCTCTTCGAGTACGACAACGGCGGCTATATGAATACGGGCTATCAGCTCTCGTACTCGACACCGATGGGCGCGCGAAGCTCGACCTCACACGTCGGCAAAGCCCAGTACGGCAAGACCTTCTTCCACAAGGACACCCCGGAGCTGATGGCGGCAACGCACATTCCTTACGTGGCGACCGTGGCGGAATCCAACCCGACCGACTTCATCCGAAAAGCTGCCAAAGCCGCCGCCTACTCGAGAGAATTCGGAACCGCGTATGTGAAAGCGATTTCTGCCTGTCCGCTCAACTGGAACGACAAGCCGAACTTGGAACGAAGCGTGATCGCCGCGTCCGTAGACTGCTGTTATTTTCCGCTATATGAAATTGAACGCGGTATAACAACACTGAATTATAACCCGGAAACCGGAAATAAGAAAATTCCGGTAACGGAGTGGTTCGGCATGATGGGACGCACAAAGCACCTCGTAAAAGAGGAATACAAGCCTATTACCGAGGAAATTCAGGCAGAAATTGACCGCCGTTTTTCCCGTCTGAAAGCAAGATCGGAACATCCGCTCCTGTAATTTCAGACGACTTTTCCAAATAAAAAATGAATCTGACAAAACTGTAAGAAATAAGGGAAAATTGTAAGCAGAATCGATGGCTGGCAATTTTCCCTTTTGCTATACTTGGTATTGTTCAAAGAACACGGCGAAAACAATCGCTTTCAGATATAATGAGGAGGAAATGAAAATGAAAACCTTAAAAAAAGTTTTGAAAAGAATCGTACTTACCCTTTTACTTCTAATTGCAGTGCTTGTGACCGGAACTGCCATCTACTTAAATTACGAATCCGTACTGGCAAGACATAAAATTACAGATGTGAAAGATTATGCCGCTTCCGTGACAGAGCTTACCATCCCGGATTCTGCAAAGGTTGTCGCCCTCGGCGAGGCGTCCCACGGCAATGCCGAGTTTCAGGAATTGAAATTAACCGTTTTGCAGGAACTGGTAGAAGACTATGGCTTTACGGCTTTTGCACTGGAGCTTGATTTCGGAGAAGGTATCGCCATCAACAATTACATTTTGGGCGGGGACGGTTCCTCCAGTGAGCTTTTGGAAAACACGACTTTCCCGATTTATCACACTCAGCAGATGCAGGAATTAATCGAATGGATGCGCTCTTACAACGCAACCGTTTTCGAGGATGAGAAAATCCGCTTTTATGGCTTTGATATGCAGATGGGCGTAGACAGTGCAAAATATTTGACAAATTTTTGCAGGGAACATTCCGCCCCGGGCATTGATAACGCGCTGGATGCGATCGCAGTCCTTACAGATTATGATTTTCAGCTTGACGAGACAAACGCCGCGCCCTTAGAGGAATCCCTTGAAACAATTTATGCTGCTCTGGAAGAATACGGCGTCACAAATGCTTCCGATGACTTCAATCTTGAATACGAAACCGCTCTGCAGGCGACCCGCGCACTGCTTCAAACAGTGGATAACTGGCTTACGGACATCCCGTATTTTGAATACCGCGACCGCTGCATGGCTGATAATGTGCTCTGGGTTCTGGATACGGAAGAGAAAATCGGCAGCGGAAAAATTATGATTGCCGGACACAATGGACATGTCGCTTTATCAGATGATGAATTTACCTGCATGGGACAGAACTTAAGGACCGATTTAGGCGAAGCCTACTATGCCATTGGAACGGATTACTTTACCGCGGATGTCAACATCCATGACAGCACCATGATGTACAAGGACCCGCAGAGAAGAAATCATCGGTTTTGCTCTCAGGACCCGTTAGCTTATCAGGCGCGCTATATGGACGATGAAATGTATTTTCTGGATTTCTCCGGTGTACCCGAAGAAAGCAGCGAGCTTTACGACCAGCTTCATACTGATACGAGAATGGCAAATGTCGGAGAAGGCTACATGTGGTTATGGTACATTTTCGTCGATTCCATCCGACCCGCGCAGGTGCCTGCCGAATTATACGACGGCATGATCTATGTATATGATGCAGAACCTATTTCAGTGTGGAGTGCGTGAACAAAAGTCTGTAAATATTGATCTTCTATGATAATGACAGGGCTGAAGGCTCTCGAATGAGCTTCCAGCCTTTGCTTTATATATAACAGCACATACTGATGCGTGTCAAGAGCAGGCAGGTTCCACGCCTGTTAAAATGGCTGATTTTTCAGTTTTATTCCGGTAGCCGTCCTTCGTACATAATACTGATTTCACCATAGACCTGTCCCCAGTTTCTAAGCGGCATAGTCCATTTCTTTGTAGGCTCAAAGGTTGACAGATAGAGCGCCTTTAACAATATAGTGGCTCAGTTGTCAAGACAAAAATCTAAGATTTTTATAATGAACTGATATGGTGGACAAGTTACAAGGAACATGGGGAGAATAGTGGAGCGCTCCTCAGATCCATATATGCTAAGCTACATATGGCATCAACATTGCCGGATAGTAGCATTCAGCCGGTGTTTGGTAATCAAGTGCAGAATGGCGCCGCTCAAAGTTGTAGGTGTGGATATAATGTCCGATAGTAGCTCTGGCTTCCCTGATGTTGTTGTACTGCGTCAGATAAGCTTCTTCATACTTGAAGCTGCGGAACCACCGCTCAATCATGATGTTGTCTGCCCAGCGGCTTTTTCCATCCATGCTTTGACGGATACCGTTTTCCTTTACAAAGTCAATGTACTGCTGACTTGTAAACTGACAGCCCTGGTCTGAATTTAGGATTTGCGGTTTTGCCACTTTGAAAGCTTTTTTCAGGGCGCTGATAACCATTCTGGTGTCAAGCGTATCATCTACTTCCCAGCCGACAATACAACGGCTATACCAGTCGATCACCGCGGTCAGATACAGAAATCCGCGCTTGATTGGAATATATGTAATGTCAATAGACCATGCCTGGTTTGGCTTGTCTATGACTGCATTACGAAGAAGATACGGACATACCTTCGCCTGTTGCATCCGCTTGGAAAGATTCATCTTTGGATAGATCGGATAGATATCCATCTCATTCATGTAGCGTCTTGCCTTGCGGCGCCCAACCTGATAACCACGGGCTTTTAACTGTGCAGACATTTGTCTTGCGCCCCCAGTGGGATTATCTGTATGGAGATGATCAATGATCTCTTTGCAGGCCAGTTCCTCATCTGAAATAGGTGAGCCCTTGTAATAAATGCTTGTACGGTTGATGTCAAGCAACCTGGCACCTACGGAAGCCGGTATTTCTTTAGTCGTCAAAAGGCTTTGGACTAAATTTACTCTCGTAGTCAGGTCCGCAAATTTCTTCAGATTTTTTTTTGAGCCAGTCAACCTGCATAGTTAACTGACCAACCTTTTTGGCATACTCCGCTTTCTCTTTTCGCTCTTCGGCAAGCTTTTCTTTGAGGTTTTCCTCACGCTTGTCGTCGAACACAACAGCCGCATTGCTTAGGAACTCCTTTTTCCAGTTGCGGAGCAGATTGGGTTGGATGTTATTTTCAGCTGCAAGAGTATTGAGATCTTTCTCGCCTTTTAGCAGCTCGATTACAAGGTCTGATTTAAATTTTGCACTAAAATTTCTTCTTTGTCTGGACATGATAATGAATCCTTTCTCTCATACTGGTTTAAGTATATCAGATTCATTAAAATCTGTCCGAAAAAGTGTCTTAATTTATGAGACCATTATACAATGCTGTATCACTTGGGAATACGCTTCTTTGGCGGTTTAGCTTACGGTAGGTCGCATTTTAGTCCATCTTTAATTGATTCCGCAGTATAATTCTCTCCTGCAATGGTAATCACTAAATTGTCATCACAACTTGCAAATACGTACTTTCCTAATTCAATATTTCCCCTACCAATTGTAACGGTATCTAATCTTTTGCAGTATTGAAATACACTGTCATCAATTTTAATATCATTATCCATTCCTGCATTTTCACATATTATAACATCTGCAAGATCCTCACAACTATAAAAAGCATACTTGCCCAAAGTTAATGCATTACAATCTATTGTGACAGATGACAAATCCTCACAACTAGAAAAAACACTCTCCCCCATCTCGATATTGGAACCAGTAATCGTCAAACTATCAAGAGAACTGTACTGGAAAGTTCGATCATCCAAAATCAATGAACAATTAGTCATTTCAATATTAGCTGAATCACCACAACTATAAAAGGCATATTCTTCCGTTTTTATTGTACTGTCTGTAAATATAACACCACTTTACAACTTTTTAAAAGAAATGCCGTATGAGGCGCTCTGGTGTATAATAAGTTTGCGCACAAAAATACACGAAAGAAGGGACCTCATACGACCACCTTATTATACAA
>JAETOE010000085.1 GCA_021771815.1 Roseburia hominis
TGTACGCCCACACAGTTTTAATGGTTATCGCACACCATATGAGGCACGGATGTCAGCGTAACTGCTAAGCGATATTTTTTAGCCACAAGTGTTACAAAAATGCTTGACCACAACATGTGGAACGTGGCGTCCGAGACTACACCGGACGGCGCGGTGCACCGCTACAACTACGACAAAGACAACCGTCTTGGCAGCATCGAGTTGTCACAGAGCGGAGCAGTTACATACACCTACGATCCGAACGGAAACCGGACAGGAATCACAGACGCGGAGGGAAACCACACGACGTTTCTTTATGATGCCGCAAACCGTCTCACAGAGGTCACAGAACCGGACGGCGCAAAGACCCGCTATACCTACGATGAGGAAGGGAACCTCTCGGACATCACAGACGCCCTCGGGCATACGTGGCACTACACCTATGACCTTATGGGAAGGCGCACGAGTGAAACAGACCCGTTAGGGAACACTACCAGCGTCTGCTACAATGCCATGGGAAAAATAGAGCGCGTCTGCTATCCGAACGGAAGCAGTATGACGACTGCTTAAACCGTGTCATATCAGTCACAAACCCGATGGGAGGCGTGCGCCGTTATGCGTATGATGCGGTCGGACATGTCACAGCGCTCACCGATGAGAATGGAAATACGACCGCCTACACCTACAGCCCGAACGGAAATCTTACGAAGGTAATTGATGCACTTGGAAATGAGACATGCTATACTTATGACTGTAGTGGAAGACTCATCAAAGTGGAGAGAAAAGGTTTGTCGAGAGGAGTGGCAGAGGAAGGAAGAGCAGATAGTGAGAACCTTGCGGGGATGCAGACCGGGACAAATCCCGCGGAAGTATGGAACGGAATTCCAGACAGTGACGCAGGAGGACAACCTACAGCGGAACCTATCCAGACCACGACTTATACATGGAATTCATCCGGCGGTCTTGCGACCATGACAGACCCGCTCGGCAACACGGAATACTATACTTATGACAAGAACGGGCGCATGACGGAAAAGACCGACCGCGACGGTTACAAGACAGCATTC
>JAETOE010000060.1 GCA_021771815.1 Roseburia hominis
CTCCTGTTACCTGATTAGGTGTTGTGTCTATATTTGATTTTTAAACCACCGAAAGATGGTTTATTTGCTATGCCCTTTATTTCTTGGCTGTCTTTTACTTATTTGTTTCAAACTTTCACACCTCATAAGTTTCTCTTTTATAGGGTGTGACTGGCCAATCACTTCCTTGTTTCTGTCTCTATTATATTGGCACCCGCTGCCATATTTCAAGAAATAGAAAAAGAGTTTTGGCATCATCCCTTAGTGCCAAAACTCTTTTAAGCCAGCAGCGATCATTCGCTGACAATCTGGTTCTTTCCGTTTGCCTTCCCGAAATAGAGGCGGTCGTCCGCACGCTTAATAAGACTGTCGGTCGTATCCCCCTCCTCGCAGACTGCCGCGCCGAATGTCATTGTCACATTGATCTTCTGCTCTTTGTAACAAATCTGCGTACCACGTATTTTCTCCATCATGTGCTCCAGTTCCTGCAGCGCGCCCTGTTCCTCATTGTAAATAAACAGAAATTCCTCTCCTCCCCAGCGGGCGGCAACGCCCTTCTTTCGCATATAGGATCGGAAAATTTCAGACAACTCTCTTAACACCTGATCTCCGGCGGGATGACCATAGGTATCATTCAAATGTTTAAAGTCGTCAATATCCCCGATAACGACCATATACGTCTTTCCGTTTTCGCAGTACTCACGCATAGCATGGTTCAGCGCTTCCGTACAGTTGCGCCTGTTGTAAAGCCCGGTGAGCGGATCTGTTCCGATCAGCTTTAACATCGACTTCTGGAGCGCCTGCGCAGACCGCGCCATATCGCCGATTTCATCCGGGCGCTCGATCAACTCCCCATCGATCTGACATTCCAGTCTGCCCTGCGCCGCATTTCCCAGAAATTCTCTCGTCTTACTCAAAGAATTTATCATCCACCCCGCGTATTGAAGCGATACCAAAAGCGTCACTGCCGTCACCACCATCGCTACAATGAGCACCCTGAACACGACATGAAAAATCGCGTTCACTACCCGCTCTCTGCTCTTACCTACAAACACCATTCCCACAACAGAATCATCGCTGTTTCTAATCGGAGTATAATAGCCATAGTACGATACATCGTTTACCAGAACACTTTCGGAAAAATAATCCTCCCCGTCCTCAAGCACCTTATGAACGACTTTCTCCGAAGCCTTTGTCCCAACCACACGCTCTCCATTCTCCGTGCGCACGGTAGTCAGCATCCTGGTATCTCCCCAGAAAATCGTCGCGTCAATTCCCGAGACATCTTTCACACTGTCGACAATATAATAGTCCTCGCCCAACGGAACACCACCCTTACACATCACGCCGTTCTCCAGACTATAATCCCCGTTTTCCCACACGTTGCACTTTTCCAGCAGCGCATGCGACAGGTTCTTGAGTCCATCTTCCGTCTCCGAACCGATCGCCCCGTAGATCACCGGTATAGATACCACAAGTATAAGAAGCCCAAGGCATATCAAGGGCAATACTGCCAATTCATTAATTGCAAACCGAATACTCTTCCTCTTCATCGTCACCAATCCTCTTTTGTATCACTTATCTTTATTTTACTATTTTTGAAAAACAGGTGCAAGAAAACTATGAAGAAATTTAAAAGAAACTGTCAAAGCGTCGATTCCATCTTTCTTATCTGTCTGAACAGTAAACCATGTTCCTGAATATTTCATTTCGTACCAACCGTCAAAAAACTGGAAATTGTCCAAAAATTCCACAAAATAGTACCTGTGCGTTTCCCGCAATGCCAGCTATAATTAAAACATAAGCTTCATAACTTTTACAATAAACAGGCACACAGAAAGGAGATACGATTATGTCACAATTTATAAAACTGGTTCCCGATACCCTAAAGCCGCTGCGCGAGGTCAATCCGATGATGATGTCCTACAACGTGGAATTCGCCGAAGTTACCGGCGGTACCTTCTGGAAAGCGTACACTCCAGAGCAGATTGCCGGCACAGAGGAGTTTCATGTTGAGCCGACTTCCGAGGGCATTGCTGCAATGTACAAGGATCTGATGCAGGTATATGCTCCGATCGATTTATACAACGAGAAGCTTCGAGGGCTTGCAAAGGAACTCGGACCGGTATGGGTACGCGTCTCCGGCACATGGGCAACCAAGACCTATTATGATTTTGACGGCACTACAGGCGGTAAAGTTCCGGAGGGATACTTAAACGTATTGACGAAGGAGCAGTGGATCGGCGTTTTGGACTTCGTCAAAGCAATCGGTGCAAAGCTGATCGTTTCCGTTGCCAACTGTCCCGGTCTTCACACTGCGGAGGAACCATGGCATCCGTCTGAAGCCGAAAAATTGTTCTCCCTCAGTAAGGAGTACGGTGTTCCAATCAATGCTGCCGAATTTACCAACGAGCCAAATATGATGGAGGAAACCGGATTTCCAAAGGGTTACACTCCGGCTCACTATCGCCGGGATCAGGATCTGTTTTTCACATGGCTCCGCAAAAATTACCCGGACTGTATCTGCGTAGGGCCAAGCACCACCGGCGGAGACAATATTACATTTGGCAAAGGTTCCTCCGATAAACAGGGCGGTGGAATCGAACAGCTTATGTCAAATACCTGTAACTGTGATGATTTGCTTAACGGTACGACCGAGCCTCTCGACGTATTCAGCTATCATTACTACAACGGTGTCTCCGAACGTCTCGCCTCCGTTATGCCAGATGCGCACTGGTCTGCAGAAGATGCTGCCAGCGAGCCTTATCTGAACACCGCACTCAATTTCTGTCGTACCTATATACCGCTCCGCGATAAATATGTTCCGGGGGCAGAAATGTGGGTAACCGAATCCGGCGATGCGGGCGGCGGCGGTGACACATGGGCTTCTACTTATCTTGACGTACTGCGTACATTAAACGAATTGGGCGGATTTTCCTCCCTTACCAACGGTGTCATCTTCCACAACACCTTAGCTTCCTCCGACTATGGTTTTCTTGCCCGTGAGGTATTCGATCCACGCCCGAACTACTTTGCAGTTCTACTGTGGAATCGTCTGATGGGAACGACTGTTTACGATACAGCGGAACCAATCCGTGAAGGAGCGCATATATTTGCCCATTCCCGCAAAGACGGCAAAGACGGTGTCGTATATCTGATCATCAACAATTCTCTGACAGACAGCACCACCGTTGAGCTTCCAAAGGATGCAGAACGCTACACGCTTGCAGGTGCAGACGGCAACATGCGTGCATCCGTGATGACCTTGAACGGACAGCCTCTGGTATTGGGCGAAAACAATGCCCTGCCTGAGTTAAAACCGGAAGAACAGGCAGCCGGAACCCTTGAACTTGCACCGGGCACCTGTACGTTCCTGGTAATGTAGGTTCTACACCAACAAGAAGCATAGGGCTGTCGCACGTATGAGATCTTCTCGATACGGCGGCAGCCCCCAATGCTTTTCTTTTTCTGAAAATGTTATCCTCTCAAAATTTCAAATGAATGATAAACGTCGAGCGTTCCATAGCCCCACTCACGGTTGGGGTAACTTCTGTCATTCGATTTCCCCGCTCCCCGTATCAGCATATTCTTGATCCCGGCATTGGACAGAAACGGCTCGTTTTGCTCCACAAGCGCCCACTGCATGACCTGCGCCACCGCTCCGGTCGTGATCGCCGCAGCCGCGCTCGTTCCGGTGTAAGTCACGTAGTTCTGCCTAAGCCCAGGTCCGTAGACATTCACCGCCGGTGCGGCAAAATCCGGCTTGATACCGCCGGAGACGGGATAGCCCCTCCCGGATTCCGGGTAGATACTGCGGTTTTCCGCCCGATAGCCCGCCGCCGTGATTACCTGCCCTGCCGTTCCCGGCGAGGTCAGTGTCGTATCCGGATTGGAACGCAGGAAAAATACATTTCCGTTGGTGAGCTGCCGCAGAGGGAGCCAGATATTGTACAGCCCCGTCACAATATTTTCGGGATATACCCGCACGATCCACAATCCTCTCCTGGGACGGAGAAAACGAAAATAAATCAGTTGGCTCGCCGTCTCCCTCGCCTCAATGCGGTAGTCCACCGTGACTGTCGTTCCCTCGAATACGAACCGGAAGATTCCCGACGTTCCGGTTCGCACGGGGATTTTCGGAAGCTGCTCCCCCGTGGGCGAAATCACGGAAACCGCGTACAGCTCGGGCACATCCGCCCACAATTCCATGAAGAAACCTTCCATGTCCTCCTCAACGTCTACCTCCACATCCTCGTACTCCATATCTCTGGAAATCCGCCCCTGAAAATGGTGTCTGGAATTCGCCTCGTTCCCCGCCGCTGTCACGATTGATCGCCGTCTTCTCGTACAGAAGTAATTTAAAACATCCTGCAGCGGGCCGTCCTTTCCGTGACTTCCGATGCTGTTTCCGACCGCAATACACATCACAAGCGGCATATTGAGCACATGCGCCAACGCATCCAGATACGCCGCCGCCATCATGATATCCGTCTCCTGATACGCCGCGACGCCATCAGGTATGAAGAAAAAATCTCTCAGATATTGCTTCGCCCCTTTTAACTTCACCACTGCAATTTTCGCATTCGGAGCCGCCCCGATAAAATCGTTCGCCGCATCCTCGCCGCCGCAGGCGACGCCTGCCAGAAACGTCCCGTGACCGTCCTCATCTCGGGAAGGGACGACATCATATGGGTTCTCTGCGGCAAGCGCCTGATTGATCTCCTCTTCGGTGTACTCCGCCCCATACAAAATCCCTTCGGGCGGCGTTCCGCCCTGTATGCTCTGATCCCAGATACGCATAATGCGCGTACTTCCGTCCGAATAGCGAAACACCGGATTCGTGTAGTCAATCCCCGTATCTATAAATCCAACGAGCACGCCGTCCCCCTTGAGCGAGAGCACCGGCTGATTCTGCAGCCTTAAAATGCCGGACGCCTCCAACGCTGTCGTATCGAGCAGTCCATAGCACTTCGGAATCGCGGTGTAAGTGTAATTTCCGACACTAAACGGTGAATTTCCCTCCCGCTGTACAAAAAAAATATCATAGTTCTCCGTAATCCGCTGTATGCATCCTTCATTCTGAATACGCTCCTCCATTTTCACGCCATACGGCACGATGAGATCATAATAATCATTGGAAATTACCTCTTCTCTGCATTCGGGCATAAAAAAACTCCGGTCATCTATTTATTCACTAATAAATAGATGCCGGAGCTCTGGTATTTATTCCATCAGACTCCCGCTGCAATCTGTGGACAACTGCGCAATGCGATAAGCGGGTTGCCCTTCTTCTCCACATAATCCTTCGTGATCGTCACCGTGCCGATGCTGTCATCCTTCGGAATCTCATACATGATATCGAGCATAAACTCCTCGATCACTGCGCGGAGCGCCCGCGCGCCCACCTTCTTCTCCTTTGCCTTCTTCGCGATCGCCAGCAGCGCGTCATCCTCAAATATAAGCTTGACCTCATCCATCTCCAAAAGTCTCTCATACTGCTTTAAAATCGCATTCTTCGGTTCCTTTAAAATGCGCACCAACGTCTCTTCCGTGAGCGCATCCAGTGTGAACATGATCGGCAGACGACCCAGGAACTCAGGAATCATGCCGAATTTACGCACATCCTCCACCGTGACCTTAGAGAGCAGATTTTCATCCTTATCATACTCGTCCTTAAGCTTCGCCTTAAATCCGATCGAGGACTCCTGATTCAGACGCTCCTTGATGATATCCTCGAGATCCGGGAACGCCCCGCCGCAGATAAAGAGAATATTTCTGGTATTCACCATCGTCATCGGCACCATGGCATTCTTGCTGCTGGCTCCGACCGGAACCTCCACCTCCGCGCCCTCCAATAGCTTTAACATCCCCTGCTGCACGGACTCGCCGCTGACGTCCCTCTGGTTCGTATTGCGCTTCTTGGCAATCTTGTCGATCTCGTCGATAAAGATAATTCCATGCTCGGCGCGCTCCACATCGTTGTCCGCCGCTGCAAGCAGCTTGCTCACAACGCTCTCGATATCGTCGCCTATGTAACCCGCCTCCGTCAGAGAAGTCGCGTCCGTGATGGCAAGCGGCACGTCGAGAAGCTTTGCAAGCGTCTTGACCAGATAGGTCTTTCCGCATCCGGTCGGTCCGATCATTAACATATTGGACTTCTCAATCTCCACATCATCCTTCTGTTCGGAAGCGATGCGTTTATAGTGATTGTATACCGCCACAGACATCACCTTCTTTGCCTGCTCCTGCCCCACCACATACTCGTCTAACGACGCTTTGATCTTATGCGGCGCCGGAATCTTCCTGATGTCGATAGCAGCCTCCTTCTTCTCCTTCGGCTTTTTCTTCTTGAGCTTCTGACTGCCCGGCATGCCTCCCTGCAGATCCGACAGATTGATCATGCTGATATTCGGAATCCTTCCCATGTTCATATTCAGCATATCATCCATGGGGAATCCGCTGCCATTCATACTGTCGAAAGTCTTCTGCATACAGTCCTGACAGATGCAGATATTATTCGGAATCCGAATCATCTTTCCCGCGATGTGCTCCGGACGTCTGCAGATATAACAGATATCCTCGTATTCATTTTCCGTCTCGTCCTCTTTCTCATCAACGGAGGTAACCTCTGTCTCCGGCTTCGTCTCCTCGTCAATTACTTCTCTATAATCATTGTCGTTCATCCATATCTCCCCTTGTGCCGATTTCCTTTATGAATCAGGTTTATTATAATGCAAATAATTCACAATCACAAGAAAATTGCAGATATTTCATATTTATTTTAGGAAATAAAAAACTTTCATATATTTTATTATGCAAAAACAGCGGAGGATATGTCCCCGCTGTCTGTGTTCTGTCTCATCCGTTTATCTATTATTTGTCGTTGCTGTTCCGTTGTCCGTATTATTGCCGCCTGTCAGGTCGTCAACGCCATTTTCCACGCCGTTGATCACATCCTTGCCAGCCTCACCGACGCCGTCTACAACGTCCTCTACAGCATTTCCGGCGCCGTTTCCGTTATCCGCTGCGTTGCCGTTTGTATCCGTTGCAGTTCCTGTCGTGTTGTCTGTGCCGGTTCCGTTCACATCTGTACCTGTTGTGCCGGTTCCGTTTACATTTGTGTCTGTCGTACCCGTTCCGTTCACATCTGTACCTGTTGTGCCGGTTCCGTTTACGTCTGTTCCCGTCGTTCCGTTCGTATTTCCAACGCCGTTCTCGGTATTGTCATTCACGACATTTTGCTGATTTCCCGCGTTGGTATCATTTACCTTATTGTCCTTTGTTCCGCATGCAGCAACCGCACCAAGAGATAATGTAAGTACAAGTCCTGCGATCAGTGTTCTCCACTTTTTCATAGTCATAGTCTCCTTTTTCTTTCCAGAATCACTTCTGTTTTTCAAGGATAGTATTGACTGTCTTTTTCCCTTTTATTCCCTCACCCTAAAATTTTTTAATATTTGTTTCAAGAATAGAATCCGGCTCTGACGGATTCTCCGCGCCCGAGCGGTGCTGTTTACAGCTAACTTCTTCTCCGCGAGGTGCGCATCCCTGCCGGGCAGGGCTTTCCATCTACCTGTAATACCCAAGCTCCCTTGATAATTCCTCCTGCACCTTAAGCACATCCACGGAAAGCTCTCTGACGCGTTCCCTCGTCATACGGCTGGTCGGTCCCGAAATACTGAACGCGTATTTTACTTCCTTCTGATAGCCGCGCAGGCACGCCGCGATACAACGCACGCCCTTCTCATTCTCCTCATCGTCGAGCGCGTAGCCGTTCTCTTTGATTTTGACCAAAGTCTCCTGCATCTGCGCAAAATTCGTGATCGTCTTCTCCGTCTTCTTCTCGATGATGCTCTCGTTCCAGATTTTCCTGACCTCTGTCTCCGGCAGCGTTGCCATGATCGCTTTGCCGACTCCGGAGCAGTACATCGGATGTATCATGCCGACATGGGATACCATGCGGATCGTGCCGATCTTCGCTTCGATCTTATAGATATATAGAATATTATTACCCTCGCGCTGCACAAGATGCACCGCCTCGCCGCTCAGATCGGAAAGACGTTCCATATAGGGCTTTGCGACCTGCAGAATATCCGTGCGGTCCAGAATCTTACCCGCCATGTTAATTACCTTATAGGTCAGCATATATTTCTGCGTCGCCTCATCCTGCTTCGCATACCCCATATAAATCAATGACATCAGCAAACGGTGTACTGTGCTTTTATGTAAATCGAGCGCCGTGCTAAGTTCCATCAGACCCATTTCTCCATTGTCTGCAAGCATTTCCATCACCTGAAAAATGCGCTCCGCGGATTGCACCGGATTCTTTGTTTCCTTTTCTTCTGCCATATTATTTCTCCATATCGCGTACAATTGTTTCATCATCCAATATGTCGTTTCATATTATGAAACGATTGTACAATCATAACATGGCAGCCATAGAAAAGTCAACTCTGTAATTGTAATTGAAACTGAAGCTTTTTTAACACCCGATAAAGCGGCTTGAATAAAATCAGGCAAAGTACCGCATTCGATATACCATGAAGGATATCATACGGGATGCCGGCTGCCCACCAGACAAGCGCGGCGTGCCAGCCGTCAATCACCAGATATGGAATTGTGCAAAGCGCGCCAAAAAAAAGACCGTATGCACCGGTAAACACAGCCCATAGCCAGGGTTCTTCCCATCTGCGGAACAGACGCGCCAAAAACGCCAGAAGAGGCCATATATACAGATACATGATCCACCAGATACCAAACCCATACAGGCAGCCTTCCATCAAAACGAAAGCTGCGATCGCATAATAGATCCTTCTTCCGAAAACAAGCGCATAAAGCACAATCAATAATGTGACAAGCTCCACATTCGGCACAAACGAAAGAGCCAGCTTGACCGCCTCTATCGTCGCTATCATGACGCCGATTAATGCAAGATCTTTTGTCGTGATTTTTCCCCTCATACGCACTTTGTCTCCCCGTAAATCTCTGTCATGTGAAAATGTTCTTACTCTGTCGTATAGATAATCTGGTAAGCCTGACCGTCTTCAATCGGCTGCTGGTCCATTCCATACATACAATACTCGCCGTCTACATAGAATGCCCAGTAGGCGCCATTCTCATTGTAGTCAGCTACAACGCCGTTTACCGTATCCACCATCAGACCATATTCGCTGTCAGTCCCCTCTACAGTAAGCCCTTCCGTTTCGCGAACCGCATCGCCCAGATACTCCGCATCCGTATGAATCTCATATACGGCGGACGTCTGCGTATCATCAATCACTTCAATCGTGATTTCCTTCCCGCCCGCTTTTGCCTTCGGCGCCAATGCAAAGTATACACCTGCAAATAATACCGCTACAAGCGCCAACACTCCCGCCGCAAGTATGATTTTCTTTTTGCTGTTTCCTCTGTTTGTTTTTTCTGACATGTGTGTCTTCCTCCTTTTTCTTTTTGCACCACAAACTCCCTTCGCTTCAAAAATGGCAGTAAGAAAGAATCCGGCTCTGCCGGATTCTCCGCGCCCGAGCGGTGCTGTTTACAGCTTACTTCCTCTCCGCGAGGTGCGCATCCTGCCCGGCAGGGCTTTTTTACTCTATAGGAATCAGTGCTTTCACGTTTTACAGCAACACAGTATTTCCTATAGAGCAAAAAAGCCCTTCTGCGAAGGCGCAAAAAGGGCATGGTTGACAACTATAAGCGCACCATGACCAATTCCTCGTGGTCTTCTAGTACTGATAACAGGCAGGTCTTCTGACTCTAAGGTCTTCGCATCTTATCCCTTCCCATTCCGCTGCCAAAAACTTCCTCACATTTTTCGGTCACTCCGGCACACGATAACAGTGGTTCTTATAAGACACTCACTTATCACAGCGACGAGATCGTACAGGATTTACACCTGTTTCCCTTTTCATGTATGCAGCCACACCGATCCGCAGCCCATACACACCTATCATCAAGTCATGGCAAGTCTATCATATCCATCTTAATTCTGCAACAAAATTCGTAGAATCAGTTGACAAGCCGCCCTCAGATGCTATAATTAAATTGTATCATTTTATGAAACGTTGTTTCATATTGTGAAATCCCATGAGAACCAAACAGCACGATCTGCCTGCGCAGAACTCTGCTGTTGCATGACCTGAAATATGTATGTTCATCATATTTCTGTCAAATAATAAGCAAAAGGAGAAGAATTATGAACAAAGTATTAGAAGAGATTTCCAAAATCGGTATCGTTCCGGTCATCGCATTGGATAACGTAGAGGACGCAGCGCCTTTGGCAAAGGCACTGTGCGACGGCGGTCTTCCGTGTGCAGAGGTTACGTTCCGTACCGCAGCCGCTGAAGAGTCTATCCGCATCATGTCCGAGCAGTTCCCTGAGATGTTAGTCGGCGCAGGCACCGTGCTCACCACTGAGCAGGTTGACCGTGCAGTAGGCGCAGGTGCAAAGTTCATCGTAAGCCCGGGCTTAAATCCGAAGGTCGTTAAATACTGTGTGGACAAGGGTATTCCGGTGACCCCGGGCTGTTCGAACCCGAGCGACGTTGAGGTTGCCATCGAGCTTGGTCTTGACGTTGTTAAGTTCTTCCCGGCAGAAGCAGCAGGCGGTCTGAACATGATCAAGTCCATGGCAGCTCCTTACACAAAGATGAAGTTCATGCCGACCGGCGGCATCAATGCCAAGAATCTGACAAGCTACCTTGATTTCGGCAAGATCATTGCCTGCGGCGGTTCGTGGATGGTAAGCAAGGATATGGTGAATGCAAAGGATTGGGCGGGCATCACAGCCCTCACCAAAGAGGCGGTTGCAACCATGCTTGGCTTTACGCTTCTGCACGTCGGCATCAACAACGCTTCCGAGGAAGTTGCTTCCGCTGAATCTGCGAAGTTCGCTTCCCTGCTCGGCGAGAATGTAAAGGTCGGCAACAGTTCCATGTTCGTAGGCTCCCTGATCGAGATGATGAAGACGCCGGGACGCGGAACAAACGGCCACATCTGCATCCAGACCAATTACCTTGCACGCGCAATGTACCACTTAAAGAAGCGCGGCTTTACATTTGACGAGTCTTCCTTCAAATACAACGACAAGGGCGATATCACCGTTGCTTACTTAAAGGATGAAATCGCAGGCTTCGCGGTACATTTCAACCAGAAATAATCTGCAATTCCATACAGGTCTGCACTAAAGCCAACGTGCAGACCTGTTTTACATTTCACTCACTTTAGCAAATGAAAAGGAGAAATCGTTATGGATAACAACTGTGCATATTGTACGGAGGGCGAGTTAGTCGCCGCATTCGGCATCAAAATCTGCGAACTTCCTTCCTCCAAGGTATATCTATTCAAGGAACAGAGCCACAAGGGACGCGTCATCGTCGCCCATAAGAAGCATGTCAGCGAAATTACAGAGCTGACCGCAGAGGAGCGTGCCGCTTACATCGAGGACATCAACCATGTCGCAGAGGCGCTTCATAAAGCATTTCACCCGCAGAAGGTCAATTACGGCGCTTACGGTGATACCGGACATCACCTTCATTTCCATCTGGTGCCGAAGTACACCGATGCGTATGAATGGGGCGGCGTTTTCGCTATGAATCCGCAGCAGAAGTTCCTTACGGATGATGAATACGCTGCGCTGATTGAGGAAATCAAGAAGTATCTGTAGCTTGTTATTATCGTCTGTAGATTATCAGCAACGGTTGAAAACAGCGGTATACCAAGACTTTTCAGGTCTTGGGCATACCGCTGTTTTCCGCTTTTCAAAGAGCATATTTCATTTGAACAGAAAATTCTATACGATTATTGGAAATCGTCAAACATTTGTCGCCATTCCAAATGAAAGTATATTAAAATTAAGCGCACAATCAAGCAATGACATTTCTTTTAATATATAGCTTGGAATAGAGTAACCTATCTCTGCAAATTCCGAGCGCATATATATATTGATGCTTACTTCTTCATACGTTCTGGTCAGCTCATTAACATATTCTTTCTTATTGCATAACTGGCTTACCATTTTATGTAAACTTTCTAAATACTCTTTTTCACCGCTATATGCAATCTTATATTCCCATCTATTTTTAGGAGCTTTTCTCCCTAATGCCACAACATCGCCTTTATTAACTATCTTAGTAGGCATCATCTCTGATCCGAAATCAACTTCTAAATGTTTCGTATCCGCTATATCAAATACTATTTCACCATTAAACACTTTATACCCTCCGTCATTCTGTCGTCTTCTTATATTCTTCAGCTAATTCAAGCAGCTCCTGATATGTAAAATTTTGATTAGCCTTCATACCCAAATCGGCTTTTATCTCATGAATATAATTACCAAACCCTTTTCTATCAATTCCAACCTGATTCGCTGCATCATTAACCATTTTTATATCCGGCTTTTTGAAATCTGCATTTCTAAAAGGATCTTTTCCCTGATTTACACTAAATTTTGTATTCGAAATTACCACCGGATCTGCCGCTTCCGCTACTTTCTCCGCCGTCTTCGCCGCTCCTGCCGCATCTTCCTGCCGTCTCCGCTGCATTCGCCGCCCTCTGTGCCTTCCTTGCCGCTTCCGCCGTATCCGCCGCCTTCGCAGTTCCTTTCACCTTTTCAAGCCCCTTTGCCACAAGAATATCCACTACAACGTCCAGTCCAAGATACCCTATGGCATACGCAAGCCCCTCTTTCTCATAAGTGTCCGTCGTGCTCTGCCCCAGCGCTTCGAGCGCTTTATACGGGTCTTTTAACATAGCCTACATTCCTGCATCAACGTCCTTCACCCGCTCTTCCACCTCGTCCGGCAGTGACACCACTCCTGAAAATACAAATCCGCCAAACACGAGATACAGTGCAAAAGATAAAGTATCATCTAGCGTCTCCACTCCCGCGTCAAACACTCCCTGCACGGTATTTCCTGTAGTTTCCTTTAGAGAATCCCACTTATTTCCGGTCGTCTCCCACATATCATAGTAAAATCGTGCCTGATCTGCGTAATCGTCGTCCGTATTTTCAAACGGAACAATGGATTCCTTATAAATGCGTTGTATCTCCTCCAGTTCCTCGCGAAAAATGCAAAAAGCTCTGCTCACACTGCCGCTTCGAAAAGCCGCAAGTGTATTGTAATTCTTCTCCCTCCTTATCCTCTCCCTCTCTTCCTCCTCAAGGATAAGCCTTGCTTCCTCCGTCGACCGGTTCCACAGAAAATGCGTATAATCAGGGAACGAACTACCGGAATCATAGGCGATCTCATTGACCGTCAGAATTCCATCTGCAATCTGAGAAATATTATAGGAAATATCATTCCTGTCTACACGCATCATAGCACCCGCATTCACGGGCGCTATGTATGCTTTCATGTCGTCAATATAATTTGACAGCATCGTTTCCATGATTGTCAAGCGCTCTTCCATTTCATCTATGTACCCTATAATACCCTTTTC
>JAETOE010000061.1 GCA_021771815.1 Roseburia hominis
TCGTTCGACTTGCATGTGTTAAGCACGCCGCCAGCGTTCATCCTGAGCCAGGATCAAACTCTCATGTTTAAGTTTGTGCGTTCTTAAAACGCTTCCTGTCCAGATATTATCTGGCTGTGATAAATCAGATTTATCTGATTTATCGAATCCAAATCTTTGATTTGGATTTACTGTTCTTAAGGTTTTCGTCTGTCAATATTTTGACAGCTTGAAATCTCAAATAGAAAAAACGAAGTTTTTTCATGTTTTAATTGAATCTTTCAAGGTTTATTCACTGTTCAGTTATCAATGTTCGGATAAATCTCCGATTCACTTTTGCCTCTTCTTCGCAGAGCCAGCTGCAAATCTTTGATCTACTTTGTTGTCGATCAGTTCTTGACGACAGCTTATTAAATATATCATCTTTGAACTTATTTGTCAACAACTTTTTTCTTTTCTCAATCACTTTTTTGAAGTAATGATGTTGTATTTGTCAAACGCGACAACTTTTATAAGATATCATATATTATCGTGTCTGTCAATAACTTTTTGAGAAAAAAATTGAACAACTCATATCTTCAAATAAAGCGGAGAAGGAGGGATTTGAACCCTCGCGCCGGTCAACCCGACCTATACCCTTAGCAGGGGCACCTCTTCGGCCACTTGAGTACTTCTCCAAAGTTCTTATTTGACAATATGATATTGTTCTGCGCCATGACGCATATTTAATATTACTAAAGCTTTTGCCATTTGTCAATTACATTATTCACTTTTTTTAATTTTTTTCACTTATTCTTTTTTTCCTAAATTATAATAAGTAAAACTTCCATCAATCAGGATCGTTTCCGTGTCATTGTAGATTTCCACGCGGATGACAGAGACTTTTCTGCCATGACGCAGCACCTTTGCCCTGCAGTAGACATATTCCGTATTCTCAACAGGCAGAAGATAGTTCATGGATGCATCAAGGGTCGTGACAAGTTCCCCGTAGGTAGATGCTGCAATCCCTGCAAGCGTGTCCGCAAGGGAATAAGCACAACCACCGTGCATTCCGCCGTATATGTTTTCATACTGCTTTTCAAAACTGATTCTTCCGAGCGCATATCCTTCTGTAATTTCCAGAAGTTCCATTCCAATATATTTTGCAAAAGGATTCTTTTGTACGATTTCATTCATTTCTTCAAATGTCATATTTTAAACCTCCTATTGCTCCCTACCATTCTTCTGCCGGATATTTCATTCCCCACTCTTTTCGCAGGCACGTCATGATCTCCATAACGTCACGGGTGTCTGACAGCCGCATTACCGCCGTATTTCCATTTAATATCGCGTCTTCCATGTCCGTCATTTCATATTGTAATGCATTTGCCGTGGCTCCTGCAGTAATCTCATGTATTTTTCCGCTTTCTGCCTCTACAATAACGGCACGGTCTGCGCGCGGATATTCCATAATTTCAATGTAACCGTTCTCGCAGCTTATCACTGCGCGCTTCGGCTGCTTTGAGTGAAGTGACAGTGCAAGCGTTGCCATCTGCCCGTTTTCGTTCATCAAAAGGATGCCTGCCTGCTCATCCGCCCCGGTAGGAGCGTATTTTACCTGGCTTAGTATCTGCTTAGGCTGGCTTTCCATAAAGCTGCGCGCAAGAGAGAGCGCATAGACCCCGATATCAAGCAGTGCCCCTCCGGCGAGATTCATATTGAAAAAACGATTTGTCATATCGTATTCTTTGAAGCTCCCGAAATTAAGCTGGATCATCTGAACTTTTCCAAGGGGAGGAATGCCGCTTTGTGTATATTCGTCCTTATCTCGTGGTTGTACAATGCTGTCTGCGCAATTCTCAGACTGTCCAATCTTCAAGAGCTTCCATAATTTTTTGTACAGAGGCATATGCCAGATTGTCATCGCCTCGGCAAAAATAACATGGTTCTGCTCTGCCAGCGCGATCGCTTCTTCCAATTCGCGGCTGTTGAGCATCACGGATTTCTCACAGAGAACATGTTTGCCGTTTAAAAGCGCTTCCCTTGCAAATTCAATATGGGTGTTGTGTGGCGTTGTGATGTATATTACATCCACATCGGGATCATGGAACATCTCATGAAAATCCTCATAGACTTTTTCCACATGGTATGTTTTGGCAAAAACCGCCGCCTTCTCATACGTGCGGTTTCCTACCGCATAGAGGTGTTTTCCCATCTTTTCCAATGCCTGTGCCATCTCATTTGCAATCACTCCGCATCCGAGCACTGCCCATTTCAAATTATTCTGCATTGTCGTCCTCCATATTATGTATTTTTCTTCCAATTTTATTCTCAAAAAGTAAATTTTTTACATCTCTTCTAATGTGTAATATTCTTTGATGGCCGTCTCATAGAGATTGTTTCCCTCACTGTCAATAACAACAATGACCGGAAAATCTTTTACTTCGATTCTGCGGATTGCTTCTGCACCCAGATCTTCATAGCACACTATATCGGATTTTGTGATACATTTTGAAAGAAGTGCGCCCGCTCCGCCGATTGCGGCAAAATAAACGGCATGATTTCGAATGATTGCGTCAATGACTTCTTTTGTGCGTTTTCCTTTTCCGATCATCGCTTTTTCTCCGAGGTCAAGAAGCCTCGGCGCGTATTTGTCCATGCGGGATGCAGTGGTCGGTCCGGCGGAACCGATCGGACGACCTTCCCGCGCCGGAGACGGTCCCATATAGTAAATCGCCGCATCCTTGATATCAATCGGGAGTTCCTCTCCTCTGTCGAGCGCTTCTATCATGCGCTTGTGCGCCGCATCGCGCGCCACGTAGACCGTCCCTGTAATATAAACGTAGTCTCCTGATTTCAGATTCTTTGTGACCTCTGCCGTAATCGGAGTCGTAATGTGTTTATCCATATCTGTCTCCTGTTCTTTTCTTTGTGTGCTGCATCTACAATGATTTTACTTCCAATCGGATTTTTTGCTGATCTTCTTTTACAATTCACGCACGACATGGCGATTGACGTGGCAGCAGATATTGACGGCTACCGGAAGACCTGCAATATGGGTCGCATAAGTATTGATGTTAACGGCAAGCGCCGTTGTCGTCCCTCCCAGACCTCCCGGCCCGATGCCGAGCCGGTTGATCTTGTCGAGCAGCTCTTCTTCCATTTCTTTAATATAAGGAATATCGGAATGTTCATTTACAGGCCTTGTAAGCGCCTTTTTTGCGAGAAGCGCACATTTTTCGAATGTACCGCCGATTCCGACGCCGACGACCATCGGCGGACATGCATTCGGTCCGGCGTCTTTTACCGCTGTCAAAATCGCATTCTTAACGCCGTCGACGCCGTCCGCGGGCTTTAACATGAATACACGGCTCATGTTCTCACTGCCGAAGCCCTTCGGCGCCATTGTAATCTTCACTTTATCTCCCGGTACAATAGAATAATGGACAACCGCGGGCGTATTGTCTCTGGTGTTCTCTCTAATCAAAGGATCACCAACGACAGATTTGCGCAGAAATCCTTCGGTGTAGCCGCGGCGCACGCCCTCATTGACCGCGTCCTCGATTGCCATTCCCTCAAAATGTACATCCTGACCGACTTCAAGAAATATCACTGCCATTCCGGTATCCTGACAGATCGGAATCGTCTCTTCATCCGCAATTCTTAAGTTGTCCTGAAGCTGGTTTAATATTTTCCTGCCAAGCTCGGACTTTTCCGTCGTGACGGCTTTTTTCATTGCCTCATCCATATCTGGCGACAGGTAATGGTTTGCCTCAATGCACATTTCTTTGACATTTTCTATGATTTCATCCGTATTTACTGTTCTAATCATGCTTTTCCTCACTTCCTGATACCGTTTCGTTTTTACTTACTATTATCGTTACTTTCTTTCTTCCTTATATTAAAGTGAAGCTTAT
Source organism: Roseburia hominis (assembly GCA_021771815.1). Taxonomy (GTDB): domain Bacteria; phylum Bacillota; class Clostridia; order Lachnospirales; family Lachnospiraceae; genus Roseburia; species Roseburia hominis_A. Next base: position 3,876 of record JAETOE010000061.1, read on the forward strand.
ATTTCTCGAGCGTTTCATTGTTGTCACGGGACTTCATATCCGGGAACGCTTTTACCAGACGCTTAAAGCCAAAGCTTTTCTCCTCGTACAGCTTTTCATAGCGCTCTTCCAGTTCTACGCGCTCTTTTTTCTTAAGTTCCAGAGCAAGCTCGCGCTCCTTTCTCTTTTCCTCAAGTGACTCCGTGATGTTGTCCTTTGTCTCGACAAGTTTATTTTTCGCTGTCTGCGGCAGTTCTGTGAGATTGTCCTTCGTCTCGGCAAGTTTATTTTTCGCTGTCTGCGGCAGTTCTGTGAGATTGTCCTTTGTCTCGGCAAGTTTATTTTTTGCTGTCTGCGGCAGTTCTGTGAGATTGTCCTTTGTCTCGGCAAGCTTATCCATGAGTTCTACATGATTTTCCTGAAATTCCTCGGATTTTTCAATGACGCCTGTAACGTTCTCATAGATGCTTTCACCTATCTCGTCGGAAAGCTTATGAATCGATGACGCCAGTTCATCCATAATTTTCAGACGCTTATTGAACTTGAGAATCGTCATCACGGTCAGCACACAGTCTACCGTAAATACGCACATTAAGATGCTTAAAAGGATAATCCCCACGACATGCGGAATCCATGTGATTGCCGCGTAAATCATGGGATGAATAACATCCATGATAAAAGTACATGCAAGTCCCCAGTAGACCGAAAACTTCAGACACACATACCCTTTAATATTGAAGGGCTTATCGGAATAATCCCACCACTTATTGTGAAATGCTTTTTCCAGAATAAATCCCGTTATATATTCAAGAACGGAAGTGAGCACGAAGGAACCTACAAACAGTATGAGCAGGTTTTCCTTAAGCGGCGTTAGGATCGTGACTACGATCACCACACCACAGCCGTAAATGGGACAATAAGGTCCGTTCAAAAATCCCCGGTTCACAAATTTTCCCGTGTCCAGCGTAGCATAAGACACCTCTGTACACCAACCGATAAATGCGTAAATAATAAAAATCCAGACAAGTTCATAAAAATTCTGCGGCATGTTCTTTACTCCTTAGCATAATTCTTCTGTCCAGCATTAAAATGCCTTTGAGAAACATTATAGCTTATTAAATATGATGAAACAATGATTTTCGATCAGATAGTTCTCCAGATAGTTCTTATGAAAGACCTCCGGGCAGGCTGGCTGCACCGGAGGTCTTGTATTCAGATACCCGTATAGGGCATGGAACTGACGCCTCCCGGCGGGTTCCAGTTGTAGACAAAAAGCAGATCGCCCGATCCGGTGGACGCAATCTGCACCATTCGCTCAATATCTTCTACTTTAATATTTTTTCCGTCAATGAGCGCCCGGCACATTCCGTTTTTCTCGGAAATGATTTTCCTGCGCTTCATCTTGTTCACTGCCTTTCGCACCGCGCGGGAGTCTCTCGTGATTCCCTGCGCGATACAGTAATGACAGATTTCTGTAAATGTGTGTTCTTTTTCTATCAAATAAAAAACAATGCGTGCCTGTACGATATTAAGGCGCGTTGGGAAAATGCTTCTTTTTCCTCGCACATTTATACTTCTGATAGAACGCACATGCTGCTTCTGCTCCATCTCATCTATGTGGCCAAAATCCGGTGCAATATCCGTCTGCGGCAAAGATGCTTTCTTCAAATCCGCCGCCGTCTTTGCTGCTATTTCCGCTATGCTGTGCATTTCTTCCATATTCATACCGGATGTCAGCTCATAGATTTCAGAGATTTCCTTCATTTCCCGCTCGATTCTATGCCGATAGACTGTAAGAATTTCCGCAGTATCGGCATTCCCCTGCTGCAACTTACGGATTTCTTCTATTGTAAAGCGCATTTTGCGAAGGACGGCAATGTTTTTAAGCTCCTGCACATTTTCCTCGCTGTATGCCCGGAAATTGCGCCCGTTCTTCTCCTCAGTGGAAGGATGGATGAAGCCCTGCGCTTCGTAATAGCGGATGGTCTTTTCCGTAAGTCCGGTTCTCGCTGCTGCCTCTTTGATTGTCATACAAACGCCCCCTGTCCTATGTTTATTATACTCTTTCGTATCTGTTCAGTACTTCACAGATACAAGCCGCAAGCCAATAAAAATTAGCTTCGCTAATGAGGCTTGCTCCTACATTCGATACGTCTTCATACGATTTATGCGGTTCCGCATAAATCTGCCCTGAATAGTTACACTCTTTCTAAATAAAAAGTAACATATGACCCAGGGGGATATGCAAGGGATTTTATGATATTTCCCCATGCTTCTCATAATTTGTCACCTTTGTGACCTGATTCTTCTCATCCACAAAAAGCACGGTCGGGCGCAGCCCCTTTGCCTCTTCCGGCGAAACCTGCGCATATGCCATCAGAATAATCTTATCTCCGGTCTGCACCATCCGCGCCGCCGCTCCGTTTAAGCACATCACGCCGCTTCCGCGCTCCCCCGCGATCGTGTAAGTCTCAAAACGCGCGCCATTGTTGACATCCACGATCTGTACCTTCTCGTATTCAAAGATTCCCGCCTGTTCCAGCAAATCCATATCGACCGTGATGCTCCCGACGTAATCTAATTCCGCTTGTGTAACTGTTGCGCGGTGTATTTTAGCTTTTAGCATTGTAATTGTCATCTTCTACCTCCATAAAGCTGCCTGACATCATCTTAAATGTTCTAAACCCCTGTCTCATACATGAAATTGTCAATCAATCTCGTCTTTCCGATATAAACAGCGATCGCTGTGAGGATTCCTCCCTTGATCTTCTCCACCTGCTGCATTGTACCGAGATCTACGATTTTTACATAATCAATTTTCGCGAGCGGCTCTTTTTCAATCTCTGCTGTCATAGTGGCGACAATCTTCGCGCAGTCGCACTCCCCGTTTTCTACAAGCTCTTTGCCAAGGAAAATCGAGCGGCTCAGTACAAGCGCCGCTTTCCGCTCTTCCGGGGAAAGATAGGTGTTGCGGGAACTCTTTGCAAGTCCGTCCTCCTCACGGATGATCGGGCAGCCAACGATAGTAAGCGGCATGTTTAAATCCTTTACCATACGCTTTATGATGGCAAGCTGCTGCGCGTCCTTCTGACCAAAATATGCCTTATCCGGCGTTACAATATTGAATAATTTTGCCACGACTGTACATACACCGCGGAAATGTACTGGTCTACTCAATCCACAAAGTTCCTGTGTCAGCGTGTTCATATCCACATATGTATAAAAGTTGTCGCCATACATTTCTTCCGGGGTCGGATGGAAAATCAAATCGACGCCGTGCTCCTCGCAGAGCTTCGCGTCATGCTCCAGGTCGCGCGGATAGCTTGCAAGATCCTCGTTCGGTCCGAACTGCATCGGATTTACAAAAACACTTACAACGACCTTGTCGTTCTCGCCTGCTGCATCGATCAGGCTCATGTGTCCTTCGTGCAGATAGCCCATCGTCGGTACAAAACCGACGGTACAGCCTTCTTTTCTCCACTCTTTTACCTGACTTCTTACTTCCTCCACTGTTGATACGATTTTCATTATATGCTCCTTTTTATCTATCATCTGCTCTTTACTTACAGATACCATTTTACAGCTTCAAATCATGTGCTTTTTATTAATTATAGATACCATTTTACAGCTTCAAATCATGTGCTTTTTACCCAATTATTTGCTCCCTATTTTGCAGATACAATTTTGCAGCTTCAAATTTCATTCTCATGATCTAAATTATCAATACAGTTTCTCTATCACAGAATCGTCTATCTTAAAGCAGTGCTCTTCCGCCGGGAACGTTCCTTCCTTCGTCTCCTTGATGTAGGCTTTCATTCCCTCTCTCATAACTTCCCCGACGTTCGCGAACACTTTGACAAATTTCGGCTTGAAATCGCCGTACATTGCAAGAAGATCCTGGTAGACAAGTACCTGCCCGTCGCAGCCTGCGCCTGCGCCGATACCGATGGTCGGAATCATAAGCTCCTGCGAAATTCTTGCCGCAAGCTTTGCCGGAACACATTCCAGCACAACCATACATGCTCCAGCCGCCTCTATGGCTTTTGCATCTGCAATCAGCTTTTTCGCCGCTTCCACATCCTTACCCTGCACCTTAAAACCGCCAAACGCATTGACGGACTGCGGAGTAAGTCCGATATGCGCTACGACCGGAATCGAAGCCTTCACGATTGCCTCGATATGAGGAGCAAATTCCACACCACCCTCGAGCTTCACCGCGTTGGCGCGTCCTTCTTTCATCAACCGTCCCGCATTTACCACCGCATCGTACACCGACGTCTGGTAGGACATGAAAGGCATATCGGCAACCACAAACGCCTCCTTTACACCGCGGGAAACCGCCGCTGTGTGATGGATCATGTCCTCCATGGTAACAGACAGCGTATCTTCATAACCAAGCATCGTCATTCCAAGAGAATCACCTACGAGAATCGTATTTACACCGGATTCATCCATAATCCTTGCTGTAGTGTAATCGTAAGCCGTCACCATGACAATTTTGTCTTTTTCTTGCTTCTGCTTCTGTAGCGTTAAAACTGTGTTCTTCATTTTCTGACCTCTCTTTCCACTTTTCTTGCACTTTAATGTGCATAGAATGTGTATTTACCGACTGCTGCACCTTTGGCTAATTGCAGAGTAATCGCGGTCGGGATGCTTCTCCCTGGCTACTTTTACCAGATATCCGGCACATTTCTGATAGACCTCGCTTTTTTCGGAGTCCAGTGCATCAAGGTGCTTTTCTATCGTCTCAAGGTCGCCCCGCTCGAGCGGACCAGTGAGCGATCCTGCACACCCCTGCGCCAAAATGTGATCCAGATTTCCTTTCGCCAGCTTATAAAGCTCCTTCCTCGCTTCCTCTTCCCCGAATCCGCATTCTAAGAAGAGGTCTTCTGCCATCGCAAATAAAGCAGTCATATAGTTGGATGATACTGCTGCCGCCGCGTGATATTTGATTTTATTTTCTGCTGAAATAATGCGGGTATGATTTCCCATGCTTTGAAACATTGTCTCCAATGCGTGAAGACAGACGGCATCCCCCTCAATCGTAAAGAGAACCTCTGACAGCTCCTTCCACGAATGTTCCTTGCTGCTTACCGCAAACAGGGGATGAATTGAACAGGTCAGACATTCTATGCTGCCTGCACCAGAAAAGATTTGCGAACTGTAAAGACCGCTGCAATGACCTATCAATTTTCCGGATGCAAATGGCTTTGCCTCCTCCCATACTTTTGTAATGGAGGAATCCGGTACGGTAAATAGGATCATATCGCAACTGCTTACTGCTTCTTCTAAACTCTCATAACATTTTGTTCCTGTAAATTCTGCCGCCCACGCAGCAGACTCCCGGGTCAGGCTATAATAGCCTCCTATCTTCCTGCCCTTTTCCTTTAAATACTTTCCAAGCGACACGCCGACTTTGCCGGCGCCGATAAAACCAATCTGCATATGATCTGTCTGGATATTGTCCTTTCGGTTCCAATTCACTTCGATACAGCCGCCTCCCTTCGGAAGCAGCATGCGGTCCGGTTCGTTCTCTTTTCTAATGAAGTTTCACTTCTAATGAAGTTTTACTTCTAATGAAGTTTTACTTCTATTTGAATACATGGTATCATTTCCGCCCACTGCGGAATATCATCCAGAATTTACTATAGCACTTGGGATTTTGAATGTAAATATTGGAATTTATTTTGTCTGTTTTTCACAGACTGTTACCTGAAATTATTAGCATGTGCTTCCCACACCAGGAAGCGCGGGAAATAAAATCCACACTCTGAAATGCCGGATGGTAATCCCCCACCAGAGGACAGAATTAAAAAAATACCCCCAATCATTACTGATTGGAGATATTTCATTCTGTTAACCTTTGACGCTGCCAAGCGCCACACCCTGTACAATGTGTTTCGACAAAATGAGATACACAATAATAACCGGGAATATGGAGAACGCAATCATGACATACACCTGTCCCATATCGAACTTCAGCCAGTCTGCCGCACGCAGCTGTGCAATCAGAATCGGCAATGTCTTTTTCTTGTCGTCGTGCAGAATCAATGCCGGCGTAAAGTAATTGTTCCAGTTGCTTACAAACGTGAAAATCGCCTGTACCGCAATTGCTGGCTTCATGAGCGGCAGCACAATCGCATTGAAAGTATGGAACTCGCCGGAGCCGTCAATGCGTGCAGCCTCAATCAGAGACAGCGGCAATGCACTTTCCATATACTGCTTCATATAAAAGAATGTGACCGGTACTGCAACCGAAGGTACAATCAACGGTATAAAACTGTCTTCCAGCTTCATTTTACTTACTAACTGTACAAAGCCGAGTGCGGTTACCTGCGTCGGAATCATCATAACCATCAGAATAAACGGATAAATGAATTTCTTTAAACGAAACTCATAGGCATGAATCGCGTAAGCCGTCATTGTGGAAAAGTATACACATAACGCCGCACTGCATGTGGATATGATAAGGCTGTTAATAAGCCCCTGCCACACCGGAAGAGTTCCCGCCAAAAGATTTTTCCAATTATCCATCAAATGTCCGCCCGGCAGCAGTGTAAATCCTGCCTGCAGCTGTCCATTGGAACGCGTTGCGTTAATAAACAGAATGTAGAACCAAAATAAACAGAAAAATGTAATAATGGTCAGTACAACATACGCAATGCTCCTTCTGGCATGAAGTCCAAGTCCCTTTTGTAATTTCTGATCCTCTTTTTCCATATCAATCACCCCTTCCGCTTATCGTTACCAGTCACCTTAAATATAATTAAGCTGAGAATACCGGTAATAATGAACAGGACAACAGATAACGCACCCGCCATACCATAATTCTTACTGTACAAATGCTTATTCAGGAACATGATAAGCGTCATTGTCGCACGCATCGGATCACCCGTTCCATTTGTCAAAATCTGTGGCACATCAAACAACTGCAGACCACCAATCAGTGATGTAATCATAACGTAGACCAGAATCGGTCGCAGCAGCGGCAATGTGATTCTGAAAAATACCTGTGTGGATGTCGCACCGTCCACCTCTGCGGCTTCAAACAGGGAAGTATCAATTCCCATCATACCTGCCATCAAAAGAATAGTCGTATTTCCAAACCACATCAGACAGTTCATAAAAGCAATCAGTCCTCTGGCACTCCATGTGTTGGAAAGAAACTTATACGGCGTTTCGATGAATCCAATCTGCATTAATAATGAGTTGATCGGGCCGCCATCCGAAAATAATGTAAAGAACAGCATCGAAAATGCGGATGCCATGATTAAGTTCGGCAAATATATCACGGTCTTAAAGAATCTGGAGCCTTTTACTTTCAATCTCACATCAGAAAACCAGGCTCCCAGAAGCAATGATAATAGAATCTGTGGAATAAAACACATGATCCATAAGACAATTGTATTTTTTGCATAAACCCAGATATCTCCCTGTGAAAACAGACTCTTATAATTTTCTAAGCCCACGAAATTCGGCCCTATCTGCGTCAATCCCGACATATAGTTTTCAAAGAAACTGTTATAAATTGTCGTAAATAACGGTATTAATTGGAACACCCCGTATACCACAATAAAGGGTATTAAAAATATGTATCCCCATTTATTGTATCGGACCGCTTTTGCATTTTTCTTCATCACATCCGCCTCCTCTTTTATTACCCTTTCTCAAAACTCACAGCATCCCTGCTTATTTCAAGTCTCAACTAATATGTCAATTCCGGATGTTTCTCCTGTACCGCTTTGTAGAACAGATCCAACGCTTCCTCCAATGTTGCATTTCCTTCAAAATAATTCTTAATTGCACTCTGGAATTCCTCATTGCATGCCTGATCATATGCAGACTGATTGCTCAGGTCTACCTTCTCTGCACCTGCGCAGTACATAGCCAGCGGATTCTGTCCGCCTAATACCTTGCTGGAATAGTTTGCATCCTCTGCCATAGCTTCCATTGCCGGCTTGTTGTTTACGAAATCGTCATCCTTAATAACGATTTCCTTCATAATTTCCTCGTTGGTTGTCATCTGGATCATAATGTCTTTTACAAGCTCCGCATTGTCCGTTCCGGCTGCCGCACAAATCCATGTGCCGCCCCAGAAGAAGCCCTGCGGACCTTCCGCTGCTCCCCAGCCGCCAAGATTTGCAATACTTCCTTCGTCATCTGCAGCCATGCTGAAGTTTACTAACCATGCAGGTCCAAAGTAACAGAACACATTCCCTTCCGGATAAAAACCTTTTTTCCAGTCGTCGCTCCACAACTCATGTGTACCGGTCTCGCCTGCATCATATAATTCTTTAGAATCATCTACCCACTTCATGATATTCTCGTCAATGCTGATCTTGCCGTCATTAACCCATTTGGAAGTTACGTTGTTGGAATATACACGATAAGTATCTTCCACAGAAGATGTCATAAAATAACCAGCATCCTTCATCTTTTTCGCAGTTTCATTGAAAGTATCCCAGTCTGCAACTGCCTTCTGAACCTCTGTGGGGTCATCTGTTCCAAGCACTTCCTTCGCAATCTCGCGGTTATAGAATAATGCTCCCGGACATCCCTGCCATGAAACGCCCTTTAAATTTCCGTTGGAATCTGTAACAACGTCTTTCGTATACTGATACTGATTTGCAAGATCCGCATCTGTAATACCAAGGTCTGCCACTGACATGGTATAATCGGTATCAACATATTTTAATGCGTAATCAGCCTCCACTAAGAAAATATCAATCTTATCGTTTGCTGCCATACTTTCCTGCGCAAGCAATGTAGTATCCAGATTATTCTGATATGCATTGTCGTCGTTTGGCGTAATGTTCCATACAACCTTAACATCTCCGATGGTTCCATGTGTAGCATCCACCTTCTCATAACCTGGGTAATGGTCTGTAATACGTGACTTAAACTCCTCATTCCAGCAGTAGATGTTAAGCACCTTTCCATCTTCCTCCGCCGCATCGCCAGCATTTGACGCAACACTTTCTGTTGTCCCGGCTTTGCTGCTTTCCCCATTATCGGCAGCTGCCTTTTTGTCACCACAACCTGCAAGCATACCAACAGACATTGCAGCAATCAGTAACACACTTACTACTTTCCTCTTCATAAAAATAACCTCCTTTTTTCATACTGTTGTTTTCCTTTGAACAATACCCATTATAGAAAAGAACCTCCTTCAAAAATATCAATTTGTTTGTTTTTTTGTCATTTTAATGTTATTATTAAATGAAGAGGAAATAGGAGTTAATACAATGAATTTAGAGAAAGAATGGTACCGAAGCGAATTTGTTCAACACGAGATGCTCTTAGTGTCACACGTCGAATTATAGTTCCCACCTACGGCAGTATTACCGCAGATTGAATTCGGCATCTCCTTCATATTGTCTATCTTAATATGCTGTGTTTTACGGCACGTTTTTATCTGT
>JAETOE010000062.1 GCA_021771815.1 Roseburia hominis
ATGGCAATTATGGATATTACGGATATTGAACCACTTCTTATGGCTGTTTATGAACTGTTGGAGGAAAGCGGAATTTTTGTCTTTGCAACGCAACACCCTTGTTTTATCACGTTGACTGAAAAATATATGACACCGCACAGTTACTATGGTATAGCGATTGAAGGGCAACCGGAGGAGCAGATTTATTATCATCGTTCCATACAAGATATTTTTAACCTTTGTTTTAGAGCTGGATTTGTCATTGATGGATTTTATGAAGAATGTTTCAAAAACAACAAAGAAATTCCTATGGTAATGATAGTAAGGCTTAAAAAGGTAAAACGTGATAGCTTAAAATAAATTTCAGTTTATAGAGTAATTAATGGGAACGCTTTTCCGAAAAGGGAGATATTTTACAATCCCAGAGCGTTTTCTGTTAAAATAGACCGTATCAGGATAAAGGCAGGAGTGGTGTATTTGGGAAACAGGAAGCGGCTGAAAAGGGTGGACAGGACATATAAAGATTTAAAGCAGAAACAGAAAGCAAAGATAGCGGACGGTATGTTTGAAAAGACCTGTGACTATTACAGGAAGCATGGCAAGATGCCGGAAGGAGAGGACTGTGAAAAAATTGCGGGACAAATCTACCAGAGGGTAAAGGGGTTAGCGGAAAAGGCTTCCTTTGATGAAATATACAGTCTGTATCTTTACCGATTGCCGCGTTATGAAACAAGGATAGCGGAGAATGGGCTTCCGGAAAAGGCAGAGGAAAAGAAAGACGATACAGACAAGCCAAAAGCCAAGAAAAAGAGTATGAGCAAAAAGGTATGCCCGAACTGCGGCAGGAAGATGAAACAACAGTTTATCGGTTTGCAGCACTGTAAATGCGGCATGAGCTGGAAGAAAGATATAGGATATTTTGAGCGTACCGGGGATATGGTCTTTGCTCTGGAACGCAGGAAAGTCGGGAAAAAGACGAAGCAGTGTCCGGTGATCCGGTAAGGTAAATTGAATATGGTAAACAGCGTAAGGGCAGTTATAGACCGGAAACAGTGGTTTGTAGCTGCCCTTTTTGTGTTTATGGAACTTTTGGACTTTTTGACCAGAAGTGGAAAGGAGAGTTTATGAAATATCTGCTTTACAGGCTGTATGTCCCACCCTGACAGGAGTACAGCAATAAAGAAGAAGGAGGGAAACCATGCAGGAGGAAGTGACACAGAAAACGATTGCCCTTGTGTTTAAATCTTCCCGGCTGACTGCCGATGTGCTGAAAAAAGCAATGAAGATGTATCTGGAACACCGGAAACAGGGAAAACAGGCATCACATGGAAAAATGTCAGTAAAAGATCTGGTTGGTCAGGGTATGGGTGCTTCGGGCATTGAAGTGACGGATAACAACATCAAGTCTTTTGAGAGAGTGGCGAGGAAATACAATGTAGACTTTGCTGTGAAGAAGGATAAGACGGTTGCACCGCCGAAGTACATGGTATTTTTCAAGGGCAAAGATGCCGATGTGATTACGCAGGCATTTAAGGAATTTGTAAAGGTTAATGAGAAAAAGCATAACCGCATCTCCGTAAAGGAGAAGCTGGCAGAGTTCCGGGAGCAGTTGGGAAAGGACAAAAACCGGGAGCGAGCAAGGGAACACCAGAAGGACAGGGGGCAGTCATTATGAGTAAAATCGTAGAAGGCATTGCCAAAGACCTAAAATCCATTCCCGAAAAGTTCAAGGCAAAGACGGGGAATGTTGATAAAAAGAAACTTCTCCTTATGAATCTTCCCTATGTGCTTGCCGGGTATTTCTGCGACAAAATAGCGTGGCTGTGGCGGGTATCGCCAGGGCAGGACGCTTCCGCAAAGATGATGGCGGTTATGGCGGGGATGGAGGACTTATTTTCTAACCCGTTACCAAGTTTTTACCCAAAAGATTTGTTGATAGGGGCAGGGTGCGGCATTGCGCTCCGCCTTGTGGTGTATTTCAAAGCCAAGAACGCCAAAAAGTTCCGGCATGGAATGGAGTACGGTTCTGCAAGGTGGGGGACTGCAAAGGATATTGAGCCTTATATTGATCCGGTTTTTGAGAATAATGTTCTGCTCACAGAAACGGAAAGGCTGATGATGTCGGGCAGACCGAGAGAGCCGAAGTATGCGAGGAATAAAAATATCCTTGTCATCGGCGGTTCAGGCTCCGGCAAGACGAGGTTTTTTGTAAAACCAAACCTTATGCAGATGCACAGCAGTTATGTGGTCACTGATCCAAAAGGGTCACTATAATAAGGATAGAAAGGTCGTGAAAATACAAAACAGGAGGTTACACGCATGAGGAAACAGGAGCAAAAGGGCAAAATCACAGCATTGTACGAGAGGTTATCTCACGACGATGGGCGGTCTGACGAGAGCGTGTCCGTTGAAAATCAAAAACGCATCCTGGAGGACTATGCCCGAAAAAATGGCTTCACTAATGTCCGCCACTTCACCGATGACGGAGTGCGGGGAACGACCTTCAAGCGGCCCGGCCTGGACGCTATGGTGGACGAGATACGGGCCGGGAATGTAGCTACTGTCATTGTCAAAGACCAGAGCAGAATAGGCCGTGACGTGGTGGAGGTCGGCTTGCTCAAGCGCACCTTTGACGAGTACAACGTCCGCTTCATCGCCGCCAATGATAACCTGGACACCGCCAACGGCTTTGACATCATGTCGATTTTCCGGGACGTGATAAACGAATGGTATGTGGCCGACACCAGCCGCAAAATCAAGAGCGTTTTCAAGTCCAGGATGGAGAAAGGTCTGCGCTGTTCGGGGTCCGTTCCCTATGGCTACCTCGCCTCCAAGGAGGACAAGGGCGAGTGGGTGATTGACGAGGAAGCCGCCGCTGTTGTGCGCCGCATCTTCCAGATGGTCATGAACGGCCAGAGCGTCAACGGCATCGCCCGGACGCTGCGGGCCGAGCAAATCCCCATCCCCTCCGAACACTGGAAGCGCATCGGCTGTCCTGTCCGCGCCAGCAGCTACCATGACCCCTACGCCTGGTCTGCCACCACCCTGGGTTATATCCTCAAAAGGCCGGAGTACCTGGGGCGTAAGGTGTTAGGAAAGACCGTCTGTGAGAACTACAAGACCAAAAGCACCCGCAGGACAGCGCCGGAGGAACAATTTGTATTCGAGGGAGCTATCCCCGCCATCATTGACGAGGAAACGTGGCACAATGTCCAGCGTTTGCGGGAAACCATGCGCCGGACACCCAAGCGGAGCAGCGGCCCCAACCGCCTGACCGGATTGCTCTACTGCGCCGACTGCGGCGCAAAGCTGACCCACCACAACAGCCTTGTCCAAGGCAAGTACATTGACGATGCTTTCACCTGTTCCAGATACCGGACTCCTATGGAGGATTGCACCATTCACTATGTTGCCACACAAAAGCTGGAGGTGGCGATCCTCTCTGCAATCCAGCGGATAAGCTGGTATGTCCGCAACAATGAGCAGGAGTTCGTTCAGCGTGTCCGGGAGGCGTCCAGTTTGCGCCAGGAGGAAGCGGTCAAGGACTGCCGGAAGCAAATTGCCCAGGCGAAGAAGCGTCACGTCGAACTGGACGGACTGGTGAAGAAGCTATATGAGGCAAACGCAACGGGCAAGCTGCCGGACAAGCATTTCAGCCGCCTCCTTGCCGAGTATGACGAGGAACAGTCCGCGCTGGAAACCTCCATGACGGAGTGGCAAGGTTTGCTGGACAACTGGAACGCCGACCGGGTGAGAATGACGGAGTTTATCGACCTTGCCAAACGGTACACCGACTTTTCGGAATTGACTACGCCTATGCTCAATGAGTTTATTGAGAAAATTGTTGTCCATGAGGGTAGCGGACGGGGAAAGCAGCGCCGCCAGCGGTTGGATTTTTACTTCAATTTCATCGGCGCGTTTGAGGTTCCCGCCGATATTGTGACCCCGATGGAGCAGGAGGCGGAACGCCGCCAGCAGGAGGAACAGGCCGAGAAAGAGGAACGCTCCAAGGCGCTTGCCCAGGCCCGGTACGAGAAGTACAAGCAGGAGCGCAGGGAGTTTACCGCAAGGAAGCGGGCGGGCCTGTTGACCCCAGAGGAACAGGCGGAGGAAGAACGGCGGTTAGAGCGCAATCGGGCCTATCAGAAGCAGCAGCGGGACAAGAAAAAGGCCAGCCAGCCGGAGAAGCCCCGCAAGCGGTCGTTGGGGGAACTTGCCAAGCTGGACAGGGACGGAGCCGACCTCACCCCGGAGGAAGCGGAGCGGCTTGCGGCCTATAAGCAGAGGAAGGCCAAGGCGATGAAGCGGTGCAGGGAGAAGCAGAAAGCCGCACAGCCACCAAAGCCCCAGCAACGGACGCTGAAAGAACTTGCCGAGTGTGACGAGGCGGGTTTGCCCCTCACCTCGGAAGAAGCGGAACGGCTGGAAGCCCACCGCAATCGGAAAAAGGCGGCTTTGCAGGATTTGAAAGCCCGCGCCGAAACCGACCCGGCAGCGGCGGCGGAGTTGGCACAGCAGAGAGCGCAGCAGTCAGAAGCGGTGAAGAAGTCCCGCCAGAAAATGTATGCGGACGCCGCCGCCGGAGACCCCGAAGCCCAGGCCCGGTATGAACGCTTTCTTGCTACAAGACGGGAGAACTATCACAGGAAGAAACAAGTGGAGCAGACGGCTGAGAAAGTTTTGGCAGCGATCCACCAATAAATTTACAACGGGGCTTGCAGCAAGCATACTGCAAGCCCCATGCTGTTTATGTCGTTTGCATAGTAAAGTATAAAGTTTGGTCAAAGCGTCTTTCTGGACTTAGCCGTTGAATATATCCAGGTTCAATAATATTGCTTACAACAGTCTTTGGTAAAATTGGGCATACAATACGGTCAGACGTGACATACTGCCTCCATTTTGAACCGCCGATTGCAAACTCCTTGTCGGTTTGATTGCCAAAAGCCATTTGACGGTAAATATCAACAACACGGATTTTCCCCGATTTACTCAGTTCCCACAAGCAACGAGCAAGCCGCGCTGTTGCTCTCATAGGGCGGCTCATAGATGTTGCCTCTGCTGATGAGCTGTCAATGAACAACCTTGAAAAAGCATAATCGCTCCATATCACAATATCAAAAGCCTGTTCAGCGAGTAGGGGAGATTTGCCTTGCGTTTTCCAGACCGTCTGCATGAGCAGAGGCTTTTGATTGGTGTAATATTCCTGCTGGAATCTGTCAATGCTTTGACAAAGCAACGGCATTTTATGGGTCATCTCAAAATTGTTATCCCACATCTGTATTGAAGAACAGGCTTCCTCAAATAATTCCCGAATATGTTGGGCGTGGCCTTTCACGCTATCAAACATACCCAAAGCGCAGTACGAGGTTGTTGCAGAGCGGATAACAAGTTCACAGCCCCACTTATCCTCCGGTTGTCGGCACGTTTGGTCAGTTGGCAAAACAGTCAGTTTAACTTCGAGTGGGGACAGGTAGTTTCCATTAAGGTCTTTCACAACAAGGTCAATACCATCTATCGCGTCAAAAGAGTATTGCTGATATGGCTCAAATACAGTTTCAAAACAAAACTCAAGGTCGGCAGGACGCTTGTTTCCACAATGAAAAACTTCCGAGATTGGAATTTCATCGGCAACCACACACAACGCTCCATCAACATAATCAAGTCGTATATAGATTGCTGGAATGTTATTTGCAAGCATATAGCAAGCAGTTGCCGTTGGATAACTTGAGTTAAAACAGTTTTTTCCCCAATGGTCATCAACAGTGCGGTTAGAATGTTCTATTCCGAATAATCCAGAAGCCATAACTTGTCCTTCCTGCCCAAAATACGGCGTCAACTACTTGACGCCGCAGTAAAGGCATAGTATAATTCAAGAGAGGGTTAACAGATGTAAACAATCTTGATTATTGTATTATAGCATTTTCCGACAAAAAAAGAAAGGGGGTCAACAATGAAAACTGTTGATTTATTTGCAGGGAGCGGAGGATTGTCGCTCGGTTTTCAAAATCAAGGGTTTGATATAGTCGCGGCTTTTGAATGGTGGGATGCTGCGGTAAAATGCTACCAAGAAAATTTCCCCCATCCTGTTTACCAACTGGATTTGTCAGACGCACAAGAGGCGATCAAAGAGATTCGCAAGTTCAATCCAGACATAATTATCGGAGGCCCCCCCTGTCAGGATTTTTCCCATGCTGGAAAGAGAATTGAAGCCGGACGAGCCGTATTAACTGACAGTTTCGCTCAAATTGTTGCGGCAATCAGCCCGTACTGCTTCGTTATGGAGAATGTAGACCGGGCAAGGAACAGCAAAGCCTATACAAATGCAAGGGCAATCTTTAAGGCGGCTAACTATGGCCTTACTGAAATTGTGCTTGACGCCAGCTTGTGCGGTACGCCCCAAAAGAGAAAACGCTTCATTTGTTTTGGTGTAAAAGGTGAGGCGGACGGATTCGCTCTCGACATTTTTACCAGCCGACAGGCAAGCAAGCCTCTTACGTTGCGCGAATACTTTGGGGACAAGCTGGATTTTGAATTTTATTATCGCCACCCTCGCAATTATAGCAGGAGGGCAGTCTTTTCAATCGACGAACCAGCACCTACTATGCGTGGAGTTAATCGCCCTATCCCTAAAGGCTATCCGGGCCACCCCAATGACGCTTGCCCAATCAGCGATACCCTTCATGCGCTGACCACAGGAGAACGGGCTTTAATTCAAACCTTCCCCCCTGACTTTAAATGGATAGGGAGTAAGACGGATATTGAACAGATGATAGGCAACGCTGTCCCCGTCAATCTTGCTCAGTTTGTTGCTGAAGGCGTAAAGATGTATTTGGAGGGACAGCGCAATGGTTAATGTTGAAATGTTTAAGGCATGGCTGAAAAGCAACACAACATATTCTGAGGCCGTAATAAGCGACACCATTTCAAGAGTGAAACGAGCAGATAAAATTTTGGAATGGAACGATGAAGAAACCTACTTTTTTTATTTGGAGCAACAGGAGCAATATAAAGGATTATCTGTATCGGTTCGCTCACAAATAAAAAAATCGGTGATGCTATATCGTTCCTTTAGGACGGAGCAGAGCGAGTAATGGCAGATGTTTTTAACAAAGAAACACGATCACAAATTATGTCGCGTGTCCGTTCCAACGGCAATAGAAGCACAGAATTGAAATTGATTTCCATTTTTCATGAATTGGGTATCGTTGGCTGGAAACGGCATTATCCAGTTAAGGGGCATCCTGATTTCGTATTTCTTAAAAAGAAAGTTGCTGTATTCGTGGATGGGTGCTTTTGGCATGGGCATGATTGTAGAAATACACGACCGGCGAACAATCAGGAGTATTGGGAGAAGAAGCGACAACGCAATATCCAACATGATATAGAGATTACTGCTCTTTTTGAAGCCCGTGGATGGATTGTTCTTCGTATTTGGGAATGCGAATTGAAAAAAAAGAATTATGAGGCGTTGCTATCAAAACTTGAGTTACTTATTGACCCTTAGTTTACTAAGGGCGCACTTCTATACATGGTCTGCGACCATGTATCGTGCGCTCTGCGAGGCAACGTCCCTGACATCCGAAATTCAGGGACGTTTGCGTCGCTCCGCTCCGTACAAGGGGCTACATCCCTTGCGCCGCTTCGCGGCTATCCCCTACATTGAAAAACTGAAAAAGAGAGGGAGTTGCTTTGGAACTCATTTTGACAAATGATATGATTCATGTCGCAACAGACTGGTGGGGATTTAGTGCAACCTTGGTTGCAGGTGTTTTGACAGCTATTGCAACAATGGCTGCGGTTATCTACACCAATAATCGCACAAAGAAGCAGTTAAAAGAACAGAACATAAAATTTGAGAATGAGCGGAAAGAAGAATTTAAGCAAAGCAAATACGTTGTTATAAAGCCAATGCTTCTACTAACTTCTTTTACAGGGGTTCTGGATAGGCTCATTGTTCAAAACGATTACAGCAGAACATTGCTTTTTTCTGGAGTAGATGGGTTCGACTTTTTTGATGATGTGGAAAAGCGGTCAATTCAGCGATGCCGAATGCTTCTAATTGAAAACAAGACTGATATTAACATCAGCGAAGTTGTAATTGGTACAAGGACTACTTTGCGGAACATGAATACCGATAAGCTATGGACATATAGTACAGACAATAGTGCAAGTTTTCTCCGTGGACATGAAAGCATTATTATTAGGATTGCAGACCAAACTCAATATGAACAGATTCTTTCAATGAATGCGGATAAGATTCCAAGTACATTAAATTTTGAGTGCCGAGTGGAGTATTCCACATTGGCAAATCAAAGAATTACATATGTTTACGAAATTGAGATATGCAATGACCGCCGTATCGAAGTGAAAAAAGATGGAATTGAAAACGTGGTTGATCTTTCCCAAAAGGTGACTGTAACTCCGACAATATTTAGAAATTTGCAAGATGCAATTTCTGGGATTGACCGTATTGAGTATAGCTGGGAGAAAATGGGGCAAGCGCAAATGAGAGGAATATTGTCGCAATATAATCCACAGTCGCCAGAACAAAGCAAAACTTTGAATGACGAATCTGACACGGATAAGAAATCTCAATAGTATCATATTTTAAGATTATATTTATAGCCGTCTATCGAAATAGGATAGGCGGCTTTGTTATGTCTAAAAATTTAAAGTAAGGAGTGCAGCATAATGAAAAAGTCACGCAAGGAATTGGAGAAAGAATGTGCCGAGGCCGCTACCAAAGCGGAGCAGTATCAGCACCAAGCCCAGCGGCTGGAAAACCGCTATCACGATTATCAGGAGAGCAAGCGCAAAAAGCGGAATCACCGCCTTATCACCCGTGGCGCAGATGTGGAGAGTGTGGCCCCAGCGGTACGCAGTATGAGCCAAGCGGCCTTTAGAATTTTGGTGGAGCAAATTTTTTCTCTGCCGGAAGTTGCCGCCCTGGTGAGCCGAGCCACCGACCAGCAGGAGGGCGGATAATTGGCCCTGTTCCATCTTCATGTCACCCAGGTCAAGCGGAGCGCGGGACAGTCCGTTGTCACGTCTGCCGCCTACCGCGCCGGGGAGAAATTGTATAGTGAGTATTACGGCGAGGTCAGCGACTACACCCACAAGGGCGGCGTGGTCTGCACAGACATTCTCCTGCCGCCCCAGGCCCCCGCCGAGTACCAAGACCGCGCTACCCTCTGGAACGCCGTGGAGAAGGCCGAGCGCGGTAAAAAAGCCCAGCTTGCATACAGCTTTGACATTGCCTTGCAGAACGAATTTTCTCTTGAAGAAAACATCGCTCTTGCAAGGCAATTTATTTCGGAGCAGCTTGTAGGCCGGGGCATGATTGCTGACTTCGCCATCCACCAGCCGGACAAGGAGGACGGCGGTATTCCGAACCCCCACTTTCATGTTCTCTGCCCTATCCGGCCCATCGAGGAAAACGGCGAATGGGGCTTTAAGCAACGGCGTGTCTACCGTCTGGACGAGGACGGGAACCGCATCATGGGCGAGGACGGCAAGCCCCTCTTTGACGCTGTTCCCACCACCGACTGGGGAAGCCCGGAAACGCTGGAGCATTGGCGGGAGGCGTGGGCCACTATGGTGAACGCCAAGTTTGAGGAAAAGGGCCTGACGTGCCGCATCGACCACCGCTCCTATGAGCGGCAGGGTCTTGACCTGCTGCCTACTGTCCATGAGGGCATGGCCGTCCGTCAGATGGAGGCCAAAGGCATCACCACCGACAAGGGCGATCTGAACCGCTGGATAAGAAAGGCCAACAATATCCTGCGGGATATTCGGAAGAAAATCGCCGGCCTGACGGATTGGATTAAGGCCATAAAAGAAGAATTGAGCCAGCCCCAGGCCCCGACCCTTGCCGCCCTGTTGACCGACTACTATGAGGGCCGGAACGCCGGAGCGTGGAGCCGCAACGCCAGGATTGGAAATCTCAAAGATTTTGCCAAGGCCGCCAATTTTCTGACCGAGAAAGGCATTGTCACTCTGGAAGATTTGGAGGCCCATATCGCCGTCCAGGGTGAACGGGCGGAGGCCATCAACACGTCCATGAAAGCAAAACATGAACGACTGAACGAGTTGAAGGAACTGCTTCGCCTTGTTGACCTCTACCGGGACACCAAGCCCATCTATGACGAGTGGAAAGGTATCAAGTGGAAGGGCAAGCGGGAAAACTTCGAGAGGGAGCATGAGGGCGAGTTGAGGACGTTTCACATGGCCCGCCGGAAGCTGGACAAGCACCGTTCCCCTGCTGGTAAAATCCCCGCTCATGCGTGGGAACAGGAGCAGGCGAGGCTTCACCAGGAGTACACAGTCGAGTATGAGCGGTACAAGCCCATCCAGGACGATTTGCGGAGGCTTCAGCAGGTAAAGCGGAACGCCGACGCCGCCATACGCCAGCAGGAGCAGACCCGACAGAAACAGCGGGAGGTGGAGCGGTGAAGGACATTCCCCGCTTGACCTACCAGCAGCACCAGGCTGTCCGGCGGCTGGTGCATGACTGCTGCAATTATGACGGCGGTAACTGCCTCGCTCTTGACGACGGTTGGGAGCCTTGTGTCTGCGTCCAGAGTATCAGCTATTCCCCGGTCTGTAAATGGTTCCGCGCCGCCGTCCTGCCAGCAGATAAGGGGCTGTGCGCTGCCCTGTTCTATCGCGGACGGGCGCGACTCTGCGCCGAGTGCGGGACGATGTTCGTGCCGCGCTCCAACCGTGGAAAGTATTGTGACGAGTGCGCTGCTATTGTGCGCCGGGAAAAGAAAGCCGCCAGCGAACGAAAGCGCCGCAGCCGTGGACATTTAGAAGTTTGAAAGCCTTGCTATTCAAGGACTTGCGGACTGCCCTCAAAGGGGGGCTGATACATTCCCCTTCACCCGCTACAACATGACCGTCAGAATGGCGGTCACGTTGTATTAACCTTGATAAACGATGAAAGGAGAGCCTATGGCCAACGACCCCAGCATGACGATCACCAGCACCGCCCCCGCCTCGGAAGGGAGCGACAACACCAGCAGGGAGGGCAAGACCGTTCTTCAGCTTATGACGGAGAACAGCAACAATCCACCCGCCCCGGACACGCCGCCGCCCGATATGGTAAAGACCGTTGGTGGCACGACGTTTGATATTTATTTCCATTTCAGCCAGACCAGCCGGGAAACCTTTACCGACAAAGTGCTGCGCCTTATTCAGTCCGACACTGTAACCTCAGAAAAATAAGTAACTTTTTTCTCTATCCTTATTGACCAGACCCGAAGGGAACAGTGCTGGTCGAGTGCGGAAAAATGCTTTTAAAGAACGGGTACAAGGTAAAAGTGCTGAACACCATTAACTTCAAAAAATCAATGCACTACAACCCTATCGCTTATATCCGGAGCGAGAAGGACATTCTGAAACTTGTAAACACAATTATATTAAACACCAAAGGGGAGGGGCAGCAATCCGGCGAGGATTTTTGGGTGAAAGCCGAAAAGCTCTACTACACCGCACTGATCGGCTATATCTGGTATGAGTGCGTGGAGGAAGAACAGAATTTTACCACCTTGCTTGACATGATAAATGCAAGTGAAGCGAGGGAGGATGATGAGGAATTTAAAAATCCTGTCGATTTGATGTTCGATGAGCTGGAGGAAAGAGAGCCGGAACACTTTGCAGTTAAGCAGTATAAAAAATATAAACTGGCGGCGGGCAAGACAGCAAAAAGCATTTTAATTAGCTGTGGCGCACGTTTAGCGCCTTTTGACATCAAGGAACTGCGTGACCTGACAAGTTATGACGAGTTAGGGCTTGATATGTTAGGGGATGAAAAGACAGCGCTATTTGTCATTATTTCCGATACCGATGATACATTTAACTTCATCGTATCAATCATGTACACGCAGCTTTTTAATCTGCTCTGTGACAGGGCGGATGATGTGTATCATGGCAGGTTGCCTGTCCATGTGCGCTGCTTACTCGATGAGTTTGCGAACATCGGGCAGATACCAAAGTTTGAGAAGCTGATCGCTACAATCCGAAGCCGGGAAATATCAGCTTCCATTATTTTGCAGTCAAAGTCGCAGCTTAAAGCGATTTATAAGGATAACGCCGACACCATTGAAGGGAATTGTGATACCACCTTATTCCTCGGAGGGAAGGAAAAGACCACTTTAAAAGAGATGGCGGAAATTTTGGGTAAAGAAACGATTGACCTTTACAATACCTCTGACACAAGGGGTACGTCGCAGTCCTACGGGCTTAATTACCAAAAGACCGGAAAAGAGCTTATGAGCCAAGATGAGATTGCAGTCATGGACGGAGGGAAGTGCATCATGCAGCTTAGAGGGGTAAGACCGTTCTTCTCCAATAAGTTTGACATTACCAAACATAAGCAGTACCGACTTTTATCCGACTATGACGAAAAGAATGCCTTTGACATCGAAAAATATGTGAAGAACCTGTGCAAAGCTAAAGTCAGGGACAATGACACCGTTGATGAGGTGGAGGATGCGGGCGTGATTGAAGCATAGCTTCAAAAACAATACAACTGAATATGGAACCTGTAAACAAGCAGCAGAACTTTTGGACAAAAAGTCCAGAAGTTAAAAAACGGAGTTTTGTATGTGCTTTGGAATGGGCAAAACAAGACACCCGGCACAGCCTATCGCCAAACAGAATGTACCGGATGCCCGCAGGGTTCACCCAAAGGATTTCCCTGCCCTTATTTTAACATACAGGGCAGGGAATTTACATATCAAAGCTCTTTCTTTATCAAAAAATCAAATTTCAGGAAAGAAAGAGGTAATCAAAATGGCATTTTTTACAACAGCAGTAACAGGATTAAAGACAGTCGTAACAGCAATCGGCGCAGGCGTGGGTGTATGGGGCGTCATCAATCTGCTTGAGGGATATGGAAATGATAATCCGGGCGCAAAATCACAGGGGATTAAACAGGTCATGGCTAATTAGAGGTAATCAAAAGAGGAAAGGAAAAGCACAATCCAGACGGAACCGGCGATACCGTCAAGAAATATTTGTGAGTTAGCAAGAAACCTGATATAATG
>JAETOE010000063.1 GCA_021771815.1 Roseburia hominis
ACCTACCCGGACGGCACACGTGCAGCATACGAATATGACGAAGCGATGCGCTTATCAAAGCTTCATACCCCGACAAGCGAAATCAGTTATGCATACGACAAAGCGGGAAGACTCTGTGAAAAACAGCTCCCGGGCGGCATTGTCACACAGTACGCTTACAATAACCTTGGACGAATCGCACAGATTTCCCACGAGGGAGAGAGCGTCCATGAGCGGTACACCTACCACTACGATGCGGCAGGAAACAAGGTCGGGGCGGACAAAACACGTGGTGGAAGCGCGGCATGGAAGGAAGACATTTCTTACAATGAAGAGAGTAATGTCAACGGCAACATACTTGATAGCGGAAGTTATTGCTATGTCTATGATGCCCTAAACCGTCTTGTAGGAGTTGAAAAGGACGGAAATACACAGCGGGAATACACCTACGATGCATTCGGAAACCGGACGAAGAAGGTGGACTATACTGTTCCGACAATGGTTGGTGAAATAGAGTCTGGATTTGAGACGACAATCTACCGCTATAACAATGCGAATCAGTTAATTGCGGAGCAATTAGGAGTACCCGGGATAAGCGAGGCAGTGACGGAAAAGACCTACCGCTATGACAGGCGGGGAAACCTTACTGTGGTAAATCAGGGAGAAGAACTGTTAAAGCAGTTCGTTTTTGATCCTGCAAATCGAATGAGTAAATCCATGAGTGTCGTGGACGGTGTCAAAAAGCAGGCATCCTATCAGTACAACGGACTTGGACAGAGAGTGGGACAGGAAATTTGGAATCTGCCGCAGAATCCAGAGCAGAGCATCGGTTATACGCTCGATCTTACAAAGCAGTACCATAACCTCTTACACCTTGGAGATGCGCAGAACGGAAAAGACCAGACCTTCTACTGGGATGGGAATGTCGTCAGTATGCAGGAAGATGGAGAGGAAAGCTTCTACTTGCAGGACGACCTGGGAAGCCCGATGGAACTGCTTAATGCAGAGGGTGGCATAAGGGAAAGCTATGCCTTTGATGAATTTGGCGCGCCGCTTGTGGCGCAAAATAGATTTGCGCAAACCTTCAACAACGAAAATGGCATAATACCAAACGTACTTCAACAGCAATGTGAGCAGCTACAGCCTTTCGGTTTTATCGGCTATCAGAAGGATGTAGTGGGAGAATTGTACTTTGCACAGGCAAGAAGATACGATGCCGTTGCTGGGAGATTTGTCAGTGAGGATAGAATCAAAGGTTTTGCAGATGCACCATTTACGTTAAACCCGTACGGTTACTGTTGGAATAAGCCGACGGAGCTGGTCGATTTGAATGGGATGTGGCCGACAGCAGGTGTGACGGCGGCGATTGGGGCAGAATTGGGCGGACAGACAGATACAAGCACACCTAGTTCGCAGGGTTCAAGTGCGATAAAAGAGGCGGCGAATGGATACACTGAGACAGATATGCCATATGCTGGGGTAACGAGGGAGTTTGCAACTACATTATCGTCAAGTAGTAACAAATACAACACAGAAATTATTTTTGGAGCTGATTGGTCAGAACTAGTAACAGAAAATGCAACGGTTGGATATATTCCAGATGGAATAGATATTGTGAATGGAGGATTGAGGGATTGTTTGACAAGTCAGCCTGCAATAGATAGTTTGTTAAATAATAAACCTAACAATGTTGGAGCAGGAACTTATGCAAAACAAGTTGCGCAGGATGTAAAATATTATTCTACGAAATTAGACGCGATAGATAAAATTTCCAGGGTCTTTGGTACAGCTATGATAGTAGCGGATGTGGGAATGAATGCTTATGATAATATTGAAAATGATGCATCAATCGAAAAAATTGTTTCGGATGCTGCAGTAGATACTGTTGTGGATGTAACAGGTGCTTTGATATCAGGAGCAATAGCGGGTGCTGTAACAGGAGCAATAGCGGGATCAGTAGCTCCTGGTGTTGGAAATTTGGTAGGAGCAGTTGTAGGTCTTTTAATAGGTATATTTTATACAATATTCACAGATGTAATAGAGATAAATGGAAAGTCTTTTAGAGAATGGTTTAAGGAGGACACATTGGCAATGGTGACTTCGATTGAAAATTGGATCAAAGAAGGAATCACAGATGTACAGAATGTGTTTGCGAAAACAGAATGTGGATTGGAATAAAGGAGTGCTATAATGGATAAGAATTTGGAGGAATTTTTGAAAAGTGGCAAGCTAAGTCAAAGTACATTATGGGACGATCAGATTGGTTTTTTTTTATTGACGTTTGTCTTTTGGGTAGTACAATCATTTATATCTGTGATAATACCAATTATATTTGTGGGAGTTGAAATCTTATTGTTGGTTTCTTGCAAGATGAAAGAGGAAAAACCATATGGTAATGTATATTGTGGATTTATACATATGGTAATATTCGAATTATTATGGTGGATTGATGGGTGGTGTGCTTTGTCGCTTGTTATAAGTCATGATAAATTATTACAGATGATGTGTATAGGAATATTGCTCTATTGGATAATAGTAATGTGGAGAGTCTGGTTAGTTAAGAAAAGAATAGCGATGGGTTGGTATGGAAAGCAGATTCGTGTTACAAGTGGAATAAAATATGGAATCATTATTGCTGTCTGTGCAATTCCGATTACAAGATTTATTTTTACCAAGATTGATATGGGAAATATGACAGCATTTTGGATACTTGCGATAGGTTTTTTTGCACTACTCATTATTTGCATTCCATTTGTTGATCTTGGCATGCGTTATTATTATTTTTCAAGGCTGCCTGAGCTTGCGCAGAATGATATTGTACAAGGGAAATATGAATGCCTGCAAAGAAAGAAGAATCCCCAATTTAGATGAAGGCGGGAAAAATTATCATGAAAAATATCAAGGGGTCTGACGGTAATGCTTGTAATAGGATCAAGGGGGCGAGATATTTTCTGAAGGCGTTTGGACGGGATCGAGGGGAGAAATCGGTGTTGTGTTTCATAATTGTATTAGAAATATTTTTTATGATGCTTGGGGTGAGATTACTGCAAATTAGATTATCAAGAAGTAGGGGGGAATGATGAGAGAGACATTTGTCGAACTACCGGCAACCCTGTGTACGGTATAGCGGAAGATTGTACACAGCCCGTCACATTTCCATGAATCCGGAGCAGAGCATCCGATATACACTCGATCTTACGAAGCAGTACCATAACCTCTTATACCTCGGAGATATACAGACCGAAAAAGACCAGACCTTTTATTGGGATGGAAATGTTGCCAGTATGCAGGAAGATGGAGAGGAAAGCTTCTACTTGTAGGACGATCTGGGGAGTCCGATGGAACTGCTTAATGCAGAGGGCGGAGTAAGGGAAAGCTATGCCTTTGATGAATTTGGTGTGCCGCTTATGTTACAGAATAGATTTGCGCAAACCTCCAATAACGAAAACGGCATAGTACCAAACACACTTCAACAGCAACGTGAGCAGTTACAACCCTTTGGATTTACCGGCTATCAGACAGATATAGCAGGAGGATTATACTTTGCACAGGCAAGAAGATACGATGCAGTTGCTGGAAGATTTGTCAGCGAGGATAAGATTAAAGGTTTTGCAGATGCGTCGTTCACGCTGAATTTGTACAGCTATTGTTGGAACAAGCCGATGGAACGGGTGGATTTGAACGGTCTGGTACCGACGGCAGGAGTGATGGCGGCAATGGATGAAGGAATGAACGGGCAGACACCTCCGACCGGACCAACGGCAGGGGTAACGAGCGCAATCGGTGATGCTTTAAGTGGAAGAGACGAATATAATGGAAATACTTCCTGTGACAATGAAGGAGCAGACATATCAGATTTTTTGGAAGCAATAGGGAATGGGGTTTCGTTAAATTCTGCTGTCAACGATACGACGGAGATATTATTTGATTTGTCAATGTGTAAGAAATAATATAATCTTAGTACTTTGGGGAAAGAACTTAAGAATGCTGAGCAATATAAAGCTGTTAATCAGAGTCTTGGAAATTTTAGAAGAGCAACGCGGGCAGAGATTAAGACTGCGTATGAGGAACTAGAGGCATTAGGAAAGAGTATTGGGGATATAGGTAAAGTATCGGGAGTTCTAAATGTTGTAGGCGTAGGAATAGATGTTGGAATAGGGGTTGCTGAAAATATGGAGAATGATGCGCCTGCCTCAAGGATAGCGAGCGATGTATTGGTAGACGTTGGGGTTTCGGGATTAGAAATTGGCGTAACAACAGGGGTTTCGACTATATTGTCATCAGCGATAACGGGAACTGCCGCGGGAACTGCTGTACCCGGGATAGGTAATCTTGTAGGACTAGTAGTTGGATTAATAGGTGGAATTTGGCTGACATATAAGGTAGATATTCAAGAGGATGATGAAGGGAAAACTATTAGAGATAAAATAAAAGATGAAGTGTATAGTTGGTTTATGGAAGGATAGACATTATGAAACAATCAAGTTTAAAGACAGGAGCACAAATGATTTTCCTTCAGATTGTATTTTGGTGTATGGACATGCTGTTTTGTGAAGATACGACAAAATTACATATTGGAATGATTTCGGGAATGCTGATTATATCGCTAATGATTATTTGTATCGTCTTTACAAATAGGGATGTGTGCTGTAGTGGGAATACAGGGTTACAGAATGGACTGCTTTTTCTATTGATAGCGTTATCTATGGGAATTAATAAAGGACTTATTATGAACAATATGATAGGATATATATTGTATTGGATATTAGGAATAGCGGGAACGGTGATTATCTGGAAGTTAGAAGAACGGAGAAAAGATAAAAATCGGGTAGAAAATGTGGTAATAAGGACAATTCCGATAACGCTGATTCCAATAGGCGGCATTTGGGGAGGCAGACTGTTGCTGAAAAGTGTAGGACGGCAGAAAGCATATTGGATATATATTGGAAGCGGTATTTTCATAGAACTTCTTTTAGCGATTGTGGGAACTTGGCTTATTATGACAGGTATTTGCGGACAGAAAGAGGTAAAGAAATAGCTTATAAAATTCATGGAGATGAGTGATTATAATGAGGATCAAGCAATGCAGGATAAAAATATAGAAAGTTTTCTAAAAACAGGTACAACGTATTATCCTACTCTATGGGATGACCAAATAGGCTATTTCCTTTTAATGTTGGTTTTCATAGCACCGCAGATTATAAAAACACCTCTGCTCCCGATCGTAAGTTTCATAATTGAAATTGTATTGCTTGCATATTGCCGCAAGGCAGAGGAAAAGAGGTATGGAAATGTATATTGCTATTTTATACATATGCTGATTTTGCTGTTGGCGCTGTGGGTTGACGGATGGATCGTGGTATCTTATATATGGAAAATACAAAATATCCATGAAATAATGATTCTTGGAACATGCGCTTATGTTATATGCGTTTATGTGAGAGTTGTTATAGTAAAATATAAGATTTCACATGGGTTTTATACAAAGACGCAGAAAAAGACATATGCGAAAGAGATATCTGTGGGTGTAGCAATAGCGACAGTGACCGTGTTGCGTGGAATCAAAATTCGGATGAAACAGGAATATGCGCTAAAGATTTTTGCAGGATGCTGTTTTTTACTTGCGTTTCTGCTTCTGAAAATAACAGATTTAGGAATGATGTGCTTTTATTTTCACAAATTATCACCAGAGGAGCAGGAAAATATATGTGGAAAGCGTAGCTATTATAGAGTTTGCAGATGATGGAATAGCATATGGTTAGGAAGTTATATTATGAAGGCAAAACGATATCTTGTAAGTATTTTATTGATTATAGCTCTCAATATATGTGCATGTGAGAAAATGGGAAATGTGTCTTTTATGAATGGAGGTGCTGACAAAATTGCAGATGCAACTTTAGAAGAATTTATCGAGGCAGTTGAAGCAGATGATAGAGAGGCAATCAAAGGGATGTTTGCCGAGGATGCATTGACACAGATTGATGATATTGATTCTGAGATTGATGCATTTATTCAGTTTTATCATGGAACAGCGCAAAATTGGGATGACACATCAGTTGCTGCTGAAGTGAGTTCTTCGGAGAAGGAGGGATATTATCAAAGAATCAGTTGTAAATATAAGATGGAAACCACGGAGGAAAATTATCAGATCAGATTTACGAAGAATGTGTCAGCACCCACGCAAGAACAAGAAGGGATATATAAAGTTGGAATTATTACGCAGGAATGTTTTGAAGAAAAACATGAGGAGTTCGGCTCAAACGTCCCGGGACTCTATATTGTGGAATAAGAGTTCCGTGGGTGAAAAAGAGTGGAAAAGTAAGGTGTCAGTAATATTGCAAAATTTGAGAAAAAGATAGTAAATGGAAAAGAGCAATACGGCTTTACGTCGATGTCTCCGTCCGAAATTACAAAGTGGGGAATTTACGACAAGAACTCGGAAAAGTATGTGCGTTTTATTATCGATGCCAGTGCATTATCAAATATGCTGGGTTTTCGGATAGGAGAAGAAGATGATCGTTTTGTGCGTGGAAACACGCAGTTTCCGGAAATACAAAACTTGGAAATCGAAGGTCAGAAGCCGGATGAAGTTATTAAATTTCAGATGTTCGACAACGATTGGTATTTTGGGTATTACACAGATTTGCAGAGTGATAAGACGGCGGATGAATTAAATATCGTTTCATAAATTGTATATATCCCCGCCATACTCACCGGGGTTGATATAGATACAAAAATATTGCCAGAAGAGGCAAGGAAAGGCACAGAGTATTAGAAAAATGAACTACAATAATAGTAAAAAGGTACCAAAAAAGCAAACAGAAACAAAAGAACAGAGCATGGAATGCGCAGTGCGCAAATCCAGGCTCACAGCGGCAGATGAATATGATTACCGGAAATTGTGCAGGCAGTATCCGGGGCTATTGGACTGTACATTGGAAGAGACGCGCGAGGAATTGACATTTACATATGATATCCATGAGGTGAAGGAATGGCAAAATCTGCGCGGCGAGCGCAGGGAAATGAAGCTTGCGGCGCTGCTTGATGTGGGGCGGCTTGCGCAGACGGCGGGGCAGTACCGGATTTCACTGGCGCCCGAAAATCTCTATTATGATATCCACGGCAGGGCGGCGGTCAGAGAGCGCGACGTTTACGGTGCGGAGCAGGAATTTGACGAGGCGGAATTTGTGAAGCAGTATCAGGCGTTGATCGGTTGTACGCTCACCCCGAAATATCAGTTCGCGGATTATTATGACGGCGGCATGGATCTGCTGAAAGAGGATGGTCTGCTCGGTGAAATCGCGGCGTGTGAGCACACGGAGGAGATTGCCGAAAAGCTGCGGGAGGAATATGCGCGGTATCAGAAAATGCATAGGGAAAAATATGTTGAGGTGGGTAGGAGCCGCTACCGCGGACAGAGGCGTGCGCTTGTTCTGGTCGGGCTTATCGCGGCGTGTGCCCTTGCTGCCTGCGGGTATCTCGGTGTGTGGGAAAGACCGTATCATCAGGCGGTAATTGCGGAGCAAGAGGCATATCTTCGTTCCGATTACGAAGCGGTGGTCGATTCCATGCAGCGCGTTGATATTTCGCGCATGAATGTGAGCCAGAAATACATTCTGGCGACTGCCTGTGTTAAGTGCGAAAGCTTTAGCACAGAGAATCAGAACAATATATTAAATACGATTTCACTGACCGGAGATACGAAGGTCATGGACTATTGGATACATATCAACCGTCTGGAGACAGCGGAAGCGGCGGATATCGCTATGCAGATTTCCAGCGATCAACTGCTGTATTACGCGTATCTCAAGGAGAAAACAGTGGTGGAAAATGACAGCACACTGACCGGGGAGGAAAAGAGCACAAGGCTGAGCGAACTGGAATCGAAGCTGGAACCGTTGAAAGAAGAATACTCATCAATGACAGAGGAATAGACATATGGAATATATTATTAGGAAGACCGGAAACGGATACGAGCAGTTTCCGGTGGAGAACAAATTTACATACCGGGACAGGGAATATGAGCTTGGAAATATGAAGCCTTACGAGTGGCTTCGGCTGGAGGACGGCAGCAGCTTTCTGTATATGAGCGGCAGCCCGCGCAGCTTTGAGCATGAAGGAAGAATTACGTTTGACGAGCAGAATGCGGATATCTGCATTCCGGGATGCGGCTGCGCGGGAGTGATAGAGGCGGGTATATTGAAAATATACTGCCGCAGCGAACAGGCGGCGGTCTGCCGGAACGGAAGGAAATTGGAATTTTCGGGAGAGGAATTGGAGGTTACGCTGCATTCGGGAGATCAGTTTTTGATCGGAACCTGTTTTTTTGTGTATTTTGAAAAGCATCTGGAACTCTATGCCAAGGAGAAAGGCATTGCCGTCGATCTGCCGGAGTGTACGATGCGGGAAGTGCCGTTCGAGGGATTTCCGCAGTATACGCGCTCTCCGCGTCTGATCATGCGCGTGCCGGAGAAAGCGGTGGAAATCAAGGGACCGCCCCAGGAGACACGTATGGAAAAGGGAAGCCTGATTCAGTTGATCGTGCCGCCGCTTGCAATGCTGTGTGTGACGATTGCGATGGCATTTCTGATGAAGCGCGGGCTGTTCGTTATCATGACGGCGGCGTCCACCGTTATGACGTTGATTTTTTCCGTGACCCGCTATTTCCATGAGCGGAGCGACTGCAGGGAGAAAACAAGGCTCCGGGAAAATCTGTACCGGGAATATCTCTTGAAAAAGCGAAAGGAACTGAATCATACAAGACAGCAGGAAATAGACGCCCTGCATTATAATTATCCGTCCGTGCGTGAAATCGAGGACATGATCGGGCATTACAGCAGCCGTATTTACGAGAAAAGTGCGGACGACGACGATTTCCTCACGGTATCGATCGGAAGCAGGCGCGAGAAAGTAAGCTTTCCGATCCGATACGATTATGATGAACTGAAAATGGAGCGGGATGAGCTTGAAGAGAAAGCGCGCGGCATCCGCGATACATTTTCCTATATCGAGGAGCGTCCGGTCGTCATTGACTTAAAACATGCGCATCTGGGGATGATCGGCGAGAAGGATATCGTGCAGGAGCAGATCAAACTTATGGTGGCGCAGTTGACATTTCAGCAGAGCTATCATGATTTACAGATCGTGCTCATTCACAGCAGGGAATACAACGATGCATTTTTCTGGATGGACTGGTATCCGCATCTGAAAATCCAGGCGTTAAACCTGTCGGGTGACATCAATTCGGAGCGCATGCGCGACCAGGTGCTTGGAAGTCTGCTGCAGATATTAAAGGACAGGAAATTGAAAGAGGATGAAAGCAGCAAGCAGTCGAGATTTTTGCCGCATTTTCTCTTCATCATCGACGAGCCGAAGCTCATCATGGATCACTCCATTATGGAATATCTTGGAAAAGAGGGGGACAACCTTGGATTCTCGATTATTTATACCAGCCATCTGCGCGGAAATCTCCCCGAAAATATCGGTACGATCGTGGAATATGGTGATTCTGCCGAGGGAACGTTGGTGCTGTGCGAGGATGAGGTGGTGAATAAGGGCTTTCGGCTGCAGCATGTCGGGGACTGCAATCTGGAATGGATGGCGCGTAACTTAAGTGTTTTGATTCACAATCAGGGCATTACCTCCAATATCCCGGAGAGCATAACCTTTTTTGATATGTACGGGGTGAAAAAGCCGGAGGAGTTTCGCTCTGCGGAACGCTGGCAGAAAAACCAGTCGCACAAATCGCTTGCCGTACCGCTCGGCGTGCGCGGGGAAGATGACATCGTTTATCTGAATCTCCATGAAAAAGCGCATGGACCGCACGGACTTGTCGCAGGTACGACGGGTTCGGGTAAATCCGAGATCATTCAGTCCTATATTTTATCGCTTGCCGTGAATTTCCATCCGTATGAGGTGGGATTTCTGCTGATCGACTACAAGGGCGGCGGCATGGCGGGACTGTTCCGCAATCTGCCGCATCTGCTCGGAACGATCACGAACCTCGACGGCGCGGAGAGCCAGAGGGCGATGGCGTCCATCAAAAGTGAGCTGGCAAGGCGGCAGCGGATTTTCAGCCAGTATAACGTGAATCATATCAATGCGTACAACAAATTATTCAAGAACGGTGAGGTGACAGAGCCGATTCCGCATCTGTTCTTAATCAGCGACGAGTTTGCGGAATTGAAGAAGGAACAGCCGGACTTTATGGCGGAGCTTGTCTCTACCGCGCGTATCGGGCGAAGCCTTGGCATCCATCTGATTCTTGCCACACAAAAACCGACGGGCGTAGTAAATGACCAGATCTGGACGAACTCGAAATTTAAACTGGCGTTAAAGGTGCAGGATGAGAGCGACAGCCGGGAAATCATTAAGACGCCGGACGCGGCCTACATCACGCAGGCAGGACGCGCATATTTGCAGGTCGGAAACAACGAAATCTATGAGCTGTTCCAGTCGGCGTGGAGCGGCGCGGAATATCTGGCGGATGGTGTCAGAAAATCAAAGGACAACCGCGTGTACCTTGTGAATGATCTGGGGCAGGGCGAACTGCTCAATGAAGATTTGAGCGAGGAGGAAGAAGGCAATGAGTTAAAGGCGACACAGCTTGATGTCACGATCGACTACCTGAAGGCGCTGTTCGAACAAGAGGGCAGGGAGAAGGTCAGAAAACCGTGGCTTCCGTCGCTGCCGCAGATGCTGGTTTCGCCGCTTGGGGCGCAGTGCTCCACAGGAGCGGGAGAGGACGTATATGACAGAAGCAAGCTGCCGGTTCTTAATATTCCGGTGGGTATGATCGACATTCCGGAGGAACAGGCACAGCGGGAGTATGTCGTAAATCTGGAGAAGGACGGAAATATGGTCTTTATGTCCTCGGCGGGCTACGGCAAGACGATGTTCCTCATGACGGCGGTCTTAAGCCTTGCGCTCCAGAATCAGGTAGAGGACTTAAATTTCTATATTCTGGATTTCGGAAACAGCGCGCTCATTCCGCTGAACGGGCTGCCGCATACGGCGGATTATATGGTTTATGACGACGCGGAGAAGATGGATAAATTTATGAAGCTCATCCAGGAGGAAATCGCAGTCAGAAAAAAACTCTTTGCCGAGAAAATGGTACAGAATTTTTCCGTGTACAATCAGACGAATGGAGAGCGTTTGAAAGCAATCGTCATTGTCGTGGACAATTTTGATGTGGTGCGCGAGCTTGGCGTCGATGCGGAAAACTTTTTTACAAGGGTATCGAGGGACGGAGCGGGACTCGGTATTTATCTGCTGATTACGGCGACCCGCGTAAACGGTGTGAAATATTCCATTTTAAATAATTTTAAAATGAAGATTGCCGGATTTCTCTTTGATGCAATGGAGGCAAATACACTTGTCGGCAAAAGTGAATACAAGCTTCCCGAAATGCAGGGACGTGCGCTCGTGAAGACGGCAAACGTCAATATTATGCAGATTTATACGATGGTCGCGTTTGAAGATGACATAGAATATAACGCAAGAATCAAGGAGCTGATCCGCGGCATTGCGGCGAAATATCCGGGCAGAAGAGCGCCAAGGATACCGGTATTGCCGGAGACATTTGTCTATCCTATGCTCGCGGACTATACGGACGGAGCAGCGGAATTTGACCTTGCGGTCGGACTCGAGGTGGAGACAGTCACGCGCGCAGGCCTGCAGCGTATGGCGGCGCCGTTTGTCATCATCGGCGAGGCAGGAAAGGGCAAGACGAATGCTCTGCGCGTTCTGCTGAACCAGATGAGCGGGAAAGTATATCTGTTCGATTCCTCCGCGATGAGCCTGTATTCCTACCGGACGAAGGAGAATCTTGAGTATGTGCAGGATGAAGATATGGTGGAGGAGTTTGTAGAGAGCTTAAAAGAACTGGCGGAGCAGAGAAAGCAGGCGTTTAAGGAAGCACTGGCGCAGGATGCGAGAATGACGCCGGGGCAGTTCTACGGACAGCAGGAGGCCGTGTATGTGGTCGTCGATGATGTGGACAATTTCCTTGGTATTACAAAGGCGCACGAACAGGAACTGCCGGATGTGCTTATGGAAGCGGCGGAGTGCGGCGTCGGCATCATTATGACGGTGCACGCGGCAAAACTCAAAGGCTATGATGCGCTGTCAAAATGGGTCAAAGCAGCGGCAAACGGTCTTGTGCTTAGTGCACAGGGTACGTTAAATATTTTCCCGGTACGGACGCAGCGGGAGTACCCGGTGATGGGACAGGGACTGTTGTTTGCAAACGGCGCCTACGAGCGCGTATTGATACCCGAAGCGGGAGAAGAATAAGAAGAGGAGAACATATGATATATGAACAAAGGACAGTATAAAGAGCGTCTGTGGGAAGAATATCTTGCAGCGCACAAATTTGCGGCGGAGCAGGCGGCTTCCGTGAAGGAAATCGGGCTGAAATTCCGGGACGACGTGTCTTTTCTCTATCAGCTTCACGCCTGCATGCTGCATCACGGCGGCGCTATAGAGGACGAGCGGACGAAGGTGCAGTATGAGGTCCTGGATGAGTACCATATCTTAAAACTGGGAAATACCGAGGCTGCATTTTCGGGCGGAGAGCTCGCCCGCCTTGTGATTGATATGATCGATATTTTTGAGGATGTTCTTCCGCTGGGAAGTGTCGTGGATCTGAATAAGGAGTTTTTGCGGCAGACCATGCCGCTCGATCAGGTTGAAAATGTGCGGATGGTGATTACAAAACGGTTCTTTGGCGCAGGAGGCGGCGGATATTATCCTTATGGTGCGGCGGTCTATCCGGTCGGTATGAGCGGGGAGGGCAGGAGCTTCTGCTTTTCCTCCGCGCTGATTACGCGGGTGGTGCACAGCGGCTATGCGGATGAGATGGAGGATGCGTTCGTCTATGAACTCAAGCACCGGCTGATTGTGGAGCAGGGACGTAAATCTATGGGATTCGCCAATGA
>JAETOE010000008.1 GCA_021771815.1 Roseburia hominis
GAAGTTCGTAAATCATATATTCATAATAATCATTAAAGATAGATTGTAAAATATTCATAATAGAATTTTACAATAAATAAAGGCAAAGAAAAACCCCACCCCTCAAGATTGAGGGGTAGGGGAGCTGAGAGTGTGCTCAGCACACTTTTTTACTCTATAGGAAATACCGTGTTACTGTAAAGCGTGAAGGTGATGATTCCTATAGAGTAAAAAAGCCCTGCCGGGCAGGATGCGCACCTCGCGGAGAAGAAGTTAGCTGTAAACAGCACCGCTCGGGCGCGGAGAATCCGGCAAAGCCGGATTCTATTCTTGTGCTTATGCACCGCTCTTTTGATTGAATTAATGCGGGACCAATCCGCGCCGCGGGTACGCGCTAGGAGTCGGCTGTCCGGTAGGCGCGCGGGGACATTCCCGTCTCGCGGCGGAAGATACGTGTAAAATAATGGATATCGGGAATACCGGACGAAGCGGCGACATCCTGTATGGAGAGCGTGGTGCTCTTTAACAGTTTTCTGGCGTATGCAATCCGGTTTTTGTTTACATAATCCGTAAGCGTCATGCCGACCTCCTTTTTGAACAGGGAGGAAAGGTAGCTTGTGTTTAGGAACAGCTCTTTGGCAAAACGGCTTGCAGTAGCTTCGGATCATGTAGGGAACAATCTCATCGATTTCATCCGCGGAGTCGCAGAGTTCGATCATGCGCGCGTAGTTGCCGGATACTGCGTCAATGTAAAAAGGATGCACACCTGCTTCATAGGCGGTGCGGCGCAGCAGGGTATTGCAGGTAATCACCAGATTCTTGCGGTTGCGCAGTGCGTCTATGGTGCGGGGAGCCAGGCGGAATATGCTCATACTTTCTGCGAGAGACAGAGCTTTTTTGGTATTTCCGTGAGAGACGGCGGCAAGGAGATCGTCCTCGAGGTGGTAGCGGTCTTCTAAGAGATGCATGCCGAGCACGGGATCTTCGGGAATCCGGAACTGATGCTTTTTCAGGAACGTTTCCTGCTTTTCGAAATCCTTGAGGTCTAAGTATTCGCTGGCAGGGGAAGAAACGGAAAAAGCAGCCGCGTACAGACGACGCAGGAGAGGGAGTAAGGTGTTCTTATCCGTCAGAAGCGGGAGCGCATAGTAATAGTTTTGAAGCTGCGAAAAAAGCTCTTCCGGGATGTGCAGAGCGTCCATTAAGTGATAAATGTCGGAATCATCAAAAGATTTTGACAGGTACGGTCCGACAAAGAGAAATTTTTTCTCGTTCGGAAATTGAAAAAAGGAGTAGGTGCATTCATAATAATCCGTAATATGGTAGATCGTATGCTTTTGAGGCTTTATGCCGGACGGCGCAGGTTCGTTCATCTTTAAAATACCGTTCCGCAGGCCGAGATCGAGCGAGGCAAGCGTAATCGTGGTGTCCGTGGTAATGATACAGTTCATGTGAAGATCGGACAGGTAGTCTATTACAAAGGCGAATGCCGGGTGTTCCATGTCTGTTTCCTCCGTGAATCAGGAAATTCTGTTGTTATCATCTGCAGTTGGTTTTCTGATTCTATTTTGGCACAATTTTATGCTATTTGCAATATGAAACAAAAATTGTGCCTCTATGTCCCTTTAAAGCAACGGATTGCCAAACATTGTTTTTTATGATAATTTTATAGGAAAGTCTGGAAAAACAGTGGTGCGGCGGTGCCGGGCAGATAAGGATGGGCTATGGAATGAAGATTACAGTGTATGAGGTAAGACCTGACGAGAAGGAGTATCTATGTCAGGCGGCAGAGCAGTATGGGGTGGAGCTTAAGCTTGTGCGTGGGGCAATGACGCAGGAGAATATCAGCGAGGCAGAGGGCGCGGACGGGATTGCGATTCTCGGGGAAACAAAGCTTGGCGCGAATCTGGTGGAAGAGGTTGCGAGACGGGGAATCCGTGTTGTGGCAACGCGCACGATCGGGTATGATCATATTGATTTAAATGCAGCGAAGAGCAACGGCGTACATATCTGCAACGGGTACTATGACCCGGACGGGGTGGCAGAATATACGGTGATGCTGATGCTTATGGCACTGAGGAATTATAAGCAGGCGCTTTTTCGGGCAAATGCAAACGACTATTCCCTGGGCGGTCTGATGGGGAAGGAACTGCGGAATCTGACGGTCGGTATCGTGGGTACGGGTAAAATCGGTCAGAAGGTGGCGCAGAAGCTTAACGGCTTCGGCTGTGAGCTGTTGGCGTACAGCAGGCACCGGAATGCAGATGCTTCGACAGGAATCCGCTATTGCACGCTTGAGGAGTTGTATGCGAAGAGCGATATCATTTCCCTGCATGTCCCGCTTTCCAATCAGACGCGCTACATGATCGACCGTGCCGCCATCGGGCAGATGAAGGACGGTGTGATTCTGATCAACTGCGCGCGCGGCGAGCTGATGTGCGTGGAGGATATTATCTGGGGCATTGAGACGATGAAGATCGGAGCGCTCGGGCTGGATGTGATTGAGGATGAAGAGGGAATCTATCACAGGGATCGCCGCTCGGATATCATAAAGAACCGGAATATGGCATATATCCGCCAGTTCCCGAATGTGACGATGACGCAGCATATGGCGTTCTATACGAAAGAAGCGGTGAAGAGTATGGCGGAAAGCGGTATCGTGAATATTGTAAGATGTTTAGAGGGGGTGGAGAATCCCAATATGATCTGTTAGAGCGGAAAAAAAGGCTGTTGCACTTGCGATGCTTTATCGCCTGTGCAACAGCCTCTTTTTACACTTTCAGAAAAGAATAATGAGATTTCATATCATAAAATGATAGCATCATTATATTAATTGGAGGGTAATACGATAAATTCCTTGGGAAGTATAGGCGCCATTTTGATTTTACTGGCGGAAGCCATTGCGTTAGAACATATTGCAGCATGGGCATATTATATTGACAAATATTCTGATCCCGAATATCGCAATGATTTTCACTTATAAGTGCTCGTTGTGTTATGCGAATAAACGTATTTCATGGAGAAATGTATATTAATTATAATTAATATTGACATCCGCCACCCATTCCTGTATCATTAATCTCAAGAGGGGAGATAGAACACATGCTACTCGAATACGATTGGAAGCAATTAAAAAGCGATATTTCGCCGGAACAGGCATTTTACATAATACTCCTGCTCATCTTTTGGGAAACGGTGCGGGCGGAACAGGACATGGGGGAGGAGATTTCCTTTTGCAGAGAGAGTGTGGCTGCGGCGGTGCGCAGCGTCCCGGATTATGATTTTAAGGAGAGTATGCTGCAGATCAGTGAAAGAGTTGCGTGGGAGCTTCTTGAACAGGAGAAGAACGCGGAAGATGTGAAGGTGTTAATGAGCTGGCTGCACAGACACCTGAGACAGGCGTGGAAAGCAGGAGCGCTACGGCAAAACTCGCTTTCTATGCAGCGTGAACTCTGTGTACTGGCAGAGCGGGAGGGGCTGTTTACAACTACGCCGGATGGTATCAAAGCACTTTTGGGGGCACTTTTTGAGGGCGTACATTTCAGTGATATGTTAGATATGTGCTCGGGAATGTCCTATGCGGGTCATGAGCTTTGGGAGCGGCTGGCTGCCGGGAATGCGGAGACGTTTTATACGGGCGAAGAGATAGAACCCGTTTTTTGCAGCATTGCCCGTGCATGGCTCTATCTGTCAGGTGAGAAGCGGTGCAAAGTTATCCGGCGCAATATTTTAGAGCCGGTAACGGGCGGAGTGGCGGAACAGTATGATTTTATCACAGCGGATCTTCCGCGCGGAACGAACAGACCGCTTGTGTGTGATGACACAGATGTCCGAATAAAAGGATTTCGCAATAAGAAAATATATGCAGACTGGATTTTCATTGAGGATATGCTTGGGCGGCTGCGGCAGGGAGGCTATGGCAGCGCGCTTGTTACGACTGGGGGCTTGATTCGGGAAAATGAGAAGCAATTACGGCAGCAGGTGATAGAAAATGATTGGTTGGAAGCGGTGATTACGCTGCCGGCAAATCTTTACGCCAATGTACATACGATGACGGAACTTTTGATTTTCCATAAAGGAAAGCCGGTAGAGAGACAAAACAGGATTCTGTTCATAGATATCAGCCGCTTTTACTGCAGGCAAAGCCGCGGTGCGTGGGAACTTTCGATCGAGGGAATAAATGCTGCGAGAGAAGCGTTTTGCGAATTTCGCCAGTTGGAAGGAATCAGCGTAATTCGGGAGAGGGATGAACTGAACCGGGAGACTGTTTCGTGGAAACCACTTTCTTATCTGACGCAGACGGACACAGGTGCAAGGACGCTGAAATTGGAGCAGGCGGCGTCGATTGTGCGCGGCGCGCAGCTTAAGCCGGATGAAATCCGGGTGAGCGAGGGCGGCGTAAAGTTTATCAATGTGAAAGATATCCAGAATGAACGCCTTCTCTACGAATCGGCAGAAAATGTGGACGAGACGAGACTCATAGAGAAGCCGCAGTTTCGAATCCGGGAGGACGACATATTGCTTACATCGAAGGGAACGGTGATCAAGCTGGCAATAGCAGGAGAGCCGCAAATGGTAAGCTATATCAGCGAAAACATTACCATTCTTCGGATAAACCGACAAATGTATCATCCGTATGTCCTGTATGACTATTTGCAATCGGAGGAAGGACGAAGGGCGTTGGAGGGTATACAGTCGGGAACTACGATTCGAATTTTGAGTAACGCGAATTTAAAGAAACTGGATATCCCGGCGTATCCGATGGACGTGATGGAGAAAGTAGGAGAGGAGCTTCGGCGGAACCGGATGGAGTTCGACAGGCAGCAGAGAGAGCTTACGGCTCGCTTTCTGGCGCAGAAGCAGAAATTGGAGCAGGAATTGAAGAATGGATTGAAGAAGGAGGCACGGCAAGATGGCGAAAATATTTCTGAGTCACAGCACGAAAAATAAAGAACTGGTTGAGAATTTTATCGAATTTCTCCAGTTGGCATTGGGGATTTCCAGAGGTGATATATTTTGTACCATAGCGGTGGAGGATCTGTATACCGGAGAAAATTTTATGGAACGGATCCGAAAAGAATTGCAGGATTCCACGGCGGTAATATCCCTGATTACAGAGGAGTATCTTGGGAGCAAAATGTGTCTCATTGAAATGGGAGCCGGATGGAGTATGGCGGGGAAACGTTTTATCCCGATTACGACGCTTCCGTTTGAGCGGCTTAAGGACATGCCGCTTGCCGGGGTGCAGATTCGGAAGATGGACAGGGATGGGCTGAGCGCTATCTTTGGAGAATTTATCAGTTACGGAATCTGCGACGCGCAGATCGTCACGGAATTTACGAGACATTTGCCGGAATATGTAGCTAAGTTTGAAAAGTTGACAGCGGGAAATGCTATTCTGGAAAAAGATACGGAAGGCTGGTATCACACGGTCATCACGGAAACCAGACAGGTAAAGGAAAAATATCGCTGCTATAAAATTAAAGGAAAGATAGACCGGCCGTTGGATAACGGACGGGCGGACAGCGAGTGGATTTTCTTCTGGGCGGGAATGTACGACGATCTACAGGTCGGAGACCATGTGAAATTTCAGATTTCCAAGACAGAAGTGAGAACGTTTAATGATATAGGAAAGGCGAGAAATATTTATCCGAGTGATCTGGTGAAAATATAAGGCCGTCAGCAGCAATACAAAACCTAAAGACATGGTGAAATGCATTACAATGTAAACTAAATAGTTGACAAGTTATTTTTCTTCCATATAATATGAATTAAGAAACAAATATATACTATTGGCAAATAGGTCATATGGGAGGTGTTGATATGGCTACAGTACCTACACAGATAAGAATTGATGAAAACCTAAAAAAGCAAGCTACGGAACTTTTTTCACAGTTAGGATTGGATATGTCCAGTGCAATGAATATATTCCTGAAGCAATGTGTTATGAGAGGCGGCCTTCCCTTTGAGGTGGCAGTTCCACAATATAAACCGGAGATTATTGAGGCAATGGAAGAGACCAAAAGAATTAGCAAGGAGCCTGATGCGAAGAGATAAAGCAATTTTTCAGCAGCTATGGAGGATGTTGATTAATGCCATAAGTGTTGATACTTACAGGAGGTGATAAAGATGCCAGAAATAAGTAGATTTTATGGAATAGTAATTAAAATGTTCTTCAAGCCCAAGGAACATGAACCAAGCCACATACATGCATTATATGGTGAACATATCGGTATATTTGACTTACAGACAATGGAAATGACCGAGGGAGATTTGCCAAGGAAAGCGCAGGAACTGGTAAAAGAGTGGATGATTCAAAACCAGAAAGAATTAATTGAAATGTGGGAAAGTCAGAATTTGAAGAAATTGCCGCCTTTATAAGCGGATTTTCCTCGTAGGAGGTGCATATATGATACCAAGAATTAAAAGTGTAAAGCCAATGAAAGATTATAATTTGCAAGTTGTATTTGATGATGGGAAAAGTGTGTTGTATGATGTGACCGAGGAAATTGATTCACTTCCGGGATATGATGATTTGAAGAATATTCATGGATTGTTTGATCAGGTGCAGTTGGATGAGAGCAGAACATGTGTGTTCTGGAACGAGGATATTGATTTGCCGAGTGATACAATCTATGAGTATGGGAAAGTGTTGTTTGAGATGTAAACAGCTATGGGTGAGATTATCAGACCATCAGCGGATTTAAGAAACCATTATAACGAAGTTTCAAAACAATGCAGGGAAGAAAGAACACCTGTAATCATCACGGTAAATGGAAGAGGAGATACGGCTTTGCTTGGGTTGCAGGATTATTATCAAATGAAATCTGAGTTGGAACTTTTAAGAAATCTTGCGGAGGCAGAGGATGATGTAAGAGAGGAGCGGGTAGCGCCGATGCAGGAATCGTTCGATGAAATCCGTGCCGCACTTATGGCGAGGAAGCGTGGGTTATTACTATTAATGCGGTCATGGATGGAAGAAGGGAATATCGAAATTTGCTGTGAAATGAGTGAAAACATAATTTGATTTTATGTAGAAACAGTGTTTATTACACAGAGAAGGGGAAAGCACATGAATTATAATTTATTTCATAACAGTAAAATCAGGAGAATACTCGTCTGCGTGGCAACAATATTGCTCCTTGCAATCAGCGCCTGTGGGCAATCCGGTCAGCAGTCGGAAGAGGAAAGCAACGCGGCAGGTGAAAGCGTGTCTTCCGGTGAAGCAGATGCAGGGAATACAGAGTACACGGGAACGGACACGCAGGAGAACTCCGGTATCGAAGAAAATGGAGCGGCGACTGGAACGGAAGAGGTGTTTGGAACAGAAGCGACAGCCGGAACGGAGGAGGTGGTTGATACAGAATTAAATGAGTATGATTTTGAACCCGTTACGATGTATGCGTCAGATACGGTAAATGTCAGGACAGAGCCGAACACGGATTCCGAGGTCGTTTGTATTTTAAAACGCCGTGACCCGGTCGAGAAGGTCGGCGAGCGGGATGACTGGTCGATGGTGCGGATGGAGGATGGTATTTTTTACATATCCAGTCAGTATCTGGTGACGGAAGCGGAACTGCCGTCGGGCTATGTTGTGGCGATTGACGCCGGACACCAGCAAAGGGGAAATAATGAACAGGAACCGATCGGACCGGGAGCGGCGGAGACGAAGGCGAAAGTTGCATCGGGTACATCCGGCGTGGCGAGCGGTCTGACAGAATATGAATTGAATCTGCGGGTGGCGCTTAAGCTTGAGGATGAGCTTACGGATCGCGGATATCAGGTGATTATGATCCGCACCGCAAACGGTGTAAATATAAGTAACAGCGAGCGGGCGCGGATTGCGAATGAGGCAAATGTAGATGCTTTTATCAGGATTCATGCAAACGGTTCTACAAATGCGGCGACGAACGGGGCAATGACAATCTGTCAGACGCCGTCGAATCCATATAACGGTTCTTTGGCAGGGGAAAGTAAGCGCCTTTCGGAGAGGATTCTTGACTCCCTGTGCGAAAGCACGGGCTGCAAAAAAGAGTACGTGTGGGAAACGGATACGATGAGCGGAATTAACTGGTGTCAGGTGCCTGTTACAATTGTTGAAATGGGATATATGACGAACCCGGAGGAAGACTTAAAAATGGCTTCCGATGAGTATCAGTGGAAGATTGTGG
This sequence comes from Roseburia hominis, assembly GCA_021771815.1. Lineage (GTDB taxonomy): Bacteria > Bacillota > Clostridia > Lachnospirales > Lachnospiraceae > Roseburia > Roseburia hominis_A. The sequence continues at coordinate 8,151 of JAETOE010000008.1, forward strand.
AGGGTATTGCGAACGGGATAGACAGTTATTTTGAGAGCAAATGATGAAAGTTGATAGGAGAATACTGCCAGGAGCTGTTTGTGAATTGTTCATAAACAGCTCTTTTTGTGTGAAAACTTCGCGCTCACATCCCCGGATTACGTCATATCGAATGGTGAGCCCCCTTTTTTGTTATATAATAGAAGTAGTAATATCGGAAACTGTGTGACGCACAATTAAATATGGAACCTTCAGAGAAAGGCAGGTATGCATATGGGAACAGCAGACGGAAATGAAAGAGTTGTCATCACAATGGAGCAGTATCTTAAGCTGCCGCAGCAGACGCCGGACGATGATCTGCACGAAGAGAGAGCGGTTGTTCGCAGTCTGCACGAAGAGAGGGCAGCCGTGCACAGCCTGCGCGGGGAGCATGCGGCGGGAAGCAGCCGATGTATCGGAAGAGGCACAGGGGGAAGCAGCCTATATGAAGAAATAAGACAGCGGAACGGAATGTTACTTCAGCGGGCAAACGATGTCCGCACACCGTTACTTCTTGAAAATGCTAATCCTGCCGCTGCGGGGTGGGACAGCAGTTGTATGATCGACCGCTGTTTTTATGTGCGGGAAGGGGAGAAGGACGGAGGACTTCACGTTTGTTTGGGCGCTCGCGCGGATATGAAGGAGCCGTGCGACAGTCTACAAATACGGCTTTTGACATACGAAAAAGATACGAGAATGTTTCGGGAACTGCAGACAGCAGAGAAGGGGAACACAAGCCATCTTTGCTGTGACGTCGAGTGGGAGTTTTCGGGAAGTGAAGCGGAACTGGAAGCGTATATCCCTTATGCGGAATTTACATGGACAGACAAAGAGGGCAGGCATAATGCCAGCCAGGTGAGCCGGTTCCGGTATCGGTTGGACGAGTTGTTCGCAAAGTACGAGCAGGCATGGCCCAAAAAAGAGGACAAAGCGCAGTTGTTTGACCCGTCGAAACCACAGCCGGTTCCAGTATATGGAAGTGGGAAGACGCCACCGCCATTTTCGGAGAATGATCCGGACAGCTATGTTCTGGTCGCACTGTATCGGGCACCATGGGAACTGCGTGACTGTGACTATGTCTGCTATGTGGGGAAGGAAGCGGGACAGCCGCACATTCAAGTGCCGTTTCTGTGCAGGCTTACTGCGGCGAGGAACTGGAGATTCCGTGAATTTGAGGCGGAGCAGTCGTATTGTATTCTTACAGGCAAGGGTGGGGATTGCGGCGCGGCGCGTCTGCTTGCAGGCTTGAATGGCTATATGGAGAGCGGATTTGTGTGCAAGGTGTCGGGGGATAAGCAGACTGCGGTGGTGAGTCTCGCTACGCCGTGGAAGGATCACATATTGCAGCCGGGAAATATGAAGAAATTTTTCTATGATATGGATCTGCATCTGGAAATGGTGATGGAGAGTCGGTACAATCCGGCTGAAACGGAAATTGCGTTTCTGGATTTAAGCAGTAGGAACCGAAGCGCGGCATCCGCAGGCGGAGAAGAGGAAATTGTGCTGTATCCGGTCGCACTGATGTGGGGGTGCTTTGCGGAGGATACGCAGATTCGCATGGCGGACGGAAGCATGCGGCGGATTTCTGACATAAGGATCGGAGATGCGGTCATGCAGCCGAAAGACGGGCGTCCGGTGCGGGTGTGCAATATATGGAAGGGCACGGAGAAGGAACTGGTTGTGATTCGGACGAAGGAAGGAGAGTCCGTTCGGATGACGAGGGAGCATCCGCTTTGTCAGGAAGATGGATTCATCCGCGCGGGTGAGATAAAACCGGGGGATACGGTATATGGGGAAGCCGGCAGAAAACTGACGGTTGCGTCGGTGGAGACGGTGCCATATGAAGGGCATGTCTACAACCTCGATCTGGAGCGCAGCGAGGGCGACGGCACACTTCTGGCAAATGGCATTGCAGCGGGAGACAACGGAATACAGAACGGCAGATAAAATGCCAATGGGGGAAATATGCTTGATTCGATTGAGATTAGAGAGGTCAGCGTCACAAAGCAGGCGGATGGTTATGTAATTGCGGCGAGTTGGAAGGCGACCAGTGAAGGAACGCCGTACCGGGGACCGTATGAGTTGGTTTTAATGAACGGGGAGACTGCAGTTAGGAACTGGAATGTAGGAAATAGTATGAGCTGTAAGCAGAAGGTGGACATCGAACTGCAGAAGGATATTTCCTACCGGGTCAAAATCGGGGGCAGTGAAGGGACAGTGTACAGTGAAAGTATGGCGGTGCTGTTTTTCGGCTTTGAGACGGTCAGGGGGAATTTCGACGGCAGCGTGCTTTATCTGGCATGGGATTTCAGGGAAGATATTACGTTTGCAGGTGCATATGTCGTATTTGCGAGAGCTGTTTCGCCGGATGGGAGCGTGATTATTGGAAGGTACGGAGACAATTATCTGGATATTCCGATTCATATGGATGCGATGAAGGCGGGAGATGCCGGCACGGTGAAGCTGATTCCTTATATTGAGGAGCGCTCGAGGGGGCCGGAAATCAAACTGCATTTTCTCCCGTGGAAGGTGCGGCTGGACGGCGTTGCATCGGTGCGGGAAGCGGATGACGGGGTTCATGTAGAGATTTTACAGAGCCACGATTACGAGACGACCTGGAACGGCATCTTGCAGCCGGAGCTTTGTCTCTGCTATCAGGGGCAGGAATGGACATCGGCTTTTGCTACGGGAGCCGCCTCGGGGAGCAGTCTGACATTTATATTTTCCAAGAAGGACGTTGACGCAGAGCGGTTAAAGCGCGCGGAAGCGGCGCTCTATACGGGGAGCAGTGAAAAAATCGGAGATACGGTCGTGACGCTTTCGGGCAGGCGGGCGGACTGCACAGAGCGGATTGCGCTCGGGAAGACGGAAGCGGTCAGCGTTATGCCCGGTGCGGCGGGAACTAAGATCGCATGGGGTTATTGCGGCGCGGGAATGCCGTCGCATTATGAACTTGCGTTTTCAGACGGTGGAACACAGATCACGGCGGAGTGCAGTGCGGTACTTGCCGGGCGCAGGACGGGAACCGTGAGCATCCGTCCGTATTTCGGATTGAGAGCAGGGCTGCCGTCGTCCGCGGCATCGCTTCATCCGGCGGGGTATTATCTGTATCAGCAGGATGGAAAATGGCATATTTATCAGAGTCAGGGCGAGGAGAGTCCGCACACGCTGTCCTGCCATATCAGACAGGAAGTTTTTAACCGGAGACTTGCGGGAAGCGTTGAAGGAAACGGCATCACGCTTGCGCCGGAGGAGGGCGGCTATGTGCTTACGGTCACCAATCCGTCGGAGCGGAAAGGCGCAGTGCCGGAGAGATACAGGATATGGTAGCGCAGATGGCGGATGTCGCCTATGAGGATTTGCTGCTTTGTGCCTGCGGCTATAGCGGGGAAGACCGCTGTACGGATTTAAAATGCGGGATGCGGCTGCTCGTGGAAGCGGAGGGTTACAAACCGTCCTATGGCGCGGACGTTTCGGCGGGAGCGGGACAGTATCTTCCGGGTTACTATATGGGGGCGACTTCCGTTTACCAGATGCATTCCTATGGCAGCGGGGAGGAGTGGAAGCTTGGATTTGACGCGTTCCTCGCGGGAATGAAGGAGGAGCATACGATGCAGCGGATAGGCGGTGTGCTCGAGCGTCAGAACGGGGAAGGAGGGCTTGCAGATCTGTTTCGGATCGGGGCGCGGAAGCCACTGTACCGCATTCATTATCCGGTTCGAATGCAGGACAGCCAGGAAGCGGGGACGGACTATGCGCCCGGAAATGTGTGTCTGATCGGCGCGGACACCTATGGACAGCTCGTGGAGGCAACGGCGAGCATGAACAACGAGCAGCAGGTAACGACGGCGGGAGTGACGTTATCCTATTTCCGGGGAAGAGCGGTGATGGTTCCGAAGATTCCCATTGTGGTCGACGGCGTCAGAGAATATGTTTCGCTCGGAACGACATTTGAAAACCTGCTTGAGGAGGAAGGTTTTGACAGGGAACAGTCCGCAGGAGAAGTTAAGCTGCTGCGCAGAAGCTGTATGGATAAAAGCGGGTTCCTTCCGGTCTATTTTCCGGAAAATGCGAATGATTCCGGTTGGCGGAAACTGCCGCTTCTGCCGGGTGATCGGATTTCGTTCGGACGGGCGCGCGTATGAGGGCGCGGGGCGAGAGGAAGGAGACGGCTGCACAATTTACGAGAATCCAGGCGGCGGGCGGTTCTACGTGGTATCAGTGTGGGAGAACTGTTTTCGGTATCGCCGGACTGCGGCAGGAAGAGAGTCTGACGGCGGAGGAAACATGGCAGATCGAGGCGGGCAGTTATCTGTTTCTGGGAGAAAATCTGAAAGCGGAGGAGAGCGGGCAGTTTTTTGCCGACGCTATGCGGCTTATAAAATCCTGTGGGGGAAGGATCCTCTTCGGGTGGATCTGCAATCCGTCCGCTCCGCTCGGGCAGTGGCAGTACCAGCTTCTTTTGTGGGAGAGGGGCGGTGAAGATGCGCACAGCTTTTTGACAGGAAGGGAATTTGACTGGCAGAGGTATGCGCTCTTTCTGCCGGGCGGCAGCCGTTTGGTGCTTGAGGACGAGGCGGCGCTTCGTCTAAAAATGGGAGAAAAGCGCCACTGGCTTCGGACGCCGGGGCTTACACTCGGCGGGGAGGGCGAGCCGCGCTTATGGATTACCGGGGAGAATGCGGGGATCTGGGAGATTGATTTCGTGCTTCCTGAGCGGGAGGATGTATTTGCGCAGATCGACGCAGGCGTCCGGTACTACTCTATGTCGGAAGGACAGCCGTACAGTGCGACGGCAGCGCTGTTCTACCCGGAACAGGAAATCCGCCTCCGGGGACGATTGGATTTTGCGAAAGCGCCGGAGGAGGGGATGCGGTTCTTTTTTGATGAGAGCGCTTCTTTTGAGTTCCCCTGTGAGATTCCGACGCTTTACGGGCGTAAGGTCTATGCGCGGATGCAGTTCCCGGCGGGTGGAGCGGCTGTAAAAAGCAGGGAGGAAGAACGTCCGGGACTCATTTTCGCAAGAGGAATCCGATGGTTTACCTCGGAGGCGGGAAAACCTGGCGCAGCGTGTGAATATTATTTGACCTACACAGGTAAATTCAAACTTCGAATGGAGGAAACGGACGCTGCAAACGACGACCGCATACTCTGCGGCAGAATGGGAACGGAGTATCTTGCGTGCGGCGACGACGGCTTTCTGACGCTGCGCTTTTATCCGGGCAATCCGGCATATTGCGGTATGGCGGGTGGGGAAAGCGGTCTGTGCGGCATGGCAGGTGGGGAAAGCGGCTCGTGCGGCATGGCGGATGGGGAAAGCGGCCTGGACGGTCCGGCAGAAGGGAAGACCGGGCTGACCGGACTGGCGACGACGGCGTGGATTTCCTTTGGCGCAGAGGAACAGACGGTGGATTATTATTCTACGGCAGCGCAGACGGCGCTTTATGCGGTGCAGGAAAAGACTTCGGAGTTTCTCGATTATCTGGAACTGCCAGTGGCGCAGCTTCAGGGAGAGCGCGCCGTTCCGTTCCTTCCGGTAAAGCGGTTGGCAGAGAAGACGGTAAATGAAGAACTGCTTTTGGGGATGGAACTCTCGGGAGTATTGCCGACACGTGCAAAAATTCTTTTGAATCGGGAAAATGCCATTGCAGGGAGCAGGAGCGGGGAACAGACCGCTGCGACGCCGCAGGGATTTCTGGTGGGAGTTACTGGAAATGCGTGGAACTGGATCAAAATCGCGTCGAATGCGGAGGGAGGATCGCCGGACTCTGTATTTGCAGGGATATCAGAAGAACTGAGAATGAAATTCCATGACAGCCGTCTATTTCTTGCGATGGCGGATGCAGCGGCGATTGGGGCACAACTACAGCAGTGGAAGCTCGATTTTGCAGTGGGAGACTGGCGGTTTCTTGTGGATGAAGAGCACTTTCGCAGCGGCAGGGAAGACCAGAGTAATACGGCAATTATTTTCAAGTATGCAAAAGACAAATCCATCGACGAGCTGATGCAGGAGACGGATTTTGAGGGAGAGGCGGTTGCCGGAAATATCAGACAGATTTACCAGAGCGCGGCGGCGCATGTATACGACAGAGATGGAAATGTGCTTGCCGATTACCGGAATTTTTATGAGATGACACACGACCGGGCATTTTCAGGAGTTCTTGTTTTGAACTGTCCGCTTTCGGTAAGTCAGATGCCGGAGGAGTTAAAGCTCCTGCTTGCAGGACTGAAGGAGGATGCGCTCTATGCGCATCACATGGGAGTCCATGCAAACGATCTTACGGTGAAGGACGGCGTTCCCGTCATGAAGCGGTCGAGTTATTTCGGTCTGGTGGATTATCAGGATAACGGGGTTCTTGTGAATGAGAATACGGACAGCAAGGATTATGATTTCCTCACAAAGCGTGTTCTGTTGGAAATCCGTAATTCAGTGATCGTAAAGTTTGCGGCGGAGGCGGAGGTGCTGATCAATCGGTTGTTTGACGCCAGGGCGGAGGCGGTCACAGGGGAAGCGGGAAATTGTCTTGTGCTGGACGGAAGCTATCAGAACTGCGGCGGTGTGGGGCAGTATGTGTTTGCGCTGCGGCAAAATACAGTCTTTGCGCTGCGGGGGAGTATGCTTGAAAATGTGGAGATCACCGCAGTGAGGATGAAAGCCGGGGAAACGGATGGGATGCTCACCGGAAGCTTTGGGCTGACCGGAAAGCTGCGCTTTTGGAGGAATGCAGCCTGCGATATTCTGGCGTATGGAAGCTGCCCCGATACCGGGGAGGACGGGTATCTGGAGTTTGATAATCTTGCGATTGACATGTCGATCGAGCAGGCGGGGACGGGAGCAAAGCATTTCACAGTGCGGTATGAGACATTGACGCTGGATGAGACGCAGAGTATTTTGCGGCGCGGCTCACTGCCGACATGCCTGCCCGCGCATCCGCAGGCGCTGATGCGTTACAATTTATCCGAAGGAGCGCCGAAAGCGTTCGGCTACCGCAGCATCACCTGTCCCGTGGAGCAGGGGGAGATAAAGTCGCAGTGGTACGGGCTTTCTTTTGTGATACCGCTCGGATCGCTTGGGGGAAATTCGGCGGTGGCGGCGTTGGAATTAAAGCTTTTGTGCGCATGGGGCATGTCGGAGGAAGGGAAAGAAGAACCGCCGGTGTTTGTCGGCATTTCGCTGCCCGGGCTCGGGGCGGACGGGATTACGCTGTCGCTTCAGGGAATTTTAAAGCTGGATTTTAAGTCGGTAGAGCTTCTGGTCTATCATACGGAGGAGAAAACGGATTACCAGCTTTGCTTTCGGAATTTTACACTGAGCGCGCTCGGCATGTCGTTTCCGCCTGGGAAAAATAATATCTATCTGTTCGGAGAGAACGGCAGCAGGCTGGGGTGGTATGCGGCGTATCAGAAGGAGGAGAAGGATGGCGACGACAAGCGTAAAAGTGACGATTCTCGCAGTCGGACAGGGGATGGGCAATCTGATCGAGGTGTATGAGGGGACGAACATGACGCAGTTGATTCTTGTGGACTGCGGCGGGAGTGGTGTAACGGAAACTCATGTGAAAGACTGTATCTGGAAAATTCATGCGGCAATGCAAAAGCGTGCAAAGGCGCTGGGAAAAACAGGTTTTTACAGGCATATCGATCTGCTTGTTTTGTCTCACCAGGATAGGGATCATCATTCAATTCTATACGAAATTCTGAAGAAGCAGACCAAGGCGTTTATCTCAATAGGGGAATTCTGGACATTTGATGAAAACTATTGTACCTTGAGTGCGGATTATAAGCAGTGCAGAGATAAGATAGTCGAGATTGCCGGGAAACAATGTATTTTACCAGATGGGAGTGCTTATGAGAATGGAGCGCTTGCATGGCATTTATATGCGTCGGACTATGCATGTCTCACTTATCTGTATACAAATGCCCGGGGAGGTGACAGCAGGAATACGGTCAGTGCTGTAATTCAATTAGAACTCCGTTTTCCGGGAAAGTTCGTTTATCGCTTTCTGTTTCCGGGAGACCCGACGAAGCAGACTATGGAGCAGATTTCATCTGTGAAGCTTCCGGGAGATTATGAGATTGATTATATGTCGGCGCCGCATCACGGTTCGATTGTCACATGTGACAGCAGTTCGCTGACGGCATTTCTGGAAAAAATGAAGGTGCGGGAGGTGGTAGTCAGCGCTGGGGAGGGCAACGGTTATGGTCATCCGCATAAGACCTTTATGGAAATTGCAGAAAATAAAATCCGCTGTACTATTGCTGCGCATTCCTGCTATTACAACACGACAGACAAAGCGGAAAACGGACATTACGGTATAAAAAGTACGGCAAAGCGTCTGTATACATCATTTGTACCGGATCCGACGGCCAGAGGCACAGCGGTACGGGGAGAATATTATCATTATGTCTATACTATGAGCAGCAGCGGAATGAAGGAGAGCCTGGAGGGGATTGAGAGGCATTCCGGCAGTCCCTACACGCTCACAGAACGATCTGTGCAGGAAAACAGCAGATCATGGCGTGCCGTGGCAATGCCGGGCATGGCACGCCATGGTCTGCCGGACATGGCGGAAAGAAGGTAGCATATGGCAGAACCGTATCTGGTGCAAATGGTAAAAGAGGGCAGAGAGCAATCGGGGAGACTGACCGGATATACGCTTGCAGAACTGTTTGGCGAGGCAGTGACCGTCGCTGCAGAGGGAAGCAGGCTGACAGAAAACGCGCGTGTCATCGGCGGTATTTTGTTTACGGAAGTTGTGATAGAGAAAATCCCGGCTCGGGCGGGGGGTTACCGCGCGGCGGGAAAGCTCGTGCTGCCGCAGGGATGGGAATATTACGACAGTTATGTGGAGGGAATCTCAGATTTCTCGGGAAATGCAGTTTGCACGCAGACGACGCAGGGGTGGCGCGTTGATTTTGAATTGACGGCGCCGCTTGCGAAGAGATCTTCGTTTTTGCTCTCTTTAAAAGGGCACTGGCAGGGGCAGGGCGGAGAGACGCAGAGCAGTGAAGCGTATGCGGAATTGGTCTATCAGGTCAGACTGGATGCAGTCGGGGAATTGAAACTTCACCACAGGCTTTTAAGGGGAAATGCGTGGACATATTATGCGGATTTCGAGCCGCCGCTTCGTCCAGGTAGTGTGGCAGGTTTTATCGGAAGTTTGGTCGGAATACAGGATATCACGAATATAGTGAAAATACCGGAGGGAATGCCGGGACTTGATTTTCTGGCAATCAGCGGGCTGCGGTTCATGCTGTCCCCGGCGCGTACCTTGCGGGGAATCGAGATTTTGCTCACCGTGGGAGAGGCCTGGAAGCCTTCCGTTCCCTATTTTAAAGCGAAGGAGCTTGGAATCTCACTCTATTTTTCCATTCCGGCGGGCGGCGTGGAGCGCGTGACTTGCTCTGGCGGTGTGTTCGGAACATTTCTCATGCAGATAACTTCCGATTTTAGGCTGCGGCTTGATTTGTGGGGTTATATTCCTGAGCTTACGATAGAGGGGGAACTTCTTGTCTGGCAGGATAAGAAGGAGACGGTTCTGCTGGGCGACGTCCTGTCTTCCTATGGGATGCCGCAGGCAGACATCGGAAAGCTTACCGTTGCCGGTGCAAGATATATCGCTTCCATACCGGGTAGAAGCTTTGATCTGGAATTTTTCATAGACAGCAGAGAAATGCTGTCATTTTCAATTCTCGGACTTACCATCGCCATAACGGAGATATCGGGGCAGATTTCTTATGACCCGGCAGCGCTTGCGTTGATGTTATTCGGGGAGATTCAGATTGGCAGAACAAATCCGTTTACGTTAGGGCTGACATTTGACTATGACTGTGAGGAGGAAAGCGGCTGGCACTTTAAGGCGGAACTGATTGCGGGGGAGGCAAGTATCGCCGCAGTACTCTTGGAGCTGTTCGGGCTTGCCGCGCTGCGCGAGGATCCGGTGTTCGATCTGAAGCTTACAGACTTTATGGCGGAGTTTTACAGTAATGGCAGAGGACCGTTTACGGTGCGGGCAGCATTGGAACAGCCGTGGAGCACAAGACTTCTCGGCGTAAATCTGGTGCTTTTCGGAAGCGTGGATCTGACAAAAGCGGTAACGGAAGAGATGACCGGAACGCTGATGGCAGGCTTTAAGCTGAATGCATTTCAGATCAGAGTGTTTTATGAGCTGGTAAAAGAGACACGTTTCCGGTTTCAGATATGGTACGGGGACGCGTATCTCGAGGCGCGTTATGAAAAGCGGAATGAACATGAGCTGTTGATTCTCGGATTAAAGGGAATGACATTGTACGGACTGGTCAATACGTTTGTACATATGGTAAATCCAAACGCGGATTTCAAGCTGTCCGCGCCGTGGGATATCCTTGACCGTATTCGTCTGGATGATTTTTCACTGGAATTTGATATGCAGGAGCGGACTGTGTCGATGCTGTATACAGCGGAGCTCAATCTGCTGGGGCTGGTGGAAATCCGGCAGATCGGCATCCGCTACAGCAGAAAAGAAACTGCAAAAGTAGAATTCGTTCTGGTCGGTTCCGTTTTAGAGCAGGAGTATACATCGGAAGATCCGATGACATGGGATGCGATTGACGATAATCCGCCTGATATCGGCGGAACGGATGCTGCCATTATCACACTTGACTATCTGGGGATGGGACAGCATTTCGGGACGGAGGAACTGCTTGCCGTGAAAAATATTACGGAGGCGGTGAAGGCGTTAAAAGGGGCGATCACGCCGATCGGAGCGGGAGAACGCCCGGTTCTTTCTTATGCGGAGAGCGTCAACTGGTTATTCGGCGTGGACATGACCTACCGGGGGATGCTGCGGCTGCAGCTGGCGTTAAACGATCCTTCCCTGTACGGTATACTCATCACCGTAAAAAACGGGGAGGACAGTGCGTTCTCCCAGCTTGCGGGACTGTCCTTACAGCTTCTTTACAGGAAGATCACGGATGATATCGGGATGTTTTCGGCGGAGCTGACGGTTCCAGACCGTTTTAAGGTGCTGGATTTCGGCGCGCTGCGGATTACGCTTGGAAAGTTCTATCTGGAACTGTATACAAACGGCAATTTTTATTTGGACTTAGGTTTTCCCAGCAGGCAGGATTTTAGCAGCAGCTTCGTGGTAGAAGCGGGCTATTATACCGGAAGGGGTGGATTTTATTTTGGAATCTTAAATCAGGAGACTTGCACACAGGTGCCTGCGATCGTAAACGGCAGATTTGATCCGGTGCTTGCTATCGGCGTCGGGCTGTCCCTTGGAATCGGCAGAAGCTTTGATTTTTCTGTGGTAAAAGGCGCGGTCTCCCTGGAATTTTTTGCAATATTTGAGGGGATTTTTGCGCTGTATACGCCGTCGGATGCGAGTCAGAAAAAGGATTTTTACTACGCGGCGAAGGCGGTAGCGGGAATATACGGACGGCTGTTTCTGTCGGTGGATTTTGTGGTCATTTCTGTCTCCGCCAATGCGGAAATCATGGCGTATGTGTCGGTGGCGCTGGAAGCGTACCAGCCGATTCTGTTTGCGGTGGATCTGGATCTGAAGGTTGGGGCATCGATTAAGATTCTTTTCATAAAGGTGTCGTTTTCCTTTCATTTTTCCATGCATATGGATTTCTCTATCGGCGAGGCGCAGAAAACGCCGTGGAAGCTTGCGGACAGGCAGGAGCGCCGGAGGCGGACGGGTGGTTACGCACCTTACCGGATGCGTGCGCTTGTAGGAAGCACAGCGCAGAAGGAAACAGGGGAACTAAGGAGGGAAATGCGCTACTCCGGTGAAAAGGTGGATATTGAAGTGCGTATCTTGCCGCTTTATACGGCAAAGCAGCCGTCCTTAGAGCCATGCGCGGCATTTCTGCTTCTGGTCGGACAGGAGGCGGGATTTGCAGAAATTATAAAAATTGCGGAGGAATGGGTCGCGGGCCATCTGGGTGAAACGGTGAGCCTTGCTGCGTTAGAACAGTTATCAGACCGGCTTCGGGGAGAGACGGGGGAGTTCGTCTCGTATTTTAAAGAGAGGACCAGGCTGGTGCTTGCGCCCGTTCCTACGGAGCGTGCGGATGACGCAGAGGAGGACGGCGTATTCTTTCCGGCGGTTCCCGGGCTTATTTTCCGGTGGCTGACCTACGGAACAGAAGGGGAGATCATCGGTGATGAGACAGTTTCGTTTGCGGATGGGCCGATGGTGGACGAAGCGTACATGGAAATGTTAAAAGAGTACTTCGCCAGACTAAATCCTGCACCCCAGACGGGCATTTCGATGAATTCGGATGCAGGAACAGAAGCCCAGGGGAGCGTTTTGGGCAGATACGGTACAGATGAGAGAGCAGCGCTCGCAGAGGTGCTGCTTGAGGATTACCTTGCCGTCATCTTGCAGGCGGTCACAAAGGAAGCGCAGGAGCATATCCGCGCGGTGCATCTGAACACGGCAGGAAAGACGCTGCGGGAGCTTTCGGAGAGTTTTAGGAAGGTGCATGTTCCGCTTCGGAAAATGCACGGCGACACATGGGAATCAGCGGCGGCTGCGCTCGGAATGCCGGTGGCTGCGCTGCGTTACGGGAACCGTATGCGGGGAGAAATCGCGGAGACAGACGACGGTGCAGAGCAATGGTTTTCGGTTGGGGTGACGCCGCATTCCATCCTGCTTGACAATCCGGCATGGAAGTTTGCGTCGGAAACGATTACGGTGGACGGAACGGAATATGAGACGGCGGGACAGAACGTAGAGCAGTTGATGCGTCGGAACGGTATTTCCCTTGATGCGCTGGTGGAGGCGATACAGGACGAGCGCGCGGTGCTTACAGAGGATGTGATCGTTGTCAGGAACGCTCCGGTCTTAGAGCGGGAAGAAGTATGCGGCATTTTACATTCCGACGAGACAACAAAGCAGGCGGCGGGCATGGTATCCCGGTTTTTCCTTCAGGGCTTGCGGCTTCCGTGTCCGTCAGCGGATTTTGCGTGGCAGAGGAATGCCTCATTCTTTAAGAGCAAGGAGAATTGGGCTGGCTTGTATGAGATAATGGGACAGCAGAAGAAATTGCTCCATGAGGAGGGCGCGTCAGATGATTTCCTGCGCCATCGTCTTACAGTTACGGCGGCAGCAGGGTACGAAAGCTGGATTGAAATCGGGGAGAACTTCGAGCTTACGATTTCCAACGAGGAAATAGATTCACGCGCGCCGTCAGCTTTATTTACACCTGTTTTTAAGCAGCCGTTGCAGGAGATTGCGCCGTATGTACTGGAGAAGAGACAGCATCCGTTTGAAGAATACCGGCTGTATCTGGGAGAGGACACGAGAAAGAGCATCCTCATTTTCACAAAAGAATTTATGCGGATCGCGGACGGGCATTTTTCGGACTATACGTGGAATGTGGATTCGCTGCTGACCGGGTTCGGCAGAACGATGGGGCAGAACATAGCAGGGCAGGAGAGAGAGGGCAATCTCGGGCTGCTGCTCGCACTGACGCTGCAGAGGACCTCGGAGGAGCTTCCGGTCTATGAGATCACCGTGACGGGCAAGGGAAGCAGCAGGGCGCTTGATGCAATGCGTAAGGAAGATATGGCGTGTCTGGAACTCTTGTACGAGCCGTCTGCGGTGGAGGGCATGGAGGACGGTTTATACCGCCTGCCGCTTACGGAGGAGAAGACAAGACTTGTCATGACGGATCTTTCAAGAGAGACGAAAAGCAGTCCGAATGCCCTGTTCAATTTGGATAAGGAAGTTGTTTATATTGCAGACATGTCGGAGCCGAATGCATTCCTTACGCTTCTGTGGCAGCTTAGTGTGACAAATTGCGGCGGATATTATCTTTGTCTGGAGGATGCGGAAATATTGAAGCCGAGTCTCTTCTCCTCTTCCGGTGAGGGAAAGCTTTGGCTGCTTGCGACAGCCCGGGAAGCTGAGGCAGGATGCAACTGTGTCATCCATGACAGAGAGGTTGGGGCAGACGAATATGCATGGTTGTCCGTAAAGGAGGAAAAGAGCAAAGAGCATCCGGATGAATATGCGGTACAGAGCCTTCTGAATCCGGGGAGCGCCGGCTTTTCTGCTGCGCTTGCGCAGCCCAAGAACCCCGAAGAGGACAAGCAGGATGCAGTGCGCAACCTCTACAGTATTATCAATTACCGGATACACGGCGAGGGGTATGAGGACTGTGAAACGGGAATGCCGCTGCTGCCGAAGGAGCCGGGGGATGATGCAACGGTATGGGAATACAGTCAGAGCGTACCGTTAGACCGCTTTCTTTTAAGCGGCAGTGAAAATCCATACGATAACGTCGGCATGGCAGCGCAGATTGAGCTGGAATTTAGGGATGTGCTTGGAAATGCCGTCTGCGAGACAAATGATACGGATAGCTGCAATAGCGGCGCGGATGACGGGGGCAGCCGTCCCTGGGGCAATGCATGGAATTACAGTCTTGAAATAACGCCGGAATACAACGACGCTCTGCTTGCGATTCATCAGTCAGGTGCGGTATCTGTGGGTTATATGGTGCGGGAGGGGCAGCTTGTACTCGCGGTCGACCCATCCTTGCAGACCGCTATGGAGAAGAAAAAACGAAATGAGATATGGAACGCATTAAAGAAATCCACGTACCAGATACAGGCGGCGGGAACGTCGCTGTACCTTGAGAGTACGCTGCTTGCAAAGAAAATAAGTCTGCCCTGTGAAACGATACTCGAATTGTATCGGCAGATACAGAACTGGCTGTTGTGGGTTGACACTCTAAACCCTGCTTTGTGTACCTCACAGACACTCGGGGACGCCGTGACGGATTACACGCTGACGCCGGAAGAACTGTTAGACGGAAATCTGGATGTGAAGCTTTCGCAGCTATTCGGAGAACAGGAGCTTTTTGTTCCGGTCATAAAGACGTTCTACAGCGGCGCTTCACTTGCAGTGCTTATGCCGGAGGTGGGATGGGAAAGAAATAAAGAGGCTGCTCTGCATGCGGGAATCGATGTAATCATAAGCGAGGAGGCGGGGAGAGACTACACCGTTTCGGCTGACGAGCGCACCTTTTCGCTTGCGGCTTCGGCAATCGGTTGTCAGGTGTCCTCGCTGGTGGAAGACAACCGGGATAAGAAGGGAATCCTTTTAGAACATTATGAATTTACTTTTCAGGGCTATGAGATGGAGGTCGGAAGCGAGAACGGCGTCACTGCGTCGTTGGATGATGTGTGTGCGGCATTTTTGCAGTTCTTTGAGGTAAACGTGACTCCGATGGAGCTTGTCGCGGAGGAAACGGACGGTATTCTCGCAGAGGGTGCGGTGCTTTCCTATTGGCGGCTTACGGCTGCATGTGGTGAGACGCTTTCCCGGAATCATCTGGGCTGTACGGCGGAGAGGCTGTGGAACTATAACCGGGAGACGAGAGATCTGTTCGAAAACGGCACGGCGGTCTGGTGCAGTACGAAAACCATTGCAGCGGAGGATGCCGGGAGTCTGCGCGAAATGTGTGAGGTGTACGGAATTACAACAAGGCAGTTCTATGATGCCAATAAGGAAATAAAACTACAAGACTCGTCGACACTTGTGCTGACGTCCTGCATTGCGTTCCCCGAGACGGCTTATACCTCATCTTTTACGTTGGAAGAAAACGGCGGTGCGGGGTATCGTATGGCATGGGTGTGCAGTCATTATCACTGCGAAGAAGGACTGTGGTTTTATCGCAGGATGCAGCACATTATAATAGAAGGAACACAGATTCATGCGCCGGAGGGGACGGTTACGGTCAGCCGGTTCGATACCATAGAGAGCGTAGGCAGAAAGCTTAAAGCGCTTGGCGCGGACAGTGAAGCGCTGCTTATGGAAGCGCAGATCGTGCGCGACGGAATCACGCTGCCGCTTCTCCCGCAGGGGAAGCGTTACCGTGAAAATATTGACACGTCATGGATTAGAAAAAGAACGGATATTTTACTGAAACTGGATGTGGAGCTTCATCTGTATCGTGCCTCTGACAGAAAGGAGAATCCGCCGGAGGAGATTTATCACGCGTGGACGCCGGTTCTTCCGGGGACCGGAGACGGACAGGCGTCCATGGAAGAATTTGTACAGGGACTTGAGGAGACGATGCCGTTTGCCTATGTAGTGCAGGGGGAGACGGAACAGAAGACGCAGGACGGTCTGTACCTGTGGATCGCGAAAGGCGACGGAGAAAAAGGAATTACAAATATCGCATTTGCGCCGTCCTGTTATTATGACAAAGAGATAAAGACTCCGGCGGTCTATGCGCTGGCGCCGATCACAACAAATCCGGTAAATCGGGAAAATGTAGCGATCGCGCCGCTTACGGAGGACGGGGCATTAGGCGAGGAGATACCGCAAAGCTTTGCGGGAATTGATCCGGAACGCTGGGCGGTCATCTTTTTACAGGATATTGAGGGGATGTTTGCACCACAGATGGTGGAGAAGACCTTCCGGCATGACTGCGAAGCGCTTTTAGAGCGGCTGCTTGAGGAAAAGGAACTGCTTGCGGAGAAGATCCCCGAGCGTTTGTGCCATGTCTTACAGCCGTTAGACGATGTGGGCGAGGCGGGAATGGACGAGGCGAAGAAGGTTGTTGTGGAGCAGCTGCGCGCTTCGCTGTCCCGTGCTTACGGGAAAAATGTATTGCTGCAATATCCGGGGAAGGTGGAAACAGGGGCGGTGGCAGACAAGCGCTATCGTCTGGCGGGCAGCATTTCTATGGACGGATTTACGGAGCCGGTACATTTAAAGGCCGGGAAAGTGGAGTTGATGAATGAGGACGCGTATCTGCATGTATTTGTAGAAGCGGAAAGGCTTAGAAACGCATCCTTCCCGCTAAAAGCGGCGGAGTATCAGATCAGGGAGTTAGAGCGCATCTGGCAGCAGGAGGGCGAGATTTACGAGCAATCGGATTGGTTTTCTCTGTTAAGACCGATAGACCCCAAAAGCGGTGGGGACAATGTGAAGATCGATCTTTCCTGCGGGCTTAAGATTCCGGTCCCGCTGCGGTTCTATCCGATGCAGCCGGTGCTGAAGAACCAGGTGATCACCACAAAACAGCCGGAGGAGATCAAGGACATTTCGGAATTGCTGCGCTATTATTATCATGTGACTTTAAACCACGAGATGGCGGGACAGGATATGATATACGTGACGGTCGTATTTAATGAGAAGCCTGCCTTCTGCCTGAAAAATGCGCGAAAGGATGTATTTGACTGTCTGGCGCAGTATATCGGGGTCAGAGAAGAACTGCTGGGATTATTGCATGAGGGTGGGGATAAGTTTTCGAAGGCGTATGAGACGTTCGTAGAACTTGTGCATGAAACAGCGGAGCACTGGGAGGATTTCGAGGAGAAGAATGCAGTAATGAGATTGGAGGAGAAGACATACGACTGCCATTTTCGGACATGGTATACGGAGAACGAACTACAGATTGAATTATTTACAAGAGAGGAACAGATTCCGGTGATTCATTATGTCCTGCCGGACGGCACAGAGCAGGAGATGGAGGCGGAGAGAACGGCGGAAGGCGGGCGTTATCGGATGTCCGGCGTAAGCGACGAGGAGCTTTCCGCTACAATTACACTCCGTCTGACCCTGGAGGAATTAGACATTTTTGCATATCAGAGTGTGTATGCAAAAAGCTATGTCACCAGAAATGAAGACATATCCGATTCCCTGCATCCGGTTAATGAAAGATTTTTATATCGCACGGATGAGACGGCATTTGCGCACCCGCTTCAGGCGCTCGTAAGCTGTGAAAAGGATGTGCGGGTCGTCGTTCCGGCAGAGTATTTAAGCGGCAGCGGCTTTGAGGAGCGGGCGCTTCGGTATCTGTTTGAGGAAGTGTTCGAAATGGGACGGCGGGACGCGCAGATTTCCTGTCAGATTTCCTATGGCTATCAGATGAGCCTTGCGGCAGGCGCCAATGTGGAACTGCCGATCTGCCTACAGCCCAGAACTGTATATACCGATGCGTGGCTCGTACATCTGGCGGAGCATATCAGGCGTTGGAGAGAGCGGCACGATCCGCCCGTACGCGGCAGATATCTGCGGATAGAAATCACTGTTTTTTCGACGGAACTTAAAGATGAGGGAATACCTGTGGTAAAGCTTGGCGGAATCCGGGTCGATGAGGTAAAATAGAAGAAGAGGTATACAAAGGAATAAGGAGGAACAGTACATGTCCCGCATCAAAAATTTTTGGGGGTACATAAAGCAGGCGGCGCAAAAATTGCTGTTCAAATCAGGAACGCCGCTTGCCCCACTGCATCGGAATATTCCCTACATCAATAAACCGATTACGGACACGGACGCGGACGAGATCGGTATGGATGTGTATGTCGACTATCTGGAGAGCGCGATTGAGCAGGGAGCGTCGATGATCTCGGTCGTATCGAGGTTCGGCACGGGAAAGTCCAGTCTGATCGAATTGCTGAAGAAAAAGTACAGCGGTTATGAAAAGAAAGGGAATATACGGACAAAGCGTCTGTATTGTCAGGTGAATCTTTGGAGCCACCTCGGAAAAATCAGACAGCATGAAGACGGGCATAACGGAACGCCAGAGCTTCACAGAACCTTTTTGTATCAGATGATCTCGGCGCTTCATCCCGGGAAAAGCAGCTATTTCAGCAAGCGGACCAGCCGGAATTTCGGAATGCTTCGCATCAGCACGGAGAACCCGCTATGGGGCGCATGGATCAGGATTGCGGTATTGTTTTTCCTTGGAGCGCTGCTTGGGCAGCAATTTTCGGGGGAACTTACAGGCAGCGGGATGATCGGCAAGGAACTTTTAAATCAACTGATTATACTGGGATATGCAGCCTGCGCGATTATCATTGTGCTTGTGATCCTGCGCACGGAAATCATTTTTTCATCGAAGAATTCCGAGGGCAACAGGCAGATCGAAGAAAATGAACTGATCGAGCTGTACCGGGAGCATATTCTCGTACCGCGGCGGTGGTACCGAAAACTGTGGGCGAGGATCGCCGGCGTAAAGCAGATCGTTGTGATTATTGAAGATCTCGACCGGACGGACGACGGCGACAGCGTGTATGAGTTCTTGAAGGAACTGCGGAAGTATTATGTGCCCTATGAGCAGTCAGAGAAAAATTTTATGAATCAGGTCGTTTTTGTTGTGAATATTATGCCGGAGGATCTGCTGCAAGACAAATGTAAAAACGCGCCGGAGGAACAGGGCTATGTGTATGATAAGCTGTTCGATTATTCCCTCAACTTAAACCGGGTCAATATTGACAATTTCGATGCGGTTTTAGAAGCGCTCCTCACGGAAAAGCGCGCGGAACTTGAGGAGATGGGACTTGTGGTCTCCGACAGTGACAATATGCACCGTATGCCCGGAATGCAGTGGATCGTGCACGGCAGGGAACTGAGTCTGCGGCAGGTAAAAGCGAGGCTTAACGATGCGGTTCTGCTCTACGAGAGCCTTCGGACAAAGTTCGGGGCGGAATATCCCGAGTTCATCAAGTGCGCGGTGGTGGCGTATTTGAGAAATACCTATTCGAAGGATTTTTATAAGCTTACCGACCGGGAACTTGAGGAAATGCTCGACTGGTACGCAAGAGGGCTCGGGGATGAAAAGGTATTTCTGGAGGAGTTTGAAAGTACCGGGAAAAGCCAGCGGTTCTTAAAGGAACTGTACGAAATGATCGTAAGCCACCTGATCGATGGAAACTATCGGATTTATTTCTTCAATTATCCGCGTGACAGCCATCTGTATACCGTGCAGGAGACGAAGGTGCGCAACCTGATCGTCTATGACGAGAAGGTGGATGCGGATATGGAAGCGCAGATTGGAGAGGTGTGGGCGAAGAATCCGAAGGTGATAACGGACGCGCTGGATACCGTGCAGGAGTTGGCGAAAGCGATGCCGGACGCCGTCACTTATTCGGAAATTATCTGGAACGCGGCGATCGACCGTGATTATGCGGCGGTGTACGAATTTCTGGACGGGTGTTTTTCCAATGTAAAGGAATGGGATAAAGCGCGGCTGCAGATGATCGACCGCGTGTGCCGTTATAAGGAAGGACCGGAGCTTTTAGCTGAGGCGCTCAGAGAGAATGAGCCCAACCGCGTGTCGGAAATCCGCGATTATCTTCTGGCGCATCACAGGGAGCAGATGGAGACGTTTGTCGAGTTGTTCCGGGACGGAGAGCCGATGACGAAAGAAGAATTTGAATCGACGGATGAGATTCCGCTTGAAACAGTGCTTAAGATGCTTCCGACCGAGTTAGAGACACTTCCGGAGGAGGTGGTATTGGGAATCTGTGACAGGGTGGAGCACGGGAATGATCGGAGCGCGCTCCTGGCGGCGGAGCATTTTTATGAAAAAATGGCGGAGGCGTACCCCATCGAGGATATCGCAGAGCAGTTGACCGTTTATATGCACTTGAGAAACGCCCTGCTGCCTGCGCTGGAGGACGACATTTATGAGGGAGTGACGGATGAGAGGATTTCTTCCGATATTTATTACGAGCTGCTTAATCAGATGCCGACCGGGGAAATTGGGGAGGCGCAGTTGGAGCGAATCCATGCGCTGAACGAACCGGGACATATTACGCCCGCGATTTGTGAGAGGTTTAAGGAGGCGCGCCGGATAGGAGACTATCTGCAGAATCAGATATTGCTGGATGAAAATGCGCTGGATTTGCCGTTGGATGAGGCGGGCGCCGCCCTGCGGAGCGGGGAGGAGAACATATGGAAGCGTCAGCCGCAGTTGTTCCTGCGGATTCGTGCATGGATGTGCGGGGAGTACAAGGATACCGTAGCCGCGTATTCAGACTTATTCTGGCTGCCTTATCCGATTATCACGGCGAAGGAGCTTCGGAATATCAGCGGAATCGAGGTTGCCTTAAAGCTTTATGACAGGGAGCAGATGGCGGAGGACGAAGAGGGAGCGTTTGTTTCATACTGCAACCGGCAGTACCGGCCGAGCCGGGAGGCATTTTCCATCTTTAAATTCATCGCCGGGATGGATGAGACGGTAATCGAGGACATATTCTATGCGCTGGATATGAAGAAGGTAAAATTTGCCGGGATGTCGAAGGAGCGGAAGAAGGAGATTGTAAAGGAATTGCAGATTCCGTTGAATCTGACCGATGCGGAATCGATCGTGCGTTTTATGGATTTCACCGGATGTCTTATGCCGGAGCTGGAGCGGGAGATCGCCGAGGAATTGAAGGAGGGCGATAATGAAAAACTGAGCCGGGCCTACGTCGCTGCGATCAATAAAATGGGAAAGGTCACTGCGGAGACGATTAAAAATATTCTTGCGATGCCAAGAATGCATTGCTATAGTGATGTGATCAATGAGGAGCTTTTTTCAAAAAAGCATTATGTGGCTTATATTTCTTCAAAGACACAGAAAGCGAAAGCCTTTGTAGTTGAGTATGAGCGCATGGATGTCTTGTGGCAGACCTATCTTGCGATTATGAAATCGGCGGGCGACTATAAGTATACACGTCCGCATATGTACCGGAATAAGGAGTTCCTCAAAATGATCCAGGACAGAGGGGACTACAAGGGCTTCCCGGAGGAGAGCCGCATGGCGATGGCGGGCATTCTGCAGGATGAAAAGAATCTGGAGGAGGCGCTGACCTACGGCGAGGACTTTGTCATCCGCTATTACAGCGGCATCGCGGGCTTTCAGAGCAAGCAGGCGGCGGATAAGTTTGTGAAAATCATGAAGAAATATCCGCAGTATGCGCAGAATAAGCAGATATACGACGCGGTGCACGGCAAACTCATCGACGGGAACCTCAAACGCGCCTACACGAATCTGTATAAGCGGGCAAACGGCCATTAATTGTGTGGAAACAGCCGTTAACTGTGTGGAAACAGCCATTAACTGTGTGGAAACAGGGCGAGAACTTTGTAGTAATATGCTTCGGAAACCGGGAATTTATATAAAATGTGGTACGGATTGTCCAGAAAATGAAATCCATTCCTTTACAATATGTTCGTCTTGTGCTAATGTAAGACAAAGATAATCTTTAGGAAATATTTACCATTTATTAAGTACGAAGGAAAAGTGAAGAAATTATGTCGAGTTATTACATTGGAGATTTTATCAAAGATACGAGGATTCACAAGGGTTATACGCAGGAGCAGTTGTGCCGAGGCATTTGTACCAGTGCGTCCTTGTCGAGAATTGAAAACGGAGCGCAGATGCCGGGAGTTACCACGTTGAACTGCCTGATGCAGAGACTTGGAATTGATGACCGGATATTTGATGTATTCGAAAGCAAGAAGGAAATGCAGATCTGTGGCATGCTGGATGAACTGGTGCGTAACATTGCGTATCATGAGTATGACAAGCTGGAGGAGAACAGCAGAAAGCTGGAGGAACTGATTGGAGAGGGAGAAGCACCGGAGCATCAGTATCTTGTCTTTGCGAAGTGCATTCTGAACGAAAGGCACGGAGCGACGGATGAGGAGATCATGGAACAGCTTATGCAGGCGATTCACATGACACTGCCGGAGTTCGACGGCGTGACGCCGCTCGAGACAAGTCTGCTCACGTTCAATGAGATTACGATTATCAATAATATTGCAAGTATGCATGCAAAGAAGGAGCGGTATGAGGAGGCACTGGCGCTGGGGCTTTGGCTGAAGCACTACATGGAAGAGCATGTGATCGATGAGAGCGAGAAGCGGTCGAAGTATCCTCTGATTGTCTATAATCTCAGCAACTGGTTTGGGAGAATGGGAAAGCTGGAGGAATCTCTGCGGGAAGCAGATGCGGGAATCGCGTTCTGCATAGGACACGGTTGTCTGATGCTTTTCCCTGTGTTGCATTTTAACAGAGGATGCGCGCTTGCGGAATTGGGAGATATAGAAGGGGCGAAGAAAGCTTTTCAACAGTCGACTGTTCTCTTTGAAGTGACAGGACAAGAGGAGCGCGTGACAAGAACAGTCGAGTTGTGCAAAGAACATTACGGGATAGAACTCTACCAAGCGTCTTTAGCATCCTCAAAATAATGGCACGGTGCAATTCCGTCATCGGAAGAACCGACCGATCCGGCAACCGGAAGAATCGACAGGAAAAGGCAGAGCATCAATGCGAAAAATTTGCGTTTCATAACATCACCTCCTTTGCTTTTTCTACTATTTTATACAAAAATCGACAAAAAGACCATTCGATATGACGTAAGTCGAACAAAATTACGCCATATCGAATGGTCTTTTTGTCGAAAATGAGATAGAATATGTGTATTTCAAAGAGTTCTGACCGGAATCACCCGGCAGAACAAGAAAGTATAAGAGAAAAGAGGATTTAGGTGTATGATGCAGTATGTAGAATTGGGTAACGTACCGGAGGAAGCAAGCCATTTGATAAACATCCTGTGGGACAGAAATCGGAAAATGACATTGGCGGAGCTGTCGGAGGGTCTTGTGACTGAGTATTCCATGACTTTAGAGATGCAGGAAGTACAGAATCAGATGGAACTGCTGGTCGATATGGATTATGTAGAGCACAGCGACGAAGGAGCAGAGGTGTACTACGTTGCGCTGGGCTGGCAGGAGGAATATTAAGAGGCAGGATTTTGCGCCGGAATATGAGATATAAGATAGGCTTTGCCGCTCTTTTGCAAAAAAGTATGCCTGCGTATGGCATTCTTTGGGGAAATGATGTAGAATAAGGTCAGTATGCGATTTCAAAGGAGAAATGTATGATGACGATTTCACTGATTGTCCCCTGCTACAACGAAGAGGAGGCATTGCCTATTTTTTATACAGAGACAAAGAAGGTATTGGAGGGCATGGAGTGCGACCATGAACTGATCTTTATCAACGACGGTTCTAAGGACGGTACGCTTTCGATCTTAAGAGATCTGGCGGCAAAGGATGAAAAGGTCACCTACCTGTCTTTTTCCCGCAATTTCGGGAAGGAAGCGGCGATGTATGCCGGGTTTAGTAATGCGCGCGGAGAGTTCGTGGCTGTGATGGATGCGGATATGCAGGATCCTCCGGCGCTGCTGCCCGAGATGCTAAAAAAGCTTATGGACGGCGAGTACGACAGTGTGGCGACCTGCCGTAAGACGAGAAAAGGAGAACCGCCGATCCGAAGCTGGTTCGCGAGAATGTTCTATCGTATTATCAATAAGATTTCCGACGCGGATATTGTGGACGGCGCGCGCGATTTCCGGCTGATGCGGCGTGAGATGGTGGAGGCGATCGTGGAGATGGGCGAATACAACCGGTTTTCCAAGGGGATTTTCGGCTGGATCGGGTTTAAGACCTACTGGCTCGCCTATGAGAATGTGAACCGTGTCGCGGGAGAGACAAAATGGAGCTTCTGGAAGCTATTAAAGTATGCGATTGACGGTATTATCAATTTCTCACAGGCGCCGCTTGCGGTTGCTTCCTGGTTCGGAATGCTGATGACGTTCGTCTCTTTTGTGGCAATTATTTTTATCGTGGTGCGGAGACTGGCGTTCGGCGATCCGGTCACAGGCTGGGCGTCGACCGTGTGCATCATCACCTTTATCGGTGGGATTCAGCTTTTCTGTATGGGGATTATGGGACAGTATATCTCTAAGACATATCTCGAGGTGAAGAAAAGACCGCATTATATCGTATCGGAGACGAACCGGGAGGATATGAAGCGCATTAAATAGCGGTGTTTGTGCAGGTATCGTAAAAAATACTTCCCCCATAGGACGAGTTATGGTAGAATAAGACCATGGGTGCGTCGAAATGCGGCGCATTTTACCAGAAAATACAGATATTGAGAGGTATACATCAGTGAAGAAAAGAGCAGTTGCATTGCTGACACTGTTTGCCGTTTCCTTAAGTGTGGTGGCAT
This sequence comes from Roseburia hominis, assembly GCA_021771815.1. Classification (GTDB taxonomy): domain Bacteria; phylum Bacillota; class Clostridia; order Lachnospirales; family Lachnospiraceae; genus Roseburia; species Roseburia hominis_A. Next base: position 32,967 of record JAETOE010000008.1, read on the forward strand.
GCGGTGGCGATGACAAAGAAGGCAGTGTAGAGAACACGACAGAGCAGACTGCGGCGGCAGAGGGCACGGAGAACGGAACAGAGGCGACTGAGGAAGAGGAAGAAGAAGAGGATCTTCCGGAGGGCAAGTACCGCAGTGAGTTGACGAATGAGTTGATTGATGACGATATTAAGGATCAGAGACCGATCGCAGTCATGGTGGACAATGAGTCGATCGCCCTTCCGCATTATGGTCTATCAGAGGCGGACGTGGTGTATGAGATGATGAACAGTACAATGAACGGTCGTATCACAAGATTCATGGTACTGGTAAAGGATTGGGAGGAGATCGAGCAGCTCGGAAGCATCCGAAGCGTGAGACCGACCAACGTGATTCTTGCGGCAGAGTGGAATGCGGTCATCTGTCATGACGGAGGTCCGTTCTATATCGACGAGTATTTAGCGGAGCCGTTCTCGGATCATTTCAGCGGAACATTTTCCCGCGTGAATAACGGTAAGTCGAGAGAGTACACCGAGTATATTCTCCCGGGCGATCTGGAGAAGAATTTCAAGAACTCCGGCGTTGAGCGGGAGTACACTTCCTACTATGAGGGAGAGCATTATCAGTTTGCAAACGAGGACAATCCGGTCGATCTGTCGGGCGCGTCGGATGCGATCGATGCGTCTTTAGTAGACCTTCCGTTCCCGCACAACGGTTCCTATCTGGAATACGATGAGGACAATCAGGTATATAACTACTTTGAGTACGGAAAAGCGCATGTTGATCCGGGTAATGACAATACCCAGCTTTGCTTTAAGAACCTTCTGATCCAGAGCTGCGGCTATCAGCAGTATGACGAGCACGGCTACATGATCTTTGATTGCTATAACACGACGGGCGGCGGTTACTATGTGACGAACGGCAAGGCGATTCCGGTATCATGGAAGAAGGAGGGAATGACTTCCCCGACGCATTACTATGATATGGAAGGCAATGAGATCGAGCTTAACACAGGTAAGACTTATGTAGCGCTTGTTCCGGTAGACGATTGGCTTGATCTGGTGATTGAGTAATGTTTGAGAAGTGCTTCAATAAATGTAAGGAATATCTTGAAAAATACAGAGAACTGCTGTTATACGGGATATTCGGAGTACTCACGACACTGATTAATATTGTAGTATACTCGCTCTGTTATGAGCGGTTTGGCGTCAGCAATGTGGCAAGCAATGTCGTGGCATGGATTCTGTCGGTGCTATTTGCCTTTGTCACAAATAAGATCTGGGTATTTGACAGCAAGTCGATGGAAGTTTCGGTTCTGCTCAAAGAGGCGGTATCCTTTTTTGGATGCAGACTTGCGACAGGCTTGCTCGACCTTGCCATTATGTATGTGGCAGTCGATGTGATGGCATGGAACAGTATGCTGATGAAGTGTATTTCGAATGTGATCGTGATTGTGGTTAATTATATCGCAAGTAAATTAGTAATATTTGCACACAAGCAATAAAAGGACCGCGTGTCTGCGCAGCTGGTGAAACGGCGCGCAGGATACGCGGTCTTTTGCTTTGGGAACAAAGGGAACTGACGCGCGGGATGCGCACGTTGTTCCTCTCAACGCTTCTGCAGGAAGAAGCCAAGAAGCCGCCTGCTGACAGCGAGCAGCAGCGTCTGTATCTTATTCCAGACGGTGGCAAGGATCTCCGAAAGCCACGGTTCAATGCGCCCGATCGTAAGTCTGCGCACCTCGTTCAACAGGGCTGCAGCGATAACGACAGCAGCGGCATAGCCCAATACAAAGAACGGAAGATACCATTCGGTGAGATAATTGTTCAAATCTACCGCGCGTCCAAATAGTGTGCGGACAAAAGAATCCAAAACATAGACGGCGAGCACATCTCCTGCGGCGCGGTTTATGACGCGGTTCGTAAAGTGCATCTGTGAAAAACAGAGTACGAGCAATACCGCCGAAGCGATGATAAACAGCGAACAGTCTCTGGCAAATGTGCTGTAGATCACGCCGTCATGCCAAAACGTGAGCACTCCGTCCGACAGGAAGATGATCGCGGTGGAGAGCAGGAAACCGGACACGAGCCGTCCGCTGCGGTACGCCGCGTTCTCATGGTAAAGTGCAAGATAGCGTCCGATCAGATAGATCATGATGAAATGTGCGAGTCCTTTTCCGGCGTCCTGCATGATGTCGTAGGTCGTAAAGGTCGGTATCACAGAAAAGAGAAGCAGGAGCACAAGCAGCAGATTGCGGAAAGCCTCGCGTGACAAACGCTCCGGAATCCGATTTAAAAACGGCGCGAGAATGCACAGGGCAAAATAGCAGGTGATGAACCAGTATTGCCTGGAAATCACCGGAATACATGCCTTAATCAGTGCTTTTGCGCCGAAGTCGCCGACGGCAAGCGTGCCCGTCACGGTAAAGAAAATAACCATCAGATCCAGGCGGATCAGCTTCTTTAAGTCGAACCGGATTCCGAAATAGCCGGAAATCAGGATAAAGCAGGTCACGCCGACGTTGCCGACGGAATTTGCCAGAACATGCCAGACGGTGTTGCCCGGCGTCATGGCGGAATCTATGCTGCCCCAGATATGCATCACAATGATGCCGTAGATGCACAGTAAGCGGAGCAGTTCAAAGCTTGAATTTCTCTCTGGTTTCATAGTGTCTTATCCTCACCCGTTTCCTTTTTCCAGTAGGTTCCGCCTTCGACGCCTCCGCTGCCCTGCGGAATCTCATGCGCGAGCGGGTAGTCCCAATAGTCGTTGTACATGGCGACAATATCCGGCTCCATCTCATCCCAGCGGCGTCCTTTGATGCCGAATAGGATCTGTAAGCAGCCGCCGAGGTGAACCGCCTGTTTTCCCATCTTCTTAATGTGCGCGGCGAGCGGGAAACCGTAGGCGCCGCAGCCGATTAATGCGATATCGAAATCGATCTTCTCGCATTCATGACACATCCAGTTAAGCGCGTCGAACCATGTCGCAAAGCGGGAATCCGTTGCGTCTCCGGCGGTCTGGACCGCCTTTAACGTCTTTAGCGTAAACGGCGGAAGAATCGACGTCCCGGGGAAAAGCTTGTCGCGGTTGGCAAAATGATTCTGAATCGATTCCTCGAACGGATGGATCACGAGAACCTTCTTTCCCTCTAAGGCGGACGACCACGGGAACTTGCTGCGCCACGGCTCGATGGAGATAAGCCTTGCCGTTGCCTTTAAACTGGTACAGTATTTTTTGATGTAGTAATCCTCACAGGGCTGCTGCCACACGCCGAGCACATCCACCTCGCGGCAGGCGTCCTTCATGACGGTATTAAAACGCGGGAGCAGCGAGACGTCCTGCGGGAAAAATCCGGCGCACGTACTGAGCTGTTCGCACGCCTTGTCCGTCTTGCTGCTCTGATGAAATTCATCGACGCGCATGTTGAAAAGCTCCACCGAGCCAAAACGCCCCATCATAAAGGGCGAGCCTTCGGCGATCATTTCCGCGACTTTGCGGTTCGCCGTATCCGTATCCCAGAACGGCTGCTTCACGTAATGTTCGTAGACCCAGTCGGAAGCGTCGTTTCTGGCTTTGATCTTATTGCGCGCAAAATATTTAAAATAGTAATAGGATTCTCCGATAATATTTCCCATAGAAAATTACTCCTGTCTGTCTTAGGATTTCACATTACAATCCTAACATATAATCTTGTAATTTGCAAAAAAACTATACTTTTGCCCCTGCATATGGTAGAATCATATAAGTTTTTTGAAGCAGATAACGGCACAAACTATAGAAAAGGAAGGGTGACGATATGCCGGATAAGAGACAGATTCCCGTGATCGTTGTGCACAAGGGCAATCAGAAATATTTGAAAAATTGTATTGCGTGCGCCGCAGAGCATGGCAACAGCGTCATTCTGATCGGTGATGAGAAGAACAGGGACATGTGCGAGGGATGGATTTCCTGCGAGGACTGTGAATCGGAGCTTTTCACAGAGTTTACCGGACATTATGTACACATGTCTTCCAACTCGGAATTTTTTGAACTGATTTGTTTTCAACGATATTTTTATGTATATCAATATCTTATCACACATGATCTGACGGAATGTGTGATGATCGACAGCGATGCGCTCGTGTTCGGGGAGGTCACGTCGGAACTGATCGCGGACGGCACGGTGATGGCGAGCTGCTGGTATGAGCGGCAGAAGGAGTACCAGTGGTCGGTGTGTCCGCATTTTACCTATTGGACGAGCGAAGGACTTTTGGATTTCCTTCGGTTCTGTATTGCAAGCTACACGGATGAAGAGCGGATGAAGCCGCTTCGGGAAAAGTATCAGTTTCATCAGGACAATCATACGGCGGGCGGCATCTGCGATATGACGCTTCTGTATTTATGGATGAAGCAGACCACGCTTCGAGTGGAGAATTTCAGCAGGCGCACCGATCCGGTGATCGATTACAACATCAACGAGCCGAAGATCGACACGAGGGCGTATGTCATGCGGGAGCGGTACGGGATGAAAGAAATCTCGTTTGTCAATGGAATTCCGTATTTTACCCGCGAGGAGGACGGAAAAAAGGTGTCTGTTCTCGTGATTCATGCTTGGGGCGGCTCTAAGAAATATATGGGCATACTAAAGGATGGGAAAGAAAGCAATCTAAGCTATGACTGGGCGAGAGGCACAGCGTGGATCGCGAAGCGGTGGCAGAAGCTGCTGTCGCTTGGAAAACGCAGGAAATAAGAAGGAGAAATGTTTTGGTTGTAGTAAAAATCGGAGACGGAATGGGGAATCAGCTCTACAACTATGCGTGCGGCTATGCGTCTGCGCGCAGGGATGGCGATACGCTGATGCTCGATATATCGGAGTGTGATAATTCGACGCTGCGGGATTTTGAATTGGATAACTTCCATATAAAATATGATGCAAAGGAATCCTTTCCGAACGGCACGCTGTGGCAGAAGCTTTATAAGCGTCTGCGCAGGGATATCAAATATCATGTGTTGAAGGAGAAGAGCGTCTATGCGCCCGGCAAAAAGAACCATACGCCTGCGAATGTGGATATGCGCGTATTTAAAAAGAAGCGTTTCCGCAACAAATATCTGCACGGCTATTGGCAGAATACTGTTTATTTTGAGGAATATCTGGGTGAAATCTGCGGGATGCTGACGCCTGCGTATGAGCAGAGTGAGGACACAAAGCGTTTGATCGCGGAATTTCAGACGACGGACACCTGTGCGGTGCACGTCCGCGGCGGCGATATCGTAGGACCGGGCAGAGCCTTTTTTGAGAGAGCGCTCGCGCGCATGAGGCAGGAGCGCCCCGGAGTGAGGTTCATCGTGTTCACAAACGATATGGAAAGTGCGAAGGCGGCGCTGCCGAAGGAGGGGATTTCTTATATTGCGGATATGGGAGCTTTTTCGGATGTAGATGAATTTTTCCTGATGGCGGCGTGCCGCAACCAGATTATTTCCAACAGCACCTACTCGACCTGGGCGGCGTATCTCAACCCGAATGAGGAGAAGGTAGTCATCATGCCGGAGCATGAGCTGGGCGAATATCTGCGGCTTCCGGGATGGATTGTTTTATAGGAGAGAGAACGATATGAAGGATTTGATTAAGAGTGTACTCAAGGTATTCAACGGGAAACAAAAGCGTAATTTGTTTGGCATGCTGATGCTGATTCTGATTAATTCCGGCGTCAGTCTTCTGGGCGTATCGGTGCTATCGCCGTTTATCCAGGCGGTCATGAACCCGGAGGAATTGCTTGAAAATGATATCATCCGCTATTTTTATGGGCTCTTTGACATGCAGAACACGGATCAGCTTGTGACGATGTTATCTGTTGCGATTATTGTCGTATATGTCGCAAAAGGAGGCTTTCTTATTTTTATGAACAACATGCAGTACCGGTTTTCTTACTACGGAAAACGGGAGATGCAGGACCGCATGATGAAGTATTATATCAGTAAGGATTACACCTTTTTCCTGAATCATAACAGCGCGGAGTTGATGCGTGACATCAATACAGATCCTGAAATGTTCTATGCGGCTGTTTTAAATATGCTTCAGCTTACATCCGAGCTTTGTGTCTGCACAATTCTGGTTATTTACTTAATGATTAAAGATCCGATCTTAACGCTTGGCGTTGCGTTTGCGATGGCGGTGATGGTCTTTATTTTCATGAAGAAGCTGCGCCGGACGCTTGCGCGTTTCGGCGACGAGCGGAGAAAATATAATGCCAATATTTTACAGTGCATGCAGCAGGCGTTCGGCGGAATCAAGGAAATCAAAATCGCGAACCGCGAAGCGTATTTCGAGGGAGAGTTCTGCAAGCAGAATGGGCTTTATACCTATGTCATCAAACAGAATTCTTTCTTAAGTTCGATTCCAAAGCCGATTATGGAGTCGCTTTGTATCGCGGGACTGATGGCGGCGATTATTGTCCGCATCAATATAGTCTCGACAAGCCCGGAGCAGTTCATGGGAACTCTCGGCGTTTTTGCGGCGGCGGCGTTTGCGCTGCTCCCGTCTGCGAATAAGATGTCTGAGTATCTTGGCTCGATCATCCACAACGGCGTCGTGATCCACAAGATCGGGGAGGAGTATGCTGCGATCCGTGACATGGAGATCGAGGTTTCGGAGAAGAAGGATTATAAGCCTGTAAAACTGGAGAAGGAAATCAGCGTTGAGGATCTGACCTTCCACTATCCGGATACGGAGGAGGCAGTGCTCTCCCACATCAATGTCACGATTCCGAGGAATGCGTCGGTTGCGTTCATCGGGCCGTCCGGCGCGGGAAAGACGACGATGGTCGATTTGATTCTCGGCGTGCTAAAGCCGCAGGGGGGACGCGTTGCCGTGGACGGCATGGATATTTCAGAGTCCTACCGCGGGTGGCATGATAAGATCGGATATATTCCGCAGACGATTTATATGCTGGACGATACGATCCGCAACAATATCGCATTTGGACAGGCGGGCGATATTGATGATGAAGAAATCTGGGCGGCGCTTAAGCAGGCGCAGCTGGATGAGTTTGTCGCATCCTTAGACGAGGGGCTTGATACGATGATCGGCGAGGCGGGCGTGCGTCTCTCCGGCGGACAGCGTCAGCGTATCGGTATCGCGCGCGCGCTCTACCGGAAGCCAGAGGTGCTCGTGCTCGACGAGGCGACGTCAGCGCTTGATACCGAGACGGAGGCGGCAGTCATGGAGGCAATCGACAGTCTGCAGGGCAAGATGACAATGCTCATTATCGCGCACCGTCTGACGACGATCAAGAACTGTGACATTGTATATCAGGTAGAGGACGGAAGTGTGACGAGGAAGGAAAGGCAGGCGTAAGTCATGATAATTGCAGAGCCATGTGCAGGATTGGGAAACCGCCTGCTTGGGATGGCGTCCGCCTACGCGGCGGCGCAGAAATTAAATCGTGAGTTGGTTATCGTCTGGAAGCGGGAAACGGGCTGTAATATCCGCGCGGACGAATTGTTCGACCTGCCGATGCAGGTCGTAGAGATCAGCGAGAACGGCTACAAGAAGGAGCCGGTTGCCCGCATACTGGGAGAGCGTGAGAAGAAGAAGTGGAGAGCGAAGGCGAGCCGTTTTCTCTCCTGCGACGATGTGGAGCGCATCACAAGAGAGGAAGGTTACGACGCGCTGCTCGATTTGATTGCGAAAGAACCGTGTATCTATATTAAGGCATTTGGGCCGATCTGCGAGGTAGGAGCGGAGAACTATGCGTTTTTAAAGCCCAGCGCATCGGTTCTTGCCAAAGGCGAGCCGTTGTTTTCCGGGATCGACGCGCATACCGTCGGGGTGCATGTGCGGCGGACCGACCACACGGAGGCAATCGCGAACAGTCCCCTTACACTGTTCGCAGAGCGGATGAAGGATGAACTTGCGGCAGATGCGCTGGCGCGCTTCTATGTGGCGACGGACGATGCATCGGTGAAGCAGGAGCTGCGCGAAGCACTTCCGCCTGAGAAGTTGATTTTTTATGAGAAGGGAATCATTGACCGTGATTCGAAGGAAGGGCTGCAGGATGCGTTGATCGAGATGCTCGCGCTCTCAAAGTGCCGGAAGATTCTCGGAAGCTATAACAGCACATTCAGCCTGCTGCCGTCCTACATCGGTAATATCCCATTGGAGGTTGTAGTAAGAAAGTAGAGAAGAACTGTTACGCACCGTGCGAATGGGGCAGGGAGAGGAATATATGGAATTGACAAAGTGTAATATCATAGGAACGGATATTCTCGTGACGAATATGGAAAAGACCGTCGCGCTGATCGAGGAACATATCGAGGAACTTCGCGGAAAATACATCTGCGTCGGAAATGTGCACACGACGGTGATGGCGCACGATGATGCAAAGTATCACGAGGTGCAGAAGAATGCAGCGTTTGTTCTGCCGGACGGCAAACCACTTTCGGTCTACAGCAGAAAGCACGGCTTCCCGGAGGCGGAGCGCGTGACGGGTCCCGATCTGATGCTTGCGCTTTTTGCGAGGAGAAACGGGCTGCGCCATTATTTCTACGGAAGTAAGGAGGAGACGCTTTCCATGCTGCGCCAAAAGATGATAGTGCAGTACCCGCATCTTGAGATCGCGGGAATGGTATCGCCGCCGTTTCACGCATTGAGCGAGGCGGAGGACGCCACGGAGATCGAGAAGATCAACGCGTCCGGCGCGGACATCATCTGGGTGGGACTGGGCGCGCCCAAGCAGGAGAATTGGATGTATGAGCATATGGATAAGGTGAACGGCGTGATGATCGGAGTCGGGGCGGGCTTTGATTATCATGCGGGGAATATTAAACGCGCGCCGATGTGGATGCAGAAACTGAGCCTCGAGTGGCTGTACCGTCTGTTTCAGGATCCCAAGCGCCTGTTTAAACGTTATCTGGTGACGAATACGCGTTATCTGTGGCTGATTCATAAGAAATAAGGTAACTATTCAGGACAGATTTATGCGGAACCGCATAAATCGTATGAAAACGTACAGAATGCAGGAGCAAGCCTCATCAGCGAAGCTGATTTTCATTGGCTTGCGGCTTGTATCTGTGAAGGTACTGAACAGATACGAAATAAGAAAAGGAAGCAAAACTATGTGCGGAATCTATGGAGTAATTGAAAAGAAAATTGACAGAGAGCTTGCGATGAAATGTCTGAACACGATGACGCATCGCGGTCCGGACGGTTTTGGACTATGGCAGGAGGACGGCGTGACGCTGGGACACAGACGGCTTTCGATTCTGGATCTCTCCTCTGCGGGAAGTCAGCCGATGTCCTATGCAAACGAGCGTTACTGGATGACGTTCAACGGAGAGGTCTACAATTTCGTTGAGATCAGGAAGGAACTGGAACAGAAGGGCTATACATTCCGGGGAAACAGTGATTCCGAAGTCATCATGGCGGCGTACTGCGAGTGGGGAGAGAAATGCGTTGACCGCTTCAATGGTATGTGGACTTTTGCCATCTGGGATAAGCAGGAGAGAAGTCTTTTTATTTCCCGCGACCGTTTCGGTGTAAAACCCCTGTTCTACGTGGAATTTGCGGATGGCGGATGCGCGTTTGCGTCCGAGATGAAAGCGCTGCTTCCGCTGCTGCCTTCTGTGGAGGCAAACAAGCCGATGTTCGACCGCTATTTCGCGGACAACCACTATGAGAGCCAGCCGGAATGCCTGATTAAGGGAATCAGGCGTTTCCCGGCGGGAACGAACGCGTGGTACCGCGGCGGAAAGCTGGAACTGACGCGCTATTGGAACACGCTGGATCATCTGATCGCGGTTCCTTCGTCTTACGAGGAGCAGGTGGCGATGTTTCGGGAATTGTTTCTGGACGCCTGCAAGATTCGTATGCGAAGCGATGTGACGCTCGGTACGGGACTTAGCGGCGGACTGGATTCTTCCGCAGTCATCTGCGGTATGGCGCATATTTCGGAGCGCGAGGAGGACGAGCGCGTGAATAAGGACTGGCAGCACGCGTATGTGGCTTGTTTTCCGGGAACAGACTTAGACGAGACAAAGTATGCGAAAGCGGTGACGGATTATCTTGGAATCAGGCACACGTTTATGAATATCGACACGGCGGTTTCCGAGAGCGAGTTTCTGCGTCAGATCTATTGCTTTGAGGAACTTTGGAGCAACACGCAGGTGCCGATGATGGAGCTTTACAAGAAGGAGCGCGAGTTCGGAACGCGCGTATCTTTGGACGGTCACGCGGCGGACGAGCTGTTCGCGGGTTACGGCTTTGACATTTTAAAGGCGTACCCGGACGCGAAGAACGAGGAAGAAATCAACATGATTACGACCGCCTATCTGAATCAGAATTCCGAACAGGGAATTCCGGTCGGTTCTGCGGAATTTAAGCGTCAGAGAAATAAGCTTTACCGGAATTATATGTTAAAATACCGTGCGAAGAAGCTTCTTGGCAGGGCGGATGTAAAGAGTGCTTATGCGGATCACCCGAACTGGAATAAGCTTGACAATTTGAATAAGACGCTGTTCGTCTCCACGCATGAGACGATACTGCCGACGCTTTTGCGTAATTACGACAGAGACAGTATGGCGTCAAGCGTAGAGATTCGTATGCCGTTTCTTGATTACCGCATCGTGCAGCTTGCCTTTTCGATCGGATGGCAGTCGAAGCTTCACGGCGGCTGGTCAAAGTCGATCGTGCGCGACGCCTGCGCGGATTTTATGCCGCAGGAGGTATGTTACCGCAGGACGAAGCTTGGCTTTAACGCGCCGATTCTGGACTGGATGCGCGGACCGTACCGCGAGTTCTTTGAGGACACGGTGAATTCTGCGGCGTTTGCGAACTGTGACCTGATTGACGACCCGGGTGCGATCCGTGAGGATTTGAAGAAATTCCTGACAGGAGAGAACGCGACCTTCCATGCGGCGTCTGAAATCTGGAATCGCGTACAGCCGTATTTGTGGGAAAGGGCTATGATAACGCAGAATCCTGTGAAATAGGACTTTGCTTTGCGGCACTTCACGCAATAAAGGGGATAAATTATGCAAAGATACAAATATCTGGACGTTGCCCGCGGAATCGGACTGATGCTCGTCATCATTTCCCACAGCAGCGGACTTAGTTCCTATCTGATCAACTTTTATATACCGTTGTTTTTCGTGCTCTCGGGCTATGTCTATAAGCCGGGGAGGAGTTATGCAGAGAACGTTTCGCGCAAGGCGAAGCGTCTCCTCATCCCGTACTTTGGCTACAGTGCGCTGCTCTTTGCGTTCTATGCACTGACGGGGCGGAGCGCAGAGGAGATGAAGCTTTCGCTTTTTGGAATCTTTTATTCGCGGTTCTGCCTTTATCCGGCGGCAGCGGAGGAGAATGTATATCTGTTTACCATTGCAAACGGGGCGATGTGGTATCTGACTGCGTTTTTCGTAGCGGGTCTTTTGTATCATCTCGTGGTGGACCGCTGTTTAAAGAGCCGTGGTTTTCTCGTGGGATGTCTGGTACTCCTTGCGGTGGTCACGATGGCGTTTAGCTTTCTTCCGGTGCTTCTGCCGTGGAGTATCGACTTGATCGGCGCAGGCGTTTTCTTCATGCTGGCGGGAACGATGCTCGGCAGGGCGCGGTTCTTTGAGAAAAGGTGGAACGTTCCGCTGATTCTTGGGGTGCTTGCCGGCTATGTTGTGTTAAGTACGGTAAATCCCGGCATCAATATGTCGCTGCGCGAGTACGGTGCATACGGGGCGCTCAGTGTGCCGCTCTTCCTTGCAATCGGGATTGGCGGTTCGATGCTGTGCATATGGCTCGGAAAGTTGATCGAGACGCTTGCGGCAGGGCGTGCGCTCGCCTACATCGGGCAGCACACGATTCTTCTGCTGTCGCTGCATATCTTCGGACTGGAAATGTTCGAGCGGATCGCAGGCAGATTCATGGACCCGCATGCGCTTACGGGCGCAGGATTTGCGGCGTATCATGCGGTGCGCGTCATTGTCGTGGTGTGCGGTCTGCTTATTTTGGGAAAACTGATCGATCTTGTCAAAGTAAAGATCGGCAGCGGCATGAAGAAGGAAGCGTAGAGAAGGAAGTATGGGGAGAGGAAGCGCAGGAAAGGAAAAGTCTGAAAGCGTGTCCTGAAAGAGAAAGGTGTTATTGAAATGGAACATATGGTACAGGTGGAGAAAAGAGAGCGCAATTCCAGTATTGAGCTGCTTCGCATTGCGGCGCTTCTTGTGATTTTCTGGATGCATGGCTCGGGCAACGCGACGGATAATGAGACGGGAATCTGTCTTAGCATTTTTGCGGAGACAATCGGAAATATGGGCGTTTCCTGCTTTATTTTGATTACCGGATATTTCGGGCTTCGCCTGGATGTAAAGAAGCTGATAAAGCTTGATCTGATGCTGGTATTTTATTGCTGGATCGGACTCTTTTTTCAGCAGTTCTGGGGAGCGGATCTCGGGATGGAGACGCAGCTTACCTATATTTTCCCGGTCATCGGAAAGCGTTCCTGGTATTTTACCTGCTATTTTGTGCTGGCGTTTTTGAGCCCGTTTTTAAATGAAATGATTGAGAAAATCGGAAGGATGCGCTTAAAACAGCTTATCATAACGATGCTTGTCATATTCTCCGGCGTGACGACGGTGTGCTTTTTTGATTTCATGGATGACGGAGGAAAGGGCATCGCCCACATGATCATGCTCTACCTCATCGGACGCTATATCGGTCTGTACTGGCAGGATAAGAAGCCAAAGACGGGAAAACTGGCGGGAATTTTTGCAGCGACGCTTTTCGTAAACTTTGGATTGAACCTTGCGCTTTACTTTGTGACGGGAAGCGTGCAGAACCGTTTTGCAAGAGACTGCACGCTCTTTACGATTACCGAGGCGGTGTGCGCGTTCCTGATATTCCGGAATTTCCACTTTGAAAATAAGCTTGTGAATGCCGTCGCAAAGCACGTTCCGGCAATCTTTATCATGGAGTGGACGATTCGCGGTATCACCTGGCATTATGTGATTCCTTATCTCGAGTGGGTAGACCGCACCTGGTATGTACCGCTGATGTTCGCCATCGGAGCGCTGCTCATCGTGGTCGGGACCGTCATCGACTGTCTGCGTATTCTGCTTCTCGGATGGCTTGAAAATCTTCTTGGCGACCGTATTTATGCCGCTGGCTGCGCCGTAAAGCGGAAGTTTATAAAGGCGTGACGGCTACCAGCGTTTCCGGTATTCCGAGGCGGTGCAGCCCTCGATTTTTTTGAAAACTTTATTAAAATAACTTGCGTCACCAATGCCGCAGAGCCCTGCAATGTCCTCGATGGAGGAATTGCTGTAACGGAGAAGCTCTTTGGCGTTGGTGATTTTTTTGGAAAGAATGTACTGGATGATCGTTGTTCCGAATTCTTTTTTAAATTCTCGGGAAAGATAATATTTGCTGATATAAAATTGCTCGGCTAGCCCGTCTAAGGAAATATCCTCCGTGTAATGCTCGTCGAGATAATGTACGATGTCTCTTAGCTTGTCGCTTAAAGCGGAAGCGGTAGCGTTCGTCTCTGTGGATTCCGTGCAGATCAGTGTAAGAATATTCATGATCTGCTGGGCGGTCAGAAGGTCGGCGTCGTCTGCTTTCTCTTCGTGGTAATGGATAACAGACCATATGGCGGAGGAAAGCTCGGCAAAATGTGCGGAACGAAAATGAAAGTTGTGCTGCTCGCGGAAAAGCGTGTAGTAGGCGTCGGTCTGTGGTCCGTAGAAATGAAGCCATAAAAGCTCCCACGGCTCGTCCTCGCTGCTGATATGCGTGTACTCGTTCGTGCAGTCTAAAAAGAAGCAGTCGCCTGCGGATGCGTGAACGGTGAGCAGAGCGGTTTCCTCTGCGGGTGCGGTTTTGGTGCGCGCCCGCTCTGCGCCTCCCATTCTTGCGGCAGGATCGCGGTAGGACACTTCCCCGCTGCCCGAGAGCACGAGCAGGAACAGGTAGGACTGTAGTCCGTTTCTGCGGCTTAGATGTGGCTTTAAGCTCTTTAGGTAGCCTGCTTCCTGGATGTAGAAAAGATGCTCGCGCGTAAAAGGAGAGGGCGTGTTGATGACGCGCCTTGTGCTTGTGACTTCTGAAGTTTTGTATTTTTCGAAAAAAAAGTCTTTCATATAGCTATATTCTCCTAATCAAAATGCCGCAGGGCATTTTGGCGCCGAAGTGCGCATAGAACGCCAACGGCGATTGCCATGAACGAAGTTCGTGGCAATATATTACTATTTTTCGGCAATATATTCAATTACAAAATCGCAGAAATTGAATTATACTAGACAACGGCTTTGAATCTGAGTGTTAGCAAAATAATTATAAAACAAAGAAAAAGGAGATAAGAATGAGTAAAACAGCATTAATTACAGGCGTAACAGGACAGGACGGAAGTTATCTGGCAGAGCTTTTGCTGGAGAAAGGCTACGATGTGCACGGTATGGTGCGCCGTTCCTCCACGGAGAAGAGAGAGCGCATCGATCATCTGATGGACAACCCCAATTTCCATTTGCATTACGGGGATCTTGCGGATTCCATGAGTCTTGTGAAGCTTATCGGAACAGTAAGACCGGATGAGATCTACAACCTTGCAGCGCAGTCCCATGTACAGGTCAGCTTCGATGTGCCGGAGTATACAGCCGACGTAGTTGCAACAGGCGTACTCCGGGTGCTGGAGGCAGTGCGTGTCTGCGGTCTTGAGAAGACCTGCCGCATATATCAGGCGTCCACTTCCGAGTTATTCGGAAAGGTCGAGGAGGTTCCGCAGAGAGAGACGACGCCGTTCCATCCGTACAGTCCATATGCGGTTGCGAAGCAGTATGGCTTCTGGATCGTGAAGGAGTACCGCGAGGCCTACAATATGTTCTGCTGCTCAGGTATCTTATTCAATCACGAGTCTGAACGCCGCGGCGAGACGTTTGTTACCAGAAAGATTTCTCTTGCGGCAGCGAGAATTGCACAGGGCAAGCAGGACAAGCTGTATCTCGGTAATTTGTCTTCACTGCGCGACTGGGGGTATGCAAGGGATTACGTGGAGTGCATGTGGCTGATCTTACAGCATGACACACCGGAGGATTTCGTGATTGCGACCGGAGAGCAGCATTCCGTAAGGGAGTTCTGTGAATATGCATTCCGTGAGGCAGGCATTGAACTTGAGTTCAAGGGAGAGGGAATGGACGAGGTAGGCATCGACAAGGCGACCGGAAAGGTTGTCATTGAGGTATCGCCGGAGTTCTACCGCCCGACCGATGTTGTTAATCTCTGGGGCGATCCGACCAAGGCAAAGACGGAACTTGGCTGGAATCCGACGAAGACGAGCTTTGAAGAATTGGTAAAGCTCATGGTAAGACATGATATGAAGCTTGTGGAGAAAGAAAACTAGTAACTGTTTGTTCAGGACAGATACGAAAATGAAGAGTTTGTGCGCCGCGAGATGAGAGCGGCGCTGTGAAATAGGAAGGAAGTATGCAATCATGATGGAGAAAGAAGCGAAAATATATGTGGCAGGGCACAGAGGAATGGTAGGCTCTGCGATTATTCGTCAGTTGGAGAAGGAAGGTTATCACAATATCATCACGAGAACGCATAAGGAGCTGAACCTCTGCCGTCAGGACGAGGTGGAGAAGTTCTTTGCCGAGGAGAAGCCGGATTATGTGTTTCTTGCCGCTGCAAAGGTGGGCGGAATCATGGCGAACAACGATGCGCTTGCGGATTTCATGTATGAGAACATGGTGCTTGAGATGAATGTCATCCATGAGGCGTGGAAGAACGGCTGTAAGAAGCTGATGTTCCTCGGCTCTTCCTGTATCTACCCGCGCATGGCGCCGCAGCCGATGAAGGAAAGCTGTCTTCTGACAAGTGAGCTCGAGAAGACGAACGAGGCGTATGCGCTCGCGAAGATCAGCGGTCTTAAGTACTGTGAGTTCTTAAACAGACAGTATGGAACGGACTATATTTCCGTGATGCCGACGAACCTTTACGGTCCGAACGACAATTATCACCCTGAACACAGCCATGTACTTCCGGCGCTTATCAGACGTTTCCACGAGGCGAAGGTATCCGGCGCGAAGGAAGTGACCTGTTGGGGAACGGGTGCGCCGTTGCGAGAGTTCTTGTATGTGGATGATCTGGCGGACGCTTGTGTGTTTCTGATGAATAACTACAGCGGAAATGAGACGGTAAATCTCGGAACGGGCAAGGAGCTTACCATCAAGGAGCTTGCCGAGCTTGTAGCGGATGTCATCGGCTATGAGGGTGAGATCAAGTGGGACGCCACAAAGCCGGACGGAACACCGAGAAAGCTTCTCGATGTGAGCAAGCTTGAGAACCTTGGATGGAAATATAAGACAGAACTGCGCGACGGTATCGGTCTTGCATATGAGGACTTTTTGAACAACCCGATGCGTGCGGAGCGCTAAAAGAGAGAAATATCCTGGGAGATGACGGAAAAGGAGGAGAGATATGTATATTGTATTATTGTCAGGAGGTTCGGGAAAACGCTTATGGCCGCTGTCAAACGACCTCTGCTCCAAGCAGTATATCAAGCTGATGAACCATGACGCGGATGAATCGGACGAGAAATGTTCGATGCTTCAGCGCGTCTTCGGACAGCTTAAGACAGCAGGACTTTCGGAGAATACCATCGTCTGTGCGAGCAGCGCGCAGGTAGAACTGATCGAGAGCCAGCTAAACGGTGCGGCGGAGGTCGCGGTGGAGCCGATGCGCCGCGATACATTCCCGGCGGTCATGCTCTCCTGCGCCTACCTTTTGTCTAAGAAGGGCGCCAGACCGGACGATGTGGTTGCATTCCTTCCGGTCGATCCGTACACGACAGGGGAGTTCTTTACGCGCATCAAGTGTCTGGGCGCGCATATCGCATCCATGGAACAGACGATCGGGCTGTTGGGCGGCGTGCCGACGTATCCGTCGACCAAGTATGGTTATATCGTTCCAAAGAAGGGAGACGGGGAGCTGCTTGAGGTGGAGGGCTTCCGTGAAAAGCCGGATGAAGCTACGGCGGAGAAGCTTGTGGCGGACGGCGCTCTCTGGAACTGCGGCGTGTTCTGTTTTAAACTTTCCATGGCGGAGGGATGGCTCGGCAAGTATGGCATCGGCACGGATTATGACCAGATGGTCGCAGATTACGAGAAGCTTCCCAAGAAGAGCTTTGATTACGAGGTGTTAGAGCACTGGGAGCGCATCGCGGCGATTCGTTATGATGATGTCTGGAAGGATCTTGGCACATGGAATACGCTCACGGAGGAGATGAAGGAGAACAGCATCGGGGATGTGACATGGGACGATACCTGTGAGAACAGCCACGCCATCAATGTGCTTGGCGTGCCTATGGTCGTCATGGGGGCGAAGAACATGGTCATTGCGGCGTCCCACGACGGTATTCTGATTGCGGACAAGCATCAGAGCTCTTACATCAAGGATTGCCTTACACATATTGGGGACGCCTCACGTTATGAAGAGCGCCGCTGGGGAACGATTAAGACCATCGACAACGATGAGGATGACGGCATCAAGAGCGTGACACAGCGCATTAAGGTGGTTTCCGGCAAAACGATGCCGTACCACAGACATGAGAAGCACACCGAAACGATTACCGTGCTTTCCGGGATGGGCAAGTTGATTCTGGAAGGAACGGAAGTGGATCTTCTTGCAGGCTCAACGGTCAGCATAGCGGCGGGAAAAGCGCACGCGATCCGGGCGCTTGGTTCGGATCTCCGTCTGATCGAGGTGAGCATCGGAGATACGGACGAGGATCAAATTGCCATACAGGAGCAGATGTAAATTCCGGGAAAAAGGGAAGAAATCTACAAAAATAAAAAAATATGCATAAATTATTGAGAAAGTATAGATTTGTGTGCAAAATTAAGATATAATACTTCCGATAGCTTTCTTCGTTGTACAGAAAGACGGGAATTATGGTACTGCATTTGTAAGAAAAAGAATATTGTGCAGGAAATAATTGCAAAGAATAAGAAAAAATGATAAAGTCATTACGTACGTAGAAAAAGTATGCGGGCGTAGGAAGGAGAACGATTTATGGTTACCAACGATATTTCAACATGTGAAAGACTCGTTATGAAGGTCATCTGGGATTCTGCGGAAGAGTTGGCACTACAGGAGATTATGGACGGAGTGAATAAGGAGAACGACAAGAACTGGAAGCCGCAGACTGTTTCCACTTTTTTGTCCAGACTGGTGAAGAAGGGATTCTTAAGTATGTACCGCAAAGGCAGATACTGCTACTATCAGCCGCTTGTCAGCAAAGATTCTTTCTGGCGCGCAACAATGAATGAGAACGCGAGATTTTTTGCCAAGAACGATATGGGTGAGCTGGCATGCTACTTGTGCGACACCGTCCTTGAGAAGAAGGACATTGAGAAACTTAAGAAAAAGTTAGAAGAGATGTAAACAGCCTACTTTAGGGTGACTGTGTTTGGGGCGGTACTGAAATCCAGTACCGTCTTTTTCTGTTCCAGAAAGCGGTCTTTTAAAATGCTCGCGGGAAAATCCGGATTCTCCGTGATTTCCGCGGGAGCGTCGATGAACAGGACGGATGCGCCGGTCTGCTCGTAAAAGGCGTCCAAAAAAGACCAGTTCCCGTGATGACCGGTCTGCACGTAGTCGCAGGAAATGGCATCGCCGCAGGCGGCGAGCAGGACGTCGTTCATATCGTATTTGATATCGGAGCAGAACAGAATGCTGCTGTTTGCGCTGCTGAGTTTAAAGAGAAGAGAGGCGTTGTTCTGATAATCCTTCTCGTCTCCTACGGTGTTTAAAACGGTATCGTCATAGGCGTTGTATACAGATAGTGTCAGACCGCAGAGCGAAAGCTCATCGCCGCGCTTAAGGTGAGTCACGTTTCCGGCGTCTTTCGTGAGCGCATAGTAAGTCTCCATCACGGTAATGTCGTCATAAGGCTCGCCGACAGACTCGATAAAATCATAATCAAAGCCGTTATCGTAGATGGCTTCGATGGTGATACCACGAGGATCGGCGTAGATGGCGTTGAACGCTCCGGCGTGATCGCGGTGTGGATGTGAGATAATCCAGGCATCGACATGATTTCCGTGATCTGCGATTGCGCCCCGCACGGCGTCGGCATTGTCCGCCCAGCCGCCGTCTATGATGATGAGGGTATCGTCATTCGAAATCGTATAGAACGTGCCCTGCGCACCGGTAGCGTCGGAATATTGGGTGACAATATATTCGGTTGCGGGATCGGGTGTATATCCGGTGGAATCCATGGAATTCCTTTTTGCGGCAGACAAGGTAAAAAGGGTGATTATAATAAGAAAAGCCGCAAGGATTGCGGCGGAGATCAAACGGTTCGTTCGCATTGTCGTTTCCTTCCATAATAGCATTAAAATCTTATATCAGCTATACCTTATCAAAAAAGTGCCCAAATGTAAACTCCCTAAAACTTGACGGAAATCGTTTGAATTGATATAGTGTAGAATGGAATAATTATAGAAGCATAGGAGAAAAACAAGGGAGGAAAATCCTCTGCTCGTCAGAACACTCGCATTTTGCTCCGCAAAACAAGGAGGATTATAATGAAAATCGCAATTGCCGGAACAGGCTATGTAGGACTTTCGAATGCTATTTTGCTGGCACAGCACCACGAGGTGCATACAGTTGATTTAATAGAAGAAAAAGTAAATATGATCAATCGGGGCAAATCGCCGTTGGTAGACAAAGAAATCGAGGAATACCTTGCGGGAGGAAAACTGAATCTCACCGCGACGACGGACGGGGAGGCGGCTTACCGCGACGCGGAATATGTCATCATCTCCACGCCGACGAATTACGACGAGAAGAAGAACTATTTTGACACATCCTCCGTTGAGGCGGTCATCGAATTAGTGCAGAAGGTGAACCCGTCTGCGATCATGGTCATTAAGTCGACGATTCCGGTCGGCTACACAGAGTCGGTCAGCAGGAAATACCGCACGGACCAGATCCTGTTCTCACCGGAGTTTTTGAGGGAGGGACAGGCGTTAAAGGATAATCTCTACCCGTCGAGAATCATTGTCGGATGTCCGGCAGGCAATGAGAAGATGAAGGCGGCGGCGGAGACATTTGCACATCTTCTGCAGGAGGGCGCAATCAAGCAGGATATACCGACACTGATTACGAATCTCACGGAGGCGGAAGCGGTCAAGCTGTTTGCGAACACGTATCTCGCGCTTCGGGTTTCTTTCTTCAATGAGCTTGATACGTTTGCGGAGATGAAGGGATTGGATGCGAAGCAGATTATCGAGGGAATCGGACTTGACCCGCGTATCGGAACACACTATAATAATCCGTCCTTTGGCTACGGCGGCTACTGTCTGCCGAAGGACACGAAGCAGCTTCTGGCGAATTATAACAATGTTCCCAACAATATTATGGAAGCGATCGTCGAAGCGAATAAGACAAGAAAGGATTTCATCGCGGAGCAGATTTTGGATCGCGAACCAAAGACCGTGGGCGTTTATCGTCTTGCGATGAAGGCAAATTCAGATAATTACAGACAGAGTTCAATTCTCGGCGTTATGGAACGGCTGCGGGCAAAGGGAGTTTCTATTGTGATCTTCGATCCGAGCCTTAAGTCGGAAGTGTTTGACGGAATGGCAGTTATAAATAACTTTGAGGATTTCTGCCGTAAGAGCGACGTGATCGTCGCGAACCGCATGGATGATATGCTTTCCGCGGTAAAGGAGAAGGTATACACCAGAGATATTTATTTCCGGGATTAGTGCGGTAAGAGAGGGCAGAGCATGGATACACACAAGTTTTTTGTCGAGAGGATGCGTTTTCATCTCACAAAAATGAATACACTGGTCTTCGTCGGCTGGTTCTTTGACGGAAGTGCAAAGGGGCATGAACTGAAGGCATATCTCGACGGAAAAGAGCTTGCGCTTGCGCTTTCCGTAAACCGGGGCGCAGAGGTCAGACAGAAATATATCCGCAGTATCAACGAGATCGAGGAGGAGATCGTGGGAACGATCGAACTCCCGGCGGACTGGCGCGACTGCGGCGCGGTGACGCTGGTGTCGTCATATGAGGGAGAATCCAAAAAGGCGTACCGGATTACGACAGCGAAGCTTAAGCGCCATGAGACGGAAATCAGCTATTATATTGAGAAGTGTCACAGAGAGCCGGGGAAGGTGTCGGTGGCGGGCTGGTGTATGTCCGCAGGCGATGTGAAGCTGGAGCTTTTGGACGGAGACAGACAGCCGGTTCCGGTGAAAATAGAACATTATTACCGGAAGGATCTCTTGTCTGTGTTTCCAGAGGCGGATGCAGAGGGAAAGCCCGGCTTTCTCGTGGAAGCGTCCGTGGAGCGGGAAAAGGGAATCTTTTTTCTTGAGATGCGGGACGCGGGACACAGCTCGCGCGTGCGGCTCACAAAGTGGGACGAGGGAACGAAGCTTCAGTATATTGCGGAGAAAATGGGCGATACCGTGCGCTATCTGGAGCGGAACGGTGTGTCTGCGACTGCCTACAAAATCAAGAATAAGTTGACGAAGAAAGAGGGAAATACTTACGACAACTGGCGGAAAAAGTATACGGTTACGCCGGAGGAACTGGCGCGGCAGAGAGGCGAGGCGTTTTCGGAGGGAGTGCGGTTTTCCGTCGTGGTTCCGCTCTATAAGACGAAGCCGGCTTATCTAAAGGGGATGGTAGATTCCGTCCGTGTGCAGACCTATGCAGATTGGGAATTGTGCATGGCGCTTGCGCTGTCGGGAGACGGGGATGAGAAGCTCATCGCACTTTTAGACGCGTATGCTGCGAAGGATTCCCGTATACGCTATATCACGCTTCCGGAGAACGGGGGTATTTCCGCAAATACGAATGCGGCGCTTGCCATGGCGTTAGGGGACTATATTGTGTTCGCCGATCATGACGATATTCTGCCGGAAAATGCGCTCTATGAGTTTGCGGCGGCGGTTCGTGCGGATGCGTCCGTCGATATGATTTACTCCGATGAGGATAAGGTAGATATGGACGGAAAGAAGTATTTCGAGCCGCATTTCAAACCGGATTTCAATATTGATCTGCTGTGCAGCGTGAATTATATCTGTCATTTGCTTGCGGTGCGAAAGGACGTCGTAGAGCGGGCGGGAGGGTTCCGAAAGGAATTTGACGGAGCGCAGGATCTTGATTTTATCCTCCGGTGCAGCGAATGTGCCCGGCATATTCACCATGTGCCGAAGATCCTGTACCACTGGCGCTGTCATATGGATTCCACAGCGGCGAACCCGGAGAGCAAGCTGTATGCGTTTGAGGCGGGCAGACGTGCAGTGGAGGAGCATTATAAGAGGCTTGGCGTTCCGGCGCGTGTGGAGAATGCGCAGTTTTACGGGATGTACCGGACGATTTATGAGTGGGAGGAAGAACCGCTTGTGTCCGTTATCATACCGAACAAGGATCACGCGCGGGATCTGGCAAAATGTATCGATTCCATTTTTGATAAATCGGACTACCGCAATTTCGAGATCGTGGTTGTGGAGAATAACAGTACCGAGGAAGAGACATTCGATTATTATAAGAAATTAACGGCGGAGCATGAGAACGTGCATGTCGTCTATTATGAGGGAGAGTTTAATTTCTCTGCGATCAATAATCTTGGTGCGGCGGCGGCAAAGGGAGAATATTTTCTGCTTCTGAACAACGATACGGAGATGATTGACGGAACAGCCATTCGCGAACTTTTGGGCTTTTGTATGCGGGAGGATGTCGGTGCCTGCGGGGCGAAGCTTTTGTATGAGGACGATACGATCCAGCATGCCGGGGTCGTCGTGGGCTTCGGCGGAACGGCGGGGCATGCTTTTATCGGAAAGTCGCGCTATGATACCGGATATTTCGGGCGTATCCTCTGCGCGCAGGATTATACGGCGGTGACGGCAGCCTGTATGATGACGAAGCGCACGGTCTTTGAGGAAGTCGGCGGAATGACGGAGGAGCTTGCGGTTGCGTTCAACGATATCGACTACTGCCTGAAGGTGCGTGCGGCAGGAAAACTTGTGGTGTATAATCCTTACGCCGAACTGCATCATTACGAGTCAAAGTCGAGAGGGTATGAGGATTCTCCCGGAAAGGTGGAGCGCTTCAACAGTGAAGTAGAGGTGCTGATCTCCCGTTGGAGAGAGTTGATTGAGGGCGGGGACCCTTACTATAATCCGAATCTGACACTTGATAATTCTGACTTTTCATTGCGCAGATAGCGCGGCAGGGGAGGAAAACAGACGCGCAGTCTGGGAAAGAAAGAGGTAGAAAGCCTTATGATGAAAGTATATATCTGTCCAAATTGCGGATGGATGCGCGTGGTATCGAGACGCAAGGATGTGGAATGCTACAAATGCAATGATACGCAGATGGTTCTGGCGAAGATGGATTTTGCAAAATATACGGAAATGTCGGAAGAGGAAAGGAAAGATTACTCTGACGGGTGGCTCTATATCCATCAGAAGAAGCGTTGATTATGAAGATTACAGTACAGAAAGTCATAAAGGGACTGCGGTATTTAAAGCATTATGGCTTCAAGGAATTTGTGATACGCCTGCAGGAAAAGATGGAAGCGGAAAATGTGCCGTATGAGCCGTGGTATGAGTGCCATAGGGCAAAGGAGGATGCGCTTGCACGCCAGAAAAAGACATCCGCCGCATGGAAGGACGCGCCGCTCATCAGCATTGTGGTGCCGTTATACTGCACGAACGAGCGTTTCCTGCGGGAGATGATCGAATCCGTGCTGGCGCAGAGCTACGGGAAGTGGGAACTGTGTCTGGCGGATGGCAGCCCGTCCGAACCAGCGGGTTCGGACGGGCGGAAGTTTGCCAAAGGGCAAACTTCCAGTGTTTTGGAAGCACCGGGAGATGAGCCAGAGGGTTCGGACGGGCGGAAGTTTGCCGGCGGGCAAACTTCCAGTGTTTTGGAAGCACCGGGAAGGGAACCGGAGGGTTCGGACGGGCGGAAGTTTGCCGGCGGGCAAACTTCCAGTGTTTTGGAAGCGCCGGGAGATGAACCAGAGGGTTCGGACGGGTATAGGACATCTCTTACTCGGATCGTGCGTGAGTACGCCGATGCGGATTCCCGGATCGTATATAAGGTGCTTTCGGAGAATCTGGGCATTGCCGGAAATACGAACGCGGCGATCGCGCTTGCGACAGGGGAGTGGATCGCATTTTTGGATCACGACGATCTGCTCGCACCGGATGCGCTCTATGAGGCGGCGGCGTTGATACGGCGGGGACCACAGAAGATCACGGGCGTGGAGGCGACCGGTTACGGGGACGGCGCGCGGTATGACGTTATTTACACGGACGAGGATAAGATCGATATGGAGGGAAAGGTGCATTTCCAGCCGCACGTAAAGCCGGATTTTAACATCGATCTGCTTCGCTCCAACAATTATATCACACATTTTACACTTGTAAGGAGAATGCTCGCAGAGCAGGTAGGAGGCATTAACAGCGATTTTGACGGGGCGCAGGACTATGACTTTATTCTGCGCTGCACAGAGCAGGCGTCGGCAGTCGGTCATGTGCCGCGGATTCTATACCACTGGAGGAGCCACACCGAATCGACCTCCGAGAATCCGTTTTCCAAGCAGTACGCGGTCGATGCGGGCAGACGGGCGATCGAGGCGCATCTTAAGCGCCTGGGCGTGCAGGGAGAGGTCACGGCGACGAAGGATATGGGCTTTTATTCTGTAGATTATCCGTGCAGCAAAGCACCGCTTGTGTCGATCGTCATTCCGAGCAAGGATGAGACGGAGTCGTTGAAGAAATGTATCGCGTCGATTGAGAAATCGTCTTACACGAATTATGAAGTGATCGTTGTCGAGAACAACAGCGCGCCGGAGACATTTGATTTCTACCGCAAAATCGCGCCGGATGAGTGTGAGGAGAACGGTGTGCACTGCTATAACGGCACGCTTGGTGGAGGGCAGCGTATTAGCATTGCCGTCTGGAAGGACGGCTTTAACTATTCCGCACTCAACAATTTCGGCGTCTTATTTTCGCGCGGTGAGTATCTTGTCTTCATGAACAACGATATCGAAATGATTTCCGCGGACTGGCTTGCCGGATTGCTCGGCGTCTGCCAGAGAAAAGAGGTCGGCATTGTCGGGGCGAAGCTCTATTACCCGGACAACACGGTGCAGCATGCGGGAATCGTGGTCGGAATCGGCGGAAACGCGCGCGGTATCGGACAGAATATGTTCACCGGGCTTCCCGGGGAGCGCAGCGGCTATCTGCACAAGGCATCGCTCACCATGGATTATTCCGCGGTGACCGCTGCGTGCATGATGGTAAAGCGAAGCGTCTATGAAGAGGTCGGAGGCTTTGAGGAGAAGCTTGCGGTCGCGTTCAATGATGTGGATTTCTGTCTGAAGGTGCGTCGTGTGGGGTATCTTGTGGTATACCGCCCGAATGTGGAGGCGTACCATTATGAATCGAAGTCGAGGGGGAGCGAGGATTCCCCGGAGAAGGTCGCACGCTTTCAGCGGGAGATTGAATATATGCGGACGAACTGGATCGGCGTCCTGAAAAACGGAGATCCGTATTACAATCCGAATTTATCGGCGATTTACCCGAATTATTCCCTGCGGGACAACAGCCAGATGAGAGGAAGAACGTGATGGGGGGAACACCGGAAGTAACGATTGTCATTCCGAATTACAACGGAAAACAGCTTTTGGAAAATTGTATAGAGACATTGAAGAACCAGACCTTCCGGGACTTTGAGGTGCTCGTGGTGGACAACGGTTCGACGGACGGAAGCAAAGAGGTCAACGCGGACGGGCTTGCGCTCCGCGTGATTGCCCTGCAGGAAAATACCGGATTCTGCGGCGCGGTCAATGTCGGTATCCGGGAGACAAAGACGCCGTATGTCATTCTGCTCAACAATGATACGGAGGCGGAGCCGGATTTCGTGGAAGCGCTGCTCGCGGGAATCCGCGGGTCGGAGCGCATTTTTTCCGCGGGGGCGATGATGATCGATTACCGTGACAGGACGCGCATCGACAATGCGGGCGATTACTATACGGCGTTTGGCTGGGCGGTTGCCAGAGGCAGGGGCAAGCCCGTTTCGGCTTATCAGAAGGCTTGCAGGGTCTTTTCGTGCTGCGGCGGGGCGGTAATTTACCGCACGAAGCTTCTCCGGGAAATCGGAGAATTTGACGAGCGGCATTTTGCGTATCTCGAGGATGTGGACATGGGCTACCGTGCGCGTATTCTGGGATATGAGAACTGGTACGTTCCGGGGGCACGGGTCTATCATGTGGGAAGCGCGACGACCGGAACGCGCTACAACGAAAAAAAGGTATTCCTCGCAGCGCGCAATTCTATGTATCTGATCTATAAGAATATGCCGTTTCTGCAGATATTGTTAAATCTGCCGCTTATTCTTTTCGGAATTTTTACAAAATTGTTATTTTTTGTAAGAAAAGGATTTGCGGGAGAGTATCTGTGCGGAATCTGCGAGGGCGTCCACACTTGCAGGGAATGTCGGAAGGTTCGTTTTGCGTGTCGGAATCTGGGGAATTATGCGCGCATACAGCTCTCACTTTGGGGCAATATTTTCCGGATTCTGTTTTCTGTCTGAGAGAAAATAGTTTGATTGTCAAATAAAAGTACAAAAAATATTAAGAATTTGTTACGAAGTGTTTGCGAAAAAGACATTGTGCTTTTATGGAAATTATTGTATGATGATAGTTATATGGTAGCTAAAATTTGCAAAAGGATAGCATTATGATAAAAGATAATCAGCAGTATTTAAACAAACTGCATGTACTGATCGATGCGATGGTCATCATCGCGTCGTATGTATTTGCATGGTGGCTGAAGTTCTTAAGTGGTATTCTGGATCATGAAGTCGGCGTGCTTTCTTTTGAGTTCTACATGAAAGCGCTTATCGTCATTGTCCCGGGGTATGTGCTGTTGTATTACGCGTTCAATCTCTACACGTCGAAGCGCGTGCAGGGACGGCGTCTTGAGTTCTCGAATATTGTGATGGCGAACACCGTAGGACTGCTTCTGGCGTTTGCCGTACTCTTTACATTGCAGTCGTATAATGCGCAGTTCAAGAACTTTTCCCGTGAGATGTTT
The DNA here is from genome assembly GCA_021771815.1 of Roseburia hominis. GTDB lineage: Bacteria > Bacillota > Clostridia > Lachnospirales > Lachnospiraceae > Roseburia > Roseburia hominis_A. The sequence continues at coordinate 60,036 of JAETOE010000008.1, forward strand.
TTCTACTTCTATGCAGTGAATATCATCGCGGAGGAGATTGTGCGGCTTTTGATACGCCGTGTTCTGCGGAATATCCGCAGGAAGGGATACAATCTCAAACACATCCTGCTTGTCGGATATTCGCGGGCAGCGGAGCAGTACATTGACAGAATACAGCAGAATCCGCAGTGGGGATACAATGTCCGCGGCGTGTTGGATGACAACATTGCGCGGGGCACTGCCTATAAGGGCGTTAAGGTCATTGGGAGCATCGGCAATTTGAATTATATCCTGCCGCAGAACAGTCTGGATGAGATCGCGATCACACTCGGGCTGGAAGAATATTACAAATTAGAGAAAATCGTGGCGGAGTGCGAGAAGTCCGGCGTGCATACGAAGTTTATCCCGGATTATGGAAACATTATTCCGACGAAGCCGTACACGGAGGATCTGTTAGGACTTCCGGTCATCAATATCCGTTATGTGCCGCTTACGAATACATTTAACGCGTTCACAAAGCGCTGCATGGATGTGATCGGTTCAATCGTGTGCATCATTATTTTTTCACCGTTGATGCTGTTTTCGGCGATTCTGGTAAAGGCAACTTCGAAGGGGCCGTTGATCTTTGCACAGGAGCGGGTAGGACTTCACAACAAGCCATTTCATATGTATAAGTTTCGCACGATGTATGTACAGACCGAGGAAGAGGAGCATAAGGGCTGGACGAAGAAGGACGATCCGAGGGTTACCAGTGTGGGGCGTTTCCTGAGAAAGACAAGCTTAGACGAGTTCCCGCAGCTTTTTAATGTGTTGAAAGGGGATATGAGCCTTGTCGGACCAAGACCGGAGCGGCCGCAGTATGTTGAGAAGTTCAGGGAAGAGATTCCAAGATATATGATTAAGCATCAGGTCCGCCCTGGCATGACCGGATGGGCGCAGGTGAACGGATATCGGGGAGACACCTCGATCCGCAAAAGAATTGAGCATGATCTGTATTACATTGAAAACTGGACATTGGGGTTGGATGTAAAGATCCTTATATTGACGGTTTTCAAAGGATTTATCAATAAAAATGCATATTAGGAGAAGAGTTTATGAGCAGAGAAACGGCGAAAAAACCTATGACAAAAAAACAGCGGGCGGCGGTGCAGAAGAAGAGACGGCAGAAGAAAATTGCGTTGGTTGCAGTAGAGATTCTTGTGCTGCTGCTGTTGGCAGTAGTGTTGTTTATTGTAGTCAAGCTATCTAAGATAGAAAAGGACAATTCGTTCAGCGCGGAGGATATTGACATCAACGAGGGTATCTCGCAGGAATCCCAGGAGATCATGGAGGGCTACACGACGATCGCCCTGTTCGGACTGGACAACCGTTCCAACGGCAATCTCTCTAAGGGGAACAGCGATGTTATCATGATTGCGAGCATCAATAACGATACGCATGACGTGAAGCTTGTGTCGGTGTACCGTGATTCTTATCTGGATATCGGAAACGGCAAATATCAGAAATGCAATTCCGCATATGCGAGCGGCGGACCGGAGCAGGCGATTTCCATGCTCAACCGAAACCTTGATCTTAATATTACCGATTACGTGACGGTGGATTTCAACGCGGTCGTTGAGTGCGTGGATCTTTTGGGCGGCGTCGAGCTTACGGTCACGGATGAAGAAGCGATCCTTATGTATGGCTATATGGATGAGATTTCCAAGCTGACAAAGAAGAAGTCCGAGTATCTGCCGGGCGGCGGCACATATGTGCTTGACGGTGTGCAGGCGTGTGCGTATGCGCGTATCCGTTATACGGCAGGAGATGATTATAAGCGTACCGAGCGTCAGAGAATCGTGCTTGCGGCGATGGTCGAGAAGGCGCAGAAGTCAGATATTAAAACGCTTAACAGTTTAATCGACGAGGTATTCGGAGATATTAAGACGAGCTTCAGCAACGCCGATCTGATCGCGCTTGCCACAAAGATATTTGAGTACAGTCTTGGTGAGACGACAGGTTTCCCGTTCGAGAAGAATACGATCACACTCGGTTCGAAGGGAAGCGTGGTCGTACCCTGCGACCTTAAGACGAACGTGAAGCAGCTCCATGTATTCCTGTATGATGACCAGGACTATGAGCCGACGGATACCGTGAAGTCCAACAGCGAAAAGATTATCAGCGACACCGGTTTCCATCAGGGAGATGGCTATTGATGAAAGTAGATATTATCATACCGACTTATAAGCCGAATGATACCTTCTGTCTGCTCCTGCAAAAATTGCAGGAGCAGACCTTTGTTGTTCATAGGCTGATTCTTCTGAATACGGAGGAGCGGCTCTGGGAGGAGGCAAAGGAGAAATATCCGATCGAGGAATGCCTTGCGGCGCTGTCGTTTCCTCACACGATTCTGCATGTGACAAAGGAGACATTCGATCACGGCGGTACACGGAATCTCGGGGCAAAAGAATCAGAAGCTGATGTAGTTATGTATATGACGCAGGATGCAGTTCCGGAGGATGCGTATCTGGTGGAGAAGCTTACGGCACCGCTTGATTCCAATGAGGATGGCGAGGGAGTCGTCGCAGCGGCATACGCAAGACAGCTTCCGAATGAAGAATGCAGTATTGTGGAACGATATACCAGACAATTCAATTATCCCGATAGCGGAAGGACGAAGGGGAAGGCAGATATCCCGCAGCTTGGGATCAAGACGTTTTTCTGCTCCGATGTCTGCGCGGCGTACCGCAAGGATATATGGGAGAAGCTTGGAGGCTTTGAGACCCCGGTGATCTTCAATGAGGATATGTTCTTTGCGGCGAAGGCAGTGGAGCAAGGGTATCTGATTGAATACGCGGCGGATGCGAAAGTCATCCATTCCCATAATTATTCCGTGCGCCAGCAGTTTCACCGCAATTTCGATCTGGCGGTATCGCAGGCGGATCACCCGGAGATCTTTGCGAGGGTAAGCTCCGAGGCGGAAGGAATGCGGCTCGTAAAGAGCACGATGAAGTATCTTTGCAGCATAGGAAAGCCGTATCTGATCTGGAATCTGGGCTGGCAGTGTGTGGGAAAATACGCGGGCTACTATATGGGAAAGCACTATAAAAAGCTCGGCAGACGGCGCATTTTAAAATGTACAATGAGCCCGGAGTACTGGAAACGAATTTGGGCAGATAATGGAGAGCAGGCAGAGAATGAGTGACATTTTATATATCGTAGTTCCCTGTTACAACGAACAGGAAGTATTGCCGGAGACGTCCAAACGGCTGTATGACAAGATGACGGCTCTGCACAAACAACAGAAGATTGATGAGAAGAGCAGGATTCTGTTCGTAAATGACGGGTCGAAGGATGCGACGTGGCGTCTCATAGAGGAGCTTTGCGCGAAGAGCCCTCTTTACGCGGGAGTGAATCTCTCCAGAAACAGAGGCCATCAGAATGCGCTGCTTGCGGGGATTGCAACGGCGGCGCCGCATGCGGACATGATTGTTTCCATGGATGCGGATTTACAGGACGATATCAATGCGATGGACGAGATGATTGCGGCGTATCAGGCGGGGAATGATGTAGTCTACGGCGTGCGCTCTTCCAGACAGAAGGATTCCTTTTTCAAGCGGAACTCAGCACAGCTTTTCTATCGTCTGATGAAGCTTTTGGGGGCGGAGATCGTCTATAACCATGCGGATTACCGGCTCTTAAGCAAGCGGGCAGCGGAAGCGCTCTTGTCTTTTGACGAAGTGAATCTGTTCCTGCGTGGGATCGTTCCTATGGTGGGATTTCAGAGCACGACCGTCACCTATGAGCGCGGGGAACGTTTTGCGGGAAAGAGCAAATATCCGCTCGGCAAGATGGTGACGTTCGCACTGGAAGGGATTACGTCGCTTTCGGTCAAGCCGATTCGGATGATTACCGTGGGAGGGCTGCTTGTGTGCGTCGTCAGTCTTTTGATGCTGATCAAGGCGTTCGCCGATTATTTCTCGGGAAATGTGGAGCCGGGATGGACAAGTGTGATTATATCAATCTGGGTACTGGGAGGATTGCAGCTTTTTGCAATCGGAATTATCGGCGAGTACATCGGCAAGACTTATATGGAGACAAAGGAACGTCCGAAGTTCATCATAGAATCCGTTCTTTTGCAGGAAGACAACGAAGTGGAGTAGCTTTTATGGGAGATAAGAAGAGAAAATATATATTCTGGGGCTTTCTGGCATTGGTGTTGATCGGAGCGCTTCTGGCGGTGAGCCGGAGCGGTTACTCGGATGGAGACGATGCCTTTTTTTATCGGTATGCAAACAGTATGGGTTTCTTTGAATATCTGAGCTGGCGGTATGAGACATGGGTCGGCAGAATGGCTGCCGAGGCGTTGGTCTATCTTGTATTTTCGTTGGATATTCGTTTCTGGCGCGCGGCAAACGCAGTGATGCTCGTGCTTCTGCCGATGGGGATTCTGCGCCTTTCGGTAAAGGCGGCGCGCGTTCCCGAGGGAAGCCTTCTGTCATGGAAGGACAGAAAGCCGGCGCAGCCTTATGATGGAATGTATAACGTGGGGCTTGGTATGCAGATGGCGGCAGTGTCGGGCTATTTTCTGATGAGTATTGTGACGCTCGGCTATGCGGCGCTGTGGGTCAATGGATCGATTTTCTACACATGGAGCTTTACCTGCGGGTTGTGGGCGTTGATGCCCTACGCAGACTTTGTGTTCGACGGGGCGGCTGCTGCCGGAAAAGAAACAAAGTTTCATCTGGAAAAGCGTGGCGCGCCGGGGGTGAAGCAATTTTTTTATACCGTTCCGTGCGCCGTTGTCGGAGCGATGTCGATTGAGCAGATGGGCGCGGTGCTCGTTGTATTTGAACTTCTGGCTGTGCTCTATGGCATTATGAAATGGCGGAAGGTGAATCTGCCCCTTTTGATACAGACGGCTGTGACAGTGACTGCCTTTGGAATTCTCTTTGCCGCGCCGGGAAATGCCGTGCGCGTGGCGAGCGAGATTACCAACTGGATGCCGGAGTATGAGACAATGCCGCTTTCGCAGCATTTGTTCATTACGGCGCACTGGCTGCTTTCTTCATTTGCCAATGAGAATAAGCTGTTCCTTGTCGGAATCTGGATTGTAGGAATTGTGCTCCTTGTGAGGAGACGAGGGCGAAGAAAGTCCGATCTCTTTTTTGTGGGATTTGCCGGAATCTTTACGATCGCAACGCTCCTTCCCTATGCGGGAATCACTGCGCTGTCTGATTTCGGGATGCAGTATATCAATACGGCGGCTTGCGTAGATCCGGTGCCGACGGCGGAGGTGATGACCGGGCAGGTCTGGTTTGCGATGGCATGGCAGGGGGCGGCGTTAGTCTTTACATTCGTTTTTCTGTGGAGAGCGTCCGGCTGTCAGATTACGCTGCTGCTCGCTTATCTCGCCGGAATCGCAAGTGAGATGATTATGTTCTTTTCACCGACGATGTATGCGTCGGGGGCGAGGGTGTTTTATCTGACCGATTTACTGTATTTGTTCATTATTTTAGCGCTCCTTTTCGGAATAAGAGAGAAAAAGGTGAGGAATGTGCTGTGCGCCGTGCTCCTGGGGTTGGGCGTTTTCAATGTGCTTGTCCAGGCGTTTGCATTATTCGGCGCGTGAAGCGTGTGAGAGAATTTGAAAAAACGTAAATATTCAGGGCAGATTTATGCGGAACCGCATAAATCGTATGAAGACGTATAGAATGCAGAAGCAAGCCTCATCAGCGAAGCTGATTTTCATTCCCGCGAGCAACGAGCCAAGTGACTGCTTGCAGGCATTTGGCGACTGCCGCGAGGGTCAAATACCCTGCACCTTGGGGCGGGTATTTGACTGGCTTGCGGCTTGTATCTGTGAAGGTACTGAACAGATACAAAAAAACATAGAATTTTGATAGTTTTGTCACAATTCTAACACATTTTCCCGCTAAACTCCTATATAAAGAGCGAGGGAGAGAACGTCCGGTAACAGTTCAGTCAGGACTTAGCATTTATTGCTAAGTCCGTGAGAAAGTATGGTGGGCGAGATGCATCAAGCCAACCGCGAAGCGGTTTTTGTATGGCTTGATGCCTGTAACAGGAAGCCGAAGGCTGAACTGTTACAACTTCCGGACTCGGGAAACATAAAAGAACACAGGATGAGATTCTTACCAGGGAAAGGGGAAAACATTATGGATCACAATCAGTACAACAACGGACAGTCTTCCGATTCCTTCTATTCATACAATAGCGGAGCGAATCAGAATCAGACATACCAGAACGGTAATATGGCACAGGGAAATGCTTATCAGCAGAACGGCAGCTATCAGAATACGTCCGGGCAGAATAGTTATCAGAATATGTCTCAGCAGGGAAATACTTATCAGAACGGAACGTATCAGGAGCATTTCTACCAGAGCAGCAGCCCGCAGAGCACTACGGCAGACGGCAGGAAGAAGAAGCGCGGGGAGAAGAAGCATGGCTTCGGCGTCAAGCTTGCAAAGTGCGCGGCTTTAGCGCTTGTATTCGGGCTCGTCTCAGGAACGGTCTTTGAGGGCGTGCATCTGGCGGCGGGTCAGATTTTCGGAACGACGGAGAGTCAGGCTTCGGCGTCCGGCAGTGTGCTGACGCAGGCGGATTCCGACGGAAAGATAGAGACGACGGCGACGTCGTCCACATATGTTGCGATGGATGTCTCGGATATTGTCGACGCGGTCATGCCGTCGATCGTTGCAATCACGAATGTGAGCCAGGCGGAGTATCAGAGTATTTTTGGAGGAAGGGGGACGTATGAGAGCACAAGCTGCGGCTCGGGCATCATCGTAAGTCAGGATGCGGATTACCTCTATATCGCGACGAACAACCACGTGGTGGACGGGGCGAAGAACCTCACAGTCACCTTCAATGATTCCGCGACTGTGAGCGCGGAGGTAAAGGGAACCGATCCCTCTACCGATCTGGCGGTCATCCGTGTGGCGCTCGATGATATCGAGGACGACACGATGAACAATATCAAGGTGGCGACGCTCGGCAATTCCGATGATTTGAAGGTCGGAAATGCGTCGATCGCGATCGGGAATGCGCTCGGATACGGACAGTCGGTAACGACCGGATGCATCAGCGCGCTGAATCGTCCGGTGTCCGTGTCGGATTCTTCAAGCGGCACAAGCTATACTGCGGAGCTGATTCAGACGGATGCGGCAATCAACCCGGGCAACAGCGGCGGTGCGCTCTTAAATGCGGCAGGTGAGGTCATCGGTATCAACTCCGTGAAGTATTCTGATACAGATGTAGAGGGAATCGGCTACGCGATTCCAATCAGTACGGCAATGCCGATTATCGAGGACTTAATCACGAAGGAGAAGGTCGATGAGGCTGACAGCGCGTACCTTGGTATTCAGGGTGTGGACGTCACGTCGGATATCGCACAGGCGTACAATATTCCGACCGGTATCTCTGTGGTTCAGGTCATCGAGGGATCTGCGGCGGAGCAGGCGGGCATCCAGAAGGGAGATATCATCACGGCGTTTGACGGTAAGGAAGTGTCCTCTATGGCGGAGCTTTCAACGAGACTACAGTATTATAAGGCAGGGACCACGGTCGATGTGACGATCAGGAGAGCCTCGAACGGGGAATATCCGGAGCAGACGGTTTCGGTTACGCTCGGAAATAAGAACTAGTGATACAAATTCATATCCGGCTGTCAGAAAGCCGATAGAAACAACACCGCGTGGCGCTGCGCCACGCGGTGTTGTGTGTATAGGATCAGAGAATAGCCGTTGCATTTTTTACACATCTGCTCATATTCAGATATAATACTACATTTCTTCGTTATACTTGCACCTATAGTAGATTGCGTATCCATGAACAAAGAGATATGCAAAAACCAGAAGTAATGTGGCGACCATATCAACACCCATCAATGCGAACGCAAGCATCAGCGCGCCGAAGACAAAAGTCATTATATCAAAAGCTTTTCCTTTTGCCCGGTTTGCGATAGCGATATTGCGCTCGTCGTTTTTTTCAATGTCCATCTGTTTTTGAATTTCGGGATGGTTCTGTATGGCCTTCTGTGAGAGGATACCTCCCATGCCCTGTCCGAAAAGACCGCAGCCTACGCCGATGCAGACATATGGCAGCGCCTGCATGATTCCCTGGGGATCATCAATTGTTTTCACAAAATATAAGCCCGTCCCCAAGAGCAGAAGTCCGATTATTACAACAACATAGTTTGATTTTTTCTGTGTCATGCTTCTTCCTCCTCATAAATAAAGATTTCTTCAATGGTCATGTCAAAATATCGCGCGAGCTTAAATGCTAATTGAATGGACGGATTGTAACGTCCGTTCTCTAAAGAGCCGATTGTCTGTCGTGATACTTCTAATGCATTGGCTAAATCTTCCTGTTTGATACCCTTCTGCTTTCGCAGCTCTTCAAGCCGGTTTTTCACATGTTTACCTCCCTTTCTATGGAAAGTATGCTTTCCATGAGCTTATTGTAACATACTTCGAACAAATGTCAAGTATACTTTCCATACATATTCATTTTGTTTTTCTATCACAAAGCGAAAAAAGAGCAGGCAGATATGAATGCGCTCCCTAAAGCTGAACTTACTTAAGGTTGCATCTATATCTGCCTGCTCTTTTTTATTATAATTTATATTTTTACCGCTCCATCTTCCAGTAAGCGGCAGAATAAGGCGGCAGTGTGCTTCCACCGCCGAAATCATGCGCTTCCCCGGTGAGCAGATCTTCTGCCATACCGCAGCCTGCATCAAAGTGTGCGTCAAATGCCTCACCATCGGCGTTGATTGCGACGAGCACGCGCTCGGTGTCGGTCTTGCGCTCGAAGATACACTGCTTGTTGGTAAGCAGCACCGAGCGGAAATCACCGTAATTCAAAGCATTGGAATGCTTCTTTGCCTCCGCGAGTCTGCTGATAAAGTCGCACAGGTCGGTCCATTCCGGTGCATCAAAGCAGGCGCGAAGCGCCGGGTCGCCCTCTTCCTTCTTTGCCTTAGCGCCCCATTCACTGCCGTAGTAGACGCATGGAATGCCCGGCATACCGAAGAGCATTGCGTAGACCAGAGGAAGGTGATTCTCATTGGTAAGCGTGCTTGCAATGCGGGACACATCATGATTGTCTACGAAAGAAAGCAGATGCGCGCCCTTGTAGAGCGTCCAGTTTTCAGGACCGAACTGCCGCAGCAGGGAATGATTGATCTCGAACATATTCATCGAGTTGAAGCTCGAATAAAGTCCCTTGTAGCACTCGTAATTTGTCACGGAGTGCAGCATGGAATCGTTCATGATCTGATTGTAGTCCCCGTGCACGACTTCGCCGACCAGATAGAAGTCCGGCTTTAAACTGTCACAGTAAGCGCGGAGCCTGCGCATGAAATCATGGTCGAGACAGTATGCCACGTCGAGGCGCAGACCGTCGATATCAAATTCTTCCACCCAGCCCTTGATGCAGGAGAAAATGTGATTGACGACGTCTTCATTATGAAGGTTCAACTTCACGAGATCATAGTTGCCCTCCCAGCCTTCATACCACAGACCGTCGTTATAGTTGGAATTGCCGTCAAAATTCACATGGAACCAGTCCTTGTAAGGGGAATCCCATTTCTTCTCAAGCACATCCCGAAATGCCCAGAAACCGCGTCCGACGTGGTTGAATACGCCGTCTAAGACAACGCGGATACCGGCTTTGTGCAGATTGTCGCAGACGAGCTTGAAATCCTCGTTCGTGCCGAGTCTTGTGTCAAGCTTTGTGTAGTCTCTGGTGTTGTAGCCGTGCGTATCCGATTCAAAAATCGGAGAAAAGTAGATGGCGTTCGCGCCTAGCTTACTGATATGGGGAATCCAGTCATTTACTTTAAGAATGCGATGTTCAAGCACCCCGTCATTTTCGAAGGGAGCGCCGCAGAACCCCAAAGGATAAATCTGATAAAATACACTTTCATATGCCCACATATAAAATCCTCCAAGTTTTCGTAATTTTATGTCGTTATTTTGTCGTGCTCATGTCATGCGACTTCTTTGCACAGGCGCGCTGTGCAGTGATGACGGTATCGCGCAGACCGCCTTTTTCGAGGGCGGCGACCGCCTCGATCGTTGTGCCTCCCGGTGAGCAGACAGCGTCCTTTAACTCGCCCGGGTGTTTCCCTGTCTCCAGTACCATCTTTGCAGCGCCGTACACGGACTGCGCAGCGAACTTGTAAGCCTGCGCGCGCGGCATTCCGTCTGCAACGGCGGCGTCCGCCATCGCTTCGATGAACAGATAGACGTAAGCGGGAGAAGAGCCGGAGACACCGACTACGGCGTCGATCAGACTTTCCGGTACGACCTCGGATTTGCCGAAGGAATCGAAGATCTCCTGAATCTGGGATAACTCCTTCGCCGTAACTGCAGCGTTCGCGCAGAGGGCGCTCATTGCCTCTCCGACCAGTGCCGGAGTATTCGGCATCGCACGCACTAATTTGATCTTCCTGCCAAACGCTTCCTCGATAGAGGCAATCGTTTTCCCGGCGGCAATCGAGACTATGATACAGCCGTTCTTTAAGTGCGGGGCAATCTGCGGAATTACTTCGTCGAACTTATTCGGCTTGACCGCGAGGAACAGAATGTCACTCCGCTCGGCGACTGTCTCATTGGAGAGCGTCGTCTCAATGGAGAATCTGCTTCGGATGGCATCTAAGGTCGCGGAAGAATGCGCGCTTGCGATGACCTGGCTCGTCGTTGCGAGCGATGCGTTTAAGATACCGCCAATCATGGCGCTTCCCATGTTTCCGGCGCCGATAAAACCGATAATCTTATCAAACATAACAGAACCTGACCTTTCTCTATAGTAGAACAGCCGGCTAAATATCTGATAGCCGACCGTCCTTTTATACAAATATGGTAGCCCTTTTTGGTGAAAACGTCAATATGCTTTCGGGCAAAAGGGGATAAAAAACCCCTGCCGGCAAAAATGCGGCAGGGGTATGTATCATACGCCTGATGACGTAGAATTGGAAAATCTTAGAAATCAGTCAGGTTTGCAGCTCTTCTCTCTAAGAAAGCGCTCATACCTTCCTTCTTGTCGCTTGTAGAGCAGGTAACACCGAAGAGGTTCGCCTCCATCTCAACAGCATTCTTGATGTCCATATCGTAGCCGTTGTTGATGGCGGCCTTTGCGATGGATACAGCGTAGCTTCCCTTGGAGATGATCTTGGCAGCCATAGCCTTTGCTGTGGACATCAGCTCTTCCGGAGCAACGACTTTATTTACAAGACCGATGCGGTATGCTTCGTTCGCGTCGATGTTGTCGCAGGTGAAGATCATTTCCTTCGCGCGTCCCATGCCAACTAAGCGGGCAAGTCTCTGTGTACCGCCGAATCCGGGAATGATTCCAAGACCGCACTCAGGCTGTCCGAATACAGCGTTATCGGAAGCGATACGGATATCACAAGCCATGGAAATCTCACAGCCGCCGCCAAGTGCGAAACCGTTTACTGCTGCGATCGTAACCTGACGCATATTCATCAGCTTAAAGAAAGGAACGGAAGCCTTCATACCGAATGCTCTTGCCTCTGCTGCGGTGAAATTCACCATCTCGGCGATATCGGCGCCTGCAACGAAGGACTTGAATTCGTTGCCCTTCTTGTCCGGCCCGCCTGTTAAGATGACAACTTTTACGTCGTCTCTTGCCTCGATCTCGGTCAGCGCAATATTCAGCTCGTCTAAAGTCTCGCTGTTCAATGCGTTAAGTGCGGCAGGTCTTGAAATGGTAAGAACTGCGATCTCATCAGCGACTTCCAATTTTAAGTTGTTAAATTCACTCATTCTTAAAACCCTCCTGAATAGTTTGATAAAAAATTAACAAAAAACTCTACTATCAGAGTACTGCTTTTGGAGGAATTTGTCAATAGATTTCTCTATTTTCATTTCGGAAGAAAAGGGGTATACTGTCCACGTAAGCAATGAGCAGTGAGGGCGAAAAGCCCAAGCGTCAGCGGAGCTGCCACACGAAGGAGCAATGTTATGAGCACAAAACGATCCTACATATCAAAAATTGTAAAGGAAATGCCTGATTCGGGAATCAAGGATTTCTTCGATATAGCCAATACCATGGAGGGCGCGCTTTCCCTCGGCGTGGGAGAGCCAGATTTTCCGACGCCGGAACATGTAAGGGAGGCAGCGATTGCGTCCATCCGGCGCGCCGAGACGAAATACACGGATAACCGCGGCTCGGTGGAGCTTCGCGCGGCGGCGGCAGAATATTTAGAGAAATTCGGTCTGCATTACGACAGGGCGGATGAGATCCTGATTACGATGGGGGCGAGCGAGGGAATTGACCTTGCGCTGCGCACGCTGGTGAATCCCGGGGATGAGGTATTGGTCGCAGAGCCTGCCTATGTGTCGTATATTCCCTGTGTCGAGCTGTGCGGGGGCGTTCCTGTCTCAATTCCGCTGCAGGCGAAGAACCGTTTCCGTCTGACGGCGGAGGAACTCATAGAGCGGATTACCGATAAGACCCGGGTGCTTCTGATTTCATTCCCGAACAATCCGACGGGCGCAATTATGGAGAGGGAGGATCTTGAGGCGATCCGCAAGGTGGTCATGGAACATGATATTTTCGTAATCACCGATGAAATTTATGCAGAACTGACTTACGGAAGACGTCATGTGTCGATCGCATCGCTGCCGGATATGTATGAACGCTGTGTTGTCTTAAACGGCTTTTCCAAGGCGTTCGCGATGACGGGCTGGCGCATGGGAATCGCGGCTGGCCCGGCGGATGTGATTTTTCACATGAACAAGATTCATCAGTTCACAACGATGTCGGCGGGGACGACTTCGCAGTATGCGGCGCTTGAGGCGCTTACAAGCCCGGTGCGGGATGCGGAGATTGAAGTGATGCGGGCGGAATATGACAAGAGACGCCATCTGATGACGGAGGGTTTTCGGGCAATGGGGCTTTCAGTTGTGGAGCCGGAGGGCGCGTTTTATGTATTTCCTTCGATCAAAGAGACAGGGCTTACCTCGATGGAATTCTGCGGGCGGCTTCTTAGAGAGCAGAGGGTCGCTGTAATTCCCGGCAATGCGTTCGGAGAATGCGGGGAAGGATATATTCGGTGTTCCTACGCATATTCCAAAGATGTGATAAAGGAATGCCTCGATAAAATCAGCGCGTTTACCGCAGGCTTTGGGCTAAGGGAAAGCAGGGATGCGTAATACGCCTGACGGGATCAGGCAAGGTTGCAATGAAGTTTGGAAGTTACTCGGTTTGGGAGAAATAGAATGTTACAGGATTTTGAATTAGAACAGCTCACAGAGCCGCTTCTTGCATGGTTTGCCGATCATGCAAGAGTACTTCCGTGGCGCGAGGAGCCGACGCCCTACCGGGTGTGGGTTTCGGAAATCATGCTGCAGCAGACAAGAGTGGAGGCGGTCAAGCCCTATTTTGCGCGGTTCACCTCGGAACTGCCGGATGTGGCGGCACTGGCGGAGTGCCCGGAGGATAAGCTTTTAAAGCTGTGGGAGGGACTCGGCTACTACAACCGTGTGCGGAATATGCAAAAAGCGGCGATTACGGTGATGGAGGAGTACGGCGGCGTGATTCCCGCCGACTACGAAAAACTGCTTTCGCTTAAAGGAATCGGTTCTTACACGGCGGGGGCAATCGCGTCGATTGCCTACGGTAAGCCGGTTCCGGCGGTGGACGGCAATGTGCTGCGCATTATAACGCGCGCATCGGCGGATGATACGGATATTATGAAGCAGTCCTTCCGCAGCGAGGTGGAGCGAAGACTTCTTGCAGTGATGCGGGAGCTTAGGGTTTCGGAGGCGGTGGAGGATGCGCTTTCAAAGCGGATGAGAGGAGCGCTGCATGGGGGAGGGAGGCAGAATGCAAATCTCCCCGGCGCGCTCAACCAGGCGCTTATGGAGCTTGGCGCTACGGTCTGCGTGCCAAACGGCGCGCCGCTCTGTGAACAGTGTCCGTGGCGTGATCTGTGCCTTGCAAAAAGGGGGAGTAAAATTGATGTGCTTCCGGTGAAGAGCAAGGCGAAGGCGCGCAGAATCGAGGAGCGCACAGTGCTCATTATCCGTGACGGCGCAAAGGTCGCAATCCATAAGCGGCCAAAGAAGGGACTTCTGGCAGGACTTTATGAACTGCCGAATTTCATGGGAAAGTGTACGCCAGAGGAGGCGCTTGCTCTTGTAAAGGAGCGGGGATTTGCTCCGCTGCGCATCGAGAAGCTTGCGGACGCGAAGCATATTTTCTCCCATATAGAGTGGCATATGACAGGGTATGCGATTCTGGTGGAGGAAGCGGACTATGCTATAGGAGCGGGGCAGGCTAAGGAAGCGGACTATGCCGCAGGGACAGACAGCTTTCTCTTTGTGGAAGCAGAGGACGCGAGAGAGCGTTATGCGATTCCGTCCGCGTTTGCGGCATATGCAGGGTATATGAATCTTCGGTTGGGAAAAGACGGTTTCTTAAAAGAGGGAGCCGGTGCATAAGCACCGGCTTTTCATATGAAAAAGATTGTGTGTATTGGAAGTGAAGTGAGTCCACAAGGTGAACCTGTTCACTATCTGCTGGGAGGAACCTTGCTTATTACTAAGCAAGGTGACCTGACAAGCACTTGTCAGGAATGAAAAAAGTTCTATGAAAAATTTATCTAGCTGTCTTTTGTTATGAATATAATATAAAATGGAATTATGACCAGTGTATGCCAAGATTATTAGAATTTTGTAAATAAAATATGAACAAAAAATGCTGCAAACTGCAAAAAGGTTGAATTTTGACGAATTTTGGTGAATTTCAGAAATTCCTAAGAAAAAATAAATTGGCGTATTGTTTCAAAGCGTGTATAATAAAACGGACGAATACGGCAGTGTGCTATTTCCGCGGTGCGGATGGTACAGATTGGAGGAGCGATGTATGACAGTATTGTCATAGGCGCCGGGATCGCCGGGGCTGTGGCAGCGAGGAAGCTTGCAGAGGAAAAGGGAAAAAACGTTCTTGTTATTGAGCAAAGGAGCCACATCGGCGGCAATTGCTATGACGAGAAGGATGAAAGCGGCGTGTTGATTCACAATTACGGACCGCATATATTTCACACGGGGATGGAGGAGGTATTCTCCTATCTTTCGCGTTTTACAGAATGGTATCTGTTCGGGCATGAGGTGGTCGCGAAGGTCGGTGGTCAGCTAATACCCGTGCCGTTTAATCTGAATACGCTACATATGGTGTACGAGAAGGAGAAAGCCGATCGTCTGGAACAGAAGCTTGTTGCGGCATACGGTGAGGGCAGCAGGGTTCCGATCATGAAGCTGCGCGAGAACGAAGACCCGGATATCCGGGAGATTGCACAGTATGTCTACGAGAATGTTTTTCTGCGCTATACGATGAAACAGTGGGGGCAGAAACCGGAGGAGATCAGTCCGGAGGTCACGGGGCGTGTGCCGGTTCTTATTTCCTATGACAACCGCTATTTTCAGGATAAATATCAGGGCGTGCCCAAGGACGGTTTTACGCCGATGTTTGAGAAAATGCTCACGCACCCGGGCATTACGGTGAAGTGCGGGGTGGATTGTAAGGAGCTGCTTAAGCTTGAGGGAGACATCATATATTTTAAGGGAGAGCCGTTTGCGGGGGATGTGATCTTCACGGGAGCGTTAGACGAACTTTTTGACTGCAGATTCGGCAGACTTCCGTACCGTTCTCTTGACTTTAAGTTCGAGCACTACGACGAGGAGTCTTATCAGGGGCACAGCGTGGTGAATTACACGGTCAGTGAGGAGTTTACAAGGATTACGGAGTTTAAGTATCTGACAGGTCAGAAGGATGCAAACGGCACGACAATCGTAAAAGAATATCCGTTTGCCTACACCGGGGCCAAGGGGGAGATTCCTTACTATGCGATTCCAAACGAAGAGAATCAGGCATTGTATGAGAAGTACCGCGCGCTGACGGCGGGGATGAAGAATTTTCATCTGCTTGGCAGGCTTGCGGAATACAAATATTACAATATTGACGCCATGACGAAAAAGGCAATGGAACTGGCAGAGCAGTTGTAGGATAAGACGGGGCGAATCCCTTTGGAGAAAATAGGAGAAGATAAGCTATGAAATTGTTGACCTTTGCAATTCCGTGTTATAATTCGGAAAATTATATGGAGAAATGTATTGAATCCCTTCTTCCGGGCGGGGAGGATGTGGAGATTCTCATCGTGGACGACGGGTCTAAGGATCGTACCGCCGAGATTGCAGATGAGTATGCGAAAAAGTATCCGACAATCATCCGTGCGATCCATCAGGAGAACGGCGGGCATGGCGAGGCGGTCAACGCCGGAATCCGCAATGCAACCGGGCTATATTTTAAGGTGGTCGACAGCGACGACTGGGTGGACGGCGAAGCGTACGCGAAGATTCTTGCAAAGCTAAAGGAGCTTTCCGGCGGCGGCCGGACGCTCGATATGTTCATTGCCAACTATGTCTATGAGAAAGAGGGTGCGAAGCGCAAGAAGGTCATGCGCTGCTCCAATCTGCCGAAGGATACGCTCTTTACATGGAAAGAAGCGGGGCATTTTCGCAAGGGTCAGTATATTCTGATGCACTCGGTCATTTACCGTACCAGGCTGCTGCGTGAATGTGGGCTGGAGCTGCCGAAACACACGTTTTATGTGGATAATATCTATGTGTATAAGCCGCTTCCGTCGGTACATACGCTCTATTACATGGACGTGGATTTCTACCGCTATTTTATCGGAAGGGACGATCAGTCGGTCAATGAACGAGTTATGATTACGCGCATCGACCAGCAGATCCGCGTCAACAAGATTATGGTGGATGAATTTGATCTGTGGAAAATTCAGGACCGCAGGCTGCGCCGTTATATGTTTAACTATTTGGAAATTATTACGGTCATTTCCACGATCATGCTGATCCGTTCCGGCACGGAGGAGAATCTTGAGAAGAAGCGTGAACTGTGGAAATATATCAAAGATAAGGATATCCGTCTGTTCCACCATCTGCGCACGGGCATCATGGGAAATACCATGAATCTGCCGGGCAGAGGCGGCAGAAAGATTTCTGTCGCGGCGTATAAGCTCTCACAGAAGGTCGTGGGATTTAATTAAATGGGAACCGCCCTTGCAGCCAAAACTGCGAGGGCGGTTTTTCGATGTCTTAAACTTTGCATGAAAGAGCCGGCGGTTCTTCCATGCTTGTCTTATTCTACGCTCATTTTGTTAAAAAGCGCTGTTTTCATATCATGAAGCTTCTGGGATAAATCCACGTAGATTTCCTGTGGATTGACAAAACGCTTCGTCTCGTCCCAGATCGTATCCTTTTCTTTATTACAGATGTCTCTGATCTCCATGACACTCGGGGACTCATAGACAGTTCTGCCGCTTTTTATGACAGGAACGAGCATTTCGCGCATCGTATAACTGCCGCCGGTGAGCTTTGTCTTCTTCCACGGGGCATTCGGATCGAAGAGCTTTAATTCCTCGTTCTCGTCGAATGCCTCATCGTGCAGGCAGATTAAGTCGGCGCGGATTTTGCCGGTATTCTTGTCGTAGATGCGGTAGAAGGTCTTGTTGCCCGGGTTTGTTACTTTTTCCACATTCTCGGAGAGCTTGATCTTCGGCTGAAAATTGCCGTCTGCATCACGGACGGCGGCAAGCTTGTACACGCCGCCGAACGCCGGATTGTCCTTTGCGGTGATTAAGTTCGTGCCGACGCCCCACGAGGTGATCGTGGCGCCCTGCAGCTTTAAGCTCTCAATCAGATATTCGTCGAGGTCGTTCGAGGCGGAGATGACCGCATCCGCAAATCCGGCGGCATCGAGCATTCTGCGCACTTGTTTGGACAGGTAGGCGAGGTCGCCGCTGTCCATGCGGATGCCGTAGTAGGTCAGCGGGATTCCCGCTTCGCGCATCTCGGTAAATACCCGGATCGCGTTCGGAATACCGGACTTTAAGGTGTCGTAGGTGTCCACGAGCAGGATGCAGGCGGAAGGGTAAAGTTCGGCATATTTCTTGAATGCCGTATATTCATCGGGAAAGCTCATGATCCAACTGTGCGCATGTGTGCCGAGTACCGGGACGTGAAACATCTGTCCGGCGAGCACGTTGGAGGTGCCGTTACAGCCGCCGATGACAGCCGCGCGTGCGCCGTAAATGCCAGAATCCGGTCCCTGTGCGCGGCGCAGGCCAAACTCCATCACATTGTCGCCCTTGGCGGCGTAACAGACGCGCGCCGCCTTTGTCGCGATCAGCGACTGGTGGTTGATGATGTTTAAGATGGCTGTCTCAATGAGCTGCGCTTCCATAATCGGTGCGACGACCTTTACCAGAGGTTCCCTCGGAAAAATAAGGCTGCCTTCCGGCACGGCGTAGATATCACCGGAGAATCTAAAGTCGCGCAGATACGAAAGAAAATCTTCTTCGAAAATATGAAGTTCCCGCAGATAGCGGATATCATCTTCGTCAAAGTGCAGATTCTCGATATAATCGATGACCTGTGCCAGTCCTGCGCAGACGGAGTAGCCGCCGCCGCAAGGGTTGCTGCGGTAAAATGCGTCAAAAACGACGACATCCTTGTTGTGATTCTTGAAATATCCCTGCATCATGGTCAGCTCGTAGAGATCGGTGAGCATGGTCAGATTTAAAGTACTCATATACATTTCGGAACAAAAAAGGTTCCGCTCCTTTCGTCGGTTGATATGCATAAGTATAGCATATAAATGATCAAAAGCGTTGTGAAAATACAAGAAAAGTTATATAGTATTGGTAGGTGAGGTGCGATATGAGAAAAGAAAAGGCAATGGCATTGTTTGAGGAAGGATATAATTGCGCGCAGGCGGTGTTTCTGGCGTTTGAGGATCTGCACGGATTCGACAGGCACACGGCTGCTGCACTAAGTTCGTCGTTCGGCGGGGGAATGGGCAGACTGCGCGAGGTCTGCGGCACGGTTTCGGGGATGTTCATGGTCGCTGGCGTGCTGTACGGATATGAAGATCCGAAGGACAGGGAAGCGAAAGCGGAGCATTACGCGCGGATTCAGGAACTTGCAGGGATGTTCGAGCAGCAGAACGGCTCGATTGTCTGCCGGGAGTTGCTCGGTCTTTCTGTGAAGCGGGAGCAGCCGGTTCCGGAGGAACGGACGAAGGAGTATTATAAGAAGCGTCCCTGCAAGGAACTTGTGGGGTGCGCTGCACAGATCATGGAGCGCTATATCGAGGAGCATCCGATTATAAAATAGGGTTGCATTTTTGTATCTGGCCTGTTTGGTGAGACATTGAACAGACAGGCGGATCGGTAGGAAGAGAAGAGGATTTATATGGAAGAACAGAAGAATATGCCGCAGGAGAATGGGATACCGCCGCAGATGAATTCGGGCGAGGGGCAGGAAATGCCGCCGCAGATGAATCCGGGTGGAGGGCAGGGAGTACCGCCGCAGATGAATCCGGGTGGAGGACGGGGAGTGCCGTCACAGATGCAGCAGGGGATGGCACCGCCGCAGATGAATCCGGGCGGCGGATGGGGAGTACCGCCGCAGATGAACCAGGGATATGGGATGCCGTATTATGGTTATGCAGGGCAGAGGAAGACGGATTCGAACGGAATGGGAATTGCGTCGATGATACTTGGAATCATCTCGCTTTTGCTGTTCTGTACCTGTATCAACTGGATTACCGCAATTCTTGCAATCATTTTCGGCATTATCCAATTAACCAGAGGGAAAGAGAAGGGATTTGCCGTTGCGGGAATTGTCACGGCAGCGATTTCCCTTGTGTTTTCACTGGTGCTCTATGGGTGTCTTGCGGCGGGGATGTCGCGTGCAGGGCTTTCGTATGATGATTTTTATGATAGTTATTATGACAGCTATTATGATGATTACTACAATGACTATTATGACTACTATAATGATTACTACGACGATTATGATGACTATTATAACGACGATTACTATGATGATTATTTCGATGACTACTATAATAATTACGACAGCTATTATGATTATGAGGAAAGCGGGCAGGAGTTCTTGATTTTTTAATCCTGTTATGAATTTAGGAAGAAAAGCGGATAAAAGAGGAAATTGAGGTAAATTTGTTATATTATATTTCAATTTTCCTCTTTTTTTGTGCTTAAATAGACGAAAATTGAAGAAAAATTAGCTTAAGTGTTGAAAAAATAAATTTAGATGGTATACTAAAATTAGGTAAAATAAATTAAGTAAAGGAGAAGGAATGAAACAGAAAAAAGGAACGAAGGGGGCAGCAAAGCGGACACCGCAGACGGGCGGATTTTTACAGACCATCAGGGGGAAGATCCTTCTGATGGGAGGAACAGCAATTCTTGCATCCTGTATCCTCGGCGCGGCGGGGGTGATCGCGCTGAATAAGAACAGCAGGAACAATGAAGTACTGACGGAGATGAACCGTATCAATCAGTACCAGTATCAGAACCAGAGTCTCGAGACTTCTTACCTGTATTTTCTGGAAGACTCCTATCTGGAAAATATCGTGACGAATCTTGCGGCAATGGAAGAGAGTGCAGACCAGGCCAAAAAGTCGGCAGATGCAACGTTTCGCAGCGATATTGAGGCAACGAAGGAAAATATAGCAGAGTGCAAGACGAATTATGAGACGTTGCGCAATTTGAGCAGCGAGCGTGGATATTCGGCCGACACAGGGCTTTACCAACAGTTTGCGGCGCAGGACGAGACATTAGAGGAACAGTTTGCGACAGTTGCAGATGATAAGTCATGGGTGGACGGAACATGGGCGGACATCATTGCAGACGGAGAGAGCGTGACGGAGAACGGTAAGACATACGTGCACTTTACCTATACCTGCGAGATACCGAAGGCGGGCAGAAGGGATTACTTACTTGCCAGAATCGGCGGGAACGGAATCGTGTATACAGGAAATATGTGTGTGAACCAGATTACATTTGGCGCTGGGGACAAGAAGGAGGTCCTTGATCTCGGAAAGCTTACGGGGGCTGATCTTGCCAATTCTTATGGGGATGCGCTAAAAGGCTATGATATTGTGAACTTCGGCGGTGTGGACAGCATATCCATCGACGCGGAATTTAATGCGACAGATACCAGTTGGCTTGAGACTTCCATGAAAATTCCGCTGAACGGAATTGCAATCGAGGAGTACGATACCATTACTTACGAACTCTATCTGGAGTCCGGAAATTTCGGAAAGCTTACGGCAGCGTTTGCGATTTCCGATAAATTTGATTTTGTAGGAGCGCTCGAGACATTAAACACAGATTTTGCACAGTACAGCAAGCATGTAGTCGAAGGAAGTGAGGTGGCGGAGGAAGCAGAGGCGATCCGCGGGCAGTTTGCGGAGATTACAGACGGTCTGTCAGCTTATGTGAGTGATGAGGCGCAGCGCGCCGGAATGGCGCAGATGGTTGCAGACAAGCAGGCTGCGTTTGAGGAGATGGCATCAAAGGACGAGACAGTCCTTAGCACGAAGAAAGAGAATATTTCGCTGTCCGCACAGCTTACGGATTTGACGGAGGATGTGCGGGAGCGTGTGGAAGCGGACACAGACAGTTCACAGACGAGTCTGATTATACTGATGGCGGCAATCCTTCTGGTAAGCGCCTGCGTGTTGATTATCCTCACCGCATACATCAGCAGATCGATGAACCGCAGCATTACGGTATTTAAAAACACGCTGTCTAAGATGACGGCGGGCGATCTGGCTGTTCGCGCGGAAATTAAGAGCAGAGACGAGTTTTCTGTATTTGGCAAATATATTAATGAATTTCTTGACCGTTTGTCGGATGTGATCCGCACGGCGCAGGGCATTTCTGAGGAGGTAAAGCATTCCGGTGTGAATCTGGACGGTATGGCGGAAAACAGCAAGGTGAGTTCCGCAGAAATCGGAATGGCGGTCGAGGAGATTGCGGGCGGTGCGACGACACAGGCGCAGGAGTCTGAGTCGGCGGCAAACGAGATCGAGGAAATGGGAAGCGCATTCGGCATGATCGTGCAGAGCGTAGAGAAGCTTGGCATCATGGCGGAGGAGATGCATCAGGTCAGCACGGAATCTGCGCAGTTCATGCGGGAGCTTGGCGCAGCGAATGAGAAGACGGTCGAGGCGTTCTCACAGGTAGCGCAGCAGACGCACACGACGAGTGAGTCTGTACAGAAGATCAGAGAGGCGACCGAGCTTATCACTTCGATTGCCAGCCAGACGAATCTGTTGTCCTTAAATGCGAGCATTGAGGCGGCAAGAGCAGGAGAGGCGGGACGCGGCTTTGCTGTCGTTGCGACAGAGATACAGAAGCTTGCGGAACAGTCCAGCGATTCTGCGGATATTATCAAACGGATCATCGAGGAGCTTGTTACACAGGCAGACCTTACCGTGCAGATTGTGGATGAGGTAAGAGAGATTGTGGAAGCGCAGCAGGAGAAACTGACGCAGACGCAGCAACATTTTGTTTCCCTGGAGGAGGGCATTCGGACTTCGAGCAGCGAGACGTCTCAGATCAAGAAAGAGACGGCGGTCTGCGACGGGGCGAGAAACAAAGTGGAGACGGTCATTATGAGCCTGTCAGCGATTTCGCAGCAGAATGCAGCGTCTACGGAGGAGACGACGGCTTCCATGACGGAGCTAAACGGAACAATCGAGCAACTGGTGAGTGCATCCGGCCGTCTCAAGGAAATGGCGGACGAGCTGGAAGCCGGCTTAAAATTTTTCTCGGTAAGTTGATGCTATCTTTGGCAGTCTTTGGCATATACTTTTAATGACACAGGGAAATAAGGCGGGAAGAAATTGCAGATACCGGAACATAGCATTTTACATAAAAAACAGTGCAGAGGCATTCTGATGTTTGCGGGTTTTGTATGCATGGCGGCATTGGGAAAATATGCGGCGGGGCTGACGAGGGAAGCCATGGGTACCGAGGTGACACCCAAAAAGATTGCGATTACATTTGATGACGGACCGAATGAAAAATACACAGAAGAGCTCTTAAAGGGCTTAGAGGAGCGTGGCGTAACAGCCACGTTCTTTCTGTTGGGGAAAGAGGTGGAGCAATATCCTGACATTGTAAAGGAAATCAAGGACGGAGGGCATCTGATCGGTACGCATTCCTACGACCATGTGAATCTGAGCAATCTGACGGACGCCGCCGCCATCGAGCAGGTCGACAAGACAAATGCAGCGATTCACGAGATCACGGGGGAATACCCGGAGTATATCAGACCGCCGTTCGGCTGCTGGAAAGCGAATCTGGACTATGAGACGAGCATGATCGAGGTGCTCTGGGATGTGGACCCTCTGGACTGGAAAACCAGCAATTCAGATGTGATTACAAAGCGTGTGGTGGATAAGGTGGAGGAGAACGATATCATACTGCTGCACGATGCGTCGGAGTCCTCGGTGAAAGCTGCGTTTAAGATTATTGACGAATTGGAAAAGGAAGGGTATACGTTCGTGACGGTGGATGAGATATTGTTCAATTATACTGGAAATATGTTACAATGTAAGTAGTTTAAAAGAATGAATTATGTAATTATGGGTAGAATATATTATATGTAAAAATGCAAGGAGTGACCCAAATGTATGCATATATGTCTTCTAGAGTTCATAATTACAATGAATTGATACGATATTCTGAAATTTGTCAAAACACTAAACCAATTCATGTAAATATTATTGAAAAAATTTGTTTAGAGAATGAAGAACTGTTGTTTTTTTTAAATGATTTTAAAAAAGATCAAAAATGGCTAATTCCTTATATTAGACGAATGAATATAATTGATTCTGGTGAGTGGCAATGCATTATGATAACATCAACTTTGTTAGAGTTTCCTATAGTTATTTATAGTAATATGTGTTTGTACCCGCAATACGTTGGATTTTTACAATAATGAGAGTAGGTACTTGAGATGAACAAGTTTAGTTATATTGATATATTTGCTGGTTGTGGAGGTCTTTCCTTAGGATTACATAATGCAGGGTGGAAAGGCTTGTTTGCTATTGAAAAAAGCAAAGATGCTTTTGCAACATTGAAATATAATTTGGTTGACAAAGAAAAACATTTTTGCTGGAATAAATGGCTTCCGCAGACAGAGCATGATATTAATGAAGTAATCACGGAATATAGGGACGAATTGGAAAAAATTTCAGGAAAAGTTACATTAGTGGTAGGAGGCCCTCCATGTCAAGGATTTTCAATGGCTGGGCAAAGAAAAAAGAATGATATAAGAAATAAATTGAGCGAATCTTATATTGAATTTATTAGTATTGTGAAACCTCAAATGTTAATCTTTGAAAATGTTCAAGGATTTACGATTGGGTTTAAAGATGAAGACGATAAAAAGGGAGTGCCATACTCGAAAATACTAAAAGAAAAATTGGAAGACTTAGGATATTCAGTTGAAGGTAAAATGATAGATATATCTGAATTTGGAGTTCCGCAAAAGAGAAATAGATTTATTATGATTGGTGTCTTACAGGGAAATCCACATGTTTTTTTTGAACTGCTTTATAGTAATAAAAAGAATTTTTTACAGCAGAAGGGATTAAAGGAATATGTTTCTGTTAGAGAGGCAATTGGGGATTTATTAAAAGAAAATGGAACAGTACCTACACCTGATTTTAAAAATTATGAGTCGGGTGTTTATGGGAAAATACAAAGTAGCTACCAGAAATTGATGAGAAAAAATATAGGGAATGTAGAAGGTAACGTTGCGGACAGTCACAGATTTGCAAAGCATTCAGAAGAAACTATAAAAATGAATAAAGAAATGTTACTAAAGTGCCCTAAGTTAAAACGAGTAACTCCTAAAGATAATTTGATAGATAATTTAAGAAAGCGTGGAGTTACAGTATTGGACGAGAAAAAGGCAGCACCGACAGTGACAGCGCATCCGGATGATTTTGTTCATTATAGTGAACCTCGAATATTAACGGTGCGTGAATCAGCGCGCATACAAAGCTTTCCAGATGATTTTGAATTTAAAGGGAAGTATACAACGGGCGGGCAATTGAGAAAAGTAGAAGTGCCTCGATGTACGCAAGTAGGAAATGCAGTGCCACCTTTATTTGCAGAGCAAATTGGACTTGCTTTGAAGGAGATGATAAAGAATGGAGTCACTAAAACAGAAACAACTACAATTTAAGGTTAGCACTGCTTTAAAAAGTATTATTGGAAAAGATTTAATTAACGATAAGTACATAGCAGTATTTGAATTAGTAAAAAATGCTTATGATGCCGGTGCTAAACGAGTCGATATTATTTTTGAGAATGTAAACTCACCGGACTCTCGATTGATTATTAAAGATGATGGCAAGGGAATGAGTTTATCTGATATAAGAGATAAGTGGCTTTTTATTGCTTATTCTGAGAAAAAAAAGGAAAATAGAAAAGATATTTTAAAACAGAACTCAGTAAAAGAAGACTATAGAGATTCTATTAAAAGAACATCGGCAGGTGCTAAAGGAGTAGGGAGATTTTCATGTGATCGTTTAGGGGCAAGAGTTAGTTTGAGGTCAAAAACTGAAAAAGATGTTGCTATTAATTGTTTGAAAATAAATTGGGGCGAATTTGAAATTGACGATGAGCGTGAAATGAAAGAGGTAAATGTTCCATATTTCACTGAACCCGCAAATGGATTAGTGCAGGGAACTGTGCTGGAAATATCAGAATTGAGAGAACCGTGGAAGCGTTCAGATTTCCTTGCATTAAAGAGAGCATTGATGAAATTAATCAATCCTGAAAATGACTTATCAGATGATAATTTTGCAATATACTTAAAAGTTGCTAGTGAGTTGCATGAAGATAACAGAAATAAAAGAGATAATGAGAAAGTAAATGGTGAAATAAAAAATGATATTATTGAAAAACTGGGATTAAAGACAACAAATATAGAAGTCCAAATTTCCGAAAATGGGGAAACAATTACGACGGAATTATGGGATAGAGGCGAATTTATATTTAAGTTTAAGGAGGAAAATAGAAAATATCCAAAGCTTAAAAATATTAAGTTTAAGTTATTATATTTGAATAGAAGCGCAAAATATAATTTTTCTTTAGTAATGGGAATAACGCCTGTAAATTATGGGTCAGTTATGGTATATAAAAATGGCTTTAGAATTTATCCCTATGGAGAGCCGGGGGAAGATTTATTTTATATAGATAGGAGGAAGAGTCAGGGAAGAAACCGTTATTTGGGGACTAGAGATATTATAGGAAGAATACAGATTTTAGGTGAAAATGATGCTTTTACGGAAACAACTAGTAGAGATGGTGGTTTTGTACTTAATGAAACAGTAAGTATGTTTTATGAATTCTTCACAAGGCGAGTTTTAAGAACATTAGAAAAGTATGTTGTAGATGTAATAAATTGGGGGGATCCGGAAAAAGAAGATTTTGAGCGAGGTGTTGAACAAGGGCTTTTGCCTAGGGATGTTGCAGAAAAGATATTAGAACAGTTTGCAGGATATAGTAATATCAAACGAAATGATCTAATTTCATTCGAATATAATGAAAATCTTATTGAGAAAATAAATGAAAAAAAGTCTGAGGGAGTAGAAGCATCAGTACAAAAAATAATTAATATTGCTAGCAAAACAGATAATGAAGTGTTAATGCAATTAGCTGATAGGGTAAAAAAGGATACGTTTAGGCTTTTACAGCAGAAGCGAGAAACAGACGCTGAATTAGAAAGTACACAAGGACAATTAGACGCAGCACATAAGGAAATTACTATTAGAAAAGAGCAAAACTATTTTTTGGAACAAGCTGTTGATAAAAACGAGAAATATCTATTAAATGGAATGCACCTTACTTTTACATATTCTGAAGGTGCAAGGGGAAGTCTTGTTGACTTGATGGATGCTCTTCGTGAAAGAAATATTGATGATGAATTAGTGCAGCAATTTACATCTGAGATTATGGTTAATGTTCAAAAAATCAATAAAATATCGGAGTATGCAATCAAAGGTAATTTTAATTTGAAGTCAACAGAAACAGAGAATGATTTGAGAGACTTTATTTCTCAATATATTGGTATGTCAAAATATAGAGGAATTGATATGCAATTGAATTCTGATTTGAATGAAAACTACGCGTGTATTTTTGATGTTTCTTCGATAGGGATAATACTTGATAATATAGTAAGTAATGCAAAAAAGGCATTGGCAACAAGGCTTCAAATTCGATTTTGGAAGGAGAAAGATAATATTTTTATAAGTTTTAGAGATAATGGAAGAGGTTTAGACCCTTTGATAAAAGATCCAAGAGTTCTCTTTGATTTGGGAGTAACAACGACAAAAGAACAAGGTGGTAATGGTATAGGACTGAGTCATGTTAAATTGCTTGTAGAAGATATGAATGGGGATGTAACCATAAATCAGCAATGTAAAGATGGATTTGAATTGATAGTGAGGATCAAAAGATGAATATAATTTTTAGAGTGTTGTGGTTTGAGGATGAAGTGTCATGGAGACCTCCCTCAGAGAGAAAAATGAAAGAAATTATTGAGGAACATAACCTTGTGCCTGAAATTATATGGAAGAAAGGGGATGAAAATGATACAGAGGATGAACTAAAAAAGGATTATGATTTAATACTTATGGATTATGAATTGCGTGGAACTACAGGGAATACTTTAATAAAGAAGTTACGGCAACTAGATATTTATACAGATGTTTTGTTCTATTCAGGTAATCTCGATAAAATGGTAAAGGCTCTTTATAATATTGATGAAAACAATTGTGTTGTAGAACCGGTAGATGGGATATATTTTTCGGACAGAAAAAGGGAGGAATTGTATCCTAAATTGCAGAGAGTGGTGGATAAAATAGTAAGGAGAATACAAGATATCGTTAGTTTGAGAGGAGTAGTTTTAGATAATGTTAGTGGGTTTGAAAGTCAAATGCAAAACATATTAGTTCTTGCAATTAACAAATTTTCAGATGCTCAATTAGAAAATTTAAACAATTATGCAAAGAATAAGTTGGTAACGCCATCTAAGGAAGATTATGTTAGAAAGATGGAAGAAATAGAAAGTAATAAACAGGTATTGAGAGCAATTGTTGAAGCACCTGATTATTTATTGGATTCATATAAGAAAGCACGTTTAATTGGACGAGTAATAAAAATTTTAACAAGTGAATATGGGCTGATCTTGGATGAAAAATATAGCAAGTTTGCAGATGTATATTTTAATGAGATTATTAGGTATAGAAATGCTTTAGGACATGCAATGCGAAGTAATAGCAATGATAGAGAAGTTTTTGTTGGTGAGATAGATAGAAAACCTGTAATATTTAATGAAGAATTATTTCGGAAAATGAGAGCAAGTATAAACGAATATCAAAAAGTTATAGATCTAGTTGAAGATACTTTTAATGATATATAAAAAGTAAATATTAGATATTAAAGAAAAATTAGGGATGTATGAATGCTGATATTTTTACAAATGTATCGTTAATATGTTAAAAGAATTTTGTCAATCCCAAAATCAAATTTCTCAAAAAAATTTGGTCCTTACTTGACACCAGCAGACGACGGTCCGAATGAAAAGTACACAGAAGAGCTCTTAAAGGGTTTAGAGGAGCGTGGCGTAACAGCCACGTTCTTTCTGTTGGGGAAAGAAGTGGAGCAATCCCCCGGAATTGTAAAGGAAATCAAGGATGGAGGGCACGGCACACATTCCTACGACTATGTGAATCTGAGCAATCTGACGGACGCCGCTGTCATCGAGCAGGTCGACAAGCGAACGATATCATACTGCTGCACGATGCGTCGGAGTCCTCGGTGAAAGCTGCGTTTAAGATTATTGACGAATTGGAAAAGGAAGGGTATACGTTCGTGACGGTGGATGAGATATTGTCCGTGAGAATAATCATTTTATAGAAATGATGGGGAGGGTACAGATGAAAAAGAAAATGTTATGTCTGCTGTTTGCAACAGCATTCTTGACAGTAAGCTTTGCAGGGTGTGGAAAAAAGGAGGTAGTGTTCAAGCAGGAGAGCGTTCGGGTGGAACTTGGAAGCAACGCTGACATTGAAATCACAGATTTAGTCGATTTCACAGAGCGAGAATTGAAAAAGACAACCCTGGATTTGTCTGAAATTGATACAACGACAGTGGGTGAATATAACGGGTACCTTGTGTATGACGAGGACCAGCGTTTTCCGTTTTCGGTTGTGGTTTCCGATACGACACCGCCCGATGTGACCGTTGCGGAAACGATTGTGGTTATGGCATATGAACCTAATTATATACAGAGTATCGTGCAAAGCGTTACGGAACTATCAGGAAATGTAACGATAGAGGTTCGGGACAATACGTATGTGGGCGAGGGAGTAGAGGAGACAACATTTGAAATTGGCGGAGTAACGTGTAACAATCCGGCATTCGTCTATTCCAATATCGGGGAATACGATAATGAACTTATAATCTCAGACGAAGCAGGAAATGGTGTTGCTTGTCCGTTTCGGGTGAAGGTATGTACGATACCGGTGTTCGGCGGAATTGAAAATATGACGGTAAAGAAGGGGACGGATATAGATTACATGGAAGGAATCACTGCATCCGATTGTTTTGGAAATGATATTACAGCGAGTGTGACATGTGATTCCTCGGGAGTCGATACGTCTGTGCCAGGGAGTTATTGGGCGGCTTATTATGTTACGGATGCAAACGGTATTCAGGCTATGGCTCCAATCGAAGTAACGGTGGAGGAAGTGAAACGCTCAAGCTCCGGTACTTCGAATAATTCTTACAGTAACGCGTCGTATGACGAATATTTAAGGAGTATATACGGCTATCCGGACAATGAGGTCATTACCTATTATCTTGATATAAATGAACAGGAGGCAGTAGACAGGTTTTATTTGTCTGAATTTGATTTCCCATCGAGTGATAACGGCAACAGTAACATGGACTTGGACGGTATTCAGTGATAAGATGAAATGACTTTCTTATCAATTTGTTACAGTAGAAGAAATGATTTCCCTGGAAAATCGTGCACAATGGAGAAAATGCATATTCTTACTTGTAAAATGTTTCTGTTTCATGTATGGTAAGATATGAAATGAAATTTTATAATAAGAATCTGTCATAATCATGTGAAAAAATAGTAGTAAACCGCAAAAAGCAATATAGAAATGCAAGTTTGACGGAATAAAAATTCAAAACAGCCAAATGTCCGCGTTACACGTACAAAAGGCGGGGCGAATTTTTATACGACGGACGCGGTGAGACGAACCGGAGATAAAGGCGGGTTTTTAGATGGATTTATTTGATTATATGAGGGAACAGAATAAGGAAAAGGAATCGCCGCTTGCGTCGAGGCTAAGACCGACGACGCTCGATGAGATGGTGGGACAGCAGCATATTATAGGAAAAGATAAGCTGCTTTACCGCGCCATCAAAGCCGACAAGCTGAGTTCCATTATTCTCTACGGACCGCCGGGCACGGGCAAGACCACGCTCGCAAAAGTCATTGCGAACACGACGAGCGCAGAGTTCTTGCAGATAAATGCGACGTCCGCAGGGAAAAAGGACATGGAGGAGGTCATCGTGCAGGCGAAGAACAATCAGGGCATGTACGGCAGGAAGACGATCCTCTTCATCGACGAGATTCACCGCTTCAACAAGGGACAGCAGGATTATCTGCTCCCGTTCGTGGAGGACGGCACGGTCGTTTTGATCGGAGCAACGACGGAGAACCCTTATTTTGAGGTGAACGGGGCGCTGCTTTCACGCTCGATCATCTTCGAACTGAAGAATCTCTCGAAGGATGATATCCGCACACTGCTTCTGCGGGCTGTGAATGACAAGGAGAAGGGCATGGGCGCTTACGATGCCGTTATCGACGACGATGCGCTTGAGTTTCTCGCCGATATTTCCAACGGGGATGCAAGAGCGGCGCTTACCGCGATCGAGCTTGGCATCTTAACGACCGACCGGAGCGAGGACGGGAAGATACATATCACGCTCGCCGTTGCGAGCGAGTGCATCCAGAAGCGCGTGGTGCGCTACGATAAATCGGGCGACAATCACTACGACACGATTTCCGCGTTTATCAAAAGTATGCGCGGTTCCGACCCTGATGCGGCGGTCTACTATCTCGCTCGGATGCTCTACGCGGGAGAGGACATTAAATTTATCGCAAGGCGCATTATGATCTGTGCGGCGGAGGACGTCAGCAACGCTGATCCGATGGCGTTGGTGGTTGCAACGTCGGCGGCGCAGGCGGTGGAACGCATCGGAATGCCGGAGGCGCAGATCATCCTGGCACAGGCAGTCGCCTATGTGGCGAGCGCGCCCAAGAGCAATTCGGCGGTCTGTGCGATCAGCGATGCGATGGAGGCGGTCAGGGATACAATGACGGCTCCGATTCCGGTACATCTGCAGGATGCGCACTACAAGTCGTCGCACAAGCTCGGGCATGGCGTCGGTTATAAATATGCGCATGATTACCCGAATCACTATGTGAAGCAGCAGTATTTACCGGACGGTCTGACCGACCGGAAATTTTACCGGCCCGGTGAGAACGGCTATGAGAAGAACATCTGCGAATATTTTCATAAGATAAAAGGGCAGGAGTGCGGGGAGGATTTTTAGAACTCGTGTATAAGAAGCAAAAGCCCGCAGCAGATGTGTAAAATAAATGTATATACAAGCAATCAGGAGGAATGAACAATGCAGCCATATCAGGAAATGAGCAAGGAAGAACTGTTAAAAGAAAAGGAAGTGCTCGAGGCGGAATATAAGAAGTTTCAGCACAGAGGGCTTCAGCTTGACATGTCAAGAGGAAAGCCGTCACAGGAGCAGCTTGATTTGTCGATGGGGATGATGGATGTCCTCTCTCCTTACTCTGATCTTGCCTGTGAGGACGGCACAGACTGCCGTAATTATGGTGTGTTAGACGGAATCGCGGAGGCGAAGGTGCTGATCGGGGACATGATCGAGTGTAATCCGGAAAATATCATTATTTATGGAAATTCCAGCTTAAACATCATGTACGATACGATTTCCCGTTCTATGACGCACGGTGTGATGGGAAATACACCGTGGTGCAAGCTCGATAAGGTGAAGTTCTTATGCCCGGTTCCGGGATATGACAGACATTTTGCGATTACGGAGTATTTCGGCATTGAGATGATCAACGTGCCGATGCTTTCTACCGGTCCGGATATGGATATGGTCGAGGAGTTAGTCAGCAAGGATGAAGCAATTAAGGGAATCTGGTGTGTGCCGAAGTATTCCAATCCGCAGGGCATCACCTACTCGGACGAGACGGTGCGCCGTTTTGCGAGATTAAAGCCGGCAGCAAAGGATTTCCGTATTTACTGGGATAATGCATACTGTGTACATCATCTGTACGATATCGATCAGGATCATCTGATCGAGATTCTGGCGGAGTGTAAGCGGGCGGGTAATCCGGATCTGGTATACAAGTTCTGTTCTACGAGCAAGATCAGCTTCCCGGGTTCCGGCGTGGCTGCAATCGCGACCTCGGCGAATAACCTTGAAGACATCAAAAAGCAGCTAAAGATTCAGACCATCGGTCACGATAAGGTAAACCAGCTCCGTCATGTAAGATTCTTTAAGGATGTGCACGGCATTACGGAGCATATGAGAAAGCATGCGGCTTCTCTGCGCCCCAAATTTGAGATGATTCTTCACACCTTTGAGCAGGAGCTTGACGGTCTTGACGTCGGAAAATGGTATAGCCCGAAGGGCGGATATTTCATTACCTACGAGACACTTGACGGATGTGCGAAGGCGGTTGTGGATAAGGCGAAGAAGGCGGGCGTTGTTATGACTCCCGCGGGAGCACCGTTCCCGTACGGCAAGGATCCGAAGGATTCCGTTATCCGTATTTCTCCGTCCTATCCGTCGCTGGAAGATCTTACAATGGCAACGCAAATTTTCGTCGTCTGCGTGAAGCTTGCAAGCATTGAGAAGATTCTGGGAGAGAAGTAGGATATACGATGAAGAAAATAATACAAGCGATGCTGCCGGTCTTGCTGCTGGCAATGCCGTATCTGCTTATGGTTCTGCCGGCTGGTATGGCACAGATGATGGGAACGGAAGTATCGGAACCTGCATTGAACTACCCGAATGCCGAAGCGACAGACACTTTTGACAGGATGTTGGTCATAATGGCGGTCATGTATGGTGTTATTGTACTGACAAATGCAATATGGCTGATTTATCAGACGGCATCCGGGATATCTGCACAGCGCCTGCTGTTCTGGAATATGCTGATAAAGCTTTGCTATATTCCGGTTTTCCTTTATGTGTTTCTTACGATGCTGATGGGAATGGCTATGTTTTGGTTTGGCGGTATTATCATGACTGTAATGGCATTGCTGGCGCTGTTGGTGTTTTTTATACCGACCTGTTTCTACGGAGTGTGCGGCTGTATCCGTGCGGCGAAGGAGAGAACACTGAACGCAGTAGTGGCGGTTGCCTTTGGAATTTTGCACTGCATAGTGTGTGTAGACGTGGTGATAGCAGTTGTCTCGTATTGTATGGTGAGAAGCAACAATAAAAAACGTTTAAAAGAGCAGATGAATGCAAATACTTATTATAATGGAACGATGTATCCGAATGGAAACGAATATCAGGGAAACGGATACATGAGATAACAAAGAGGATGGCGTATGCCATCCTCTTTTAAGGGTGCGCCTTGCGGCACACGATTCTGATCGTTATGTACTTATGCCTCCGTCTGAGCAGCTTCCGCTACTTCGGTGCCCTTCTTCCAGTTATCGAACTTTTCAACAACAGCGTCGTAGGTGCGCTGTGAGATATCCGGCAGCTTGTCGCCCCAGCTCTTGGTTGCTTCCTGGAATCCCTTCTTGAAAGCGTCTAACAGAAGGTCAGCCTTCTCGGGATCGTTGCCGGAGAGAGCCTTCGCAAAATCAAGAATACGGTCAGAGGTCTGCTCAACGCCCCAGTATCCGTCCTCTGCGATATCCTTCTCTGCCTGTGCCTTGGTAGCAGCGTCAACCTCGAAGTCACCCTTTGCAAGGAAGCTCCACATGGAATCAGCAGTTCCGATCGCCGCGCCCTGTTTGGTCATCATCTTCTCAACAAGGCTGCGGAGCTGTGCGGTACGCTGTTCTGCGTCCTGCTTTAACTTATTCACGAGCGCGTAGTCTGTCTTCTTGGTAACAGTGTTGGAAGTGTTGGAGTCTTTCTCGTATACAACGCCGGTATCGTCCTTCTTAGCGGCAGTGTCGGCAGCCTTAGAAGCGGTATCGTCCGTCTTGGGAGCAGTATAAGCGGTTGTCTGCGATGCAGTTGTTGCATTGGTTACAGAATTAATTGCCATGATTCATTCCTCCATTCCTTGGATCGTAGTAATATGTATCGGGATAGACCGCATCCGTGCAGCCTATTTTGTTATATTTTATATCGGCAGAAAGTACCATAGGCTTTAGAAGAATCGAAAAATTTTATTAAGGGAAATGGCGCGGATGGAATTGCACTTTTTTAAAGGAAATGGTACAATCATAATTGTATACAAAATACATTGGAAAACATGAGGGGTCGATATGAAGGAAATTTCCGTGAAGGCACTGGCGAAAATAAATCTCGGACTGGATGTTGTAAGGAAAAGAGCCGACGGCTACCATGAGGTGCGCATGGTCATGCAGACGATACACTTGTTTGACCGTCTTGAAATTACAAGGAATTCGTCGGGGAGAATTACGATATCTACGAACCTTCCGTTTTTGCCGACAAATGAGAACAATCTAGTTTATAAAGCCGCCGATCTTTTGAAGGAGGAATTTCAGATTGGGGACGGCATTCATGTGAAGCTGCACAAGCATATTCCGGTAGCGGCAGGCATGGCGGGCGGGAGCACGGATGCGGCAGCCGTCCTGTACGGGATGAATCGGATTTTCGGACTGGGTCTTACGAGAGAGCAGCTCATGAAGCGCGGTGTAAAGCTGGGCGCGGATGTTCCTTATTGTGTCATGCGGGGAACGGCTTTGGCAGAGGGAATCGGGGAGGAACTTACCGCTCTGCCGCCGATGGTCAAATGCCCGGTGCTGATCGCAAAGCCGCAGATCGGCGTTTCCACCAAGTTTGTTTATGAGAATTTAAAGCTCAATGAGAGGACCGTCCATCCGGATATCGACAGGCTCATCGAGGATATGAAAGCGAAGGATCTGCGTGCGATTGCATCCGATATGGGAAATGTACTTGAGACAGTGACGATTCCAAATTATCCGGTCATTGCCGAGATTAAGGAACATATGATGGAGCATGGGGCGCTAAATGCGATGATGAGCGGAAGCGGTCCGACAGTATTCGGGTTGTTCGAAGACGAGAATACGGCGGCGGGCGCTTATGAGGCAATGCGCGGTTCGAATCTCGCAAGACAGGTCTATCTGACGAGTATCTACAACAACGCGAGGTAGGCAGTGGAGAATCCATAGAAAGGCATGGGGAGATTTATGACAGAAGATTTGACATTGAATATGAATGCGTACCTTCCGCTTCGGGATGTTGTTTTCAATACTTTGCGGGAGGCAATTTTAAAGGGGGAACTGCAACCCGGAGAACGGCTGATGGAACTGCAGCTTGCGGCGAAGCTCGGCGTGAGCAGGACGCCGATCAGAGAGGCGATAAGGATGCTAGAGCAGGAGGGGCTTGCCGTCACGATTCCCAGGAAGGGCGCCGAAGTTGCAAGGATGACGGAGAAGGACATGGAGGATGTCCTGCAGATTCGCGATGCCCTGGATGAGCTTGCGGCGTCGATTGCCTGCGAGCAGATATCGCAGGACGAGCTGGAGGAACTGCGGCGCACGATGCATGAGTTCGAGGAATCCACAAAGACCAGGGACATCAAGCGGATCGCCGAGGCGGATGTGAAGTTTCACGATATCATCTACCGCGCGACGCGCAATCCAAAGCTTGAGAATATGCTGAGCAATCTTCGTGAACAAATGTACCGTTACCGTGTGGAGTATTTAAAGGATGAAAGGAATTATCCGGTACTCTTTGAGGAGCACAGCCGGATCGTCGAGGGGCTTGCGGCGAAGGATAAGGACATGCTGACGGCGGCGATGCACGAGCATGTTAAGAATCAGGCGGATGCGGTAAAAGCGGTAATTCGCGAACAGGAAAAATGAATAGGATGATAAGAAACGGAACAAAATAACAGGGACTGGCAGATGCCGGTTCCTGTTTTTGCTTTATACTAGGAAATATCGTGTTCCTGTTGGACGAATCGGGAGGAGAGGAATGGCAAAGAAGACTGCGATCAGTAAAAATCTAAGCGAGAATATCGCACATATGGAAGAATTGTTCCATACCTGCGACGATATTAAGAAGAAACAGATGAATATCGGAAAAGACGGTGACGTGGCGTGCTATCTTACGTTTATCGAGGTGGCGGTCGATATGGGAAATTCCGCGCTGCTTGAATTGCTCAAATATTTGAGAGGACTAAGCAGGGAGGAAATCTATGAGGCGCTTTCATCGAATGCGCTTGCGATTTCCGACGCGACGTATTTTACGACGATAGAGGAGGCGGGCGACGGTCTTTTGACCGGGGAGGCAATTCTCTTTGTGGACGGCTTTGATCAGGCGGTCAAGATCCCGGATGACGGCTACCCGAACATGGGTGTGAACGAGGTGGATTCGGAGAAGGTCGTGCGCGGTTCGAACGAGGGCTTCACGGAATCCGTCAAGCAGAATGCGGCGCTGATAAGAAAACGCGTCCGCTCCACACAGGTGAAGGTGAAGCAGAAGAAGCTTGGCGTGCGGTCCAAGACAAACGTCTACCTTGTCTATATGGAAGGACTGGCATATCCGGGGCTGCTGAAAGAAATCGAGAAGCGTCTGGACGGTTTCGAGATCGACGGCGTGCTTGACAGCGGTGTGATCGAACAGTTGTCGGAAGAGAAATGGTACTCTCCGTTTCCACAGTTCCAGACAACGGAACGCCCGGACCGGGCGGCAATGTCGATTCTGGAAGGGCGTGTTATCCTGCTGTCGGACAATTCCCCGGTCGCGCTTATCCTGCCGACAGACTACGATTCTTTTATCAAGACGAGCGACGATTATTATAACCGTTGGGAAATTGCAAGCTTTGAGCGGATTCTCCGCTATGCGGCGTCATTCCTGGCGATGACGCTGCCGGGGCTCTATCTTGCCGTGACAAATTTCCACACGCAGATTCTGCCGACAACACTGCTTTTGTCTTTTGCAGAAGCGAGGAGCGGCGTGCCCTTTCCTGCGGTGGTCGAAGTACTGATTATGGAATTGTCGTTCGAACTTCTGCGGGAGGCGGGCGTGCGTCTCCCCGGCACGATGGGGAATACGATCGGAATCGTGGGCGGGCTCATTATCGGGCAGGCGGCGGTGGAGGCAAGCCTTGTCAGCCCGATCGTGGTCATCGTCATTTCGTTTACCGCGCTGTGCTCATTTGCGATACCGAGCGAGGAATTTGCAACGGCATTCCGGCTGTTGAAATTTTTCTTTATCGGCATCTGCGCATGGCTGGGATTCTTCGGATTTCTCGTGGGGCTGCTCCTCGTGCTGATTCATCTGTCGCATCTTAAGAGCTTCGGCGTGCCGTATTTGATGCCGTTCGTGGCGGCTGATTTAAACGACTATGAGGATGAGCGCGATTTTCTGTGGCGGCAGCCGCTTCGTATGCTGTGGAAGCGCCCGATCTACGCGAGAAAGAACAACCGGAGAAAATTACGGATCAAACGGTGAATGCGGGCGGAATAGGAGAAGAACGATGTTTTCAGAAAATAACAGAATTTCAGGCAGACAGACATTTCGTCTGCTCACATACGATCTGTTGGGGCTTAGTACGCTTCTGGTGCCGACAGTGCTCGGTCAGACGGCTGGGCGGGACGGCGTTTTTTCGATCGCGATCGGTGTTGGGGCGGCGCTCCTTTATTTAAAGGTGTTAAAGTCGCTTGCGCCGAAGATGGGAGGGTCCTATGCGCAGTATTTAAGACAGCGGCTCGGAAAAGTGGGCGGTTCTTTGGTGCAGACGTGTTATCTGCTCTATTTTGTGCTGCTCGCAGGCTACACGGCATATCTCTTTGCGGACGTCGTGCTGTCGGAGCTTCTGCGTGAGGAATCCTTTTATCTGGTGCTCGTCATTCTTGTGCTTCTGACGGCGTACGGGCTGTGGGGCGGCATTGAGGGGCGTGCGCGGATCTACGAAATGCTGTTCTGGTTTTTGCTGATACCACTGTTTGTCATGCTGTTTTCAGCGCTTTCCGGGGTGGAGACAGATTACTGGTCGCCCGTGTTTTTTACGGATGTTACAAGGATTGCGGAGGGGGGCTACTATGTGTTCCTGTGTTTGTCGGTGATATTCCTGTCGCTGTTTCTGTGCGAATATGTGGAGAAAAGGGAGCCGCTCTTTCGGGAGGCGCATCGCGCGCTGCTTCTGGTGGGCGGAATCCATGTGGTGCTGTATTTGATTCTGCTCGGAAGCTTCGGCGCGGATGCGCTCGGAACTATGGAATATCCGGCGGTAACACTGATGAGCACGGTGCAGATCGTGGGAGGGTTTTTAAAACGGACGGATGCACTTATGTTCGGCATCTGGTTCTTCACCATGTATGCGCTGTTAAACAGCTGCTGCTTTTATGGGAGCAGTCTGCTTTCACGGCTGTCCTGCCGCATACTGCCCAGGACAAAGGAACAGACCCGGGTGAGGTGCGCGATGGCGGCGGTGCTGCTTGGCGTGTTTGCCGTCGCATGTTGTTTTTACAGAAGTCGTGTCTGTTTTGCGTGGTATGAGTGGTTTTTATGGCATATAGCAACGCCGTTTGTCGTGATCGTTCCTCTGGCTTTGGCGGCAGGAAAGGGAGAAAGACGCATGACGGCGCTTGCGCTCTGTCTTGCGGTGCCGGGGCTTGCGCTTACAGGCTGCAATACGGCGGAACTTGAGGACCGTAATTTCCCCATCGAGATAGCGGTGGAGAGCATGGACGCGGTGGAAAGTATGTTAGCTTCGGACGAAGGGGGAGGAAACCGCGTGACAGATTACAGTCATTTGAAGGTGATGGTGATTGACCGCGGGTTTCTGGATAATAAGGAGGAAATGCAGGAACTTCTTGACCTGCTTGCAGAGAAACGCGAACTGCCGCGCAACACGTATATCGTGGCGGCGGATGAACCGGAGAAAATAGTAGCACTGTCCGGTGAGCTTGATGAGCCGGTGGGAACTTATTTAGAGGAACAGTTTGAGAATGTGTCGCAGATTAAAAAGCAGGCATATCCGACGCTTGGGACGCTCTATAAGGAGCGCGCAAATCAGACGGAAACCTTGTATATTCCTTATGTCGGTGAAGAGGACGGCAAGCCTGCCGTGGAAGAGTATTATGTCTTAAAACGCGGCAATCCGGCAGGAACGGTCGGATGTGATGCGGCGGATCTGGCTTTTTTTACGGACAACCGGATGAGAAAATATCAGATTCCGCTTTCGGACGGCACGGTGGTGTCGCTGTCCTCGCCGCACAATGAGGTCGTATTTCGGGAGCAGGCAGGACAAAGAGAGATCGTGGTGCAGGTGCATTGCAGCGGCGAGCGGTTCGGCGCGCAGGGGGATGAAGTTTCGAACCGCAGAAGCGCCGCAGGAGAGAAGAGGATTACACAGGAGAACGCCACTATCGAAAAAGAAATTACTTCCTATGTAAATATGCTGGCAGAGCAGACGCTAAAGGAGCAGGGCATCGATCTGTCAGGCAGCTACCGTGCGCTTGGCGGCGCAAGACGGGACTGGTATCTGGAATATCAGAGGGACGGCGGACAGTACGAGGAGGATATGCGGATTACCTACGAGGTGGATATTGACTGGGTAAATTTATAGGAAAATATTGGCGCGGACGGTATAAGATCCGGCGGATATGGGAATAGTGTGTCTGTGAAGATGCAGGACAGATAAAAATGTTTTGTAAGAAGCGGCGGGAAGTGTCCCGCCGCAGAAAGAAAAGGTGGAAGACAGATGCGAAAAGGTAAGGTCGTATGGTACATATTAGTCGGGATGAATCTGATATTATTGCTGCTGCTTAGTCTGCAGTATGGGAGGAACCTGCGGATGCAGGAGGATATCGCCGGAAAGGTGCTGCGGTTCCATGTGCTGGCGAACAGCGATTCACGTGAAGATCAGGCGTTAAAGCTTGCGGTGCGCGACGCCGTGGGGGCGGAACTGGCGGAAGCGCTTGCCGGAGCGGGGGATCGGGAGGCGTGTGAGAAGATCATAAATGCAAATCTAAACCGGATTAAAGCGACGGCGGAGCGCGTCGTGGAGGAATGGGGCTTGGATTATGAGGTAGAGGCGGCGCTCGAGGAAGTCGATTTCCCGGTAAAGACTTACGGGGATTATACATTTCCGGCGGGGAAGTATGAGGCACTTCGCGTTGTGATCGGTGAGGGAGAAGGACATAACTGGTGGTGCGTGATGTATCCGAATATGTGCTTTTCCGGGAGCGTTTATGAAGTCGTCGATGAGGAGGCCGGGGAGAAACTGCGCGAGGTGCTGGACGAAGAGGAGTATGAGACGGTGCTTTCCTCGGGAGATTATGAGGTTCGCCTAAAGTGCCTCGATTTCCTGCGCGAGCCTTAAGCAGAAAACACTTGAACATTCCGGGAAAACCATTTAATATGTGGTAATGGGTGGAAGTGCCCGTAGAGTATCCGTCAGGACAGAAATGGGGAAATGGAACTAAAATGACAAAAGACGTATTGATAGCAATCAGCGGGCTGCAATTTGCAGATGGCGCGGATAGCGAGCCGGTCGAGATCATTACCTCCGGCGTATATTATAAGAAGAACGGAAAGCATTATATTCTGTATGATGAGGTGACAGAGGAGACCTGCCGTACGACGAAGAATATCATCAAGCTTGGAGACGAAGTGGTGGATATCACAAAACGCGGCGAGGTGAACGTACATATGATGTTCGAGAAAAATAAAAAGAATGTCACCTACTATTACACGCCGTATGGAAGTCTTCTCATCGGAATTGACGCGACGAAGGTCCTGGTAGAGGAGAAGGAGCATGACCTCTGTGTTACGGTCGATTATATGCTGGAGATCAATTATGAGCACATGGCAGACTGTACGATTACAATGAAGGTAAAATCCAAGAATGCAGGCGATTTCAAAATATGAAATCAATGTGGAAACGTCTGCTGCGCGGACTTGACATGAAATAGGACTTATGGTACTATGTGCCTAGATTTGATATTGAATATGATAGGAGCTTTAGGCGGACTTTTTTTAAAACAGGAGACAAAAAGGTGAAAAAGACGAATGCGATGAAATTTCTGCAAATTGGCGTAATTACGGCGTTGATCATTAGTATGTGCGGCTTTGTATTTCTCGGATATTATTTAGGGCGCGAGAATAATGTAATGATCAATGATATCGGTACGATTTACATGGAAGGTATGAATGAGCGTATCGAAATGCATTTTAAGACTACCATAGAATCGCAGTTTGAGCAGCTGCAAAGTGTTCAGGATGACATAACAGAAGCTGATCTGGCTGACAGGGAAAGTCTGGTGGGAAAGCTCGAATATGGTGCGCGTGGACGCAATTTTTCATATTTCGCATTGTACGCCCAAAGCGGAGAGATCGAGATGATTAACGGCGAGCAGGTAAGACTGTCGGATCCGGAACCTTTTCGTGAGTCAATGCTTAGAGGCGATCAAAAGGTAGCTGTCGGAGTAGATGCATTGGGCAACGACGTTGTACTTTTTGGCGTTAAGGCGTCCCTGCCGATGTCGGACGGTTCTACAAGTGTTGCTGTGGTGGGCGGTATTCCCTGCGAGTACATGATCAGGACGCTTTCGCTGGGCCAAAACGATTCATTGGTATATTCCCATGTGATCCGCCGTGACGGCAGTTTTGTTATCAGGAGCGATGATACGGAATATGGAAATTACCTGGAACAGCTTCGGGCAAACATCAGTGACAAAGCGGAGGTTAGTGCAGATACTTATGTTAAGGAACTTCAGGAGGCGATGTCGAGAAAAGAGCGCTATTCGACGGTGATGGAAAGGGCAGATTCGAGGGTTCATTTTTACTGCACACCGCTCCCGAATTCCGAATGGTATCTTATTACAATGATGCCGTACGGCACTTTGGATGAGGAAGTCCAGAGTTACAGTGCACAGCAGACAATGGCGATTTTCACGATCTGCGGTATGGTTTTACTGCTGATGATTATTTTGTTCGCTTTGTATTTTGTGAACAGCAAACGTCAGATGGCAGAACTGGCGGCGGCCCGGGAAGAAGCGATTCAGGCGACAAAGGCGAAGAGCGAGTTTTTGTCTAATATGAGTCATGATATTCGTACGCCGATGAATGCCATAGTGGGAATGACGTCGATTGCAGCGGCTAATATTGACGACAAAGCTAAGGTGCAGAACTGCCTGAAGAAAATTACGTTATCCAGCAGGCACCTGCTTGGGCTGATTAATGATGTCCTGGATATGTCTAAGATTGAAAGCGGAAAATTGACCTTAAATATGGAAATGGTTTCTTTGCGGGAACTGATGGAAAGCATCGTGACGATTGCCCAGCCGCAGGCGAAAGCGAAAAATCAGAACTTTGGTATTGATGTCGGAAATATTTTGGCGGAAGATGTATATTGCGATAGCGTCCGTTTGAATCAGGTGCTTCTTAATTTCTTGTCGAATGCGATTAAGTTCACTCCGGACGGCGGTAGCATACAGATCAGCTTGTATGAAGAACCGTCACCGCTTGGAGACATTTATGTGAGAGTACATATCAGAGTCAAGGATAACGGCATTGGCATGACGGAGGAGTTTAAAAAGACAATTTTTAATGCCTTTACAAGAGAGGATACGAAACGGGTTCACAAGACAGAAGGAACCGGTCTTGGTATGGCGATTACAAAGTATATTGTTGATGCTATGAACGGTACCATTGAAGTCGACAGCAAGCAGGGCGAAGGAACAGAATTCCATGTGGTTCTGGATATGGAGAAAGCGCTTGTGCAGGAAGAAGAGATGATATTGCCGAATTGGCATATGTTGCTTGTGGATGATGACGAGCAATTATGTGAAAGCGCTGCGAATTCCTTGAAAGATATCGGTGTCAGTGTAGAATGCGTTCTGGACGGAGAATCTGCGGTTGAACTGGTGCGCAAAAGGCATGAGGAGCAGAACGATTTCCAGATTATTCTGTTGGATTGGAAGCTCCCCGGTATAGACGGAATAGAGACGGCCCGCCGAATTCGTGGACAGGCAGGGGGAGATATTCCGCTTATGCTGATTTCGGCCTATGACTGGGGCGAAATCGAGGATGA
Organism: Roseburia hominis; assembly: GCA_021771815.1. GTDB lineage: Bacteria > Bacillota > Clostridia > Lachnospirales > Lachnospiraceae > Roseburia > Roseburia hominis_A. Next base: position 103,310 of record JAETOE010000008.1, read on the forward strand.
GGCAAAGGCGGCCGGAATTATAGGATACATTTCAAAGCCGCTGTTTAAATCTACGTTGTATTATGGCCTGAGAGAGTTTGCCCAGACGGAAGAGGACAATGCGGCTGAGCAGAATACATCCGAACAGAATGAGAACCTGATCGGCAAAAAGATTCTTCTGGCTGAGGACAATGAACTGAATTGGGAAATTGCACAGACGCTTTTGGAAGCAAGGGGATTGCAGGTGGATTGGGCAGAAAACGGAAGGATCTGTGTGAATAAATTTATGCAATCGCCGGTTGGTTATTATGATGCGATTCTGATGGATCTTCGTATGCCGGTTATGACAGGCTATGAGGCGACAAGTGAGATCCGGGCACTTAAGCGTGAGGATGCGAACGTGCCGATCATTGCGATGACGGCGGACGCCTTTGTGGAGGATATGAAGAAGTGCATGGAATGCGGAATGGATGGACATATCGCAAAGCCGATTGATATGTCGGAGATAGAGAAGAAGCTTTCCGACCTTCTGAAAAAAAGAAACAGTGAGGGAAAATAAAATGAGTATGATAACAGAACTGAAGGGGTTAGGCGCTGATACGGATCAGGCAGTGAGCAGATTCTTGAATAATGAAGCGTTGTATCAAAAAATGCTAAAAAAGCTTCCTAACTCGATGAAAGGCGCACAGGTAATGGAAGAGATTGAGCATGGAAATATTGACAGCGCGATAGAGATTGCACATACAATGAAAGGAATTCTGGGGAATCTGTCAATCACTCCGCTTTATGAAGACTATACAAAAATTGTGGCGCTTCTTAGAGAGGGGAATGTGGATGAAGCCAAAAGTATTTTGGTAGAAAGCCTCCCTGTTGAGGAACAAGTAGTTGCCTGTATAGAAAAGTATGAATAAATCAGCTTCGCGCCGATGCGGAAAAGAAAAGTTTATTTTTGCTTTCAAAACATTGATGGATGAAGTGGTATTTGCTCCTGACGAATGGGGCAGATACCACTTTTTTATCCTTTTTGCACCTAGGAATTATATTGCTTTTTTTAAAAGGAAAAAGTATAATTTATATAGATTTTTTGGAAAAACATAGGGAAATTGGTCATATTGCATAATGACAAAGCTTGCTGAGGAGAAAGGAGTACGGTTGTGAAAATGAAAGGGAGCATTGGAGGCAAAGTTATTGCATTGATGGCAGTTCTGGGAGTAGTTTTTTTGCAACAACTACAATGAACTATATGGCATTGTCCACAATTAAGGAGAACAATAATTCAGTAAATATTTATCTTGAGATTAGTGCGGAAAAGAGCAAAGCATCAAAAGCGTTCCAGCAAATGCAGCTGTATGCAAACCTCATTTACTTTAAACAGCGCGAAATTGAAATCATGTCGAAAAAACTGGACACGTGTATTTCTGATATGAACGCTTCCATGGAGAATCTGGGTAATCTGACTGAATTTACACAGGATGCAGAAATGTCCGCTGCTTACGAGACGTGGAGCACCACTGTGAAGGATTTTACAGATTACTGTTCAGAAATACTTGCGGAGGCGGACGCAGGGAATTTCGATGCCGTGCAGAATATGGTGGATGGTATGCTGCCCCATCTGGAATCTGCGCAGACGGCAGAAAATACATACGACGATCTGGTTTCCGAAAAACGTACCGCCGTTCAGGAACTAAGCGCTTTGCGAATAGATCAAGTCCGCAATCTTGGCGGAATTTCTATGGGCTTTTTTTCATTGTACTGGCAGCGACGATTGTTGTAGTGATTGTTACGGTCGCTAAACCGGCAAAAGAATCCGGCGTACTGCTCCAAACGATCATAAACAGAATTGACAATGATGAGGGTGATCTCACGGAACGGATTCCAGTCAGGACAAAGGATGAGATCGGTCAGATGACATCCGGCATCAACCGCTTTCTGGAGCAACTTCAGAATATCATTCATAGGCTGAAACAGGAATCCGAGCAGATGGCGAAATCGGCGCAAACCATCCAGCAAAAAATAAGTGTGTCCAATGAAAGCGCCGACAGCGTTTCGGCAACAATGGAAGAGATGGCAGCCAGCATGGAGGAAATATCCGCGACATTGGGGCAGTTGGCGACCGGAAGCAGTGATGTGCGCAATGAGATCAGCGCGATGATGGATAAGGTGAATGACGGTGTAAACCTAGTGGTAGATATCAAAGACCGGGCACAGAATATGCATCAAGATACCATGGAGAGCAAAGAAACTGCCGGACGGGTCATAACAGATATCCGCCAGACACTGGAAACTGCTGTGGAAGAAAGCGGAAGCGTGGAACAGATCAATGAGTTGACAGGAGAAATACTAAATATTGCAAGCAAGACAAATTTACTTGCACTCAATGCGTCCATTGAGACGGCAAGAGCCGGAGAGGCGGGAAAAGGATTCGCGATCGTTGCGGATGAAATAAGAGTTTTGGCGGATAACAGTCGGGATACGGCAAGCAGTATCCAGAGTATCAGCGACGATGTAACCAGAGCGGTCAAGCAGTTGGCGGAAAGCTCGGTAAATCTGGTTGAATCCATGACACAGATTCAGGCGGAAACGGAAAATAACCAAAAAATTTCTTTACAGCCCCGCAGCGAGGTGAATCGGTTCAAAAAAGTATAGAAGACGTATGGCGATGTCGAACGCCGTCGATAAATAAAAAAATAGAGAAAAATTGACAAATTATCTAGTAAATGATAGAATGAAATGTAGGTATAATAACATCATAATTACGTAAGGGGTAGCAGTTATGACAAAGCAGCAGGTGTTAATTGTTGATGACGAAGAAATAAACCGTGTAATATTGCGCGGTCTATTTGAGAATGATTACGAGATTCTTGAGGCAGAAAACGGCCAGGAAGCAATTAGACAGTTAGAGGACAATACTAATATTGTATTGGTTTTGCTGGATGTTGTAATGCCGGTTATGAATGGATTCGGTGTGCTGGAACATTTGAAGGACAAGGAGATGCTGATGCAGATTCCCGTTATTCTGATTACCGGAGAAACGGTTCAGGATACCGATGATCAGGCGTATTCTTATGGTGTGGCTGACGTTATACATAAGCCGTTCTACCCGCATATTGTAAGGCGCAGGGCAAGGAATATTATCGAATTATATCAGAATAAATATCATATGGAGGAGCGCCTGGCAGAACAGGAGCGTGAGATCAGGGCGCAGGAGCAAAAGCTGCGTGAAAACAATGAATTCATGATCGATGCGCTCAGCTCTGTTGTTGAGTTCCGGAGCCTTGAGACGGGAGAGCATACAAGACGTGTGAAGTATTTTACCCGAATCTTACTAAAGTATCTGATGATGCAGTTCCCCAAGTATAATCTGACGCCGAGACAGATAGACGAGATTTCCCGGGCGTCGGCGCTTCATGATATCGGTAAAATAGGGATTCCCGACTCTATTCTTCTGAAACCGGGACGGTTGACGGACAGTGAGTTTGAGATTATGAAGACCCATACTACGATTGGGTGTGAACTTTTGGAAAAGTTCCACAATAATCAGGAGGAGGATTTCTATCGCTATTGTTATGAAATCTGCCGTCATCACCATGAGAGATGGGACGGTAAAGGTTATCCTGACCATTTGGCAGGAGAGGAAATACCGATCAGCGCGCAGATTGTTTCGATTGTCGATGTTTATGACGCGTTAGTAAGTCCAAGAGTATATAAGACAGCGTATGCGAACAATATTGCGTATGAAATGATATTAAGTGGAGAATGCGGACAGTTCTCACCAGATGTAATAGAATGTTTTATGCTTGCCAAGGAAGATTTCTTTAATATTGTAGAAGTAAGTAATATGTTTGATTTTTCGTAAAACAAAAAAACAGGCAGCAGATATATGCTGCCTTTTTTTATAATTGCAACGCTGGCTTTTTTGGAGGAGTTGTATGGAAGATAAGATTGGAAGAACACGCAAGGCTAAGATTTTGATCGTGGACGACGTAGAGACAAACAGGGTGATTCTGGAAGAAATCATTAAAGATATGGGAGATATTCCGATTCTGGCGGAGAGCGGCGCCCAGGCATTGGAAATGTTAGCGGAATGTAAGCCTCAGTTGGTGCTTACCGACATATCTATGCCGAAGATGGACGGATATGAGCTCTGCAGGATATTAAAGAAGAACGAGGCGACCAAAGATATTCCTGTGGTATTTATTTCCGCTTTTGACAGTGCGAAGGATATTGTAGAAGGATTTTCTCTCGGCGGTGAAGATTATATCACGAAGCCGTTTATTCCGGAGGTAATACAGGCGAGAGTCGGCGTGCAGCTTCGCCTGCATGAAGTCAAGGATGAACTGATCGAGGCGAACAGACGTCTTCAGATCTCTATTAATGAGCAGTTGGAACAGATAAAATCCGAGGAGAAACATATTCTGTATGCGATGGCGAATGCGGCAGCACAGAATGCCGACTATGAGAAAGAGTACATGCCCCGTCTGAAGCAGAACTGCAGGATATTGGCACAGGGAATGCAGCTGTCGCCCATATATGAAAAAAGGATTTCAGATACACAGGTGGATGCCATTGAACTGGCAGTGCCTTTATGTGATATAGGAAATATTGGTATTCCTAAGGGGCTTTTGCAGAAGGAAGAAGGACTGACGCAGGAAGAAAACAAGATCATGAAAACACATACGGATATCGGAGCAAAGCTTTTATGCGATCTGAAGATTCATCATGATTACAACGATCTTATCGGTATCGCCGTTGACATGGCAAGGAGTCATCATGAGAATTGGGATGGAAGCGGATATCCGAGGGGGCTGCGGGGAGAAGAAATTCCCCTTGCGGCGCAAATAGTTTCTGTTATGGACAGATATTGTGCATTGACAGAACATGAGGCTCATTCATCAGAGCAGGCATTAGAAATAATGGATAAGGAAGCAGGTGTAAAATTTAATCCTTATATTTTAGAAATATGTAATAAAATATCAAAGCAGTTTTGTTGAGATGATTATTTCGGTATTTATACCGGTATATTTGATTTATGCAGTGGGAGGAAGAGAACGTGATATCGGACGATGAATTTATCAGAATTTCTACGCATATGAAACGGCAGTACGGCATTGATTTAAGTCAGAAAAAGGTCATTATTAACGGTCGTCTGGAAAACTATATAAGGAAAAACGGCTGGAAGAGCTTTACTGAGTTTATGGATGCGGTAGAGAAGGATAAGACCGGAAATCAGGAAAAGATGCTGGTCAATTTCCTGACGACAAATCATACATATTTTATGAGAGAATTTGAGCACTTTGACTTCTTTAAACAACAGGTTCTGCCCTGGCTGAAAAATAAGGAAAGAAGAAGCAAAGATCTGCGCATATGGTGCGGAGCGGCTTCCAGCGGAGAAGAACCTTATATGATTGCAATGGTCCTGGCTGATTTCTTCGGTCTGGAGCGCGACCAATGGGATACGAAGGTGCTGGCAACGGATATTTCAACTAAGGTGTTAAAGCAGGCAATGGAAGGCATTTACACTGCGGAGCAGGTGAGTCAGCTTCCCGAACGCTGGAGAAAACATTTCTTTAAATCAATTAACAATGGAACACAGTATCAGGTGAGAGATGAACTAAAAAGAGAAGTGATTTTCCGACAGTTTAATCTGATGGATCCATTCCCGTTTAAGAAGAGGATGCATACGATATTTCTGCGCAATGTTATGATTTATTTTGATGAAAAGACGAAGCGGGAATTAGTGCAAAAGGTTTATGACGCCCTGGAGCCGGGAGGATATTTGTTTGTTGGGACAACTGAGACGATCGATAGGGGAAACACACCTTTTCGAATAATACAACCATCCATTTTCAGAAAAGGGGAGGCAAGATAAGTTATGAGACAGATCAAAGTATTGGTGGTTGACGATTCTATTGTATTCAGAGAACTGCTGGTTCAGAATCTGAATAAGGATCCTGCAATACAGGTGGTGGGAGCCGCAAAGGATCCTTTTGAGGCGAGAGATGCTATTTTGAAGCTGAAACCGGATATTATGACATTGGATATAGAGCTTCCAAGAATGAATGGAATTGAATTCCTGCGGAAGCTGATGCCCCAGTATCCGCTGCCGGTGATTGTAATCAGTTCTCTGAGTGAAAAGGTTTTTGACGCGATGAGCGCCGGAGCCGTTGATTTTGTGGCAAAGCCTGCGGTATCGAACCGGGCGCAGCTGGAAGATTTTATCAGAAATGAACTTTTGGTAAAGATAAAGATTGCTTCAACCGCAAAGATCAGCAATATTAAGCAGACGATTATGAAACAGGAGCAGCAGCATCTAAATGTAAAGGGCAACAATCTGATCGTGGCAATCGGTGCATCTACGGGAGGAACGGAAGCGATTTTTGATGTTGTTAAGGAATTCGGAACGGATATTCCGGGAGTTGTGGTTGTACAGCACATGCCGCCCGGATTTACGGCAATGTATGCAAAGAGACTGAATGATCAATGCAGGATCAGGGTAAAGGAAGCAGAGACAGGCGACAAAGTATTGCCGGGGCAAGCACTGATTGCACCAGGAGGCGACAGGCATATGAGGCTTGTAAAGGTAAACGGAGTCTATCAGGTGGAATGCAAGGCGGCGCCGAAAGTAAATGGGCATTGCCCTTCCGTAGAGGTGTTATTTGATTCGGTCGCCAAAGCCGCCGGGAAGAATGCTGTCGGCATTATACTGACCGGTATGGGCGGCGACGGGGCAAAGGGGCTGCTTGCGATGAGAAAGGCAGGCGCAAGAACCATCGGACAGGATGAGTCTACTTGCGTAGTGTACGGGATGCCCAAGGTCGCTTATGATATAGGAGCAGTTGAGTATCAGGAAAAATTGTCCGATATACCAAAAAGGACATATGATTTATTAAATAAAATGTAAAGGAGAAGAAAATGGCAGAAAGGAAAGGAAGAGCCTATGGATGAGACAGGCAGAGACCTGCAGGTGCAGGATGACCAGCTGGAAGAAGCCAGTCAGGATGTCCGGGCGGAGATGTACATGACCTTCAAATCGGGAAGTGAGTACTTCGGTCTGAAGGTACGGTATGTAAGCGAGATAATCCAGTTTCAGGCGATCACGGCAATTCCGGAGACAGAAGATTTTATCAAGGGACTGATCAACCTGAGAGGAAAGGTCATCCCCGTGATCGATGTGAGGATGAGGTTCAAACAGCAGCCGATTGAGTATAATGACAGGACATGCATCATCGTACTCAATGTTAGGTCAATGCTGGTAGGACTGATTGTGGAGAAGATCGCCGAGGTAGTAGACATTGAGGAGAAGGACATCCTGCCGCCGCCGGAGATCGGGAAAAGTGACAGGACGCAGAACCAGTATGTATACGGGATAGGTAAGGTTGGAGATACCGTGAAGCTGTTGTTGGACCCGGTCAGGCTGCTAAATGATGATATGACGGCAGCAGAGCAGACGAATAGTATGTCGAATGAAGAAGGAGAGGTATGAAAAAATGAAAAATATGTCAGTAAAAACAAAAATGATTCTGGGCTTTGCACTTCCCATCGTTCTTTCAATCATTAATGTATGGCTTGGAATGTCTTCGGTGCGGAATGTTACAGACAAAGTAACCAGTATGCAGGAAGAAGAAGCGGTGACGATTCAGCAGACAATGGAGGAGATTGGAGCGGACGAGGCAAAGGCGCAGATACTGATCGATACGATCGACAGTACCAAGGCGGATAACATGGCGGCGATAGAAAAGCAGACGACCAATTCCAATATATTCAGCGCCGCGCTTATCGCAGTATCCGTAGTGGTTTCCCTGTTTATTGCATATTCGCTGATCAAGAGTATCAGCAGATCCGTTGCGCAGTTGTCAAAAGCGGCGGATGATATTGCACAGGGACGTGTGGATATCAAGCTGGTAAAATACGGCAATGATGAATTTGGAAAGTTGGTAGACAGTTATACAAATGTGATCAATAACATCAAATACCAGTCCAAGATAGCGGAAGAGATAGCGAACGGTAATCTCACGATCCATGTGGAATCCAAGTCGGATGATGATGTACTGAACAATGCATTAAAGACACTGGTAGAGGATAACCTTAACGCACTTTCGAACATCAGCGATGCAGGTTCACAGGTAACCGTAAGTTCTTCACAGGTGGCAAGTGCAAGCCAGGCGCTGGCACAGGGTTCCACGGAGCAGGCAAGCGCTATCGAGGAGATCACAGCCTCCATTGATGAGATCGCGGAGAAGACCAAGGAGAATGCAGAGCAGGCAAATCAGGCGGCCGGACTGGTGGATACGGCAATCGGCGATGTACAGCAGGGAACCGAGCAGATGAAGAACATGATGCAGGCTATGGAGGATATTAATAAGTCTTCTGAGAGCATCTCCAAGATCATCAAGGTGATTGACGATATCGCGTTCCAGACCAACATCCTCGCCTTAAACGCAGCAGTCGAAGCAGCGCGTGCAGGAGAAGCAGGAAAAGGTTTTGCAGTGGTAGCAGAGGAAGTCAGAAGCCTTGCGGCAAAGAGTGCGGCGGCTGCTGCTGAGACAGCGGAACTGATTGAGGAATCCATAATTAAGGTGAATACAGGAAGCAGGATCGCAGACGAGACGGCGGAGGCGATGGATACGATCGCACGGATCGTACAGCAGAGCGAAACGATCATTAACAGTATCGCAGAGTCATCGAACTATCAGGCAACGGCGGTGGCACAGATCGAGCAGGCAATCAGCCAGGTATCGCAGGTTGTACAGACGAACTCGGCGACCAGTGAGCAGTGTGCGGCAGCCAGTGAGGAACTGTCCAACCAGGCGTCCAGAATGAAAGAGATGCTTTCGATTTACAATCTGGGTTCAGGCAGCGCTTCTTCCCATAAGAATTTCGAGCAGGGAAGTTCGGATTCGGATGAACCGACGATTTTCCTCGGGGATGATTTTGACAAGTATTGATGAAATAATACAACAAAAAGCAAAGGAGAGGAAATATGAAAATTTTATTGGCGGAAGATGATTTCGTTACAAGGAAATTTATGGTAAGCTTTCTGTCAAAATATGGAGAGTGTGACGTCACGGTAGACGGAATGGAAGCAGTCGATGCATTTATGATGGCATTGGAGGACGGAGAACCCTACGATTTGATCTGTCTGGATATTATGATGCCGGTCATGGACGGATATCAGGCGTTGGTAGGCATCCGTAAGCTGGAGAAGGAAAGGAATATACCGGAGGATAAAGCGGTAAAGGTAATTATGACTACGGCTTTAAATGACGAGAAAAACGTAAAGATGGCATTTGAACTCGGATGCACAATCTACTCCGGAAAGCCTATTGATCAGGCGAGGTTTGAACAGGCATTAAAAAAACTGGAGTTGATCTGAAATGACAGAATGGGAGACATACATTTTAGATGGAGAGACGCTTGAGATAGAATAAGTGGAAAGGAGAAGAAAATGGCTGAAGAATTTAATACAGACAGTATGTTGGATATGTATCTGTTTGAGAACGAACAGCTCCTTGAGCAGCTTCAGGATATGGTGTTGGATCAAAAGGATGCCGATTGTTTTGACGAGGACAGCATAAATGAAATATTCAGAACCATGCATACGATAAAGGGGTCGTCAGGCATTATGATGTTTGACAACATAACTGCCATATCCCATAAGCTGGAAGATGTGTTCTATTATTTAAGGGAAGCGCATCCGGATAATGTGCCGCATCTGGAACTGGTGGAACATGTGCTGGATGTGCAGGACTTTATTTCCGGGGAGATGGAGAAGATTAAGAACGGAGAACAGCCGGACGGCGACCCGCAAGATATGATAGCGGATCTTGACCGCTTCCTTGCGCAGATAAAGGGAGACGGAGGGGATGCAAAGGATACAAAGACAGAGACAAAACAGAAGCCGGTTCCGGCAAATGTTCATGAAGAACCCAAACAGTTCTACATAGCGCCGGTGGCGTCGAGTGCGAGCCGTTTTTATAGGATATATATGACATTTTTCCCGGAGACGGAGATGGCAAATATCCATGCGTACAAGACAGTTTACGCGCTCAAGGAGATTGCGGAGGATCTGCTGTACTCTCCGGAAGATCTTATTACGGATGAGGGCAGCGCCGACAAGATCATGGCGAACGGATTTAAAATCTTGTTGCAGGCACAGTGCGATAAAGCGAAACTGCAGGAGATGATAAAGGTCGGGTATGACGTCCAGAAGGTAGATATCAATGAATGCAGTGCGGATGAGTTCGTGCAGGGATTCGACTTTGGCAGGCAGGAAGAATGGATTGATCTGGAATCCAGCGTGGAAGATATCGAGAAACGCAAGCAGGAGAAGGAAGAGAAACCGGAGAAGGAAGCTGAGGCAGCCAAGCCTGCGATGGCGCCGGGTGATTTCGTCATTCAGTCCAAAGAGCCTGGCAAGCAGAAGAAGCTGGCAAAGGATAAGCCGGCAAGGGAAAAGCCAAAGGCAGAGAAGACCGCCTTTATCAGCGTGAGCGTAGATAAGATGAACCAGTTGATGGAACTGATCGGCGAACTTGTAATCTCAGAGTCGGTGGTGCTGCAGAATCCGGATCTGAGAGTACCGGGACTGAATCTTAGCAACTTTAACAAGGCGGCGGCACAGTTGTCAAAGATTTCGACGGATCTGCAGAACGTGATCATGTCGATGCGAATGGTACCGCTGACGAACACCTTCCAGAAGATGAACAGGATCGTGTTCGATGTGTCAAGAAAGCTCGGGAAGGAAATCGAGTTTGAGATGGTGGGAGAGCACACTGAGGTGGACAAGAACATCATCGAGCATATATCCGACCCGCTGATGCATCTGGTAAGGAATGCGGTAGACCATGGTATAGAGAGCAATGAAGAGAGGAAAGCAAGCGGAAAGACAGAGAAAGGCAGGGTGACGCTGTCGGCGAAAACGGAAGCTGGTAAGGTATGGATCAGCGTGGAGGATAACGGAGCCGGACTTGACAGGGAGAAGATATTGTCCAAGGCAAGGAAGAAGGGACTGCTCGACGATAACAAACCGGATTCCGCATATAAGGACAAGGAAGTGTATCAGTTTATCACACTTCCGGGATTCTCGACCAATGAACAGGTAACGGAGTATTCGGGAAGAGGAGTCGGGATGGATGTGGTAGTCAAGAACATCCAGGAGATTGGAGGCTCTTTGGAGATCGAGAGTTCACCGGGACTTGGAAGCATCATGAGCCTTAAGATTCCGCTGACGCTGGCAATCATAGACGGAATTGTGATGGAGACGGGGAACGCTTCCTTCGTACTGGAGACAGGTATGATTCAGGAATTCGTGAGGGTGAAGGAAGATATGATGATTCATGAACCCGAAGGAAGCGAATATATCATGATCCGTGGAGAATGCTATTCGGTGATCCGTCTCGGAAAATGGTACGGGATAGCGGAGTGTGCCGAAAATGTGGAAGACGGTGTGATGCTGATACTTGAAGAAGGGGAAAAGAAGGTATGCCTGTTCGTTGACAAGCTGGTGGGCGAGCAGGAGATCGTGGTGAAGCCGATCCCGTCTTACATAAAGAAAGTGAAAGGCTTGTCCGGATGCACCCAGTTGGGAGACGGAAGCATCGCGCTGATATTGGATGTGCCAGGACTGGTGGATTAAGATAAAGGATCTGCAAGTCGGAATGGAGGAAAAAGGCAGAAAGGAAGGGTAAGGCATATGGATGAGACAGGCACAAGCCTGCAGACGCAGGAAAGTCAGTCGGAAGAAGTCAGCCAGGATGCCCGGGTGGAGATGTACATGACCTTCAAATCGGGGGACCAGTATTTCGGTCTGAAGGTACAGTATGTAAGCGAGATAATCCAGTTCCAGGTGATCACTGCAATTCCGGAGACAGAAGATTTTATTAAGGGGCTGATCAACCTGAGAGGAAAGGTGATCCCCGTGATAGATGTGAGACTGAGGTTCAAGCAGCAGCAGATCGAGTACAATGACAGGACCTGCATCATTGTACTCAATGTGAGGTCAATGCTGGTAGGACTGATTGTGGAGAAGATTGCGGAGGTAGTATACATTGATGAGAGGGACATTCTGCCGCCGCCGAAGATCGGGAAAAATGACAGGGCGCAGAATCAGTATGTGTATGGGATAGGCAAGGTGGGAGATACCGTGAAGCTGTTGTTAGACCCGGACAAGCTGCTAAATGATGATGCGACGGCAGTGGAGCAGACGAAAAATACGTCGGATGAAGAAGGAGAGGTATGAAAAAATGAAAAATATGTCAGTAAAAACAAAAATGATTTTGGGCTTTGCAGTTCCCATTATTCTTTCAATCATTAATGTGTTGCTCGCGATGTCCTCGGTGCGGAATGTTACGGACAGCGTAAAACGTATGCAGGAAGAAGAAGCGGTGACAATCCAGCAGACGATGATTGATATCGGGGCGGATGAGACAAAGGCACAGATCTTGATCGATATGATCGACAGTTCTCAGACGGAGAATATGGCATCGATACAAAGGCAGACGAATCTTGCAAATGCGCTCAGCGCCGGGCTTATCGCAGTATCCGTACTGGTTTCCTTATTTATTGCGGCTTCTCTGATAAAGAGCATCGCGAGATCCGTTAACCAGTTGTCGAAAGCGGCAGACGACATTGCACAGGGACGTGTGGATATCAAACTGGTGAAATACGGCAATGATGAATTCGGAAAACTGGTAGACAGTTATACAAATGTAATCAATAACATCAAATACCAGTCCAAGATAGCGGAAGAGATCGCAAACGGTAATCTTACGATCCATGTGGAGTCCAAGTCGGATGACGATGTACTGAACAATGCGTTAAAGACACTGGTAGAGGATAACCTCAATGCACTTTCGAATATCAGCGATGCAGGTTCACAGGTAACTGTAAGTTCTTCACAGGTGGCAAGTGCAAGCCAGGCGTTGGCACAGGGCTCCACGGAGCAGGCAAGCGCTATTGAGGAGATCACAGCCTCCATTGATGAGATTGCAGATAAGACCAAGCAGAATGCAGAGCAGGCAAACGAGGCAGCCGGGCTGGTGAATACAGCGATCGGCGATGTACAGCAGGGAACCGAGCAGATGAAGAACATGATGGAGGCTATGCAGGATATCAACAAGTCCTCTGAAAGCATCTCCAAGATCATCAAGGTAATTGACGATATCGCGTTCCAGACCAACATCCTCGCCTTAAACGCAGCAGTAGAAGCGGCGCGTGCAGGAGAAGCAGGCAAGGGCTTTGCAGTGGTAGCAGAGGAAGTCAGAAGCCTTGCGGCAAAGAGTGCGGCGGCTGCTGCTGAGACAGCGGAACTGATTGAGGAATCCATAGCGAAGGTGAATGTCGGCAGCAGAATCGCAGACGAGACGGCGGAGGCGATGAATACGATCGCCAATATCGTACAGAAGAGTGAAACGATCATTAACAGCATCGCAGAGTCATCGAATTATCAGGCGACGGCGGTGGCACAGGTCGAGCAGGCGATCGGACAGGTATCACAGGTCGTACAGACGAATTCGGCGACCAGTGAGCAGTGTGCGGCAGCCAGTGAGGAACTGTCCAATCAGGCGTCCAGAATGAAAGAGATGCTTTCGATTTATAACCTGGGTTCAGGAAGTTCTTCTTCGTTCAAGAACTCCGAACAGGGAAGCTCGGATTCGGATGAACCGACGATTTTCCTCGGGGATGATTTTGATAAGTATTGATGAAAAGAACATAAGAAAAACGCTGCAGGCATTAAGTCTGCAGCGTTTCTTTATTTTTTCTTCTTGCTCTTTTCCTTGGCAAGCTCTGCCTTTTCCTTCTCGAGCTCTGCGCTTGCTTTTCTCGTCTTCTCCTGAAGCTTCGTGCGCCAGCTCTTCTTGCCTTCCGGCTTTTCGAGAGGACCGCGCACACCGGTTACCTTGGTGATATAGATGCCGCTGACAGTCGCTTTGACTTCCTTCTTAAGCGGAATCAGATCAAATACGGCTTCGTCTGCAATCAAAGACATCACCTTCGGACCGACCTTCGCCTTGACGATCGGAAGCTTGGACCGGCGCATCAGCTTCGGCGTCTGATCTATGACGACCTGCGGAAGACCGGAGTCTTTAATGCGCATCCGCTTCTTGTCGATAATCAGCATCGGGATGGTCTGCGCGTTCGCGGCGAGCTGCGCATCCTGTTCTTCCTTCTTCTTCTGCGCCTTTTTGCCGAGAAAATATAATACGATCAAGCCGACGATCAGTACGGCTAAAATAACTAACAACACGATGGTAACAGTGCTCATAACAAGAATCCTCCCTAAATCAAATTCGCATTTAATTGTAGCATTGATTTGTCAAAAAAGCAATCTTGTATTTGAAACATTTGTGAAAGTTTGGTGTGCTAGCTTTCTTTTTGGAACAAAGTGTGATACGATACAAAAGTTAAACAGTCGTTTAGCGAAGAGAGGAAAAGAAAGGGAAAGAGGCTATGAAAAAGAGAACAGTAGCACTGATGCTTTGTGCGATGATGGCGTTTGGCGCAGCGGGCTGTGGATCCGATCAGGACGGCAGCGCGGGCGGCACAGAGCTTGTGGAATCCACCGAGGCAGCAGGGGCAGACAATACGGCAGATACGAATGTGATAAGTGCAAGCGGGGTGTTTGACTTAAAGGGCAGCGATTATGTGAAGCTCTGTGATTATAATGCAATCAGTGTGACGATCACCGGGGATTACGACGTGGACGATGCGGCGGTACAGGAGTACTTTAAGAGCATGTTCGAGTCCTATGGCCCGTTCTATACAGAAGATACGGAGAAGAAGGTCATTGAGGAAGGCGATATTGTAAATGTAGACTATGTAGGAAAGCTGGATGGAGTTGCGTTTGACGGCGGTACGGCGGAGAACCAGAATATCGACGTATACGCGAATGCATCGGCGGATGGAATGGGTTACATTGAGGGCTTTACGGACGGCTTAAAGGGAGCTTCCGTGGGCGACGTTATTGACTGTGACGTGACCTTTCCGGAGAATTACGGCAACGCAGATCTGGCGGGAAAGCCAGTTGTATTTACCTTTGTGGTCAACTCCATTCAAAAAGAGATGAAGCTTGAGGACGTGGACGACAATTTTGCGAAAGAGCAGTTTGATGCAGATACAGTCGATGAGATGTATGAGCAGATACGTTCCTATATGCAACAGAGCGCAGAGTATAATAAGCAGCGCGACACGTATCTTGCAGTACAGGATTATCTGGTAGATAACTGTGAGGTGGATGTGCCGGAGGATTATCTTGCAGCGAGGGTTGCCGATTATAAGAGACAGTTCGTTGATCAGAACTGCGGCGGTGACGAGAGCCAGCTGGAGGATTTTCTGGCTAATTACTACGGCAAGACCACGGAAGAGATGGAAGCATACTGGAATGAGGGCATGGAGAAGAGTATCCGCCTTGAACTTGCCATGGATGCGATTGCCGAGGAACTTGGCATCGAGATTGACGAGGACGAATTGACGGCATATGCCGGGCAGCTTGTGACGCAGAACGGGTATGAGTCCGTAGAGGCAATGTACAACATTTACGGCTACGGCGATACTGCGTATGGCGAGCGCTATTTCAGAAATCTGTACCTCTACGATCAGGCGCTGGAAAAGGTCGTTGAGAATGTTAGGGTAAATGTTGAGACAGCCGATGCGCTTGCGGATGAAGCCGCTACAGGCGCGGCAGATAACGGGGATGCGGCAGACGGCACAGAGCAAGTGGAATCCACGGAGGAAACCAAACAGGAATAGGCATTGATTTTTTCGGAAAATACGGATAAGATAATATGTAATGATGTATATAGCTGCGGGAGGTCATAGGGCAGGGCGGTCCGTAAAGCGGACGCCGCCGATTATGTGACGAGCGGCGGATGGAGGAATTATGGATTTGGTAAATATAAGGGATTTATTTCGCAGACAGGAGGAGTTCATCGACCAGACCGTGACGATCGGCGGTTGGGTCAGAAGTCTCCGCAATTCCAAGAACTTTGGATTTATCGTTGTAAACGACGGAACATTTTTTGAGCCGGTGCAGATCGTGTTTTCGGATGTGCTTCCGAACTTCGCAGAGGTGGAGAAGCTAAACGTCGGCGCGGCGATTATCGTGACCGGAAAGCTGGTCGCAACGCCGGAGATGAAGCAGCCGTTTGAGATCCAGGCAGAGCAGATCGAGATTGAGGGCGCTTCTACGCCGGATTATCCGCTGCAGAAGAAGAAGCACAGCTTTGAGTATCTGAGGACGATTTCTCATTTAAGACCGCGCACGAATACGTTTGAGGCGGTGTTCCGCGTGCGTTCCCTGATTGCCTATGCAATCCATAAGTTCTTCCAGGAGCGCGATTTCGTCTATGTGCACACGCCGCTTATCACCGGAAGCGACTGTGAAGGCGCGGGCGAGATGTTTCAGGTGACGACGCTCGATCTTAACAATCTGCCGAAGAATGAGGACGGCACGGTAGATTTTTCTAAGGATTTCTTTAACAAGCCGACCAACCTTACGGTCAGCGGACAGCTAAACGGCGAGACTTACGCGATGGCGTTCAAGAACATCTATACCTTCGGACCGACCTTCCGTGCGGAGAATTCCAACACGACGCGCCATGCGGCAGAGTTCTGGATGATCGAGCCGGAGATCGCATTTGCCGATTTAGACGACGACATGACGCTTGCAGAGAGTATGTTGAAGTATATCATCCGTTACGTGCTTGAAAATGCGCCGGAGGAGATGGCGTTCTTCAACAATTTTATCGACAAGGGGTTGTTGGAACGGCTGAATAATGTAGTTAATTCCGACTTCGCGCGTGTGACCTACACGGAGGCGATCGAGATTTTAGAGAAGAATAACGACAAGTTCGAGTACAAGGTATCGTGGGGCGCCGATCTGCAGACGGAGCATGAGCGTTATCTCACCGAGGAAGTGTACAAGCGTCCGGTATTCGTAACGGATTACCCGAAGGAGATCAAGGCATTCTATATGAAGCTGAACGACGACGGTAAGACGGTTGCTGCGGTGGATTGTCTGGTTCCGGGTATCGGCGAGATCATCGGCGGCAGCCAGAGAGAGGACGATTACGAGAAGCTTCTTGCAAGAATTAACGAGCTTGGGCTGCACGAGGAGGATTACGGGTTCTACCTTGACCTTCGCAAATACGGTTCGGCGCGTCATGCGGGCTTTGGGCTTGGCTTCGAGCGCTGCGTAATGTACCTCACCGGAATGTCCAATATCCGTGACGTTATTCCGTTCCCGCGGACGGTAAATAACTGCGAATTATAAAGCGGCGCAGTGCAGAGGCGGTGAATAACAATCCCGACGTATGGATCGGACGGGATTGGCTTTAAGAAAAGGTTATGAAAAAGGATATCCCCGGAGCAGATGTGGAGAATAACGCAGACTGCTCCGGGGATTTTTTAATGACCAAGCGGCTTCCGTTCGAGGTTGTCTTTTCCGGCGCGCAGATCGTCGCGCACCAGACACCGCAGAAGATTCGCGAACGGAATAAGCACGATCCAGATTGCTTTTCCGAGGAAAAGATTACAAAATACCGTGCCGACGGTCGCGCCTGAGAGGAAGCATACCAACATGAGGGAGTGTTTTTTTAATTTTTTTCGGTGTGCTTTTTCCGGGTCGTGGAAATGCCTGATTTCCTTTGCAAGTCCCACGCCGATCTGACGGATGTGGTTCGTGGCGAAGGTGGTCGCCATCGGCATGCCCTCCGCCTGCCGGAAGGTATTGTACTGCATGGATGCGATGAAGTTGATTGCCACCTGCGAAATCTGAACCGGAGCGCTTTCCGGAAGGAATCCAAGGAATGCGACGACGATCATCTCGATCGCGATCAAAAGTGTGTCCCAGCGGATTGGGAAAACATGTTTTACAGGATTCGGAAGCAGTTCTGAGGCGAAAGCACCGAGCAGATATGCCGAGATCGGAATAAGATAGTACAGAGCCTCCGTCCATTTCCCGGCGCCGAGCGCCATCCCCAGAAGCACGACGTTCCCGGTCTGTGCATTGCAGAATACATTTCCGCGGAGCAGATAGGTGTACGCACCGAAAAATCCCGCGATAGTCATTAAGGTAAAGAAGACCCAGTTCTTCTCACATGTTAAGTAGGTATTGTCTGATTTCAAAAAAACATCTCCTTTTTGATTGCGGCTGCGAATGTACTTTGGCAGTTTCTGTAATTTCCCCAAGAAGTATATCATATTGATATGAAAAAATTCAACTTTGGAGAATATCCGCATTGACATTTTCATACAATAAGAGTAGTATGGCTATATCAAGTAGTTTTGAGAACTATGTATAATAGGAAATAAAGCTACAATATAAAGCGACAGGGCTCATAAATAAATGTAAATATTTAGAAATCTCATTTCTGACGGGTTGTGCGCAGTGCGGCGGAGGAGAACGGGATTTCGGAAACGGAGGATATCCAGTATGCAGATAACAATCAGAGAACCGGGGAGCGCAATTACACATTTTATAGCGATGATGATGGCAGTGCTGGCGGCTGTGCCGCTTCTGGCGAAAGCGGGGCTGTCGGGAAGCCGGACGGCGGTGGAAGCGATGATGATTTTCATGGGAAGCATGGTGCTTCTTTACGGGGCGAGCACGCTGTATCATTCGGTGGTCGTTCCTGACCGCATTCTTAAGTTATTTCGGAAGCTCGACCACATGATGATCTTCGTGCTGATCGCAGGTTCCTACACGCCGGTGTGCATGATCGTGCTCGGCGGAAAGGAGGGCTATACGCTGCTTGCGGCAGTATGGGGCATTGCGGCGGCTGGAATGCTGATCAAGGCGCTGTGGATCGGCTGCCCGAAGTGGTTCTCCTCCGTCATCTATATTGCGATGGGCTGGGTGTGCGTATTCGTGTTCGGACAGCTTTTGGATACGCTGTCAGCGCAGGCGTTCGCGTGGCTGTTCGCAGGCGGCGTCATCTATACGGTCGGCGGTGTCATCTATGCGTTGAAGCTGCCGATCTTTAATGCAAAGCACACGTATTTCGGAAGCCACGAGATTTTTCATCTCTTTGTGATGGCGGGAAGCATCTGTCACTTTATTTTCATGTACCAGTATGTGCTCTAAGGGTAACAGGAAGCCGAAGGCCAAACTGTTACCTCTAAGGCGGATTTTATCAGAAAATGTATTGTCCGTTTCCTGTTCCAATAGTAAAATAGAGGGCAGGAAAGGAAGGTAGGAAAACGTGAGATACACATTAGAAAATGAGACTTTGAAAGTAGAGATCGACTCCTTCGGTGCGGAGATCAAGTCCATAAGGAGGGTGTCTGATGACCGCGAATATATGTGGTGCGGTGATCCCAAATACTGGGGGCGCACCTCGCCGGTACTCTTCCCGTTTGTCGGAGCGCCGCGAAACAAGGAGTACCGCTACGAGGGAAAGACTTACGCTATGGGGCAGCACGGCTTCGCGCGCGATATGGAGTTTGAGCTGGAGTTAAGCGAGCTGGGAAGTATCTGGTTCGTGCTTAGTTCTACAGAGGAGACTTACGCGAAATATCCGTTCCATTTTAAGCTGCATATCGGCTATGCGCTTAGGGAAAATGAGGTGCGGGTTCTCTGGAAAGTGGAAAATACGGACGGCAGACCCATGTATTTTTCCATCGGCGCGCATCCGGCATTTCTCTGTCCGATTCATGGGGAGGGCGACAAGCTTGGATATGGCTTGAAATTCGGCGGACTTACCGACGAACTGCACCATCACGGCAATACGCCGGAGGGCATGGCGGTCATGGAGGATGAAGTCCTGGCGCTTACCGACGGAGCGGTCAGATTTACGCCGGGCTTCTTTGACAAATGCACTTATATGGTTGAGGGCGCGCAGACAGGAGAGGTGTCACTGCTTGACCGCGACGGGGAAGCGTATGTGACCGTCCGTTTTGATGCGCCGTTGTTTGCGGTGTGGTCGCCGGAGGGCAAGGACGCGCCGTTCGTCTGCATTGAGCCGTGGTATGGAAGATGCGACGCGGTGGATTTTGAGGGAAGCCTTGCGGAGCGCGCTTATGAGAATGAGCTTGCGCCGGACGGAGCATTTACGGCGTCTTATGGCATGGAATTTCTTTAGAATCACAGAGCAAGCAAGGGCGCGGGGCAAAAAGCACACATAGATTGAAGAGCCGGACGGACATTCCGAACGAACCTTGCTTGCATAGCCCGGCAGTTTCCTGCATATAGATAGATATAATCTATCAGGCAGGTCTTAGCTATGAATCTTGAACACAAAATCAAACCAAGGGACGCGAAGAACAACCCGCTTACGGCAATCGCCGTCGCAGTATTTGCCATGTTTATCGTAAGCGGACTGCTGCTTTTGCTGCTGGCGCTGCTTCTATATAAAATGGAGCCGGGAGAGTCGGTGATTAAGATTGGGATTGTTGTTATCTATGTGATCGCAGGGTTTCTCGGCGGGCTTCTTATGGGGAAGATTATGCGCGAGCGGAAGTTCCTGTGGGGGCTTGCGGCGGGAGTGATCTATTTTGCGTTGCTGTTCGTCGTGTCGGTGCTGGTAAAGGGCAGTCTCGACGTTGAGCCGGCGCGTGCGCTCACGGCGCTCGTACTGTGCGGGGCGTCCGGGATGGCGGGAGGTATGATAAGCTAAAAAAATACTTCCCATATAAAATACGTTGTGGTATACTATATGGGTTAATAGAATTTTACCGTGCGGACATATCGTACATAAGGCGCGCGGAATTGAGTTAAAGGAGAGAGTATCATGAAGCACGTTAAGACGTTAAATACGAGAAAGTTACAGAATACGATTAAGAAGGGCGGCTGCGGCGAGTGCCAGACATCCTGCCAGTCTGCCTGCAAGACTTCCTGTACCGTAGGAAATCAGAGCTGCGAGAACAGATAATTCGCTGGTTTCGGGCTTTGTGTATGAAGTGAATAATGCAATCAACAAACGACCGTTCGCCAAGCGTGCGGTCATTTGTACGTTATATCGGCAAGAATTAAGATGCCGGACATTTTTTTTGTAAAAGAATTATTGACAGATAAAACGAATCAAAATTAGAAAGAGAGGAAATATTATAGTGGTTCATCAGTACAAGAACAACGGCTATGATATTGTTCTGGATGTAAACAGTGGAGCGATCCATGTGGTGGATGATGTGACATACGACGTGATCGCGCTGTATGAGAAGCACACGAAGGAGGAGATCATATCCTCTTTGACGGGACAGTACCCGAAGGAAGAGATCGAAGAAGCGTATGACGAGGTACAGACGCTGGTTGATAACGAGGAGCTTTTTACGAAGGACAGTTATGAGGATTATATCGTGGACTTTAAGAAGCGTCCGACGGTGGTAAAGGCACTCTGCCTGCATATCGCGCACGACTGCAATCTTGCCTGTCAGTACTGCTTTGCGGAGGAGGGCGAGTATCACGGAAGAAGGGCGCTCATGTCTTTCGAGGTCGGGAAGAAGGCGTTGGATTTTCTGATCGCCAATTCCGGCAGCCGCAGGAATCTCGAGGTGGATTTCTTCGGCGGGGAGCCGCTTATGAACTGGCAGGTAGTAAAGGATCTGGTGGCTTACGGCAGGGAACAGGAGAAGCTTCATGATAAGAAGTTCCGCTTTACACTGACGACAAATGGCGTTCTGCTGGACGACGAGGTCATGGAGTTCTGCAACAGGGAAATGGGAAATGTCGTCTTGAGCATTGACGGACGGAAGGAAGTGCACGATAAGATGCGTCCGTTCCGCAAGGGAGCGGGAAGCTATGATCTGATCGTGCCGAAGTTCCAGAAGTTTGCTAAGAGCAGGCATCAGGATAAATATTATGTGCGCGGAACCTACACGCATTATAACACCGATTTTTCCGAGGATGTACTGCATCTGGCGGACCTCGGTTTTAAGCAGATCTCAGTTGAGCCGGTCGTGGCGGAGCCGAAGGAGCCGTATGCACTTCGCGAGGAGGATCTTCCGAAGCTTTTTGAGGAATACGACAAGCTGGCTGCTGAGATGATAGAGCGGCGTAAGCGTGGGGATGATTTTAATTTCTTCCACTTTATGATAGATTTAGAGGGCGGTCCCTGTGTGGCGAAGCGTCTGTCGGGATGCGGCTCGGGAACGGAATATCTGGCGGTGACGCCGTGGGGAGATTTCTATCCGTGTCACCAGTTCGTCGGCAATGAGAAGTTCCTTCTGGGAAATGTGGATGAGGGAATCACCAAACAGGAGATTTGCGACGAGTTCAAATGCTGCAACGTATACGCGAAGGAAAAGTGCCGCGAATGTTTTGCAAGATTTTACTGCAGCGGCGGTTGTGCGGCGAATGCTTACAATTTTACGGGCGATATCTGCGGCGCTTATGATATCGGTTGTGAGCTTCAGAAAAAGCGTATCGAGTGTGCAATTATGATAAAGGCTGCCGAATGCGAATAACGGGGCGTTTGGCTTAGAGAGAGAGGAAAAGAGCATGAAGAAGAGTAAAGCAGCAGTCATTTTGATTGTAATTCTTGCTGCGCTGGCAGGACTTGCCTATTACGCATCTATTATTCTTTCGTCGACGGGAATCGGAGAGACGATGAGCATTCCGCTCGGACTTGATCTTTCCGGCGGTGTGTCCATCACCTATGAGGTCATGGACGAGAATCCGAGCGCGGAGGATATGAGCGATACGATCTACAAGCTGCAGAAGCGTGTAGAGGGGTACAGTACGGAGGCGTCCGTCTACCAGGTGGGCGATGACCGCATCACGGTCGAGATTCCGGGCGTATCGGATGCAAACACTATTTTGGAAGAACTTGGCAATCCGGGTTCTCTGGAGTTCCAGTATTCGGACGGAACCGTTTATATGACGGGAGATCAGGTCGCGGATGCGCAGGCGGGAACCGTTCAGAACGAGT
Source organism: Roseburia hominis (assembly GCA_021771815.1). GTDB lineage: Bacteria > Bacillota > Clostridia > Lachnospirales > Lachnospiraceae > Roseburia > Roseburia hominis_A. The sequence goes on from JAETOE010000008.1 coordinate 126,151, forward strand.
ACGGCAGCAAGGAGTATGTCGTTTCGCTTACCTTGACGGATGAAGGCGCGGAAATATTTGCGGAGGCGACCTCGAATAACGTCGGCGGTTATCTGCCGATCGTATATGACGGTGAGATTATCAGTTATCCGCAGGTAAAACAGGCAATTACGGGCGGTGCGGCGCAGATTTCCGGTATGAAGACATACGAGGAGGCGGATATGCTTGCAACGCAGATTCGCATCGGTTCGCTGTCCTTAGAACTGCAGGAGCTGGAGTCGAGCGTTGTAGGAGCGCAGCTCGGAAGCCAGGCGATTTCTTCCAGCCTTAAGGCAGCGGCGATCGGGCTTGTCATCGTCATGGTATTTATGATCGTGATGTATGCCGTTCCGGGCGTTGCGGCGTCGATTGCGCTTGCCATTTACACGGGACTTGTTATTGCGACCTTATATCTGTTTGAAATCACGCTGACCCTGCCGGGTATTGCGGGTATCATCTTAGGCATCGGTATGGCGGTGGATGCGAATGTTATTATTTTCGCGCGTATACGTGAGGAGATCGCGACGGGCAAGACGGTGGATTCCTCAATGAAGATCGGCTTTAAGAAGGCGATGTCTGCAATCCTTGACGGAAATATCACGACAATGATCGCGGCGCTTGTACTGATGGGATTAGGATCGGGTACGGTGAAGGGCTTTGCATATACATTGATGATCGGTATCGTATTATCCATGTTCACGGCACTTGTCGTGACGAGATGGGTTCTCTATTCGCTTTACGCATTGGGCTTTAAGGACGAGAGATTCTACGGTCGTGCAAAGGAGAGAAAGACCGTGAATTTTCTGGGAAGGAAAGCGGTATTCTTTGCAATTTCCGGTATCGTCATTGCAGCGGGATTTGTCGGAATGGCGGTCCATGCGGCGAACGACAGCAATGCGCTCAATTATGGTCTTGATTTTGTCGGCGGTACGTCGACGACAGCCGATTTCGGCAAGGAATATACGATCGAGGAGATCGAGAGCGATATCATTCCGGTAGTTTGTGATGTCATCGGTGAGAAGGATGTCATGGCGAATAAGGTCGAGGGAACGACGCAGATTACGGTGAAGACGCGCACGCTGTCTCTGGAGGAGCGCGAGCAGTTGAATGCGGCGCTTGTGGAGAACTTTGGCGTGGATGAGTCCGCGATTACTTCGCAGAGCATCAGTTCTACGGTCAGCAGCGAGATGCGCTCGGATGCTGTCATAGCGGTGATCGTGTCCACGATCTGTATGCTGATCTATATCTGGATCCGGTTTAAGGATATCCGCTTTGGTGCGAGTGCGATTGCCGCGCTGCTCCATGATGTGCTTGTGGTGCTTGCATTTTATGCGCTGCTGCGCATTTCTGTCGGCAATACATTTATTGCATGTATGCTGACGATTATCGGATATTCTGTCAATGATACGATCGTCATTTTCGACCGTATCCGCGAGAACCTGGGTAAGACGGCAGAACGCCAGACGCCGGAGATGCTGGCGGAGGTTGCGAACCGAAGTCTGACGCAGACGCTTTCACGAAGTATCAATACTTCGATTACGACTTTTATTATGGTATTTATGCTGTTTCTGTTCGGTGTTGCGAGCATCCGTGAATTTGCCCTTCCTCTGATGGCGGGACTTATCTGCGGTGCATATTCTTCAATCTGCATTGCGACGGAGCTGTGGTATGTTATGAAAGTGCATCTCGGAAAGAATAAGGTTTCGAACAAGTAAATGTATTCCGGCAGATGACCTGCGGTGGAACGGCAGGGCATTTGGGATGCGGAGAAGAACGCGGCGTATTGGTTTTTGGGATGCGCCGCGTTTCGTTTTGAGACGGAAAGGACGGTGGTTCGATGGAGTGGATGGCGCTGTATCTTGCAATGATGAATCTGTTCGGCGTATATCTGATGTGGACGGATAAGAGACGGGCGATAAAACATATGTGGCGCGTGCCGGAAAAGATGCTCTTCGGCTGTAGTCTGCTGGGCGGCAGCATCGGCACCTGGGCGGGAATGTATCTGTTCCGGCACAAGACAAGGCATTGGTACTTTGTGGTCGGGATGCCGTTCATCTTTTTTTGCCAGGCGGTGCTTGCCATTTATGGGATACACTTATATTTTCTATAATAAAATATTATAGGAAGCGATGCTTTTATAATTGCGAAAAGAGGGAAAGTCATATATAATGATAACCATAGCTGTGAAAAAGACAGATGTTTTTCATGGAAAGACATAAAACCGAACCAGGAAGGGAGAATACATACAATGTATACAATGGAAGATATCGAAGCGGTAGACGCAGAGATTGCACAGGCGATAAAGGATGAGTTTGCCAGACAGAGCAGCCATATCGAGCTGATCGCGTCGGAGAACTGGGTAAGTCCGGCGGTGATGTCGGCGATGGGCAGCGTTCTGACAAATAAATACGCGGAGGGTTATCCCGCAAAACGTTACTATGGCGGCTGCGACTGTGTGGACGTGGTCGAGGAGCTTGCGAGAGAGCGGGCAAAAGAGCTGTTCGGCTGCGATTATGTCAATGTACAGCCGCATTCCGGCGCACAGGCAAATATGGCGGTTCAGTTTGCCGTCTTAAAGCCGGGCGATACCGTGATGGGAATGAACTTGGATCACGGCGGACATCTGACACACGGTTCACCAGTCAATTTCTCCGGTACTTACTTTCATATCGTTCCTTACGGCGTGAATGACGAGGGCTTCATCGACTACGATAAGGTCATGGAGATTGCCATGGAGTGCAGGCCGAAGATGATCATTGCCGGGGCGAGCGCTTATGCGCGCACCATCGATTTTAAGAAGTTCCGTGAGATTGCAGATGCGTGCGGCGCGGTGCTCATGGTGGATATGGCGCATATCGCAGGTCTGGTAGCGGCGGGGCTGCATCCAAACCCGATTCCGTATGCGGACGTTGTGACGACGACCACGCACAAGACGCTGCGCGGACCGCGCGGCGGTATGATTCTCTGCAATCAGGAAGCGGCGGATAAATATAATTTTAACAAAGCGATTTTCCCGGGAATCCAGGGCGGTCCTCTGATGCACGTGATCGCGGCGAAAGCGGTCTGCTTCAAGGAAGCGCTGCAGCCGGAGTTTAAGGTATACCAGCAGGGCGTCGTTGACAATGCGCAGGCGCTGTGCAAGGGGCTTATGGACCGCGGCATCAAGATCGTGTCCGGCGGTACGGACAATCATTTGATGCTTGTGGATCTGACGAACTTCGACCAGACCGGAAAGGCAGTCGAGAAACTGCTTGATTCCGTGAATATCACCTGCAACAAGAATACGATCCCGAACGATCCGAAGTCTCCGTTCGTGACGAGCGGCGTGCGCCTCGGCACTCCGGCGGTAACCTCCAGAGGATTAAATACCGCAGATATGGATCAGATCGCGGAGGCGATTGCAATGATGATTAAAGAGGGCGAGCCTGCGGCAGAGAAGGCAAGAGCGATTGTGAAAGCTTTGACGGAGAAGTATCCGTTGAAATAAGGAAGATGAATAACGGCGGCAGAAGGTGTGAAAACCTTCTGCTTTTTTTATGCAAGTATTATGAGTGAAAATTTGATATGATAGAAATAATCTTGACTCTGCCCCAGGGTAAGAGTGTATTTTTATCTTGAAGGAGGATAGAGAAAATGGAAAAAATGAAGGATGTTTGTAAAAAAACAGGACTTAGCGAAAGGGCAGTCCGATTATATGTGAAAGAGGGACTAATACATCCGAGAACGGAAGAGAGAATGAATAGAAATGCCTATTATTTTTCCGAATCGGATATCGAGCGATTAAGGGACATCGCTGTTTTGAGAAATGCAGGATTTAGTATCCGTGATATTCGCCGTATGCAGCAACAACCGGAATGTCTGCCGTCGATGATAGAAGAAAGACAAGCTTCATTGGAAACAGAAATTTGTGAAAAAAAGGTGTTACAGAGTGCACTTGGGAGATTGACAGAAATAGAGAGGGGAACGTCCCATGGGCTTGCGGAAGGATTAAGACCGGTGGTTTGTCACAAGGAAACGGCAAAAGCAAAACATAATACTAAGCGTTTAAAATATCTTATTGTCATAACTTCCTGCTTTATATTGCTATTATTTTTTCAATATATAAAATATGGTGCATATATGGTGTTTGTTGTCTGCGCCTCCCTCGCGGGGGTGTTAGGGAGTATCAGTCTGTTTATGGCAATGCGGTATCATACGGTGAATAGCAGGGCAAAGGCGATGCCAATGCATGGGAAAGGATATATTGCCGGAATTGTACAGAATGATGGGATCGATATCTCGTATGTAAGAGCAGGCGGAGGGGAGGCGGGAACCAGGGAACCCGGTATTGGAGGCGTCTGGGTATTGCTTATGATGGTTTGGAATGAAATCAGACCCGATAACTGGTATCCTATTATTCAATATCTGCCGGAACATGAAGATAACGAAATACAGGTAACAACTTTTTTATACGGTGCGTTTAAGAACACGTGGGAAGAGGGTATGACGGTTGAGATAGCGTGGAATCCGCAAAAACCGGAAATTGCATTGCCTATGGAAGCTGTATGGATGCAGAAAAAAGCAAGTTTCTATGCTTTGACGGGGGTGGTGTTGTGTGCATTGGCAGTTGGAGTATGGTGCGTGTTTTTTATGCAATAGGAAATTGCGTCCTATTGCATAAAAGCCCTGACGCAAATTCAAAAAGAATTAAGAATAAAATGCTATATATTGGGGTGTAAAGATGCTACAATGAAGACAGCAGTGGTTATTTTATCGGGAGGATCTATATGAGCAAGAAGAAAATCGGTATTTTGATTGGAGTCGTCGTTGTGGCTGCGGCGCTGGGCGGAACAGGTTTTTATTTCAGGGAAGATATTAAGGCGATGCTTCCCTTTTTGCAGGACGGAAGCACGGAGGACAAGGTCTATGTGGAGAGGGTTTCCAGGATTATGAACCAGTATTCCGGTATTTCCAACCGGTATAACGGAACGGTGGAGTCGCAGGATTCTTACGAGGTGCATGTGGACTCTTCCAGAACGATCGAGGAGATCAAGGTCGAGGTCGGCGACGTCGTGGAAGAAGGGCAGACGCTTGTGACCTATGATACCAGCGATATTAAGATGCAGATTGCACAGGCAAATCTCGAGATCGAGAGTATCAACAACGATATTGATAACTACAATAAGCAGATTGAGACATTAACGAAGGAGAGTGAGTCTGTGGCGGAGGAGGACAGGTTCACTTACACGACGCAGATTCAGAATATCCAGAACCAGATCGCACAGAAGAAGTTCGATTTGGAGAGTAAGCAGCTTGAGATCTCCAAGTATCAGAAACAGGTGGAAAATTCATCGGTTGCGAGTAAGTTCGGGGGCATTGTCAAGGAGATCAACGAGAAGGGAACGGACAGCAACGGAAATACCGCGCCGTTCATGACAATTTTACAGACGGGGCAGTACCGGGTGAAGGGAAGTATCGACGAGCAGAATATCTGGACGCTCTCCGAGGGACAGGAGGTCGTTGTGCGTTCGCGTGTGGACGGCAAACAGATCTGGACGGGCGCGATTTCCGAGATCGATACGGAGAATCCGAGCCAGGGAAACAGCAGCAATTATTATATATCGTCGGATAGCGATTCCCAGATGGCGTCCAAGTATCCGTTCTATATCGAACTCGATTCGGCGGACGGATTGATTCTGGGGCAGCATGTGTACATAGAACTGGATCAGGGACAGGAAGAGACGAAGGAAGGGCTCTGGCTGTACGGCTCTTATATTGTGCATGCAGGCGGCGCGACGGGTATGGAACCGGGAACAGAAGCGGGGACAGGTGCGCAGGCGGAGGAGCGTCCCTATGTCTGGGTGGCAAATGAGAAGAACCGCCTGGAAAAGCGTTATGTGGAATTGGGCGAGTATGATGCGGATATGGATGAATACGAGATTCTCTCCGGTCTTTCCGAAGACGACTACATCACATGGCCGATGGAAGGGCTCTATGAGGGTGTGATCTGCGTGACGGATGAGATGGAGGTGGATTATACTTCTCCGCTCTACAATCAGCCGATGGACGACGAGTCCTTGTACGGTACGGAGAGCATGGACGGCATGATGGACATCGACGAATATAATGTCATGGACGGCGAAGCGTTGTTTATGGAGGACGGTACGGAATTTATCCCGGAGGGCGGCACGGAGATGATGTTTCCGGAGGACGGCACGGAGATGATGCTGCCGGAGGATGACATGGAAGCGCTGCCCGCAGAGGATGACGCGGAGGTGGGCGAATGATACTGAATCTGCAGAACATTTTCAAGGATTATCAGCAGGATAAGCTGGTGGTTCCGGTGTTAAAGGATATCTGCCTCACCGTGGAAGAGGGCGAGTATGTTGCGATTATGGGTCCTTCCGGTTCCGGGAAGACGACGCTTATGAACATTATCGGCTGTCTCGATAAACCGACGAGCGGTATGTATGAGCTGGCGGGAGAAAATGTCTCGAAGCTAAAGGACAGGGAACTGTCGGATTTAAGACTTAAGAGCATCGGCTTTGTATTTCAGAGCTTTCATCTGATGCCGCGCGAGAGCGCTGCGGAAAATGTTGCGCTGCCGCTCAGTTATGCAGGCGTGCGCAAGAAGGAGAGGAAGCTTCGCGCGACGAAGGCACTGGAGCGCGTAGGGCTTGGAGATCGTGTAAATTTCAAGCCGACGCAGCTCTCCGGCGGTCAGAAGCAGCGTGTGGCGATTGCGCGCGCGATGGTGAACAATCCGAAGATCCTTCTGGCGGACGAACCGACGGGAGCGCTCGACTCCAAGTCGGGCGAGCAGATCATGGAGCTTTTTGGCAAGCTCAATGAGGAGGGCGTCACAATCGTCATGATTACCCATGATCCTAAGATTGCCGCGAATGCAAAGCGGATCGTGCGGATCATCGACGGTGAGATCTATGAGGGAGAGGAGGACAAAGCAAAAGCATGAAGATCAAGAAAGTCATTGCAGTGATTGTCGGTATTGCGGTTGTCCTCGGGGCAGCCGTAGGCGGAGTCTATGGCTACAAATCCTATCAGGATAAGAATCTTGTGGCGGAGGTGCAGCCTGTTTCCTATATCAACTGGGGCTATTGGGGAGATACGGAGACGAGCTACGGTATGGTGACGAACGATTCCTCGCAGGAAATTTATCTGGAGGATTCCAAGACTGTACGGGAGATTTTTGTGGAGGAGGGAGACGTCGTTGAGGAAGGCGACCCTCTGATGGCGTATGATACCGCCGAACTTCAGATAGATATTGAGCGCAAAAAGCTCGATATCAGCACTATTGAGAACAATATTCAGAGAGAGAATTATAAGCTGGGTATCTTGAAGAAGGAAATTCCGATCATCAGGGAAATGCCTACAATCGACGAGGAACAGGTCGCGCATCTGGAACGGCTCTGGGCGGCGGAGGCGCTGACGGAGACGGATAAGAACGACGACAGGATCTACAATTATCTGACGGCGGGGGCGATTCCGTACAATGTGACCCGCGACGCGGCGACGGGAGAACTGAAATATCCGGCAGGCACGGCGGATGATCCTTATATTTATTATTGTAATGCAAATGCTTACGCATACGGCAGCTTTTACAATTATATCCGCCCACAGGAGGATGGCACGCCCGGAAAATATGTGAAGTTCATCGTCTGCAAGAAGGGGGCAGACGGCAGGATGGTGACGGAACAGAAGACCGAGACGCTTGCGTCAGGAGAGGTTAAGATTACGGAGACTCCGGTTGCGGATGACACCGTGGCGCAGAATATCGCGGAGATGGACGGCAATCTTTTCCCGGCAGAATATGAGGACGGGCGTATGTGGTACGTGTTTGGCGGGAAGGAATACATACCGCCGCTTTCCTATGCGGAGCAGTATATACAGGGATTTGACGAGTATATGATGGACTGGAAGGAGCCGAAAGGCTATACGCAGGAGGAACTGGTCAAGGAAATCGCTGATGTGGAGAGTAATCTGAAATCATTGGATATCCAGAGAAGACAGCAGGAGCTGCAGTTGGAGTCCATGCAAAAGAGCGCGTCCGACGGAATGGTATATGCAGAGGTATCGGGCGTGGTAAAAACGGTCGGCGATCCCGATGAGGCGCAGGAGCCGGGAGCGGCATTTCTGGTCGTGACAGGGGATGAAGGACTCTATGTGAGCGGCACGATCAGCGAGCTTTTGCTCGATCAGATCAAGGTTGGAACGGTCGTGACGGCAAATTCGTGGGAGAGTGGAATGACCTTTGATGCGACAATCACGGAGATATCCGATTATCCGGTTTCCGGCAACTCGTGGGGAGACGGCAATCCCAATGTTTCTTATTATTCCTACACGGCTTATATCGAGGACAGTTCGGCGCTGCGCAACGGAGAGTATGTAGATCTGGCGATTTCTACCAATCAGTCGGAGACGGGCGGGCTTTTCATAGAAAAAGCGTATGTGCGCGAGGAGGACGGCAAGTCCTACTGCATGATCGCAGACGAGAATGACCGGCTGAAAAAGCAGTATGTCGTGACGGGAAGGACGATATACGGGCAGGCAGTCGAAATCAAATCCGGGCTGTACGAGTCGGATCGCATTGCATTTCCGTATGGGAAAAATGCGGTGGAGGGCGCCGCGGTAACGGAGTCGTCCAACATGTATTACTAGGAGGGAGACGTATGTTTGAAAATATAAGATTATCTTTTCAGGGAATCTGGTCACATAAGATGCGTTCCTTCTTAACGATGCTCGGTATCATTATTGGAATTGCTGCAATTATCGCGATTGTATCTACAATTAAGGGAACAAATGAGCAGATTAAGCAGAATCTGGTCGGCTCCGGTGAGAATACGGTGGAGGTATCGCTTTTTCAGGGGGAATGGGAGTATGAGATGTCCTACAACGGGATTCCCGCGGGCGTGCCGTTGGTTGCGGATGAGGTCGTCGCACAGATAAGGGAAATTCCGCATGTGGAGAATGTGTCCCGCTATCTGAGCAGACAGGACTATAACGGCGTTTATCATCTGAATACAGGACTTTCGGGCGGCTATGTCAAAGGAATCGACGACGCCTACTTTGACACCTGTAACTTCATCATAAAGGAAGGCAGAGGATTTACCGAGGCGGATTTCACGCAGTACCGCAAGGTGGCGATTCTTGATACGGATTCCGCGGACGCATTGTTTCAGGGAGAAGATGCGGTCGGCAATACGATTGAGATTCAGCAGGAGCCGTATGTCGTGGTGGGGATCGTGACAAAGGCAAAGACATTTGAACCCGTTATCAACTCGATTGAGGATTATTATACATATGCGCAGGATTCGGCTGGCTCGGTGTATATCCCCGCTTCCACATGGCCGATCGTCTATCAGTATGACGAGCCGCAGAATGTCGTACTGCGTGTAGAGAGCACCGACCACATGACAAGCGCGGGCAAGGCGTGCGCCGACATTTTGAACGATTATCTCTCACCGACGGACGAGACGATCGCGTACAAGGCGAAGGACCTGATGGAGCAGGCGCAGCAGATTCAGGAACTGAGCAGTTCAACGAATACGATGCTTATCTGGATTGCCGGAATTTCCCTGATTGTCGGCGGTATCGGCGTTATGAATATCATGCTGGTATCTGTGACCGAGCGCACGCAGGAAATCGGGTTAAAGAAAGCCATCGGAGCGAGAAAGTCGCGTATATTAGGACAGTTTCTGACGGAGGCGGCAGTGCTCACAAGCCTTGGCGGCTTGATCGGCGTCATTGTCGGCATTATTCTGGCACAGATTATTTCCTATGTCACGACGACCCCGGTGGCAATCAGCGCTCCGGCGGCGGTGGGGGCGGTGGCGTTCTCCATGGTGATCGGAATCGTCTTTGGAGTGTTCCCGTCGTATAAGGCGGCGAACTTAAACCCGATTGATGCGCTGCGGCATGAATAGAGCGTGGGATGCTAAAAGGCGGTAAGAAACGACCGCAAGGGCGAATGACAGCAAAAGCAGGACGATGGAAGTGGGAAACTATATGAAACGTATCGTAATGTTTGAGGGCGGCGTGGAAACGCTCGCATATTTTGCACATCAGATGGCGGCGCAGTTTGAACGCATGGGCTATCTAGTGTTTTTCTATGATCTTCGGGACGAGGAGCGCAGTGCGAAGCGGCTGCGGAAATTTATACGACTGCGGGAAACGGTGCTTGTGACCTTTAATTTTCAGGGGCTTGAGAAGGAGGCGGGGGTCTACCGCGCAGGAATCGGGTATATCTGGGATGATTACGGGATTCCCTGTTATAATATTGCGGCGGACCATCCGTATTTCTACGATGACAGGTTAAGGGAGTTGCCAAAGAAGTATCATCATATCAGTATCGACAGGCGGCAGCAGGCATATTTTAAAGAGTTTTACCCGGAATATAAGGAAGAAGGCTTTCTGCCGCTGGCGGGAACGGAGCTTGCAGCGGCGGTGCCATCCGGGAAGCGTTATGACGTGATTCTGACCGGAAACTACACGAAGCTGTCCTTCTTCGAACCCTATATCAACTGGATCAATGACGAGTATGCCGCGTTTTACCGGGGCATTATCGACGAGCTGCTTGCACATCCTACGCAAACGGTCGAGGAGGTCGCGCTCGCGCACTGTGAGCGTGAGATGGGGAAAGAGCCGAACGATGAACTTCGCATCGCCCTTCACAAGATGATTTTCATTGATCTGTATGTACGCAATTACTGGCGCGGGCTGGCGGTGCGCACGCTTGTGAATGCGGGAATTACGGTGCATGTAGTAGGAAAAGGCTGGGAGGAGCTTGAGGACGTGACAAGTCCGGGGAATCTGATCGTCCACCCCCAGACGGATTCCCTGACCTGCCTTCAGATGCTTTCGGAGTCAAAGATTTCTCTTAATGTGATGCCGTGGTTCAAGGACGGCGCGCATGACCGGGTATTTAATTCGATCTTAAACGGGGCGGTCTGTGTGACGGATACAAGTAAGTATCTGTGTGAGGAACTTTCGGAGGGCGAGGGCGTCTGCTATTTTACCTTAGAGGAAATCGGACGGCTGCCGGAGATTGTGAGAGAGCTGCTGGCGGATGAAGCCCGGCTGCATGAGACTGTGGAACGGGGGAAGAAGAAAGTGAGAGAGGAACATACATGGGCAAAACGGGCAGAGACGCTTGCGGAGTGGATAGAGGGGAACCAGGCGGATAATTGTTGAGATTTCTGAAAATGGGACAGTCAGAGTTGGGGCTGTGTGGCATAAAGCAGGGTAAGGGCAATCAGTTTGTATTTCTGATTGCCCTTTTGCAGTACTTTTTCGAGAAGCACTGTGTATATTGAAGATGGTTTAAGTGTATATTGAGAATGAGTTATGCTTTATAGGATTAAATATAATTCTTACGGATGAGACAGTGCTTCGTTAGGTTGACTTGTTCTGTCGAATAATCAACTTGCATTTTTCAAATAATGCAGTTATAATGACAAAAGAATTGGCGATGACAAAAGCTGCGATTTGAATACTGCTTCAGAGAGCCGGTGGGCGGTGCGAACCGGCGCAGGATAGAATCTTTCCACTTTTCGAGCCAGCGGTGAAAGCCGCAGGGGTCGTATCCTTATATCTACGAACGAGTGGTTGCTGTATGGCTTCTGCTGTTTTGGGTTTCGTGCATCTGTTACAGGCACGGCAGACAAGCGGCGGGAGGGCGGACAGCGGCAATATGGGTGGCAACGCGGAAGGATGAGCCTTTCGTCCCAGTGTGTATGATCCTGTGCGCCTAAGGGCGGTGAAACAGGATAGCCGGAGAAACGGCAGAGAGCACAGGGGCGGGGGGCTTTTGTGTTGTTCGGCGGGGTCCGGCGAAGCGTCCGTGCCGGTGGCGAATACGGCAGGAGGGAAGCGGCTGTCAAAGACGATGCGCCGCGGAAAAGAGCAGCGGATCATTCCGCAGAAAGAAGGAGAGAACATGATTGATTTAAAATTTTTAAGAGAGAACCCGGAAGTGGTAAAACAGAACATTAAGAATAAGTTCCAGGAGCACAAGCTGCCGCTTGTGGACGAGGTGATCGCGCTGGATGCGGATGCGAGAAGGACACAGCAGGAGGCGGACGACCTCCGTGCGAAGAGAAACCAGCTTTCCAAGGAAATCGGCAAGCTGATGGGACAGGGCAAGAAGGAAGAGGCAGAGGCAGTCAAAGCGCAGGTGGCGGAGGGAGCCGCACGCCTTGCAGAGCTTGAGGAGAAGGAGAAGGAGCTGCAGGAGAAGGTGACGAAGATCATGATGACGATTCCGAATATCATCGATCCGTCCGTGCCGATCGGCAAGGATGATTCCTGCAATGTCGAGATCGAGAAGTTCGGCGATCCGGTCGTGCCGGAGTTCGAGATTCCATATCACACGGAGATTATGGAGCGTTTCAACGGTATTGATCTGGATGCAGCCGGAAAGGTAGCGGGAAACGGCTTCTACTATCTGATGGGAGATATCGCAAGACTTCACTCCGCAGTGATTTCCTATGCGCGGGATTTCATGATTGACCGGGGATTCACGTATGTAGTACCGCCGTTTATGATTCGCAGCAATGTCGTGACGGGCGTTATGAGCTTTGACGAGATGGATGCCATGATGTATAAGATCGAGGGCGAGGATTTGTATCTGATCGGTACTTCCGAGCATTCCATGATCGGTAAATTCATCGATACGATCAACGACGAGGAGAAGCTTCCGTATACGCTGACATCATATTCCCCGTGCTTCCGCAAGGAAAAAGGCGCGCACGGCATCGAGGAGAGAGGCGTTTACCGCATTCATCAGTTTGAGAAGCAGGAGATGATCGTTGTCTGCAAGCCGGAAGAGTCGAAGATGTGGTATGACAAGCTGTGGCAGAATACGGTCGATCTGTTCCGCAGCCTGGATATTCCGGTGCGTACCTTAGAGTGCTGTTCGGGCGATCTTGCAGATCTCAAGGTGAAGTCCTGCGACGTCGAGGCGTGGTCGCCGAGACAGAAGAAGTATTTTGAGGTCGGAAGCTGCTCGAACCTGGGCGATGCACAGGCGAGAAGACTTAAGATCCGCGTGAAGGGCAAGGACGGCAAATATTTTGCGCATACCCTCAACAATACGGTTGTCGCTCCGCCGCGCATGCTGATCGCATTCCTGGAGAACAACTTAAATGAGGACGGCAGCGTGAATATTCCGGAGGCGCTTCGCCCGTATATGGGCGGAAAAGAGAAGTTGATTCCGACAAAATAAAAGCTGGTTCCGACAAAAGAGAAGCTGGTTTTGAAAAAAAGAAAATGCTTCTGAGAAAATAGAAATTAAATAATGATATAAGAAAATAAAACCCGAGGTCTGCTGTCGGTCTGACAGTTGGACTACGGGTTTTATTTTCCTGGCGCGTTATTTTAGCATTTTTCCGGTTCCGGGTACTCTGTGCCGAAAGTGTCCACAGTCACTTTTTTCATGACCTGCGGCTCGATCGGTCTGTCGCTGTAATCGGTCGCTGTCTCTGCGATCTTATTGACGATGTCCATGCCCTCCGTGATCTTGCCGAAAGCGGCATAAGCGCCGTCCAAATGCGGGCTGTCCTTGTGCATGATGAAGAACTGGCTTCCGGCGGAATCCGGATGCATCGCTCTTGCCATGGAGAGCACGCCCTCGGTGTGCTTTAAGTCGTTTGTAAAACCGTTCTGGGAGAACTCACCTTTGATATCATAGCCGGGACCGCCCATGCCTGTTCCGTCCGGACATCCGCCCTGAATCATAAAGCCCTTGATGACGCGGTGGAAAATCAGACCGTCGTAATATCCCTTGCTCACTAAGCTGATAAAATTGTTTACCGTATTTGGTGCGATTTCAGGATAAAGCTCTGCTTTCATGATATCGCCGTTTTCCATTTCAATTGTTACGATTGGATTTGCCATGTTTACCTCTTTCTGCCCCGTGCCTGCGGGCGCACTGCATTTTTGTATCTATTCTGACTTCACAGATAGGTATTTTATACAGAGATATTGTAACGAAAATAGGGCGGATAGTAAAGAGGAAGAAAGAATTATTGACAGGAGACTTGAACAAATAGGAAATAGAGGGTAACATATGGACAGGCAGAAGTTGTTGACAGAACAAAGGAAAATTTGAATGAAGAAGAAAAATATAATCACAAATAAAGAAATAATCAATCACGGAAATGAATTTGCAAAAAAATGGAAACGAATCTGCGCAGGGCTTTGTCTCGCGGCGTTTGCCATTGAACTTACGGCTGCGGCGAAATTACAGTATGCCGATGAACCTCTTTGGACAGAGCAGCTTGCAGGGGAAGCGGCAGGTGTAAGAGTCGGACAGAATGCGCTTTATGCGGGAATTTCTGCGGAGATCAGCGAAAATGAAATGGAACTGCTGGCAGAGCATCGCGAGGAACTTGCGGCTGCTGCGGAACGGGCGGCGCACCCGGAGACGGGAGTCTATACATTTTTACAGGGACCGAAGTCGTGGGGCGAGGGCAGAACGTGGTCCGGGGAGTGGTCGAACGAGTACGTGAAAGGAAATTATTTTGGGAATTTCGGCTGCGGTCTTTGCTGTATGGCGAATATTTACTGCACTTTTACGGATTATACCTGTTCGCCGTGGGATATGTATGAGTATGCAAGGCAGGTGTCGGGTTATTCGCCGACGAGGAAGGTGGGAGCAATCGGCTGGGCGGACATGAAGGTGACGCTCCGTAAGAGCGGGTTCGACTGTACGCTGCGCAATAAGCCGGATTCCTACGAGTCGTTTCAGAAGCAGGTGCGGGACGCGAAGGCGGTGGTGGCGCTGGTCTGCAGCAGGGATGACGATACTTACTGGGAGAAGACCGGAGGTCATTATGTCAACATCGGTCTATACAATGAGGAGACAGACGAGGTATTCCTTGCAGACCCCGGCGGCCCGTCGCGCAATCGGAGCTGGATTCCGCTTCGCTATGTGTATGACGCTTTAAAGACGTCGAGTCAGTACCAGTATCTGACGGTGAACGGTTATGCGGAGGAAAATAATCTCTGGAAACAGGACGGAATTGATGAGGCGTGGGTAGCGCCATGAAATGGTCAAAGGATGGAAAATGTTAAAACTTAATTATATAATCATAGGAGAACTGCCAGAGCAACAGAGAAAACTGCTGTCTGAGAATCTGGCGCGGGATAAGGCAGAGCACGGTAAGATCGGGCAGGCAGACCATATGGCGGAAGCGTGTGCGATTGTCAGACTGGATGAAGCCGCTGGAAAATGTCTGACAGAGTATCCGCCGGAGGAATGCCTTCTTGTGTCCGGCAG
Organism: Roseburia hominis; assembly: GCA_021771815.1. GTDB lineage: Bacteria > Bacillota > Clostridia > Lachnospirales > Lachnospiraceae > Roseburia > Roseburia hominis_A. The sequence goes on from JAETOE010000008.1 coordinate 141,443, forward strand.
TGAGGAAGAATTGCAGGCGGCACATACTTGCGGAATGGCGGCGCTCTGTTATCTGCTGCCGGAAGGAGAGCATCAGGGTGTGGAAACGGCGCGCCAGACATTGGATAAGGACGGCGAAGCGGTGTGCGGCGCTCCGGCGGATATGTATGCGGAGGGCTTTGAGGAAATCGGTCGGACATTTCTTGTACGTGTATACGAAAGGCATCATAATATGCCGTGGACGATTCTTACGACAAAGCGCTGTGTTGTCCGCGAATTTTCTATGGAGTATCTCGATGCGCTTTTTGAATTGTATGCAGGGGAGGGGATGACGGACTATATCGAGCCGCTTTACCCCTATGAGGAAGAACGTGCATATCAGGAGGCTTATATCCGGCATATGTATCACTTTTACGGTTATGGCATGTGGATCGTGTGTGACAAGGAGACGGGAAAATTAATCGGACGGGCAGGAATCGAACATCGTGAGGAACTTGGCGGGGAATTGGAACTTGGTTATGCGATCGGCGTGCCATGGCAGCGCAAGGGCTATGCGACGGAGGTGTGCACGGCGATTCTGGATTATGTGAAGGAGGAACTGGACGTTCCGTCGGTCTGCTGCCTGATTGAGGAGGGAAATGTGGTTTCCTGCCGTCTGGCGGAGAAACTTGGTCTTGGCTGGCGCGGAAACCGGACGTTAGACGGAAAGAGTATGCGCAAATATATCAGATATTTTTAAGGATAAATCTTAATCGTTGCATTTTATTAGGAAATAAAATATAATATTGAAATAAAAATATCATGGATGAAGTGGGTGATATACATGGCAGATTATGCTCAGAAGGGAAAAGAGCCGGAATATGAGAAAATTGAGAAGCTGGTAACAGAGGAGACGGACAGTGTCAGACCGACGGGGGAGTTTGAGAGTCCGGAGGCGCTGTATGAGGATCTGATTGCCAGTGTACGTAAATATCACCCCTCGGCAGATATTTCGCTGATCGAGAAGGCGTATCATGTTGCAAGGGATGCTCACACGGGACAGGCGCGCAAATCCGGCGAGCCGTATATTATTCATCCATTGTCGGTAGCGATTATTCTTGCAGAATTAGAGCTGGATAAGGAGACGATTGCCGCCGGTCTGCTTCATGACGTCTTGGAGGATACGATCATGACGGCGGATGAGATCCGCGAGGAGTTCAGCGAGGAAGTGCTGCTTCTCGTGGACGGCGTGACAAAGCTGCGCCATCTGCATCTGGCGGATAATAGCTATAATCATGACCAGAAGGACCGTTCTGCGGAGCGTTTGGAGATGCAGGCGGAGAACTTACGAAAAATGTTTATGGCGATGGCGAAGGATATCCGCGTCATCTTGATCAAGCTGGCAGACAGGCTGCACAATATGCGCACGCTTAAATATCAGTCGTCGGAGGCGCAGATACGAATTGCGCGCGAGACGCAGGAGATTTATTGTCCGATCGCGCAGCGGCTTGGTATTTCCAAGCTCAAGATCGAATTGGACGATCTTTCGCTGAAATATCTGGAGCCGGAGGCGTATTATGATCTGGTCAGACAGATCGACCAACGCAAGAGCGTGCGTGACAAGTATGTGCAGAGTCTGGTCGAGGAAGTGCGCGTTCATATCAAGGAAGCAGGTATTTCCGCGCAGATAGACGGAAGAGCGAAACACTTTTTCAGTATATATAAGAAGATGGTCAATCAGGATAAGACGCTGGATCAGATTTATGATCTTTTCGCGATCCGTATCATCGTCGATTCTGTCAAGGACTGCTATGCGGCGCTTGGTGTGATTCACGAGATGTATAAGCCGATTCCGGGGCGTTTTAAGGATTATATTGCGATGCCCAAGCCGAATATGTATCAGTCGCTTCACACTACGCTGATCGGACCGACCGGTCAGCCGTTCGAGATCCAGATTCGTACCTATGAGATGCACCGCACGGCGGAATACGGTATAGCGGCGCATTGGAAATACAAGGAAGCGAGCAACCACAGCGGTGCGGCGATGCCGTATACGGTCACGGAGGAGGAGAAGTTAAGCTGGCTCCGTCAGATTCTGGAATGGCAGCGTGACATGTCGGATAACAAGGAGTTCATGAGTTTGTTAAAGAGCGATCTTGACTTGTTTTCCGATACCGTATTCTGTTTTACGCCGTCGGGAGACGTTAAGAATCTGCCGAACGGTTCGACGCCGATTGATTTTGCGTACAGCATTCATTCGGCTGTCGGAAATAAGATGGTCAGAGCGAAGGTCAATGGCAAGCTTGTACCGATTGATTATGTGATTCAGAACGGCGACCGCATTGAGGTCGTGACGTCGCAGAATTCCAAGGGACCCAGCCGCGACTGGCTTAACATCGTAAAGAGCACGCAGGCGAAGAACAAGATCAATCAGTGGTTCCGCAGCGAGCTTAAGGAAGAGAATATTGTGCGCGGCAAGGAGCTTCTCGTTGCTTCCTGCAAGGCGAAAGGCATCAATTTCTCGGATATTAATAAGACGGAATATCAGGCGAAGGTTCTGCGCAAATACGGGTTCCATGACTGGAATTCCTGCCTGGCAACGATTGGGCATGGCGGGCTCAAGGAAGGCCAGATCGTCAACAAGATGTACGAGGAATATAAAAAGGATCATCTGGCGCAGATTACGGATGAGGAAGTCTTGGAGACGATCAGTGCGGACAATAAGTATCCGTCTGCGGAAAAACGTTCCAGAAGCGGTATTATCGTGAAAGGGCTCTATGATGTGGCGGTGCATTTCTCCAAGTGCTGCAGCCCTGTGCCGGGGGATGAGATCGTGGGATTTGTTACGAGAGGGCGCGGTGTGTCCATCCATCGGACGGACTGTATCAATATTATCAATCTTTCCGAGATGGAGAGGGAAAGACTGATCGACGCGGAGTGGCAGCATGATGAGGAAGAGGGCAGCAACGGGCTTTACCGTGCGGAAGTCAAGATTTTCGGGAATAACCGTACCGGACTGCTTGTCGATATCACGAGAGTCTTTACGGAACGCGAGATTGATATTAATGCGATTCACTCCAATACAAGCAAGCAGGGAATCGCGACAATAGACGTTTCTTTCAGTACAAAGGGCAGGGCGGAACTTAGCAGCGTGATTGATAAGCTGCGTCAGATTGAGAGCGTTATTGATATTGAGAGAACGACAGGCTAAACAGTGTGAAAAGAAGTTCTAATGGCTCATGCCAGGGGGCATTTCGCCAAGAACTTCTAAGTTTCACACGGAAGAACGCAAAAACAGCGTTCTTCTACAATCTGAGTTGACGGTTGGGAGGATAGGATATGGTGCCGCTTAGAGTGGAGCAGTATGTAGTCGGCAGCGTGCAGACGAACTGCTATTTTGCAATAAATGAAAATACGAGCGAAGTATTGATCGTTGATCCGGGTGCGCGAGCGAAGCGTCTCGCGGAGATCATTGATGAGAAAAAGTTAAATCCAACTGCAATTTTGCTGACGCACGGGCATTTTGACCATGCCGGAGGGGCAGCGGAATTGGCGGAACGCTATGGCATCAAGGTGTATGCCGAGGAACATGAGAGGGAGACTCTGGAAAATCCGGCGATTAATCTAAGCGTATGGGAGGGCAGACAGCTTTCTTACCACGTTGATGTTTTTCTGCACGACGAGCAGGAAATTGATCTTGCAGGCTTTCATATCCGGGTGTTACATACGCCGGGGCATACGGTGGGAGGCTGTTGCTACTATTTCTCCTACCAGAATGCGGTGTTCTCGGGGGATACGCTGTTCGCGCAGTCAGTCGGAAGAACGGATTTCCCAAAGGGAAGCGCGTCGGCGCTGATTCGGTCGATCGAGGAGAAGCTGATGCCGCTTCCGGACGAGACGACGGTCTATACCGGGCATAATGAGATTACGACGATCGGGACAGAGCGGATGTATAACCCGTATCTATAGTCCGCGTAGGAACGGCAGGAAATATACGAAGAAAAGAGTCAGATATGATAGAAGTGACACTAAACAGACCGGAGTTCGAGTATGATATTCATTCGCTCATAAAGGCGTTTTTTCCGGCGGAATATGTCGGTGTTTCGGCGGAGGCGAAGCAGTACGACGAGCCGGCGACATCCAGGATGCATATAGAGTACACAGCGGATGCAATTCGTATTCGCTTGCAGCGAAAAGCGCAGATGCCGGAAGAGACGCAAAATGCGGACGAAGGAACGAAACAGCCGGAAGAGTCGTGGATGGCAAAAGCAGAAGAGGGAGCGTGGATCGAGCGCGAAATCCAGGTGAATTTTGCCGACCGCGCAGATACGAAGAACCGTCTCAAACAAAATCTCTACGAATTGCTTTCGGAGGAGACGGGAAGGAAGCTTCCGTGGGGAACGCTTACCGGTATCCGTCCGACGAAGATTCCGATGAAATTTCTTGAGGAAGGAAAATGCAGGGATGAAATCGCTTCTTATATGAAGGAGACATATTTTGCCTCAGATGAGAAAATCGGGCTTTCCATAGACATTGCGGAGCGTGAGCTTGCACTTCTGTCGGGAATTGATTATGAGAACGGTTACAGCCTGTACATAGGAATTCCGTTCTGCCCGACGACCTGTCTGTACTGTTCTTTTACCTCTTATCCATTGGCGTCATGGGCGAAGCGGGTGGATTCCTATCTGGATGCGCTGGAGAAGGAAATCGACTTTGTGGCGGTGAAATTTGCAGCAAAGCATCTGAACTCCGTCTACATTGGCGGCGGTACGCCGACGACATTGGAACCGTATCAGTTGGACCGATTGATAAGAAAAATCAAATGCAGCTTTGATTTGTCAAACTGTTTGGAATTTACCGTGGAGGCGGGGCGACCGGACAGTATTACCAGGGAAAAGCTTGAGGTGCTTCGCAAGCATGGGATTTCCCGTATCTCGATCAATCCGCAGACGATGAAACAGGAGACGCTCAAACTGATTGGACGGCATCACACGGTGGAGCAGACAATCGAGAGTTTCCATATGGCGCGGGAACTTGGATTTGATAATATAAATATGGATTTAATTATGGGACTCCCGGAAGAGACGCTTGATGATGTGCACCGGACGATGGAACAGATTGCAGCGCTTGCGCCGGACAATTTAACGGTTCATTCTCTGGCATTGAAACGGGCGGCTCGTCTTAATATGTTTAAAGAGGATTATAAAAATTATAAGATGGTCAACACGCAGGAGCACATGGATCTGGTTGCGGGCTATGCGAAGGAGATGGGGCTTGCACCGTATTATCTGTATCGGCAGAAAGGCATGGCGGGCAATCTTGAAAACGTTGGGTATGCCGCGCCGCACAAGGCAGGCGTTTACAATGTCTTGATTATGGAGGAGAAACAGACTATAATGGCACTTGGCGCAGGGGCAACGACAAAATTCGTACTTCCGGCGGAACCGCCTGAAACAGAAAGCAACGCGTTCCGTATAGAACACAACGCGTTCCGGATTGAACGCGTGGAGAACGTGAAGGATGTTGAGAATTATCTCGGGCGTGTGGATGAGATGATAAATAGAAAAATAAGAAAGATGGAGGAACTTTCATGGCATTAAGCAAGAAGCCGGTCAACGGCATGAAGGATATTTTACCGGAGGAGATGCAGATTCGCGACTATGTGCAGCAGGTCATCAAGGAGACTTACCGCAGTTTTGGTTTTACGCCGATCGAGACGCCGTGTATGGAGAACATTGCGAATCTGAGCAATAAGCAGGGCGGCGAGAACGAGAAGCTGATTTTTAAAGTAATGAAGCGCGGCGAGAAGCTTAAGATCGGTGAGGCGAAGGAAGAGGCGGATCTGGTGGACTTTGGTATGCGCTATGACCTGACCGTGCCGCTGGTACGTTTCTATGCAAACAACGCGAATGATCTGCCGTCTCCGTTTAAGGCGCTTCAGATGGGAAGCGTTTGGAGAGCGGATCGTCCGCAGAGAGGACGCTACCGCCAGTTCATGCAGTGTGATATTGATATTATCGGGGAGCCGAGCAATCTGGCGGAAATCGAGCTTATCCTTGCAACGACGACGACGATTGGAAAGCTTGGCTTTAAGAATTTTGAAATCCGTATTAACGAACGTCGTATTTTAAAAGCAATGGCGGCATACAGCGGCTTCCCGGAGGAAGAGTTCGACACCGTGTTCATTATTCTTGACAAGATGGATAAGATCGGACTTGACGGCGTTGCCGAGGAATTGGAGAAGGAAGGCTATGCGAAGGCGTCGGTCGACAAATATCTTGCGTTGTTTAAGGGAGTGGAGAACGCTGATAACGGCATCAAATATCTCGCAGAAGAGCTAAAGGGCTTCTTAGAGCCGGAGGTAGAGCAGAATCTGCTTGAGATCATAGGCAGCGTGGAGGCTTCTAAGACCGCTGACTTTAAGATGGTATTTGACCCGACGCTCGTGCGCGGCATGAGTTATTACACAGGAACGATTTTTGAAATCGCGATGCCGGAGCTTGGAGCGGCATGCGGCGGCGGCGGACGCTACGACAAGATGGTCGGCAAGTTCACGGGTAACGATGTACCGGCATGCGGATTTTCCATCGGTTTCGAGCGCATTATCCTGCTTTTGATGGAGAGCGGCTTTATCGTGCCGACGCAGCGCCCGAAGGTGGCTTATCTGATCGAGAAGGGCTGCTCTGCCGAGAAACAGTCCGAGGTCATCGCCAAGGCGCAGGAGGAACGTGCGGCAGGAAAACAGGTGCTTGTGGTGCGCATGAATAAGAATAAGAAATTCCAGAAGGAAAAATTAAATGGCGAGGGATACAAAGAGATTATTGAATTTTTTAAAGACTAAAATTCGATATGCAACGGGAAACGTCACGGTGGGGGGCTGTGGCGTTTTTTCTTTTTTTGAGAATGTTATAAGTGTAATTATAAACATGTTAAAACAGGAGTTAAAAATATGGGAAAGATAATTGGAATTGACCTTGGCACGACAAACAGTCTGGCAGCAGTATGGGAAAATGGAGAATGTAGGCTTATACCCAATACGTTTGGCGAGTATCTGACGCCGAGTGTTGTGAGTTTTGATACGGACGGCACAGTGTACGTCGGAAAGGTTGCGAAGGAACGTCTGGTGACGCATCCGAACGATACGGCGGCAGTGTTCAAGCGTTTTATGGGAACCTCAAAAATCTATCGGCTTGCCGGGAAGAAATACAAGCCGGAGGAGCTTTCTGCGCTTGTACTGCGCAGATTAAAGGAGGATGCCGAGCAGTATCTGGGGCAGGAAATCGAGGAGGCAATCATAAGTGTCCCGGCATACTTTAATGATCTGGCGAGAAGTGCGACAAAGAATGCGGGAAAACTGGCGGGGCTTCGCGTCGACCGTATCATCAATGAGCCATCCGCGGCAGCGCTTGCTTATCAGCACCAAAGGCAGATGGAGGAGGCGGCGCTTCTGGTATTTGATTTCGGAGGCGGAACGCTGGACGTATCGATGGTGGATTGCTTTGACAACGTTGTAGAGATTCTTGCGGTCGGCGGCGATAACTATCTTGGCGGCAGCGATTTTGACCGGGCGATTGCCGATGCTTTTTATAAGGAATGCGACATGACGGAGAGTGCGCTCACGATGGAAGAGCGGGCGATCGTGGAGGAGCGCGCCATGCTTTGTAAGCAGGAACTGACGGAACATGAAACGGCTGCAATGCGGGTAGAACTGCGGGGGCAGGAATACAGGATGGACTTGTCGCGAGTCAAGCTGATCGAGGTTTCGGAGAGACTGTTTGTGCGGATGAGAGCACCGATACAGCGGGTGCTTACGGATGCGAAGAAAACAATGGGAGGGGTGGACGCGGTCGTGCTTGTCGGCGGTTCCTGCAAAATGCCGGTCGTGCAGAAATTCCTGGCACATACGCTTGGCCGGGTGGATATTTCCGTTGTGAATCCTGATTATATGATTGCGCTTGGCGTCGGCGTTTATGCCGGAATCAAAGAGCGGAACGAGGATATCAAAGATATGCTGCTGACAGATATCTGTCCGTTTTCCCTTGGGACAGCAGTGTATAATGAAGCAGAGCCGGATCGGCTTTTGAATGATATTGTGATTGAGCGGAATACGGCGCTGCCTGCAAGCAGGGAGATTATTGTTACTACCGTTTATGACAGACAGACCAAAGTCCAGGTAAAAGTGTATCAGGGGGAGGCAATGTATGCGGAGGACAATCTTTTTTTAGGGAAAATGGAATTGCATGTTCCGCCGGCACCGAAGGGGGAGCAGAAGGTATCTATTCGATATACCTATGATATCAACGGAATACTGGTGGTGGATGTCACGGTATTGTCCACGGGCGTGGCAAAGCAGATGGTGATCCGCAATCAGGAAATTCGTATGAGCGAGCAGGAGATAGCAAAAAAGTTAAAGGAACTCGACAAACTGAAAATCCATCCGAGGGAGGAAGAGGAGAATAAAGCGCTTCTGGCACGTGCGGAGCGGTTATACTGTGAGACGACAGGCGGCATGCGGGAGGAGATTGAGTTCAGAACGCGTTACTTTAATGAACTGTTGGCAAAGCAGGATACATACTGCTTACAGCGCGGACGAAGGCAGTTCGAACAATTTCTTACTTATATTGAGTCGTATCTGATCAGGCTGGAGGAGCCGGGAGAAACAGGGCAGAGTTTTGCCGAATGGTATGCGGACGAGGGCGAAAAGGAAAGCGACAGACGGGAACGGCAGGAAGAGGAATCCGTCTATGAGATGTGGAGAACCGGTCATTTGACCAGTTAGGGGTGATAAAATGACTATTTGGGAGAGACTTGGGATTGCCCCTACAACGGATAAAAAGGCAATTAAGAAAGCATACGCAGCGAGGGTAAAGGACTGTCATCAGGAGGATGAACCGGAGCGCTGGGCGCAGCTTCACGACGCTTATAAATCTGCGTTAAAATATGCCGAGGCTGGCGGCGGGCGGGAACAGAAAGACTATGCGGCTTACAGGGAATCGGGAAAAGATTTTCTTCATGAAGAGCAGGCGAAAGCGGTCTGCCATTCACTATGGGGGCAGGCGAAGTTCAAGCCGTCAAGGGAAGAGCAGGAGCCGCAGGATGATGATCCCGAATGGAAGGCGTTTGCTTATCTGACGAGGAATGCCAGGGAGTCGGGACGAAGGTTTATGGAAGAACTTCAGATGCAGCTTGAAGAACTTTCGCAGGCGGCGCCGGAGGAAGAGGCGGAAAAGTGGAAAGAGTTTCTGGAATCATGTATGTCGCAGGAACTGTATCTGTCGGAGGAGGATTGGAACGCGGTTTTTGCATTGTTATACAAGAAACGACTCCGAAGGGACACGTACTCTGTAATTTATGAGGAATTGAAACATATTTACGACATGTTTTCCATGCAGTTTTCTGTGATGCAGAAGAACCGCATAGAGAACTGTATGCAGATATGCAAAAACCATATCAGAAAAAGACGGCAGAAAGTAGTCGGAATCTGCCTTGTGCTGGGAATATACGCACTTGTATATTTTGTGTCCATGTCCATAGGTAATAGACATAGTTACTACGGGGATAGTCCTGACATTACATCGGAGCAGGCGGTACGGACGCAGCTTGCAGATTATCTGAATGAAAAATATGGGACGACGATATACCAGCCGGAAATGTTTGTACTGGAATCTCTGGAGAAAACCTGCATTGAGGATGGAAAGCAGCGGAAACTGAAAGTCGGATACCGGATCAGGATTGCGGATCAGCCGGAATTTACGGCGTATGTCCTGTTCAAATATGATGATAAAAAGGAGATTGCCCAAACGGTATGCTTTGACAATCTTCAAAGAGCGGAAATTGAGGACGCGTTTACTGCAGAACTTATGGAGCGTCTTGAATTTTCCCGGGCGGAGGGATATTTGTCAGCGGGGGATGCAGGCTTTGCGGCAGGACTTCTGCCGGAGGAAGATACCGTGTACAACGCGCTGTTTACCGGGGATTTGTTACAGTTCGTGGAAGCGGAAAAAAATATACGCGGACAGATTGCGAACCGTTATATCTTTATTGGAGACAGATTTATTTCGGGCGGCGAGCTCAACGGAAGTTTTTTGCTGTATTATGAGGATGAAAAAACGCCTGACCTGCGGGCAAGACTGGAAGCGGAAGATGGAAATAGCCAGATTGCCGCAGAATTGGAAGCCTTTCAGGGCGAGTATCACATTCAGATGACTGCGGTCGGACTTGCGCGGAGCTATTATGAAGTCCTGTTCGAAGGCGGGGAGGAAAAACCGGACAATGATATTCTGCGGGAGGCAGTGATGGCGGAATCCGGAAATGTACCGTTGAATCCGGCGGTGGTAAGCGTATGGTTCACAGCGCCGGAGGAGGAAATTGCCACAACATATCCACAGGAACTTTTCGAAGAGCAGGAAGACTCGTGGATTCATATACCGGATGTGACGGAACTGGCGGAGGGGGTCTATGCACTGCCGTGCCGGAACACGGAGGGCGCGCAGGCAGACGTCCGGGATGTGCTTGAAGTTAAGATGGAAGAGGCAGATGGGCGAATGCAGATTTTTGTAAACGAAGAGTGTCAGACGCAGTATGTGATTGTTCTGGATAAGGAAAAGCTGGGAATAGGTGAGCAATATCAGATAGAACAGTTCAACGAAGATGAGGAGCGAGAGGTTACTTATGCAAATAAGCTGTACACCGATTTGGACTATATTGCAATGAGCTATACGGCGCTTGACGGCGAGGATATGCTTCTTGTGAGCTGCGATGGCTGGACGGGGAAAATCATAGATATCCGCTGGCAGCCTTAAAATCAGTGAAAGCGTGGGAAGATAGCCCACAGAAAATCACCAAACCCATTGAAAAATCACACTTTATGATGTAAGATAGAAAAAGTGTGACGGTCGAAAGCATAATTTAGCCGTCAGAAAAATTGATTATATTTTCGCAAAGAAAAGATACAAGGGAGTTAAGAAGATGGTACAGTCAAGAACACATAACTGTAATGAACTGCGCCTTTCCGATGCGGGAGCGAAGGTAACGCTCGTCGGATGGTATGAAAATATCCGTAAAGTCAGCAAGAACTTGGGATTTCTGATTTTGAGGGACTTTTATGGAACGACGCAGATCGTCATTGAGACAGAAGAGATGATGGAGCAGCTCGACGGCGTGAACAAAGAGTCCACGATTTCCGTGACGGGAACTGTCAGAGAACGTTCCAATAAGAATATGGAACTTGCGACCGGAGAGATTGAGGTCGTACCGGAGCAGATCGATGTTCTCGGAAAGTGCATCTACAATGCACTTCCGTTCGAGATCAACCAGTCCAGAGAAGCGGATGAGAACGCGAGATTAAAATACCGTTATCTCGATCTGAGAAATCCGTCGGTTAAGAGCAAGATCGTTTTAAGAAGCAAAATCGTCGCAGAACTGCGCAATAAGATGAACGAGCTTGGTTTTCTTGAGATCACAACGCCGATCCTCACCTGTTCCTCACCGGAGGGCGCAAGGGATTACCTTGTTCCGGCGAGAAATCACCCGGGCAAGTTCTATGCACTGCCGCAGGCGCCGCAGCAGTTCAAGCAGATTCTGATGGCGTCGGGATTTGACCGCTATTTCCAGATCGCACCATGTTTCCGCGACGAGGATGCGAGAGCGGACCGTTCGCCGGGCGAGTTCTATCAGCTTGACATGGAGATGGCGTTTGCGTCCCAGGAGGATGTGTTCTCCGTTATCGAGGAGGTTCTTCCGCCTGTATTTGAGAAATACGGTGTGTACAAAGCGGCTTCGAAAGCTCCGTTCGTGCGCATTCCGTATCTTGAGTCCATGGATAGATATGGAACCGATAAACCGGATCTGCGCATTGACTTAGAACTTGTGGATGCGACAGATGTAATGGCAGACTGCGGATTCGGACCGTTTGAGGGACAGACCGTAAAGGCAATCGTTGTGGACGGCTTTACCGCGACAAGAAAAGTGATCGACGGTATCTGTGCGGAGGTCGAGGTTCAGACGGCAAACAAGGCATTCTGGTTCAAGCTGGATGAAAAGGGCGAGCTTGTGGGGGGAATTTCCAAGTTCTTACAGGACAGAAAAGAAGCGGTCGTTACGGCGCTTGGCTTAAAGCCGGGTGACTTCGTAGGTCTTACCGCAGGCAAAAAGCTTGCGGCGCAGAAGACGGCGGGTGTTTTACGCAAGCTGCTCGGCGCGGCGAGCGAGAAGCATATGAGAAAGGATTGCTATGAGTTCTGCTGGATCGTAGATTTCCCGATGTACGAGATCGGAGAGGAATCCGGTGAGCTGGAGTTCTGTCACAATCCGTTTTCCATGCCGCAGGGCGGAAAGAAAGCGCTTGAAAGCGAAGAGCCGCTGTCCATTCTGGCTTATCAGTACGATCTGGTGTGTAACGGCGTGGAGCTGTCCTCCGGTGCGGTCCGCAACCATGATCCGGAAATCATGATCAAGGCATTTGAACTGGTGGGACTTGGCGAGGAGGACGTGAAGGCGAAGTTCCCTGCCATGTATAATGCATTCTGCTACGGAGCGCCGCCACACGCGGGAATCGCACCCGGGGTAGATCGTATGATCATGCTGATCTGCGGCGAGGAGAGCATCCGTGAGATCATCCCGTTCCCGATGAACAAGAACGCGATGGATGTCATGATGGGCGCGCCTGCGACCGTAGAGCCAAAACAGCTTGATGATGTGCATATTGCTATCAATTTGCCGGAACAAAAATAAAACAGGATTTGATATTTGCTAAATCATTAGAAAAGCAGACGAAAAGACATCAAGTGTCGGAACGTCTGCTTTTTTGCTTTATAGAAACTATGCTTGTTCGGGAAAAATTTCCCGGGCAGGGTGATTTTTGTTTTCGATTATGGGGAATCATGTTATAATGAGCGCAAGTGAGTCAACATGCTCGCATGATTGACGGCGTTAGATGTCCGGTGGACATCTGTTTAGCGCGGACCGTAACGGAGTGTAGACGGTGAATGTTGATCATGTGCCGTTTTTGCACATGATATAGCAGAGACACAGAATGGTGAGAAAAAGGAGGATACTATGGGAAAGAAGATTGGATCATTTTTAAAGAGAAAGGGAAGCGGGAGGGCGGCTGCGTTCCTGCTTGCGGTCACTATGCTCACAGGCTGCGGCGGGGGAGCGGCGGAGCCGCCGAAGCTTACGGGAAGCTGCGAGGAAATATTAAACGAGGTCTATGAGAAGGCGGAACTCGATGAGGGGCTGCGGGAGGCGATGGAGACGGGCTATTATGAGACGGCAGCCATTGATGAGGGCATGAAGGAATACTTTCTCGGCACGAATGAGGTCGAATATACGGATTCCGTCTGTTCTGTGCCGATGATGAGTTCGACGGCGTATCAGTGCGTTATTCTGCGCGTGCCGGAGGGAACGGACGTTGTCAAAACGAAGCAGCTTTTGCTTGACAACGCCGACCCGCGAAAATGGATTTGCGTGGAGGCAGAGAGCGTTGTGGTCGAGAGTGTTGGCGACGTGATCTTGTATTTGATGGCAGATCAGGCGACGGCGGATGCAGTAAAGGATGCGTTTCTATCGCTCAGTGAATCTTAAGTCTGCAATTAAGAATGAATAGACTTCAACTTGAACTTAAAAACAGAATAATCAGAAAATAATAAAACAGTATATAACAGTTGACAACAGTTATATACTGTTTTATACTGTTTATTGAAGAGGAATCTACATTATGCGCATATGTGGAGGAACAACATGAAAATAATGATAAATCACACATCCATGCAGCCCATTTATGAGCAGATTATGGAGCAGATTAAAAAGCAGATCATGCAGGGGGAACTGCAGGAGGGAGACGCCCTTGCGAGCGTCCGCGTGCTGGCGAAGGACTTAAAGGTAAGCGCTCTCACGGTCAAGAAAGCATACGACTTACTTGAGGAAGAAGGACTCATTACGACCGTGCACGGAAAAGGGAGCTTCATTCTTGGGACCAATCCCGCTATGCTGGCGGAGCAGCGGCGCAGGGAAGTCGAGATTGCCATGGAACAGGCGGTGCAGAAAGGCAGAGCCTGCGGTATGGACGACGGTGAACTGCTGGAACTGCTGGAACTGATACTGGAGCCTTAGGAGCAGGCAAAGAGAGGCAGAAAGAAGGAGGATGTCATGCTGCAATTAACAGATGTAAAAAAGAATTATGGAACATTTACGCTGGATGTTTCCATGCAGGTGCCGCCCGGAAGAATTACAGGACTTATCGGTGCGAACGGCGCTGGGAAAAGTACAACATTTAAAGCAATATTGGATTTGATCGCGATTGATGCGGGGACAATTACTATTTTCGGAAAGCCGGCATCCGCGCTGACGGTACGGGATAAAGAAGAAATCGGTGCGGCGCTTTCGGATTCGGGGTTTAGCGAGTATTTAACGGTGGAGGATGTCACAGCGATCCTGCGGAACATGTACCACAGATTTGGCGAGGCGGAGTTTCGGGAGAAATGCAGGTACTTCGGATTGCCGGAGAAAAAGAAAATCAAAGAATTTTCTACGGGAATGCGCGCAAAGCTAAAGCTGCTTGCGGCGATGTCGCACGACGCGAAGTTGTTGATCTTAGATGAGCCGACGGCAGGACTCGATGTGGTTGCAAGGGAGGAAATGCTTGAAATGCTGCAGGACTATCTGGCGGATACCAGGGGGGAGGAGCGGGCGGTGTTGATCAGCTCTCATATCTCAAGTGATCTGGAAAAATTCTGCGACGACCTGTATATGATCGACGACGGGAAAATTGTTCTGTATGAGGAGACGGATGTGTTGCTCGACGGCTACGGCATCTTAAAGGTAGATGAGACGCAGTATGAGAAGCTGGATCAAACGCATCTTCTTGCGAGAAGGCGGGAGAGCTTCGGCTACTCCGTGCTGGTTGGGGAGCGGCAGTATTACCAGGATAATTATCCGGATTATGTAATGGAAAAGAGCAGTATTGATGATGTGATTATTATGATGACAAAGGGGGAGAGACTATGAGGGGACTATTGGTGAAGGATCTGAGACTTCTCCGCAATCAGAAGCAGTTCTTTTTGACAGTGATTATGATTGCAGCAGTATTTATGCTGGCGGGACAGGATCTGTCGTTTATCGTGTCCTATTATTCCATACTTGCCATGTTTTTTGCGATTTCGACGATTTCTTACGACGAATTTAACAACGGATATGCGACGCTGTTTACGATGCCCATTACGAGGAAGCAGTATGTCATGGAAAAGTATCTCTTTGCATTGCTGCTTGGCGGAGGAGTCTGGGCCGCTGCGGCATTGCTCGGAGCGGTCATCGACGCCGCAAGGGACGCTGAATTTGTGCCGGTGGAGTGGTTTGCAAGTTCTGCGGCGGTTTTTGCGGTGATGTGGACGCTTATGATGGTGATGATCCCGATCAATTTGAAATACGGTACGGAAAAGAGCAGATCGGCCTCGCTTGTTTTGATGTTTGTAGTGTTTGCCGTAATTATGATGCTCGCCAAATTCGAACCGCTGACTCTGGCGTTTCAGAATGCTGTTGCCAGATTGGAACAGTTAAGCGGTATAGGCGTACTGCTGTTTGGGGCGGCGACGCTTGCGGCTGTGACGATTATCTCCATGGCAGCCGGCGTTCGAACTATGAGTAAGAAGCAATTTTAACGGAAAAAAGACAAAATAACGAATTTCATAGCATTGTACAAGGATTTAGGGCTTTACAAATATCGAAATTCATAGGATAATAATAGCGCCTAATAATTATAGAATTTTACAATGGATGGGATACGTATGGAGATAGAACACATTGGTGGTAACAAGATTCGTTGTGCACTGACGGAGCAGGAGATACGAAGCCTTGGCTTTGATATTGATGAGATCATCGGAGACAGTGAGACAACACAGGAGTTCATGCGCGCGGTGCTTGGGCTGGTGGAGGAGCAGGAGCACATTCAGGTGGACGGCTTTTCCCCGATGGTCAAGGCGGAGCTGATGCAGGATCACAGCATGGCAATTACATTTGGCGCGAGAAAGGATGTGTCGTTCCGCGATCTGATGGATACGGTCAGCCATATCATGAGCCAGCTCGACCCGGAGCATATCGAAGAACAGAAGAAAAAGCAAAAGACGCAGCAAAAGGCAAAAGAGGAAAAGCCGAAGCAGGAGAAGCCGAAGGAGCCTAAGAAGCCGGAGCCGATGGTCTGCGCTCTGCGGTTTGCCGCATTGGAGCACATGTGCCAGATGAGCCGCGTCTGTTTCCCGGGAAGGGTGCCAAGGAGCAGTCTGTATAAAATGGAAGAGCAGTATTATTTGCTGCTGGATTTTACAGGGTTCACCAAGGAGGAGATGCGCCCCTTCGCATTCGGTACAGTCGAGTATGACGACGAGCATTATTCCGATATGGGACAGATTGCCTACATCAAGGAACATGGAAGCTGTATTATGAAAAAGCACGCCATTGAAACGCTGATGGAATTGTAGGAAATAGATAAAAGCAGTTTTGTAAATAGATAAAGCTCTAAAAAGCCACATCAAAATTTGGTGAAAATGCCGAACAACTTTTTGATGCATTTTCCACTATATGTGCTATGATAGTACAGGTGCGTGTACAAGATATATGCACACAGAAGATTAAAAGCACAGGGGAGGGCGAAGGATGCGCCCGTGCGGAAAGTGGAGAGGTTATGAGCAGAGAGCAGATGTGGGAGCTTGAGGAGAACAAACGGAGCTTGTTGAAACAGGCATACAGGATGAAGCAGGAATGTCCGCACATGTCGCCGGTTGGACTGGAATACGAGATGTATGCAGCGATTATGACGGAGGTGCAGGAGATTACTGCCAGATTACAGAGATCTGCTGAAGCATAGAGCTTGATACATAAGAGAATAAGAAGGAAAGACCCTTGGACGCAGGAGTGCGCCAAGGGTCTTTTTCATGCAATAGGAAATTGCGTCCTATTGCAGAAAAGCCCTGCCGGGCAGGATGCACAGCTGTCACGCAGCGCCATACATGGCGCGGAACAAACAATGAATTGTGGTTCAACCAGAATCCTCTTTCTGGACACACTACAAGAAAAGGAATATAATAAACAGAAAAGCAGAACTTTGGGGGAAGAGGTTTTTGCCATGAATGAGATCATTACGAAGTTGAATGAAATTGAGGAAAAAGCAGTAACGATTCTTTTGGATGCAAAGGAAGACAAGGAACAGATGCAGCAGCGTCTGACGCAGCAGATGAAAGAACTCGATGCACGCTATGAAAGACTTGAGAAGGAGCGGTCGGAGGCATTTCGGGCGCAGCTTATGGCGAAGGCCAGGGAGCAGACAAAGAGTGCGAAGGATGAGACGCGGACGGCTCTCGCGCAGCTTTCTTCCTATTACGACGCGAATGGGGAAAGGCTGGCTGAAGAAATTATGCAGCGCATTCTAAAATAGGAGAGGTACAATGGCGGGAGGATTATTTACGTACAGCGGTCTTGTGACAAAGACGAAGGCGATGCATGGCAGACTGCTTTCCGATGAGGAAATCGCACGGCTCTCGGAGGCGGAGAGCGTGGAGGAGATCATCGCGTTTTTGCGGGAATGCGGCAGTTACGCGCCGATCTACCAGAGCCATGAGGAGATCGCACACCGTGCGCAGGTAGAGGCTGTGATCAACGATTCGCTCTATGCGGATTACGGAAGGCTGTACCGCTTTGCGAGCGGCGCGCAGAGGGAAGGGCTCTCGATTATTTTTCTGCGCTATGAGATCAATGTGTTAAAAGACTGTCTGGGACACATCAGGCGGGGCGGTGACGGAAGAGGGCTTTCCTATCTGAAGCTATTTTTCGACAGGCATGCGGATTTTGACGTCGCTGCGGTGACGTCTGCGGGCAGTTTTGCCGAGCTTGCGCAGGCGCTTGAAGGAACGAGATACGGCGCGTATTTTAAGGAGGCGCAGGAAGCGGCGGACGCGGACGGCGGAATCGGGCTTGATATTTTGTATTACCGGATGGCGTGGGAGAAGAAGGACAAGCTTTCGGACGATAGCATGAAGAAGATTTATACAAAGCTTTTGGGAACAGAGATCGACTGGCAGAACATTATGTGGATGTACCGCTGCAAGCGTTTCTATGGGCGGGGGAACGCACAGATTTCCGCGGATCTGATACCGGTTCGCTACAGGATCAGGAAGGCGGAGTTTAAAGAACTTTTGGATGCGGATTCACTGGAGGAGTTTGTGACGGTTCTCGGGAGAACTGCGTATTTTACGGAAAAGGACGCGGTGGTAAAGCTTGGGGATGAAGTTACCTTCGGGCGCATCATGGAGAAGACCTATGAACAGATTTGCCGGAGCTATCCGATGTCGCTCGCTCCGGTACTTCGGTATCTGTATGACAAGGAGAATGAGATCGACCGCTTGACAAGCGTGTTGGAGGGAGTGCGCTATCGGATTCCGGCACGTCAGATACAGGAACTGGTGTTGAGGACAGAAGCATAACGGAGGGTTTTTACGGTGGTTGAAAAGATGGAATTGCTGCACATTACGGGGCCGAAAGAGGATATTGACCGGGTCATGGATGTGTACCTTAGCAATTATGATATTCATTTTGAAAATGCAATGACGAGCCTCGGAAGTCTCTCGAGTGTCAGACCGTTTGCAGAGACAAATGTATACCGGGAGGCTTATCGGAAAGCGGAGGAACTGTGGACCTATATCAGAGAGGGAGCCCCGGTGACTTATCCGCAGATGAAGCCCAAGGAGGCGGAGGAGATCGTCGAGGCTGCCTGCGAGATGGTCGAGGAGAGCAAGAAAAAGCAGGAGGAACTTCGGGCAGAGTGCACGAAGCTCGAGGAACTGATGCGTCAGATCGAGCCGTTCCGTGAGCTTGACTATGAGTTTCGCCGTATTCTGGAATTTCGGTTTATCGCGTTTAGGTTCGGACGGATTGCCAGAGATTATTATCAGAGGCTGGAACAATATATTCATGAGACGGATCACGTGCTTTTCTATGAATGCCACAGCGACGGAGAGTACGTGTGGGGCGCATATTTTGTCCCGGCGGTCTACAAGAGCGAGGTGGATGCGGTGTGCATGTCGTTCCATTTCGAGCGTGTCTACCTCCCGAATTCCTTTGAGGGAACGCCGGATGCAGCGTATCAGGAGGCGTCAGAGGCGCTTCTTAGGAAGAGCGGGGAGTGCGAGAAACTCAGACAGGAAATGTATCAGATGCTCGGCAGGCACTATGAAAGGCTGACGGGCGCATATTATTCCCTAAAGTCTTACTGCGAGAATTTTGATATCCGTAAATATGCCGCCTGTACGCGGACGCGGACGATGGGAGACGCCCGGACGGACAGGGAGTATTACATTCTCTATGGATGGATGAGCGAAGGGGACACGAAGCGCTTCCTGCGGGAGACAAAGGACGATGAGGATGTGCACGTTATTATAGAGAAGGCGGGGGAGAACCTTCAGGCAACGCCGCCGACGAAGCTTAAGAATCCCGGAATGTTCCGTCCATTTGAGATGTTCGTGGAAATGTACGGACTTCCTGCATACAATGAGATGGATCCGACGATTTTTATCGCGCTGACCTATACCTTTATGTTCGGCGTGATGTTCGGTGATGTGGGACAGGGGATCTGTCTGGTGGTGGGAGGTTTCCTTCTGTACCGCTTTAAGAAAATGAATCTGGCTGCGATTATCGCGGT
Source organism: Roseburia hominis (assembly GCA_021771815.1). Taxonomy (GTDB): domain Bacteria; phylum Bacillota; class Clostridia; order Lachnospirales; family Lachnospiraceae; genus Roseburia; species Roseburia hominis_A. The sequence goes on from JAETOE010000008.1 coordinate 161,085, forward strand.
GGCGGGGATATGGTCCACCTTTTTCGGCTTCATGTACGGCAGTATCTTTGGCTTTGAGGACAGGATCGAGCCGGTATGGATGCGTCCGATGGACAATATCATGACGACGCTGATGCTGGCAATCGGTTTTGGCATGGGGCTGATTCTGATTGCGATGGTGATCAATATCATCAATGCGATCCGGGCGAGGGAGCCGGGCAGGATGTTGTTTGACCAGAGCGGTATCGCGGGAATTATCTGCTACGGGTGCGTTGTGCTCTGTATTGTGCTTTACGCGACGGGGCATCCGCTTCCGGCGACAGGAATCATCGGAGCAGCGGTGGGAATCCCGCTTGTAGCGATCCTTTTAAAGGAGCCGCTCTCGAACCTCTTGGAGCGGCATCGGGAGGTTTTCCCGGCAGGAAGCAAGGCGATGTTCTTTGTGGAGGCACTCGTGGAGCTTTTCGACGTAGTTTTAAGTTATGCGACCAACAGTATATCCTTTGTCCGTGTCGGCGCGTTTGCCTTAAGCCATGCGGGAATGATGGGAGTTGTATTTACGCTGGCGGGTTATGAGAGCGGTTCGCCGAACATGGTGGTCGTCGTTTTGGGTAATATCCTGGTGGCGGGGCTTGAGGGGCTTGTCGTAGGCATCCAGGTACTTCGTCTCGAGTATTACGAGATGTTCAGCAGATTTTATAAGGGAACGGGAAAGCCGTTCGTAGCAGCGTTTAAGAAAAAGGAATTGGGAGGAGAATAAGTTATGGCAGCAAAGATCATTCTGGTAGCGATTTTAATTTTCAGCATGGGGATTCCGTTCGGCGGATATCTGCTCGGCAAGAAGAAGGAGGGGAGCACGAAAGCAGCGCTTGCGTTAAATATTTTCCTGTTCTTTGGCACGCTTGTCGTGGCGGACATGCTTTTATTCAGCGGACATATCTACGCGGCGGAGGCGTCCGCGGAGGCGTCCGCGGAGGGCTGGCGTTATCTTGCGGCGGCGCTCTCGACCGGATTGTCCTGCATCGGTGCGGGCGTGGCGGTAGCGAGCGCGGCATCCGCGGCAATCGGCGCATTGAGCGAGGATTCGAGTATTATGGGTAAGGCGCTCATTTTTGTTGCGCTGGCGGAGTCCATTGCACTGTACGGTCTTTTGATTTCGTTTTCCATCCTTGGTTGACGGAATACGTCATCGGAAATGAGGGACGGCTATGAAGATGTTTTTGATCAGCGATAACGTGGACACTTATACGGGGATGCGTCTGGCGGGCGTGGAGGGCGTCGTGGTGCACAAGGAGGACGAACTTCGCGCCGAGTTAGAGCGCGCGGCAGCGGACGAGGAAATCGGTATCGTGCTTCTGACGGAGAAGTTCGGAAGGGATTTTCCCGAGGTGGTGAACGAGGTAAAGCTTGCGCACCGTCTGCCGTTGTTCGTGGAGATTCCGGACCGTCATGGAACAGGGCGCAGCAAGAATTTTATCACGGATTATGTAAGCCAGGCGATTGGACTTAAGTTGTAGATGCACATGGAGGAAGCTATGGAGATTGGCGAGAAGCTGGATATTTTCTACCGGGCAGCAGTGGAGGCTGCAAAGGAACAGGCTGGGGCGGTCTGCTCCGAGAGTGAAAGAGACTGCCGCGGGCAGCTTTTGGACTACGAGGAACAGAAAAAGAGGCAGCAGGAGGCAAAGGAACGCATTGCCACAGAGCGGGTCCGCAAGGAGGTAAACCGCGAGGTTTCGGCGATATTGATGGAGCAGAAGCGGGAGTACTACAGTGCCAAGGAGCAGAAAAAGGAGCAGCTTTTTGCGCGGGTGGAGGAAAAGCTTGAGGGATACCGGAAAACAGACGACTATGTAAAACTGCTTGCGGAAAAGATAAGAAAAGCGGCGGACTTCGCGGACGGAGAGGCGCTTACGGTGTATCTGGATGCAGAGGACGGCGGGCTTTTGCAGCAGCTTTCCGCGGCGGGGGAGGAATACCCGGGCTGTACCGTCACGGTGGGTGATGAGAAGTTCGGCGGCGGCATCCGCGCTGCGGTTCCGGCGAAGAATATATTGCTGGACGAAGCGTTCGGAAGCAGGCTTCATGAGGAGAAGGAGAAGTTTTCCTTCGATGTGGAGGCATAGGTTATGGGGATAAGAGGAACGATTTACGGGATTAACGGACCGATTATAACGATACGCGGCAATCTTGGGTACCGGATGAATGAGATGGTGTATGTGGGAGAGAAGCGTCTGATCGGAGAGGTCATCGGGCTTGTGAAAGGCGAGACGACGATCCAGGTATACGAGGAGACGTCCGGGCTTCGTCCGGGGGAACCGGTGGAGGGAGCGGGACATGCGATCAGTGTGACGCTGGCGCCGGGAATATTGTACAACATCTTTGACGGAATCGAGCGTCCGCTTGAGACGATCGCAGAATCGAGCGGTGCGTTCATACCGCGCGGCGCGCAGGTGGATGCGCTCGATACAGAGCGCTTATGGCAGACGCACATCACGGTGTCGGTCGGCGATAAGGTCGCGGCGGGCAGCATTATTGCGGAGGTCCCCGAGACGAAATCCATTGTTCACAAGGTTATGCTGCCGCCGGGGACGGAGGGAGAGGTCATCCGTGTGCAGCCGGACGGTGCGTATACGATCGAACAGGAACTGATTGCAATCCGTACTGCAGACGGCGGGGAACTGCCGCTTTCCATGACGCAGCACTGGCCGATCCGGATACCGCGCCCCGTGGCGAGCCGTTATCCCGCAGATCGTCCGCTTGTGACGGGACAGCGTATTTTGGATACGCTTTTTCCGATTGCGAAGGGCGGAACGGCTGCGCTGCCGGGCGGGTTCGGAACTGGAAAGACGATGACGCAGCATCAGCTTGCCAAGTGGTGTGATGCGGATATCATCATTTACATCGGCTGTGGGGAGCGCGGAAACGAAATGACAAATGTGCTTGAAGAGTTTGGCGAGCTGGTCGATCCGAAGTCGGGGAATCCGCTGATGGACCGCACGACGCTGATCGCGAATACTTCCAACATGCCGGTGGCGGCGCGTGAGGCGAGCATTTATACCGGAATCACGCTCGCGGAGTATTACCGCGATATGGGATATCATGTGGCAATCATGGCGGATTCCACTTCCCGTTGGGCGGAGGCGCTTAGAGAACTTTCCGGCCGTCTGGAGGAGATGCCCGCCGAGGAGGGCTTCCCGGCGTATTTGGCGTCGCGGCTGTCCGCATTTTATGAGCGCGCAGGCTATGTGCAGAATTTAAACGGCACGGAGGGCAGCGTGACGATCATCGGCGCGGTATCTCCGCAGGGCGGTGATTTCTCGGAGCCGGTCACGCAGAATACGAAGCGTTTTGTGCGCTGTTTCCTTGCACTCGACAAATCCCTCGCCTATGCGAGACATTATCCGGCGATCAATTGGCTTACAAGCTATTCGGAATATGTGAAGGATCTCTCGAGCTGGTATGAGGAGCACGTCGGCAGCAGTTTCGTTGACTGCCGGAACCGGATCTTAAATATTTTGACGACGGAGAACCGTCTCAATGAAATCGTAAAGTTGATCGGAAGCGACGTGCTCCCGGACGACCAGAAGCTGGTGCTTGAGATTGCGCGTGTGATTCGTCTTGGGTTTTTACAGCAGAATGCGTTCCACGCGGAGGATACCTTTGTACCGATGGAAAAACAGCTTCGGATGATGGAAGTGATTCTGCATCTGTATGACCGCTGCAAGGAACTGATCGACCGGAATATGCCGATGGCGCTGCTTCGGGAGAGCGACGTGTTCGAGAAGATCATTGCGATCAAGTACGATGTGCCGAATAAGGAGCTTGGTATGTTCGCGGAGTATGATACGAAGATTGAGGAATTCTATCGGTATCTGATGGAGACTAACGCATAACAGCGTGAGAAGAACTTCTAATTGCTTATGCCAAAGGGCATTTCGCAAAGAAGTTCTAAGTCTCACGCAGAAGAACGCAAGGGCAGCGTTCTTCTAGGGTAGAGGATGTCGATACAAGTTTTAGGGTTGGAGGATAGTATGTCGATTGAGTATATGGGGCTTAGTGAAATTAACGGTCCGCTGATCGTGGTCGAGGGAGTCGATGGGGCTTTTTACGATGAGATCGTGGAATTTTCGGTCAGAGAGGATATGAGCGGCGGGAATGTGGCGGAGAAGAAAAAGCTCGGACGCATCGTGGAGATCAGCGAGGATAAAGCGGTGATCCAGGTATTTGAGAGCACGGCGGAAATGTCGCTGCTCAATACGCGCACGAGGCTGACGGGGCGTCCGATGGAGATCGCTCTGTCGGAGGAGATTCTCGGCAGGACATTCAACGGACTGGGTGAGCCGATCGACGGGCTTGGGGCGGTTCGCGCTGCGGAGTACCGCGACGTGAACGGACAGCCGATGAATCCGTGTGAGCGGGAATATCCGAGAAATTATATCCGCACCGGAATTTCTGCGATCGATGGTCTGACAACGTTGATACGCGGGCAGAAGCTGCCGATTTTCTCGGGAAACGGACTGCCGCATGACGAGCTTGCGGCGCAGATCGTGGAGCAGGCTAGCCTTGGAGATGCGGACGACGGTTCGGACGGCGATTTTGCGATCGTATTTGCGGCGATGGGCGTGAAGTACGATGTGGCGGAGTATTTCAGGCGGACATTCGAGGAATGCGGGGCGAGCGCGCATGTGGCGATGTTTTTGAATCTCTCCAACGATCCGGTCGCGGAGCGTCTGATTACGCCGAAGGTGGCGCTGACGGCGGCGGAATATCTCGCTTTCGAGAAAAATATGCACATATTGGTCATACTCACGGATATGACCGCTTACGCGGAGGCAATGCGCGAGGTCTCTTCGCTGAAAGGAGAAATTCCGAGCAGAAAGGGTTATCCGGGGTATCTTTACAGCGAATTAGCGGCATTATATGAGAGAGCGGGCATTGTGAAGGGCGCGGGCGGTTCCGTGACGCAGATTCCGATCCTGACGATGCCGGGCGACGATATTACGCATCCGATCCCCGATCTCACCGGATATATTACGGAGGGGCAGATCGTGTTGGAACGGGCGCTGCACCAGAAGAATATTTATCCGCCGATCAATGTGCTGCCGTCCCTCTCACGTCTGATGAAGGATGGAATCGGTGCGAAATACACGAGGGAGGATCATCAGGACGTTGCCAACCAGCTCTTTTCCTCCTACGCGCGTGTGGGCGAGGCGAGAGATCTCGCGAGCGTTATCGGCGAGGATGAGCTTTCGCCGATCGACAAGAAATATCTGGAGTTCGGGCTTGCATTTGAGCAGGAATTTGTCGGGCAGGGAAGGAACGAGAACCGCACGATTGGGGAGACGTTAGATATCGGATGGAAGCTGCTTGGCATCCTGCCGAAGGAGGAACTTGACCGGATCGACACGAAGATTCTTGAGAAGTACTGGGATGAAAAAACGCAGGAGTAAACGGGACGCAGGCAGCTATAACAGAGAAGCAGGAGGTATATCATGGATCCGAATACATTTCCGACCAAAGGAAATCTGATATTGGCAAAAAATTCGCTCGTGCTCGCAAAGCAGGGCTACGAGCTGATGGATAAAAAGCGGAATATTCTGATCCGGGAACTGATGGAACTGATTGCGGAGGCGACGGATATTCAGGAGGAGATCGATACCACTTTCTCGGAGGCGTATGCCGCGCTCCAGAAAGCCAATATTCAGATGGGAATTCACGAGGTGGAACAGATCGCTCTTTCCGTTCCGGTGGAGGATGGGATCACAGTGAAACGACGCAGCGTCATGGGGACGGAGATTCCGAAGGTGGAATATGAGAAGAAGGAGCGCAGACCTGCGTATTCGTTTTACCACACAAAGATGTCTTTAGATGAAGCGAGCCAGCAGTTCGAGCGGGTGAAGGAACTGACGATCCGGCTTGCGGAGGTGGAGAACTCCGCATATCGTCTGGCTTACAACATTCAGAAGACGCAGAAGCGTGCGAATGCACTTTCCAATATTACAATTCCCAAATATGAGAATCGCGTGAGGGAAATTCAGGAATACTTAGAGGAGAAGGAGCGTGAGGAGTTCACACGCCTTAAGATGATAAAGAGAAATCGAAAAAGGGGGATTTTATGCTGAGAGAATGGAAGGAACCGGACAGACCGGAGGAAGAAGAGTTGAGAGCCCGCCTTGCCGCGGCGCGTGAGAAGCTTGCCGGGCAGCAGATGCAGGTCAAGGAGCGTAAGGTTCCGGTACTGGTGCTGGTTGAGGGCTGGGGAACAGCCGGAAAGGGTTTTCTCATCGGTCAGACGATTCAGAATATCGATCCGCGCTTTTTTAAGGTGGCGTCGATGGATGAGCCGACAGAGGAGGAGCGCCGCAAGCCGTTTTTGTGTCGGCATTTCGCGAAGATTCCGGAGGCAGGCAAGTTCATGTTTCTGGATTCCGGATGGATGGACGAGGTCGTAAAGGGGCGTCTCCGCGGACATATGACGGATGAAGAATATGCGACGAGAATCGAGAGTATCCGCCGCTTTGAGCGTCAGCTCACGGACAATGGGTATCTTGTGATGAAGTTTTTCCTGCATATTTCAAAGAAGGAGCAGGCGAAGCGCATCGAGCAGCTAAGTGGGGAGAAGGACACGAAATGGCGGGTCGGAAAGAACGACCTGTGGCAGAATGAGCATTATGATAAATGCCGGGACGTCTTTTCTTCCTACATGAAAAATACGAACATGCCGTCCGCGCCCTGGTATATCATTGATGCGAAGTCCAAAAAGTGGACGGAATTGCAGGTGCTTGAGATATTGACGCAGGGCATCGACATTGCGCTCGGCAACCGCGATATGGCGGTGCCGCTGCTGCAGAATGTATTTCCGCTGGAAAAGGTGCCGCTGCTTTGCGATATCCCGCTTGATAAGACAATTGACGACGAGAAGTATAAAAAGGAATTAAAACAGCTCCAGCAGCGTCTGGGTGAGCTGCACAACCGCCTCTACCGGAAGAAAGTTCCGGTGATTATCGCGTATGAGGGCTGGGACGCAGCGGGAAAGGGCGGCAACATTAAGCGTATCACGGGAGCGCTCGACCCGAGAGGGTATGAAGTGCATCCGATTGCAAGTCCTGAACCGCACGAGAAGGCGAGGCATTATCTGTGGCGTTTCTGGACGAGACTGCCCAAGACCGGGCATATCGCAATTTTTGACCGGACATGGTACGGCAGGGTCATGGTGGAGCGTCTGGAGGGCTTTTGCAGCGAGAACGACTGGATGCGCGCGTACAATGAGATCAACGAGTTCGAGAAGGAATTGCACGACTGGGGAGCGGTGATTATCAAGTTCTGGGTGCAGATCGATAAGGACACGCAGCTTGCGCGTTTTAACGACAGGCAGAACACGCCGGAGAAGCAGTGGAAGATTACCGAAGAGGACTGGCGCAACCGTGAGAAATGGGATCTCTACGAGGAGGCAGTCAATGAGATGATACAGAAGACCAGCACGGTCTACGCGCCATGGCATATTCTGGAATCTGTGGATAAGAAGTATGCGCGGATCAAAGCGCTGCAGATTGTGATTGAAGAATTGGAGAAGGCGCTTGCGTAAGCAGATGCATGAGTAAGCAGACGCATGAGTAAGCAGACGCTTGTTAGGCGCCGGGTATATGAGAAGCCGCAGAAAGAATGATTTTGAGGAACATCATTCTTTCTGCGGCTTCTTTTACTCTATAGAACTATTTCATCTGGCATGGTAAAAAAATAAGAAACTGGATATATGAAAGCGTCCAGTTGTGGATTATCATACGAAATATCATAAGAAAGTATAGAAAGAGGAGACGAGAAGTTTGAAACAAATTATGAAACAACAGACAGTTGCGGGAATATCTCAGCGTGCATGGGAGGAGTCAAAGGTGAAATTTTTAACGATTACAGCCCTTTCGATAGCGCTTGTTTATGTATTTACGGCATTTATCAATGTCCGTCTGCCGATCGCAGCGGCGGGAGGGTTGATACATCTGGGGAATGTGCCGTTGTTCATTTTTGCAATCATCTTCGGGAAAAAGACGGGAGCGATTGCGGGCGGCGTTGGAATGGTGTTGTTCGATTTGTTGTCCGGTTGGACGCTGTGGGCGCCGTTTACGCTTGTAATCGTCGGTCTGATGGGTTTTACGGTCGGATTTATCACCGAGAAGAAACAGGGCTATGTGTGGAATGTTGCCGGGATTCTGGCAGCCTGCGCGATCAAGATCGTCGGGTATTACATTGCGGAAGTGGCGATTTACGGAAACTGGGCTGCGCCTGTGGCGTCCATACCGGGAAATCTGGTACAGGTCGGCGTGGCGGCTGTGATCGTACTGCTGATTATCGAGCCGCTTAAGAAAGCTGCCAACAGAATTTTGATGTAAGATTAAGATAAGAAAAGGGGAAAAATATGTATAAGATTATGACGCCCGGTCCGACGCAGGTGAAGGAGAATGTGCGTCTGGCAAGGGCTTTGGAATGTACCAATCCCGATTTGGACGAGACGTTCGTAGAGTTTTATAAAGAAACCTGTGAGCTGATCAGTGAACTGCTTCACACGAAAAATGAGACGTTGATTCTGGACGGAGAAGGGATTCTGGGACTGGAAGCCGCCTGCGCCTCCCTGACCGAGCCGGGCGATAAAGTTCTGGTGCTGGACAACGGGATCTACGGAAAAGGCTTTGCGGATTTTGTATCTATGTACGGCGGAAAGCCCGAGCTTTACACGGTGGACGATAAAAAGCCCATCGACCCGCAGGCATTGGAATCATTTTTGCAGAAGCATCGTGATTATAAATACGCGACGCTGGTGCACTGTGACACGCCGAGCGGTATGTTGAACGATATCAAAGCGCTTTGTCCGCTGTTAAAAAAATACGGAATGCTTACGGTTGTAGACTCTGTATCCGCTATGTTCGGCGAGGAAGTAAGAGTGGACGATTACCGGATCGACGTGCTGTGCGGCGGTTCCCAGAAAGCAGTCTCGGCGCCTCCGGGACTGACCTTCGTGACGGTAAGCGATGACGCGAAGGAGGCGATGGCAGACCGTAAGACGCCGATTGCTTCCTTCTATGCCAATCTGAAAGTATTTGAGGGATATTATGAGGCGAAGTGGTTTCCTTATACCATGCCGATCAGCGATATTTACGGACTCCGCGAGGCGTTTGAAAACATTAAGAAGGATGCGGATATGCTTTTCCGCCATGCCAGAATCGGAAATGCCTGCCGACAGGCGGTGACGGATGCTGGCTTAAAGCTTCATCTGGAAAGCGGATTTTCCAACACGGTCACGGTGTTCGATGTGCCAGAGCAGACAACGGCAAAGGACATTCTGGATATGATGAGGCAGGAACACAATATTATGCTTGCCGGTTCCTTCGAGGGCCTTGCCGGTCAGGTGATCCGCATCGGGCATATGGGGAGCAATGCCAATGTCAGCGACATGACAGAGACGATGGAAGCACTCGATCAGACGTTTGAAAAGCTGGGCGTGCCGCTGAAGTGCTCGCTGAAAGAGAGCTTTACAGCGGTCTTGTACTCTCCCCCTGCAAGATGACCGGGAGCGTCGTATAGCTCTGAATCAGCAGATTTGGATTCTCGAGCTTGCGGAGGATCATTGCGCCCGCCTGAACGCCCATATCGTAGACGTTGATATCGACAATCGTAAGTCTGGGGTCAATAATGCTCGAGTACGGATATACGTCGAAGGTGAGCAGGGCGATATCTTCCGGGATGCGGAGGGAACGCTCCTGAACCGCTTTTACGACGCCGAGGGCGAGCGTGTTGTTCTCGCAGATGATCGCCTGCGGAAGGTCGTCTCCTGAGAGGAGCGAGCGCGCCGCTTCGCAGCCGTCCGCCCGGCTTGTATTGCCGGTGAGGATGCGGCGCTGCGGAATGCGGTAGCCGTAACCTAACATACCGGCGACAAAGCCCTTCTGGCGTTGGGAAGAGATATATCCGGTCTTACGTCCGCCGATGAAGCAGACGTCCGTGTAGCCGCAGGCAATCATGTGTCTTGCGGAGTATTCGCCTGCGAGCGCATGATTGGTGTCCACCCAGCAGAGACGGCTGTCGAAGCCGGGATGCCCGATTATGATATGGGGAAAATTGGCGTCAACGATCAGAGCGGCGATTTCGGGATTGATTGCGGAACCGTGAATAATCAGCCCGTCCGCCGAATGGCTGCGCACGATATTCTCGATATTGTCCGTGGAAATGTCTACGAGCGTCAGCGAGTAGTCTGTCCTGGCGAGCTCACGGTAGACGCCGCACATGATATCGAACATGTGCGGATTCTGGTATGCGGCGTCTTTGGTCAGATCGGTAAGATAGACGATATTTTTTGTCGCCTGCCTCGCGAAGCTGACAGCGCGCGAATTCGGCGTGTAGTGCAGTTTTTCTATTGCGGCGTTCACCCGGGCGACCGTCTCCGGCGAAATGGTCGTCCAGTGGTTCAAGACCTTTGAGACGGTTGACTTGGAAACGCCCGCTTCATTTGCTACATCTGTAATGGTAACAGCCATAATCATTCGACCATCCTTTCCCAGAAATATGTATAAATTCATAACTATAGTATAGCGGTTTCCTAACAAAGTCAATAAAAAGTATGGCAAAAACATTGAAAATATTGTGACTAAATGATAAAAAAGAGATAGGCAAACAAAAGAAATCGCGATGGATAAGGAAATTTTAGGAAACTGTTTCCTAAAATGTTTGTACGGCTGCGGATGACAGGCAGCAGGTAAAGGAAAGGATGGTTGTGATTATGAAAAGGAAAATGAGTTTATTGCTGTGCGGTGTTTTGACGCTCGGATGTCTTACGGGATGCGGGAACGATGCACAGCCGGGAAGCGAAACGGCAGGAACGGCAGAAGGTGCACAGACGGCGGAAGGCACGGAGGCGGCGGGAAATGATGCGGCTGCAGATGCAGGGGCCTCCGGGGAGGTTGTCGAAGTGAAGATCTGGCATGACGGGGATGAGAGCATTATGCAGACGATTGCCGACTGTGCGAATGAGCAGCTTGCGGCGGAATCCGTGCATGTGACCTTTGAGAAGAAGACGGGACTGACCGATCAGCTTCAGCTATATGGAACGGATGAAGCGAACGGACCGGATATGTACCTGTATGCGCATGATTCGCTTGGAACCTTTGCGGAGATGGGAATTTTAGCACCGATTACAGACGTCATTGGCGATGAGGTGCTTGGCGAAATGCTCCCGATGACCGTGGAAGCCGGAACGTACAAGGATACGCAGTATCTGATGCCGGTCTACTATGAGACGTTGCTCTTTATGTACAATAAGGAGCTTTGGGAGGGCGAAGTGCCGGATACGACAGAGGATCTGTATGAGTATATGGCGGCGCACACCGATGTGGATGCTGGAACCTACGCGGTCGTCAACCAGCATTCCACGGCGTACAATGTAGCGCCGTTCATCAACGGCTTTGGAGCCTTCATCATTGATAAAGACGCGAATCCCGGTTTAAATACGCCGGAGATGATAGAGGCAATTACATATAACCAGAAATTCGCGGCATTGCAGGCAGACGGCGATTACAATACCGTGACAGCATTGTTCAATGAAGGAAAAGCGGCGGCGATCATCGGGGGACCGTGGCTGGTATCCGGCATCAGGGAGGCGGGAATCGACCTTGGGATCAAATCTCTTTCCGACTTCACGCTGCCGAATGGAAATGCACTTGCACCGTATTCCGGCGTGCAGAGCATCGGCGTCTTAAAGTATGCGGCTGAAAATAAGAAGGATGCCGTTGCAAAGGTGCTGACGGCAATCGCAAGTCCAGAGGTGGGAATCGCGCTTGCAAACCAGTCGAACTGCGCTCCGGCGAACGGCAAGGCATACGCGGATGAAAACGTCGCTGCAAACGAGATGATTATGGCGATGAAGGTGACGGCGGAGACGGCACAGCCGATGCCGAACATTCCGCAGATGAGCGTGATGTGGGGACCGGCAGAAAGCCTGCTTGCAGCCGTAAATAAATCCGGCGCAGATGTGGAGGAATCCGCCAAGCAGTATCAGAATGAGGCGCTCACTGCAATCGCAGATATGCAGTAGGAAAGCAGGGCAGGATGGATGTGCAGGCGTAAGCGTTAAGTAATCCTATACGCATTCGTCCGTCCTGCCCCAAGTTTAAGAAAGTAGAAAGAGATTAAGTATGAAACAGAAACGAAAGCTTACACCGTATTTATACAGCGCACCGGCATTTCTTTTGATTGCGCTGGTCATCGTATTTCCCATTCTTTATACAGCATATATTTCGCTGACAAATATGAATCTGTTTCACTGGGCAGATTATGAGATCATTGGGCTTGAGAATTACGTGAGAGCGCTGACGAAGGTTGATTCAGGATTCCTGTCGGCACTGTTGGTGACGATGCTCTGGACGGTGCTTAATATGGTGATACAGGTGGTGGCGGCATACTTTATCGCACTCGGACTGAACCGTGAAGGGTTAAAAGGAAGGCGCATCTATAAGACACTGCTCATGTTTCCATGGGCAATGCCCGCCTATGTGTCGATTCTTCTCTGGCGTGTGGGAATCTACAATACGGAATTTGGATTATTAAATAAGATACTTGTGGAAATCGGGCTGTCCAAAGTCAATTTTCTTTCCACAAATGTTCCGGCGTTTCTTTCCTGTATGGTCTTGAACCTGTGGATGGCGCTGCCGTTCATGATTATGATGATTGACGGTGCGCTGCAGAGTATTGACCGAAGCTATTATGAGAGTGCGGAGCTTGACGGAGCCGGATTCTGGGTAAAAAATATCCACATTACGATTCCTGCGTTGAAGGGCATTATCGCGCCATCAGTCATCATGACGACGTTTACCACATTTAAGCAGTTCGATATCGTATATCTTCTGACGATGCAGAAGGGGGCGTATTCGGGAGCAACTTTACAGACGGTCATTACCTACGCGCATCAGAATGCGTTCGTGTCAAACAATTACGGGCTGTCTTCGGCGGTGTCGATTATCATCTTTTTCATGATTATGGCGTTTTCGATCTTTACGAACCGCGGAGTGAAGGAGGAGAGCAATGAGTAAGAGAAAAGTAAAGAACCTGCTGCAGCTTGGCACACTGCATATCTTTTACATCCTTTTATGTTTTTTATCGCTGGTGCCGATTCTGTATGCTCTGCAGCTCTCCTTTAGCGGGAGCGGCGGGGCGCTGTCCTCCGGGTTATCCATATTGCCGCAGGATTTTACGCTGGACAATTACAGGAGAATTATTACAGAAAAACCGTTTCTGCGGTGGTTTTCCAATTCTGCGGTGCTTGCAGTTCTGACGATGGTGATCGCAATCGGCTTTGCAGTGGTGGCGGCGTACGCGTTTTCACGGTACCGTTTCCGCGGAAGGACGGGAATTTTAAAGGTGTTATTGCTGTTAAATGCGTTTCCGCAGATTTTGTCTATGTTCGCATTGTTTCGTCTGCTGAAGGAAATGCATATGCTGGACACAAAGCTTGGCCTTGTTATTATCTATGCCGGAAGTATGTGCATCTTTTCCATCTGGAATATGAAGGGCTATTTCGATACGATTCCGACGGAGATCGAGGAGGCATCCAAGATCGACGGGGCGAGTGATTTTCAGCTATTGTGGAAAATCGTCATGCCGCTTGCGCTTCCGGCAATTATCGTAACGGCGGTGATGGTGCTGATTTTTGTGTGGAACGAGTATCTGTTTTCCACAACATTTTTGCTGAATGAGAACAGCTATACGCTGGCGGGGGGACTTTATCAGCTACAGTCGAACGATTACAGCAGAAGCTGGTCGATGTTTGCGGCGGCTGCGATTCTGGTATCGCTTCCGGTTCTGGTAATTTTCTTCTGTATTCAGAAATATATGGTTTCCGGGCTTACTGCGGGCGGAGTCAAAGGATAATGTGGCGGGCGCTGCACCGAAATCGGCTGTGCAGATTAAGGTACGGCAGCTGTAACGAGATTGGAGAATGAGATGAATAAGAGTGCAGTATTACATATACCGCTGTCACAGTATGCGTATGCACAGGATGAACACACGCTTATCATCCGTCTTAGAACGGAGAAGGGCGACATCAGGAAGTGTACGCTGTATTACGGTGACCGCGTAGATCCGGTTGAGCCGATTGCGGTAAAGGAACTTCCAATGTATAAGGCGGCAACGGATGATTTGTTTGATTATTACGAGACTGCGGTGAAGGATATTTATACACGGGTCTGCTACTATTTTCTGTTGGACGACGGGAGCGGGCAGGAATATTATTACGGACGTAATTTCTGCGAGGAAATGACCTGCGGACGCACGGAATATTTTCAGTTTCCGTATATCAGAAGGGAGGATATTATAGACATCCCGGAGTGGGCGAAGGACATTGTGATGTATCACATTTTCCCAGACAGCTTTGCATCGGGGAAACGTACGCTGGACGGTATCGGAAAATGTATTACGCTGTCCGAGGGGGCGGATTCGGTCAGCCATCTGGGAGGTACATTAAACGGTGTCATGGAAAATCTGGATTACTTAAAGGCGCTTGGCGTAAACTGCATTTACTTAAATCCGATTTTTGCCGCAAATTCTTATCACAAATATGACACGATAGATTATTTTGCAATCGATCCCTGTTTTGGGGAGCTTTCGGATTTAAAGGAATTGGTGCGGCGCTGCCACGAGAACGGTATCCGTGTGATTCTGGATGGCGTTTTCAATCATTGCGGACCGGATTTCTTTGCGTTCCGCGATGTATTGGAAAAAGGGAAGGCATCGAAGTACTACGATTGGTTCTACTATATGCCGGAACCGGTGGAGTACACAGACCCGCCAAGCTATGAGGCGTTCGCCTATGTCAAGGAAATGCCGAAGCTAAATACCGGGAATCAGGGGGTTGCCGAGTATCTGTGTTCGGTGGGAACCTATTGGATCAAAGAGGCGGACATTGACGGCTGGCGCCTGGATGTTGCAAATGAGATCAACCATGATTTCTGGCGCATGTTCCGCAGGGAAGTGCGCAAGGTGAAGCCGGATGTTTTCCTGATCGGAGAAATCTGGGAGGATGCGGGATGCTGGCTGTCGGGAGATCAATTCGATTCTACGATGAATTACACCTTTTCGTATCTGTGCAGAGATTTTTTTGCGAAAGGCGTGATGTGTGTGTCGGAATTCGACGCGCAGATTCAGCGGATGATCATGCGTTATCCGTGGAGTGTCGCCCTTGCGCAGATGAATTTCCTTGATTCCCACGATGTGCCGAGATTCTTAAGCTACTGCGGCGGTGACAGGAGAAAAATGGAACTTGCCTTTTTCTATCTGTTTATGGGCGTGGGCGTTCCTTCTATATTTTATGGGGACGAGTGTTATATAGAGGGAATGGCGGAATGCGAGTACCGGAAGGCAATGCCGTGGAACGGGAAGGAAGACTGCGCCGGAACAATCGGACAGTGGAGCGCTATTCGCAGGGAGCACAGTGCGCTTCGCAGGGGAAGTTACCGCGGCGTGTACCGCGTGGATGAGCAGGGCGGCTACGGCTTTATACGGGAGGATGAGGAAGAGACGCTGCTTATCCTGCTGCATAACGGCGACGGCGAACATGTGATAGAGACGGAGCGGCTGCGGGAGCTGCTTGCAGGGACAAGGACAGACAGTGCGGCAGCAGCCGTAATCTGTGGAGCAGAGAGTGGAGATCGCATGGCAGTAGTTGAAACCGATATGGCAGAAAGCGGCTGGCAGTTTACAGATTTAAGCAACGGTAAAAAGGCGGAGGAGCAGATTCTTCTCGGCGCATATGAGGGGCGTGTTTTTCGGATTACAACCCCACAATAAAATACAAATTATGCCATGCGTGGCAATACCAATATTCCCTTTGTTTTCCTATACTATTCTTAGAATAAAAAGGAAAGCAAGGGGATTTTTTTATGCAGTATGGACATTTTGACAATGAGAAAAGAGAATATGTCATCGACCGTGTCGACCTGCCTGTCTCATGGACGAACTATCTCGGGGTGAAGGATATGTGCGTTGTGGTAAATCATACGGCGGGCGGCTATATGTTCTACAAGACGCCGGAATACCACAGGGTGACGCGATTCCGCGGAAATGCGGTTCCGATGGACCGTCCGGGACACTATGTGTATCTTAGGGATGCAGAGGACGGCGATTACTGGAGCGTTTCATGGCAGCCGGTCGGTAAACCGCTCGATCAGGCAAAATACACCTGCCGCCACGGGATGAGCTATTCCGTTTATGAGTGCGATTACAAGGGGATTAAAGCAAGCCAGACACTTGTAGTACCCATGAATGACACTGTGGAATTGTGGGATGTGAAGTTGAAAAATACGAGCGACAGAGAGCGCAGATTGTCGGTATTTTCTTACTGTGAGTTTTCATTCCACCACATTATGATCGATAACCAGAATTTCCAGATGAGCCTTTACTGTGCGGGTTCTTCTTATGAGGACGGCATCATCGAGCACGACCTCTTCTATGAGGAGTTCGGCTATCAGTATTTCACGGCAAACGTGGAGCCGGACGGCTTTGACTGTCTGCGCGATACCTTTTTGGGACGTTATCGCACGGAGGATAATCCTATCGCGGTGGAGACCGGAAAATGCAGCGGTTCAAAGGAACTTGGAAACAACCACTGCGGCAGCCTGCAAAAGGATCTGGTGTTGGCGCCGGGCGAGGAAGTGCGCATTATATTTATGCTCGGCGAGGGCGACAGAGCCTGCGGCAGAAAAATGCGTGAGAAGTACTCTGATTTTTCGAATGTGGATGCAGTCTACACAGAACTTGCCGCATACTGGGAGGATAAATTTGCAAGACTCCAGATTCAGACGCCGAACGAGGGAATGAACACGATGATCAATACGTGGAATCTCTATCAGGCGGAGGTCAACATCATGTTCTCGCGGTTCGCCTCTTTCATCGAGGTCGGAGGAAGAACGGGACTTGGCTACCGCGATACGGCGCAGGATGCAATGACGATTCCTCACTCGAACCCGGAGAAATGCGGACAGCGTATCGTGGAACTGCTGCGCGGACTGACGACAAAGGGTTATGGTCTGCACCTGTTCCAGCCGGAATGGTTCGATCCTGACAGTAAAAAGGAAAAGAAAAAGCCGTTCAAATCGCCGACGGTCATTCCGACGGTGAACAGCGCAGATATCGTGCACGGCATCGAGGACGCCTGCTCGGACGATGCGCTTTGGCTGGTTCCGTCCATTGTCGAATATATCAAGGAGACGGGGGATATCGCATTTGCGGATAAGGTCGTGACCTACGCCGACGGCGGAGAGGGTACGGTCTATGAGCATATGATGCGCATTCTTGATTTCTCCGCGGAGCAGGTCGGAGCGACCGGAATCTGCAAAGGACTTCGCGCAGACTGGAACGACTGCTTAAACCTTGGCGGCGGGGAAAGCGCGATGGTGTCCTTCCTGCACTACTGGGCGATCAGCAATTTCCTGGAGCTTGCGGAATATCTCGGACGGACGGCGGATGTAGAAAAATATACCGCGATGCAGGAGAAGGTACATAAGGTCTGCAATGAGGAGCTTTGGGATAAGGAATGGTTCATCCGTGGCGTGACGAAGAACGGCAAGAAAATCGGAACCTCCGAGGATCAGGAAGGAAAGGTACATCTTGAATCGAATACGTGGGCGGTTCTCTCGGGAGCAGCGGATGTGGAAAAGGGAAAACAGGCGATGGATTCCGTGGATAAATACCTTTTCACGGAGTACGGTATTCTGTTGAACGCACCGTCCTACACCGTGCCGGACGATGACATCGGTTTTGTCACGAGAGTTTATCCGGGACTGAAAGAGAACGGTTCGATCTTCTCGCATCCGAATCCGTGGGCGTGGGCAGCGGAGTGCGTGCTTGGACGCGGCGACCGTGCGATGAAATTCTACAATGCGCTTTGTCCTTATTATCAGAACGACAAGATCGAGATTCGGGAATCCGAGCCGTATTCTTACTGCCAGTTCATTATGGGAAAGGATCACACGGCGTTCGGACGTGCGCGTCATCCGTTCATGACAGGAAGCGGCGGTTGGGCGTATTTCTCCGCGACCAGATATATGCTTGGCATCCGCCCGAGCTTTGAGGAGCTTTCCGTAAATCCGTGTATTCCGGCAGATTGGAAGGAATTTTCGGCGGTGCGCAGATGGAGAGACGCTGAATTTGACATTCGGGTAGAGAATCCCACCGGCGTGATGAAGGGCGTGAAGGAAGTATTTCTGGACGGAGAAAAAGTAGCGCATATTCCGGTGCAGGAGCCGGGAACAAAGCATGCGGTAGTTGTCGTCATGGGATAGAAAGAGAAATAGATAGAAGCAGAAAGGGGATTTGATTATGATTAAATTTGGAACAGGCGGTTTCCGCGCCGTGATCGGAGAGGATTTCACAAAGGCAAATATACAGCTTTTGGCGCAGGGGCTTGTCAACAAGATGAAGAGCGAAGGTGTGACTGAGCAGGGAATTGTGATGGGCTATGACAGACGCTTTCTCTCGAAGGAAGCGATGCAGTGGGCGGCGCAGGTATTCGCGGCGGCGCACATCAAGGCGTATCTCATCAACAAGTCCTCGCCGACACCGCTCGTGATGTTCTATGTGATGAAGCATGAATTTCCTTACGGTATGATGATTACGGCGAGCCATAACCCGGCGATTTATAACGGCGTTAAGGTGTTTACGGCGGGCGGACGCGACGCGGATGAGATTCAGACGAAGGATCTTGAGGATTATATTTCCGATATTGCACCGGACGGTGTAAGTGCGGTAAGCTATGAGGACGGAAAAGCGTCGGGATATATCGAAGAGATTTATCCGCTGAACGAATATCTGGACAACATTATCGCTTCCGTAAATATGGATGCGATCCGCGAGGCAGGCTTGAAGGTCGCACTCGACCCGATGTACGGCGTGAGCGAGACTTCGCTTAAGACGATTCTGTTGACGGCACGCTGCGAGGTCGCGACGATTCATGACAGACACGATACGCTGTTCGGAGGAAAGCTCCCGGCGCCGTCCGCATCGACGCTGCATTCCCTGCAGAATTATGTAGTCGAGAAAGGCTTTGACATTGGAATCGCGACGGACGGGGACGCTGACCGTATCGGCGTGATTGACGATCAGGGTAATTTCCTGCATCCGAACGATATCCTGGTACTGCTGTATTACTACCTTGTAAAGTTCAAGGGCTGGCATGGTCCGGTCGTCCGCAATATTGCGACGACTCATATGCTCGATAAGGTCGCGGCGCAGTTCGGCGAGACATGTTACGAGGTTCCGGTCGGCTTTAAGTATGTTTCTGCAAAGATGCAGGAGACGGGAGCGATCATCGGCGGCGAATCCTCCGGTGGACTTACCGTGCACGGACATATTAACGGAAAAGACGGTATCTATGCGGCGGCGCTTTTGATCGAAATGCTCGCAGTGACCGGAAGAAAGCTCTCCGAGATCATGAAGGACATTCACGAGGAGTGCGGAGAAATCTACATGGAGGAGCGTGATTACAAGTTCACGGAGGAGAAGAAGACTTCCATGTTAAAGACGCTGATGGAGCAGAAGCTTCTTCCCGAACTGCCGGAAGAGATCGACCATATCTCCTATCTGGACGGAAGCAAGGTCTACTTTAAGAACGGCGGCTGGGTCATCGCCCGCTTCTCCGGTACGGAACCGCTGCTGCGCATCTTCTGTGAGATGCCGGAAGCTTCGGATGCTGCAAAAATCTGTGATATTTATGAGGAGTTTTTGGGACTGTAATAGATAAGTTGAAGTATTAGAAGTATATGTTTAGTTATGTATGGGATGCCGTATTCTGATTGTTGTTTGGTCGGAATACGGCATTTTTGTGTGGGAGTTTTTCGGTGTTGAGCGGAGGAATTTGTGTAGAAGTTTTTGGCTGTTGAACAAGGGATTATGAGTGAGAACTTTTGTCTGCTGAATATAGGATTATAAGTGAGAGGGGTTCTATGTTCAGTGGCTATGCGAGGAAGTTTTTTGTAATTAAACGGTGGGATTATAAATTAGAGCATGAATATATTTTTTAGGAAAAAAGGCATAAAAATAGTTCTTATTCCCTATTGTAGTTGAATTAATGTAATTTTATAATAGAAACTATATTTACAGTTGTAACGCATGTATGGTGGTAAGATATAAGAAGTGTGTTAGAAGGACAAAAATTCAAGAGCGTACAAACGTAGCGAGCGACTGAACACAGGGAAAACACACAGAACGTCAGGAAAACAGATAGATGAAGGAGAACAGACAGAAAACAGACAGACCGAAGAAAGCAAATAGACCGAATAAAACAAGCAGATCAAATAAAATAGCCAGATCGGAGAAAATATAAATGCCAAACATAAACAAAGCTCAACTCACTCACGACTGCGCCTTTGATGCCGCAGACTTACAGGAATTACTGACCGAAGGAACAAAACTCCTTACCGCCGCCATTGATCTAAGCCGCGACATGGAAACCTCCATGTCAAACATCGCATCCATCTACGCTGAAATCGACGGACGTGACAAAGACGGCGGGCTAGGCGACGCCCTGAGCCGCTTACAGGGAACGCTTGTCAAAGAACAGTACAGTGAAACGATCAGCCACTTACAGACCATCATCGGAAAACTCCAGAGCGACATCCCAGAGTACGACAGCCGCCTTGCAGGACAGATGGACAGTCTCGGCGAAATACTCGGCACGGTCGAAAAGCAGATCGCAGATCTGCACGGGCTTCTCACAAGCGGTGATATCAGCTTAAGCTACGTCGACTTTACCGCCCGCTTAAACGACATCAAGACCTCGTGGGAGGACACCACCGAGGAACTCGCGGCTCGCCTTGCAGAGATCGAAGCCGAAATGCTCGGCGTTGCAGCTGCGGCAGTGACATATAGCAAAGACCCGGTCAATCTTAGCACCGGAAATTTCATCTACGACCATGAAGACCTTGCCGTCCGCGGGGAGATACCGCTTTCTTTCCATCGGTACTACAACTCAAAGGATCACACAAGAGGAAGTCTCGGACGATGTTTCTTGCACAACTATGAGATCAGACTGACTGCCAAAGAAGACGGAACTGTCACAGTGCGGATGCAGGACGGACAGAAAAAGACCTTCCATCGGCAGAAGGACGGGACATATCTGTGCAGAAATGCGGCGTTGGAGACGCTGGTAGAGGTGGAAGCAGAGACGGCAAGCATGACTGATACGGCATCGAGTGCGGTATCTGGTGTTCCGGTTGAAAAAAGAACGACATATGAAAACGAAAACGGATTCGAAGAGAGGACAAAGAGTGAAGTATCTGGCATTCCGGTTGAAGAAAGGACAAAGAGCAGAGAAGAAGAAACGTCGGGCGTAGATAATGAACCGACAGTTTCAACAGGATCACACCATCATTATCTTTTGAAATCTGTAAACGGCGACACTTTCCGCTTCGACCACACTGGAAATCTCCTCCGCAGACAGGACGCAAACGGCAGAGGCATCATCCTCACCTATGACGAGGGAGGACGGCTTGTAAAAGCCTTGACCGACAACGGTGCATATCTCACCTATACCTACGATGCGAAGGGCTACCTTACCACGGTCACCGACCACACCGGAAGAACCGTAAGTCTCACTTACGACAAGCACAAAATCCACACCGTCACCATACCCTCCGGCGCAGTCTACACCTACGAATACGGCAAAAACGGCAGGATTACGGAGATAACGAATCCGCGCGGCATCACGACGGTAGAAAACACCTACGACGACAGCTACCGCATCGTCCACCAGAGCTTCCCGGATGGTGGGGAAATGCACTATGAATACGACGATGAAGCCCGCACCGTCACTCTCACCGAGCGGAATGGCAGCCGCATTATTCATGTGCA
>JAETOE010000064.1 GCA_021771815.1 Roseburia hominis
GAAAGCCGCATAATATAATAATTTTTAAGAGGAATGGGTATCGTTTGCCCGTTCCTCTTTTTTCTATTTCTATAATGCTACTGCCTATTTTATTTCCTGCTGAAATAGTATATAATACTTATAAATAAGCGAGAAGGAAGTGCGACTATGGATATAGAACAGCTTCAAAGACTATACAATGCTTCTGATTCTAATATAAAATGGACAAAGCACTGTTTAGAGAGAATGCAGGAACGGGATATAAGTATCAGTGATGTAGAATCCTGTTTACAGGCAGGGGAAATTTTAGAAGATTATCCAGACGATTTTCCACATCCCAGTTGTCTTATTTTCGGGCATACAAAAGAGAACAAAATATTGCATATTGTTGTTGGTTCAGATAACAGCACCTTATTTTTTATAACAGCGTATTTTCCAAACACAGATAAATTTGAAATGGATTTAAAAACAAGAAAGGAGAAATAACTATGTGTATGTATTGTAAATGTAAAACTACCATTCCGTCTTTCACAACTCATGTAGTAAATTATAAAAACAGTATTATCATCATTAAAAATGTACCTTGTGAAGAATGTGAACAATGTGGAGAGAAGTATTATTCCAATGAAGTTGCAAAACAGCTTGAAAATCTTGTCAATATCGCAAAACAGCTTATGCAGGAAATAGCCATTATTGATTATTCAAAAGCCGCATAATATAATAATTTTTAAGAGGAATGGGTATCGTTTGCCCGTTCCTCTTTTTGCTTTAGAAGCGGAAGATTCGGCATACTCTGAACTTCTAAAGCCCAAGCTCCCTCAATTTCTCCGCTCCAAGTTTCGGGAACTTCACTACCGGCTTCGGGTTCTTCCCGTGTTCCCCCAGAATCTTTTCCATCCACACCATATGATACCATGTGCCGAATTTGTAACCACTCTGATGAAACCGTCCAACCATGCGAAAACCCATGTGCGCATGAAACTGTTCGCTGTTTCTCGTGAGATGTTCGTCTTCGACCTCTGGATCGCCGATGCATGCGTTCATATTCAGAATATTCTGCGCCTTAGACACCGCTTCAAGCGCCTCGTACAGCCGTCTTCCGACGCCCGATTTTCTCTGATCTTCTTTTACATAGATAGTCGTCTCAACACTCCAGTCATACGCCGCTCTCCCGACAAACGCACCTGTATACGCGTAGCCGAGAAGCCCTCCGCCGCTTTGTGCCACGAGATAAGGATACTTTTCCAGTGTACGACGCATTCTGTTTCGAAATTCCTCTATGCCCGGTACCTCGCACTCAAAACTGATTGCCGTTTTTGTTACATACGGCGCATAAATTGCCAGAAGTTCTTCCGCATCATCCGGCGTCGCCACGCGAATCTTTATTTCATTTTTATTGTCTGTCTTCATAGGTGTCCATACTTCCTCTCTGCAAACTCCCGAATCTTATCATCCTCCAGATCGTCCATCCACTGACCGATCTGCTCGAAATCCGCCCGATACGTTTCCGGCAATTCCTTGTGCAATGTTTCACGAATCCGCTTTGTCGCGCTCGCGAAATCGTATTCATCCAGACAGCGCAGTATTTCCTGGATTGTCTGCTTTGCATCCTCCTCCGTAAAGCTGTGTCCTCCCTGCCCTGACTCGTCCGCTTCCCATGCACCGTATGGCGCAAGCGCCTGTGCAAGCTGTGCAAGCAGCCCGCGGTACTCTGCACAGAATTCCTCCGTATTTGCATTGATATACGCATAATCGTTTTCTCTGCCCGCCCTCTCAAGCGCCTTCGCCTTCTCCGAAAGCTTCTTCGCACCGATGCTGCGCATACTTCCCTTCATTCCGTGTACCTGGATGGTATATTCTCCGTACGCCTGTTCTTTCCACAGTAATTCAAGCTTCCCCAGCTGCTCTTCACCCCCGCTGCAGGCAAGCCGGAGCACCTCGATATAGCGCTCTAAAAGCCCTCCGCAAAAAAGGATTCCCTCGTCAATATCTACCTGGGGCAGCATTTCCCTAAGCTTATCGCTATTTTCCACATCATCGCCTATTGCCGCCTCTCCCTGCGAGGTAATATCTTCCTGCGGTATATACCGTCTTAGCAGCCGTTCAAGCTGCTTATAGTTCATCGGCTTTCCGAGGTATTCATCGAAGCCCTCCTCTATCATCTGCCGACGGACGCCCGTGACTGCATTTGCAGTTAACACAATGATTTTGCACGCCCCACCTGCACCGTAATGCGAGTCCAGCTTGCGGATTTCCCGCATCGCCTCAATTCCGCTCATCTGAGGCATCATCTGATCCATAAATACAAGCGCATAACGGTTCCTGCGGCACAGTTCAATTGCTTCCATACCGCTGGAAGCCGTATCGACTTGAAGTTCATAATACATTAACGTACTGCTTGCCACCTTGAGATTGATCAGATTATCATCCACGACCAGCACCTTTACGCCGGGCATCTTAATCTCTCCCAGAGAGAAATCATTTGCAGAATTCGTCGCCTGCTCCTCTACTCTCTCAATCGGACTGGCATCAATGACCGTCTGCTCAATCACAACGGTAAATACAGACCCTTCCCCGTACTTACTTTCTACCGTGATGTCTCCGTTCATCAGTCCAACATACCCCTTGACGATCGCGAGTCCCAGGCCGGTACCCTCTACGCCGTAGTTTATTTTATAATCCACCTGCGAAAAGCTCTCGAAAATACGCTCCTGCTCTCTTTCACGGATTCCGATACCGGTATCTGCAACCTTGAATTCCAGCGTAACGATACCGTCTTCCTGCCGCAGCACTTTTGCTCCAAAAGACACCGACCCTTCCTTCGTATATTTGACCGCATTGTTCAGCAGATTGATTAAAACGCCGCGGAGACGTATCTTGTCCCCATACAGTTTACAGGGAATATCCGGCGCAAGCGACATAGAAAAATCCAACCCCTTTTTCTTCGCCTGTGAATTAATGATGACATGCACATCCTGAAAAATGGTTCCGATATAGTAATCATTGCATACAAGCTCCATTCTGCCGGATTCAATTTTGGAAATGTCCAGAAGATCATTGATAATCGCAAGAAGATTCTCGGAAGAATCCCTGATATCCTCCACATATTCCCGCACCTGCTTCCCCAGATCCATCTTCAGGCACAACTCGGAAAACCCGATGATCGCATTCATCGGCGTGCGGATCTCATGCGACATATTGGCAAGAAACGTACTCTTCGCCTGATTTGCGGCATCTGCTTCCCTGACTGCCTCCTCCAGCTTCTGCATCGTGCTGACCCGTTCCGACAGATCCGTCACGATAATGATATATCCGATAATATCTCCATACGGATCGTGAATCTTGCTGACTGCAAGACTGCAGTATACCTGGTTGCTGCGGCATACCGCGTCCACATCCCTGAGTTCCTCCTCAAACGCAAAAACCTTCTCCTCGTCCAGTTCAAACAGCCTGGATATTGCCGTTTCTTCTTCACTCTGGTCATTCTGCTCCACCTGAAAAAAAGCCGACGACGCATCGTTAAGAATCTGGAGCTTCCGCTTCACATCATAGACCAGAACCGGCACCGTTAGGGAAGAGTAGATAAACTGTGACATATTAGCAATATTGATCCTGGAACGATTGATCTGATATACCGCGTTATATACAACAACCATACCGAAAAACTGCATAATGGAACTGCCCGGGATCGCCCCAAAGCCAAACATCGGAAATACGGTATCGAACAGCATCCCTAAAATCAGCAGCCCCGCCACTAACAGGAACTTCTTTCCGAACGCCTGTATACGCTTCAGCTCCCTGCGGCGGAGCATATGTTCAATCACAACCAGGATTTCCACGCAGACAATGACCACATACGCGATGTACACATCATTGCAAAAACCCGCTTTAAAATAATATGTCATACCGTCATCCGTCAGTGTGTAGATGACCTCACCCTTTTTAATCGTCAGAAAAAAAACGATCACTCCGGTATAGGAAATCCCGTCAAAAATCCTTCTCCATACCACATGCATTCCCGATACGCGGCTCACCAGCATCTGGGCCGTAATCAGATATAAAAAGGTTCCCAACATTCCGAAGCATCGACAGATATAGGCGATTTCCGCATCTGTCTGCACAAAAAGCGCGGCAAAACTGCCGCTCCAAAGCGCGCTTCCGAAACACAACACCGCCACCATGCGATTTTCTATATATTTCATCTCGCTTAGCCAGACGGAACGCACAGCAAAATCAAGCGCCAGAATGCAATTTATAAACATCCATACCGAGAAAACGTAATGCATGCCCTTCCTCCTACGGTAAATCTACTGCCCTTAGTATAGCACATTTTCTTTTGTCTGTAGAAAAAACAGGACGAAAGTAGGATAAATCTAACGCAATTCGTCCAATTCCCTCCTGCGGCATGCAAATACACTTATTGTAAATCCAAGGACACCCGTGCATAGAAACATGACCGCCATACCGCTTCCTGCACCGCTGCCGACCAGCCTGCCGAATACCGCCGCCGCGGTTTCCGTCTGCATAAACGGTTCAAACACATAATCCGCAAGGATGCCGCCAAGCAATATTCCGATAGGAATTGTACAAAATTGAATCGCATTTCGCACCGCAAATACTTTACCTTGTATTTCCGTGGGCGTCATTTCATAGAAAATCACATTCTGTCCCGCCATGATAAACGGTATCGGCAGGGATGCCGCAACCGCTGCGAACGACCAGAACACCGCATTTTGACCCAATCCCATAACAAGATCACCCGCCAAAAAAGAAATTGCTGCCGGCAGATAGATCATTTTGACCGGATCTTTCATACGCCATCCCACCGAAACTAAAATTCCGCCGATCATTCCGCCGATTCCCATTGCCGTGTTCACAATGCCAAGCGTCAGACTGTCATTTCCGCTTCTCGCGAGTATCATCGGCGAGAGAATATTCTCATACGTCAGCCGCGAAAAAAAGTTGATGACCGCCAGCGTCACCACGATCACAAAAAGCCCCCGGTGTCCCGCAAGGAAACGTAAGCCCGTAAGACATCCGTAGAACGGCGACTCTGCCTTATGCTCCGCTCTGCGTTCCGGTATCTTGATAAAGAACAGCAAAACAAAGAACGCAAAGAAAAAGCTTCCCAGATCCATCAGCAAAACCGCACCGATTCCACCAAACGCAAAAACTGCCGATGCAATTACGGGCGCCAGTGTTGTCACCAGATTTCCGGAAAACGAATTCATTCCACTCACCTTAGCCAGTTTTTCTTTCGGAACAAGCATGCCTGTCGCAACTAAGACCGCGGGCGACTGTATCGCGTTCATAAACCCGATCACAATATTCACAACATAAATATGCCAGATCTGCAGAACATCCGCCGCACAGCAGGCAAGCATCACCGACGATCCTGCCGCGGCGACCGCATCCACGATAAGAATGACCTTCTTTTTGCTGTATACGTCCACAATCGCTCCTGCAAAAAGACTCATTATGATATAAGGCATATAATTGCAGAAGGACATGACCGAGACTGCAAGCGCCGATCCTGTCATCGTATATGCCCACAAAATCAGCGCAAAACCCGTCATTGCGCTTCCAAGTTCCGAAACAGACTGGCTGAACCAGAACAAAATATATTTTTTAAAACAATTATTTTCGAACGTATTCATTGAATTTCTCCTTTAAGCTTTTCGTCTTAAAAGTACAAAATTCAATGCGGACGAATCTACTTCTTATCTCTGTACAGGCTTCGTCCCTTCATTGAACCTTGTACAGAGATCGCCGCTTAAATCAATCACCATATGGCAAAGCATAATACCCCCTATATTTACACTACTGTAAAATCAACGTAACTGTCAGCTTGCCGCCTTCGGCCGACGCTTCAATCAAAAGCGGCTGCTCAAATGTATTCGTGAATTTCAAATCCATATAATTGCCTGCAATTGTTGCATCAAGCCCCGCCGGGAGATAATCTACCGGAAGAGAATGCGGATGACGCTCCGTCGCCGGAAGCGCCGCATCGACCATCGCTGCATATAACGTAGAGGAAACCTGACAGACGCCGCCGCCGATTCCCGTACTCTTCTCACCTTTTACAAAAATCGGTCCTTCCACATAGCCGTTTGCCGTTGTACGGTCTAAAATCGTATTGCTGAAAGAAAATTTCCCGCCCGGCGCTACAACGATCCCGTTGATCCGCTGTGCCGCAAGCTCCACATTTACCGCACGGGAAACATTTGCCTCGTAGTAGGTGGTATACGTTCCGATCACTGTCTGCGCGTCGTTTGGACCGGCCTCTTCCTCTTCTGTCACAGCCGTAACTGCCATATCGCCTGTCTGCACCGACGGTGCAGCGGATTCCTGTACGGAAGCAATCTCGTCCTCAGTGCTCTTCGCTTCCCCCGTACTCTTCTCTGTCTCTACCGTCCCGGCTTTCTCGCTTTCAATGACTTTATCTGTCTCCGCTTTTTGGTCTTCGGCGGATTTGGCTGTCCCTTTCGCTTTATTTGTCTTAGTTACCGTTGTCTCTTCGATTTCATCCTTGTCTGTATCTTGTCCGGTCGTCTCGGTCTTCTCTTCTTTCTGTGCCGTCGTATCACTTGCCGTCTGCGCCGCTTTCTTCGAAACCGTCACCTTAATTTGCACTGCCGCCTGTCCGTCTACATCTGCATTTCTGCCCTCGGCTCTGCCAAATGCAACATAGTGCCTGCAGTACGCAGCCATATCATTTCCAAACGCCTCCTGCAAGTCCGTGTAGCGCTGTCTGTATGCCTGGGGATTGAATGCTGCGCTGGCGCTGCGCCCCTCATATACACCGAAGGAAACAAAATGATTAAACAATGCGTCCTCATCCGCACCGCATACCGCCGCTACATCCGGATATGCATTATAGTAATAGGTCGCATCGAACACCGCCCGATATGCATTCCGGTCCGACTGACCCGCTGCCTGTGCCGCTGCCGGATTTCCCATAACAATAATAACGCCGACAAGCATGCATATGATTCCAAGCACCCATTGTTTTCTTCTCATAACTCTTCCTCCGAACGTGACCGATTACTCTTCGCTTCTTTTCTGCATTGTAACAAAGGTTTTTTCTGAAATCAATGCTTTTTTGTCATAAAACAAGCGAAGTTTTCAGAAAAATTGTTTTTGCCTAAAAACTCCGCTTTTAATTCTATTTCGTGGTTATATTTTCTTTCGTCTTCTCGGTTAACTCTCCGAAAACCGTGCTAAATCCAATCACGACCTTGAATAGATCACCGTCCACATACAGTTCAAAGGTCCCACCCATAAGCTCCATCAAGCTTTTGGCAATGGAGATTCCCAGCCCGCTCCCCTCCGTGTTCCGGGAGCTGTCGCCGCGGACAAACCGCTCCATCAATTCCTCACTCGAAATATTGAGCGGATAGCGCGAGGTGTTGCGGAAAGTAAGCAACGCTCTTTTGTCCGCCGTCTCAAGATTGATATATACGCGTGTGCCCGGCTGTGCATATTTGCAAATATTGTTCATCAGATTGTCAATGACGCGCCAGAAATGCCTTGCATCCGCCAGAACATATACGGGCTGCTCCGGTTTTTTGATTATAAGCTCAAGTCCGCTCGCCTCTGCCTTTTCCTCGAATTCACCGATGATCTGCACCATGGACACGCCCGCTTCGAGCTTTTCCAGATGAACGGTGAGATTTCCCGTGGACGCCTTCGACGCCTCCATCAAATCCTCGATGAGCTTTTTCAGCCGCGCCGACTGCCGCTCCAATACCTCGAGATAACCGACTGCCGTCTCATTGGAAAGCTCCTCCTTCTCCAATAAATCCACATAATTAATGATAGAAGTGAGCGGCGTCTTGATATCATGGGAGACATTGGTAATCAGTTCCGTCTTGAAGCGTTCGCTCTTCATCCGCTCATCTACCGCCTTTGCCATACCGTCACTGATGCTGTTCAGATTCCTGGCATGGTTCTTAAACTCCCAATACATCTTTTCCGTGTCTATCCGATGGCTCATATCGCCTTTGGCAAGCTGCCTGCCGCCCTCTTTCAGCTTCTGCATCTGCACCGCACCCCAGAAAAGCAGCATAAATTCTGCAGCTTTTATCAACATCCAAATGAAAAGTCCGGTTCCACTCCAAAGGATGCCAATCATAAATAAATCAATAAGGGTTATTATGGCAAAAATCAGTACTAATTTACCGAATATGCCTATATTTTCCGCTGCCAATCTCAATGCGTTGCAAATAGCTCTTATAATATAGTAGCATACGGTGTTCTTCCACCAGACTCCACACTTAATACGCACCGCTAAAGTGAGAAAACTAAGAAGCAGCACCCACCCCATACAGCAGAGCAGAAGCAGGAATGCAGCGCCGCTCGGCAGACTGGAATCCCAATAGGATAGATTGCCTGCTATTATTATAAGGAAACATTCCGCAATCACTGCAAATCCAAGGTACAGGTCAAACGGCACCCGGTCAAGCCATGTCATCACGACCTCATCCGTATCCTTCCGCCATCCTGCCGCACGAATCAGCCAGACAAAGCAGAATACTCCGACCGCAAGTAATATCGCCAGAATCAGGTAAATCGCATAGCGCAGTCCGTAAGCAAGCGTAATGACCATGTTCGCCTGTACGAACATATCCCTGCTCCAGCCAAGCGGCACATCCGTCGGTAAAATCGAAACGACCCAGTAACGCTCTTCCTCCCCGTCGCTGCTGTGGTTCACGTTCAGGTATTCTCTGTCTCCGTCAATCCGGTAGTCCGTTTCCTCCGAAACTTCCCTGCCCATCATTTCGTCATTATTTATCCAGCGGATTTCCGTACCGTCGTAGGCAAGCCGATAGCCGTCCAAATATATGTACTCCCAGATTTCCAATGACGACAGCATATCAAATGTCACATATTTCCTTGACAGGACTTCTTTCGTATCGGTCACTGACGCGCTGTTGTTCACTGCAGCCGCCTCAGCCGCCGGCTGCGTCGGCGCAACCGTTCTGTCGCCGCCGGCAGTCGTCCCTCCTTCATCCGATGCCTCCGAATCGTTTCCTTCTTCCCAGACAGCAGTATTCCGATACATACCCTGCTCAAAATCATAACGAAAATCATAGGTCGCTATGCCGTCGTCCGTCTCCTCCTGGAAGCTGACATTGACGACCGGATAAAATTCTCCGGCGGCTTCATAGTAAAAGATTCCGTTTTCTTCATTATAACATGTAGCATAGATCGGTTCCTTGGTCGTGTATGTCTGTACGTTCTCATACACCGCGTACCCGCCAAAGAGCGTGCCGGAATAGGAAAACTCCGTATATTTCCCGATATCGTAGGAATGTGCATAAATCATATCCGGCGTAATCTCTTCCGTGAAGTTACGCTCGACATAAATGCTTTCATCATTTAAATCAAGCCCATCAATATCTTCCGCTTTAATAATTCCATAGCGGTAAACTGTATCGGGAAATGAATTATTTCCAGAGTTTTTCATATTATCAAGCGCTCTCACGGCGTAATGCCCGGCAACCCCCTCATACGCTTCCTTGCGAAACTCCTCTTCACTCTCTGTATACACCCCGAACTCCTCAATTACGACTGCACCTACCGCTCCGCCGAGAAATGCGACCGCGCAGGTCGTGATTCCGACCCATGCCGCAAGCTTCGCGCCCATAGAGCCTTTTCTGTTCCTTTTCTTTTCCTCCGGCGTCTTCTTCAAGCTCCTCTCCCCTTTCTCTGATGAAATACATATAACCGTTCCATCTTTCCGCTTTCCTGTTAAGAAGCTATGCTCCTTTGACTCTTTAAATCATTTCCCCTGCTGCATAAAGCGCATCGGCTACGCCTCGATCTTGTAGCCTCGCCCCCACACGACCTTTAAGTAGCGCGGTTCTGCCGGGTTATACTCTACTTTTTCCCTGAGATGTCTGATATGTACCGCGACCGTATTCTCCGTGCCGTAGGGATTGTCCTGCCAGACATTCTCATAAATCTGATTCGGTGAGAACACCTGCCCCGGATGTTCCATCAGCAGCTTCAGGATATCGTACTCCGTCCGTGTCAATGATACCGGCTCTCCGTCCAGCGTCACTTCCTTCGTCCGGTCGCACAACTCGATACCGCCGATACAAAGAACATCCTCCTTCTCCTCCCTGACATTACCGCCAAGCAGCATATATCGTCTGAGCTGGGATTTGACCCGCGCCTGAAGTTCGACCGGATTGAAGGGCTTCGTCACGTAATCATCCGCCCCCACCGTAAGTCCGAGAATCTTATCCGTGTCCTCGCTCTTGGCTGTCAGAAGGATAACGGGCACGTTGCTCGTCTCGCGAATCTTTACCATTGCGGAGATTCCGTTCATCTCCGGCATCATAATGTCCATGAGAACGAGATGGATTTCTTCCTTATTTAATATGTCTACAGCTTCCCTTCCGTTGTACGCCTCGAATACCTGATAGCCGTCCGCCTCAAGATAGATTTTTAAAGCCGCTACAATATCCTTTTCATCGTCACATACCAGTATGTTGTACATTGCTTCCTCTTTTCTGCGTATCCCATTGGATACGCTGTATCCTATTGGATACGCTGTATCCGAAAGGATACGCTGCATCCTATAGAATACGCTGCGTTCTATAAATGCGCTGCACCTTTCGAATGCATTTCTATGATCATGGCTTTATTGTATCGGAATTTTTATGAAGTTAAAAGGCGGGAAATGATTAAGATTTGATGAAGAAAAGACAAGAAGCAATACGCCCTTGTCTTTTTTGTTAAATCTATAATTAATAAATTGTATATAGTACTGTTTTAAGTGCTTCAAAGCCGAAGGCTAATTGAATTTCTGTAGCCGCAGCCCGAGCTCCTTCTTCCCAAGCGCCCAATACGCCAGCAGCGTCGATGCGAAAGCAATTAGCAAAAAGAGCAGATTTCCCACAAGCAGGGGTATCATATTGAAATTCCAATCCACAAAATCATAAAGTGACCCTACAAATTTCACTAATCCATAAGAAATTACTACTCCGACCGTATCCGTAAACAAAATCGACAACGCCGCATAGAAGAAGCCCTCCCATAAAAGCATCCGGCTGCACTGTCCCTCTGTCATTCCGATTACGTTTAAAATAGTCAGTTCCCTTTCCCGGTAATTTACGGATGTAATTATTGTGTTGGCAAAATTCAGCAGACCAATCAGTCCTATCACCGCAGCAAGCATTCCGCCAATGAGAAGATACGCATTTTTAAAGCTCGCGAACTCCTCCGCGTAATCGTCTCTGCTCATACAGGCAAGTCCCGCTTCCGAGACAATTTCCCGCAGCTCGTTCTCTGCCGCGCTCCCGCCTTCTCCCTGCCGGTTACATCTTAACACCATAGCCCCTGCATTCTGGACATGCGCCTTGTATTCAGACTCCGGCAAAATTACACGACAACCGAGATCCGTCCAGTATCTTGCACTGGTCAGATACGGAACTTCTCCGCATCCCATGCGCCATCTATAAAATCTATCTCCGCCGCATCCCGCTCATCCATTCCGTAAATCTGACAGCCTATTCCTCCATTCTCTGTCAAATGAAACGGCACACCGCTATCCGAATACATCTGCTCCATATGCGTCATTGCCGCCGCATCAGGAATTATTTCTTCCTCTGCCATATAGGTATACCGGAAATCTCCAAGCCCCTCAAGCTGCTCGATCCTGCTGCCAAGCTCCGGCGAAATGCCGTCAAGCACTTGTTCCATTCCCATATGCAA
Source organism: Roseburia hominis (assembly GCA_021771815.1). GTDB lineage: Bacteria > Bacillota > Clostridia > Lachnospirales > Lachnospiraceae > Roseburia > Roseburia hominis_A. The sequence continues at coordinate 11,704 of JAETOE010000064.1, forward strand.
TATGGCCGCGTCCGTAATCAGGTAGTCACTGTCAATCCTATCCGCAAGATACTTTTCCATATTAAAACCGCCGACCATGGAATAGACTGCATCAAACAATATAACCGCAAACGAAACGGCTGCCACAACCGTCCACAGCTTCCCTTTTTCCCGCAGAATATTCCATACAGCAAGCTGCCTGACAGACAGGCGCGGCTCGCCGCTCTGCCGCCGCCTTCTCACCTTCCCCTGGTAATTCATACCCGAAACAAGCGCCACCTGTCTGGCGATTTTTGCCGGCTTCCTGCCGCTTAGGTACACAGTGATACCCGTAAACAGGAAAATCAGCAGATACACCCACCATGCAACGCCCTATTTATTACCTCAATATTGTCTTAACCAATAAAAATAATCCTCTAAATACGCCCACGCAGGAGTAACATGATCCTGCCCTTGACACGCTTTAAACTTTACATCTTTTCCAAGTGCCTTCATGTCACACGTCGAATTATAGTTCCCACCTACGGCAGTATTACCGCAGATTGAATTCGGCATCTCCTTCATATTGTCTATCTTAACGTGCTGTGTTTTACGGCACGTTTTTATCTG
>JAETOE010000009.1 GCA_021771815.1 Roseburia hominis
TTTCGTGCTGTCAAGGGTGGCGATAGCTTACCTCAGACTAAAATATCTGCAATTTTCAAGGTTCTTCTGAGGCTTTTTTCTTTGCCCAGTTTTTTCATAGGTCATTTGACACTATCAGATTCTATCTTTGCTTAAGCCGACGACCATGTTGGATGCTCCGCCGCTCTTGGTGATTTCAAGCTGTGAGACGCCGAGTTCGCGTGAGAGAATTTCCATGGTACGCGGGGAGCAGAAGCCAGCCTGACAGCGCCCCATACCGGCTCTTGTGCGGCGTTTTACGCCGTCCAGGGATTTTGCGCCTAAGGGGCGTCGGATAGCGTCGATGATTTCACCCTCTGTAATCATCTCGCAGCGGCAGATGATATTGCCGTAAGCAGGCTGCTCTTTGATGAGGGCAGCGTAATCTTCCTCGGATAGTTCCTTCGGATTTAAAATACCTTTTCTGGCGCCGTTAAACGCAGGATTCTCCGCTGCATGGAAAAGATTCGATACAATTTCGGCAACGCGCTCTCCGATTGCCGGGGAACTGGTAAGTCCCGGGGATTCAATGCCTGCACAGTCTACGAAGAACGGTGCGTCGGAAAGCTCCTCGATGATAAATTCGTGGTTGTCCTCATGGGCGCGGTTACCGGAGAAGGATGTAATGACCTGACGTACCGGGACGGACGGAACGGAGCGTTTCGCTGCAGTGCATACGTGGTCGAGTCCTGCTGCGGTCGTGTTGGTCGCTTCTTTGTCGTCATGATCGTCCGCGGTAGGTCCGATTAAGGTATTGCCGTGAACAGTCGGTGTGACAAGGATTCCCTTGCCGTATTTGCCCGGAAGCTGGAAAATCGTCTTGTCTACAAGACCTCCTGTCGAGCGGTCGAGCAGGCAGTATTCGCCGCGGCGCGGCGTGATATGAATCTTCTTTGCGCTTACCATGTTGTGGAAGACATCAGCGTAAACGCCGGCAGCATTTACGACGCATTTTGTGAGAATATAGCCCTGATTTGTCGTAAGCTGGTAACCGTCTTCCTTGCGTGTGATGTCTGTGACCTCTGTATGAAAACGGAATTCTACGCCATTTGTAGCGGCGTTCTCGGCAAGTGCGATATTTAATCCGAACGGACATACGATACCTCCGGTCGGGCAATAGATAGCTGCAACGACTTCATCGGAGATATTCGGCTCCATCTCATGCACTTCTTTGGAATCTAAGATACGGATATCCGGGATTTTGTTTGTAACGCCCTGCTGATAGAGCGCTTCTAACTTCGGACGGTCCTCTTCGGCAAAGCATAGGATCAGAGAGCCGTTTCTGCGGAATTCAAAGTCGAGATCTTTGGAGAGCTGCTCCATAAGTTCGTTTCCGCGGATGTTCATCTCTGCCATAAGAGTGCCGGGCTTACAGTCGATACCCGAGTGGACGATAGCGCTGTTCGCCTTGGAAGTTCCGCAGCAGACATCCTCTTCTTTTTCTACGACACAGACAGACAGGTTATACCTGGAAAGTTCGCGTGCGCAGGCACTGCCTGAAACACCTGCGCCGATGATTACAACATCATACATAATTTTTCCTCCTAAAAGAGCCATGCAGTTAAGACATCATTTCTGATGTAATCGCTGCCTGGCTCTCTTCTCTGACATTCGATATTGAATTTAGACTGTGGATGCGGTTTGCATCATGCGTGTGTTTAGAAAATTGCTCCGTATAAAAGTACAGCTACGATTGCGCCGATGATAGGTCCGATGATTGGAACAACAAGACCGTATCCAAAATTGGAGGAGCCTTTTCCCTTGATTGGAAGTACGGCATGTGCAAGGCGCGGACCCAAGTCTCTCGCCGGGTTGATCGCATATCCGGTAAGACCGCCTAGGGACATACCTACAGATACGATAATGGCGAATACCAGGAATTTTCCTGTGCCGTCTGCAAGGTCAGGTACCTGTGCAAGACCCTTGATTGCAAATACGAGTACGAAGGTTCCAACAGTCTCGCTTAAGATATTAAGCGGCAGATTCGGAACGGAAGGTCCGGTGGAGAATACGCCGAGTTTTGTTCCGGCATCCTCTGTCGCGTCGAACTGCTCCTTGAACAGGATAAATACAAGACATGCACCGAGGAATGCTCCTGCCATCTGTGCGATGATATAGCCAGGAACCATGCTCCATGCAAGACTTCCGTCTACTGCAAGCGCGATAGTAAGCGCCGGGTTAAAGTGTGCGCCGGAAGCAGCACCGAAGATGAATGCGGGAACAAGTACGGCAAGACCCCATGCAAATGTGATCTGAATGGAGCCGGCACCCTTCATGCCGGATTTGTTTAAGGTTACGTTGGCAACAACGCCGTCACCTAAAAGGATGAGCATCATTGTGCCGACGAACTCTGCGATATATGGTGTCATAATATTTCCCCCTCTATGAAATTAATCCTCTTTTGCCCAATTGAACGAATAGGTAACGGCTTTCTTCCACATCTTAACTTTCTTCTCGCGCTCTTCGGCAGGAATCTCAGGAGTGAAGGTGCGGTCAATCGCCCAGTTCTTGATAACATCCTCTTTGCTCTTCCAGTAACCAACTGCAAGACCTGCGAGATAAGCAGCGCCCATTGCGGTTGTCTCAACGCACATCGGACGGTTGACCGGAGCACCGCTGATATCTGCCTGCATCTGCATCAGCAGATTGTTGGCGCTTGCGCCGCCGTCGACCTTTAACGCTGCAAGATCAATACCGGAATCTGCTTTCATTGCAGCTAATACGTCATTCACCTGATAAGCGAGAGACTCTAAGGTTGCACGAATAATGTGGTATTTATTAACACCTCTGGTCAAGCCGACGATTGTTCCGCGTGCGTATTGATCCCAGTACGGGGCACCTAAACCGGTGAAAGCAGGCACGACATAGCAGCCGTTGGTATCTTTAACTTTTCTTGCCATGTATTCGGAATCCGGCGAGGAATCGATGAAGCGCATCTCGTCGCGCAGCCATTGGATGGACGCTCCGGCTACGAAGATAGAGCCTTCCAGCGCGTAATTTACTTTTCCGTCAAGTCCCCATGCGATGGTAGTCACCAGTCCGTTGTTGGAGAATACCGGCTTCTCTCCGGTGTTCATAAGGAGGAAACAGCCCGTGCCGTAAGTGTTCTTTGCTTCGCCTGCGGTGAAACAGGTCTGACCAAAGAGCGCTGCCTGCTGATCCCCTGCAGCTCCGGCAATCGGAATCGGTCCGCCGAAGAATACCGGGTTCGCTTCGCCGTAAATGCAGCTTGACGGCTTCGGCGTGGGGAGCATGCATTTCGGAATGTCTAACTCTTTTAAGATATCTTCATCCCACTCTAAGGTGTTGATGTTGAACAGCATCGTTCTGGATGCGTTGGAGTAATCGGTTACGTGTACCTGCCCCTGCGTCAGCTTCCAGATAAGCCATGTCTCAACCGTACCGAAGAGCAGTTCACCCTTCTCGGCGCGTTCTCTTGCGCCCTCTACGTTGTCTAAGAGCCATTTCAGCTTTGTTCCCGAGAAGTAAGCGTCTATGACAAGTCCGGTCTTCTGACGGAATGTATCAACGAGTCCCTTATCCTTTAAGGAATCGCAGTATTCTGAGGTACGGCGGCACTGCCATACGATTGCGTGATGGATCGGTTCGCCCGTGTTCTTATCCCAAACGATAGTTGTCTCGCGCTGATTCGTGATGCCGATAGCCCCAATATCGGCAGCAATTGCGCCAACATTTGCCATTGCTTCCTTGGCAACTTCAAGCTGTGTCGACCAGATTTCGTCTGCGTCGTGCTCTACCCAGCCCGGTTTTGGGAAAAACTGTGTAAATTCTTTCTGGGCAACGCTGCACATTTCACCCTTCTCATTGAAAAGAATACAGCGGTTGCTGGTGGTTCCGGCATCGAGTGCCATAATGTACTTTGCCATGTAAAAGTCCCTCCATTTTTCTTGGTGTTTGGAGCGGCGCCTGCCGCTTCCTGTCTTGATAATATTAGTTTAACTTCAAGTAAAAAGAAAGTCTTTAGACAGAATCATTGGAATGTAAAAGTGACGATTCGTTTTTTACACATGTGCAAAAGTGACAAAAAAGCATAAAGAAGGCAATAAATGTTAACAATTATCGACAAAAAGGTGTATAGATGGTACAATAGCATTATCATATGAAAAGGAGCAAGGTTATATGAAAAACACAAGTGTAAAGGTAAAAATGATTCTCATGTCGATCATTACATTGATCGGTCTGCTGGCGCTGGGAGGTTTTATGATTTCACAGCTTAAGAATTTTGAAGAATCTGCAACAATTCTTTTGGATGAAAGCATCCGGGCGGATTATGATCAGAGTATCCGGGAGCAGGTGCAGAATGCAATTTCCATGCTGGACAGCGTATATGCGGGGTATGAGGCAGGCAATTATACATTGGAAGAGGCAAAAGAGATGGGTGCGGATCTGCTTCGCGATCTTCGCTACGGTGAGGCAGGATATTTCTGGGCGGATACCTACGAGGGGAACAATGTAGTATTGCTCGGAAGCGATACCGAGGGAACGAACCGTATGGATACAAAGGATGCGGCGGGCTACGATATGGTCAGGAATATCATTGCAGTAGGTCAGGAGCCGGAGGGCGGATTTACGGATTATGTATTTCCGAAGGAGGGAGAGACGGAATCATCTCCGAAGCGTTCTTATAGCAAAGCGTTCGAGCCGTTCGAATGGGTCGTTGGAACTGGTAATTATATTGATTATATTGACGCGACGGTGCAGGAAGAGACAAAGGAGCTTCGCGAGAAATTGAACCGGACTATTGCAGTCGTACTTGTGATCGAAGTTTTCGTTATCATAATTACAGTAGGCTTAAGCTTATATATCGGAATCACATTGAGCGAGGCATTCAAAAAGTCACTGGAATATATCGGACATATCGCAAAGGGAGATTTTACGCATGAACTTCCGGCGCAGCTGACAAAGCGCAGAGATGATTTCGGGGTACTGGGAAATCAGCTTGAAAATATGAAGGATCAGGTTGGTGCTCTGATCAGGGAAGTAAAGAATCAGGGTATTGCGATCAATGGTATCGTGGATACGGTAAAGGATAATGTGCAGATGCTCAGCGGGGATGTTGAGAATGTGGCAGCTACGACACAGCAGTTGGCGGCAGGTATGGAGGAGACAGCAGCTTCTTCTGAGACGATTAAGAATATGTCACATGAGATTGAGGAGGCAGCCAGGAATATTGCGCTCAGATCGCAGGACGGTGCAGAGCAGGCGGCGAGTATTCATGATCGCGCGACAAAAGCCCGGGAGGATACAAAAGAGCAGAGAAGTCATGCCGGTATGATGCACAGCGAATTGAGTGAGAGCTTAAACCGTGCATTGGAAGAAGCTAAGGTTGTAAAGGAGATTGAGGTGCTTTCTTCCGCTATTATGGAGATTACAAATCAGACGAATCTGTTGGCGCTGAATGCGTCAATCGAGGCGGCGAGGGCAGGAGAAGCGGGAAGAGGATTTGCAGTTGTAGCTACCGAGATCGGCGGTCTTGCGGAGCAGTCTAAGCAGGCGGTGACGAAGATCCAGAGCGTTACGGAGGAGGTCACGCTTGCCGTGCAGAATCTTTCCAACGATGCACAGAGGCTTTTGGAGTTCGTGGCAACAGATGTCGAGGCGAGTTACGATATGTTTGATAATGTCGCAAGGGCGTACAATCAGGATGCGGAGGATATTGATGCATTGATCTGCGACTTCAGCGCGACATCAGAAGAACTTTTGGCTTCCATCGACGGTGTGCTTGAAGCGATGAACGGAATCGCTACTGCGACGAACGAGGGTGCACAGGGCACATCGGACATCGCAGAGAGGAGTACCGATGTAAAGAGCAGGACAGATGTGGTCAGCGAAGAGATAGAGAAGTGCAACGATACGGCAAAGAAGCTCAATGAGGAAATCTCCGTATTTGTAATCTAGCAGAAAGATGTTCATTTTTCCCGGCCGGTGTGCTAAAATAGGGTCATGTATGTTTTGGGAGAAAGGATATTTGTAAAATGGATGAGAAAGTAACAATGGAGATTACAAACGATAGATTGGAGGAAGCAATCAAGGAGTACGCCGCAGAGCGCACCAAGGAGAACCTCAGTACGGTGTTAAATCTCCTGCGCCCGACGAAGTTGTTCGTTCCGGCAATGTTAAAGGCACCGGATCAGCCGATGCCCTGTTTCATTAAGAATAACAGTGGAGAGCAGTTTTTTGTGGCATATACTTCCAAGGAGCAGATCCCCGCGGAACCGAAGAGTCAGGCATTGCTGTCAATGCCGTTTCCGGCATGCAATAATATTGTAGTGAAGCCGGAGCTGAAGCTGAACGGAATGGTCATCAACCCGTTTTCGGACAATCTGGTTCTTAAGATTGAGTTGATTCAGAAGCTTCATGAGGCAGATCAGAAAGTGCCGCAGATGAAGCAGGTGAAAATGACGCCGCAGCAGTTCAATGTGTTTGTAAAGAAACAGGTCGAGTTCGGGGTGATGCCGAAGCGCCTCTTTGCAGAGACAGATACGTTTGTAGAGAGACTTTGCGAGGAGAGAGAAGCGTTTGTAAATGAGATTTTTGCAGAGACTTATAAGGAAGCGAAGTTAAATCCGTACACAGAGGCGGATTACTCCGTGATGGCGCTTGATATCGCGGAGGATCTGACGTTGATCCGTGTGGATCTGCCGGAAAAGGGAATGATACCGACGCTCTGTTACCGTGTGTACATTACTGTGAACCCGCAGACAAAGAAAGCGGGATATTACACAATTGAGATGACGAAGGAGAAGGATGTGCACATGCTGGCGCAGATTCTTCCGAGCGGCAAGCGCGAGGAAATCGGCGAGGCTCCGGTTGAGGGAGCTGAGCTGCAGAAGATTATGGATCTTGCACGTTATGAAGACGGAGAGATGACGAGCTAGACAGAGAGAGGTCGGCTCGTCGATCCGGGTGATTCGCGGCAGCTTATTCGCCGTGGCGTATGACATCGGCATACCGTCCGCGGACGATGGAAAGCAACGCGTTTGGCGCTACTGTAATGGTCGTGCCAACGCGTCCGCCGCTGATGTAGATTTTATCGAAGGAAGCGGCACTTTCGTGCACAATGGTCGGGAACTGCTTTTTCATGCCAAGCGGGGAACATCCGCCGCGCACATATCCGGTGACGGCGGTGATATCCTTGACGTGCAGCATTTCGACAGACTTTTCTTCGACCGACCGCGCAGCGGCTTTCAGATCAACTTCTTCGGCAATCGGGATCACGAACACATAGTATTGTCTGCTTTTCCCCTGCATGACAAGAGTCTTGAAGGACTGTTCTATCGGAGCTCCAGTCAGTTCGGCGGTGTGGAGCCCGTCAATGAATTCGTTGCATTCATAATTTATAATCTCATATGGAATCTTGTTCTTATCAAGAATGCGCATAGCATTCGTCTTAATTTCTTTTCCCATGTTATCCTCGTTTCTATGATAGTTTCACTTATGATATTCTACGCATGACAGTTATTACTGCGGATGGATAAAAGCGCAGCTTTGTCCGGAAATAGTTTAGTGGATGGGCGCGGGAATGTCAAGAAGGGGAAAATAGCAGAGATAACGATGAATAATGTGAAGAATAAAGGAAAAATTATACGAAAGTACACTTTTGGCATTGAGGAGAGAACGTAAGAATTTATTGAGGAAACGATACAAGCATAGTATAATATGTTTGTGGAAATGCAAAGATGATTTACAAAGAGAATTTTACATTTAGATGGTAAAGCGATATGGTTGGACAAAGCGTGTACTAACTAATTTTATTGAAGCACAAACATATGAAAAGTATTTGCTGAATCAGACTAATTTTGATATGACACTACCGGAAGAGAGAAGAGTACAGGCAAAATTAGCAGTAAAGGATAAATATAGCTTTGATTTCGCTGAACTCTCACCGGAATATTTAGAACACGAGTTGGAGATGCAGTTGTATTTGACGGCATTGGATGAACAAGCCAAATTACCGGGTGAAAATCCATCTATTGGCATTATTATTTGTAAGAGTAAGGATAAAACTTATGTAGAATATGCCTTGAAGCAAATTAATGCATCGATTGGGGTGGCTACATACCAGTTACGAAATGCACTGCCAGAGGAGATGAAAGCAATGTTGCCGGAACCGGAGGAAATTGTGAAGAGGTTGAGGATATTTGAGGAATAAGAAAGTCTTGTAATATATAGAAACTCCGGCAGCCGTTATGATCAGTGATGAACTGGCAGAATTCGTAGATTTCTTTAGTATCGGAACGAATGACCTTACCCAATATACGCTGGCGATAGACAGACAGAATCAAAAGCTGGAGGATTTTTACCAGCCGCATCATGAGACAATTCTACGTATGATTAAAATCGTTGTGGACAATGTGAACGTCCCCCGCAACGGTTCTTAGAGTTTTGCGGATAAAACTGCGGAAACTCAAGGACATTATCCTTGTTAATGTATGTAAAGCGGTTTATAATTAATATATTAATTGAACATTAGGAGGAAAGGTTGCATGGGGGACAAAAAAGGAAAGCGAACGCACGGAAAGCGTCGTATTGCAGATGAAATTCTTCAACAGATAGGAAAAAGTGTATTTCTTGTTTTTGGAGTGGTGGCGTTAGTTACAATTTTTATGGTATGGATGTCTATTACATCCGCACGTGAGACGGAATTAACGCTTGAGTCGCAGGCTGCAACAAATCAGCTGGTAGGTTTTCTGGAGAAGTATGGCAGGGAAGCGGAAACGCTTGCAGTCAATCCGGAAATTCAGGCAGTGTTTGAGGAGACGAAGCCGGGAGACAGCATTCTTGATGCAAAGGATATAAACACTGTTTTTGATAATATGACGCGCATGGCGGACGCGGATCCGGAAAATATTCTGGTGGTCTGGATGGCAGATATGGATGCCAGTATATTTGCCCAATCGGACGGAAGCACTTCGGGAGACGACTGGGATATTACCGGACGCGTGTGGTATGAATGCCTTGAAACAGGGGAGACGGTTTTGACGGAGCCGTATCTGGATCCCAGCGGACAGGTAGTACTTAGTGTGGTTGCGCCGGCGTTTGATGAAAACGGCAAGGCATTGGGCGTAGTCGGTGTAGATCTTTCTTTGTCTCATATGATAGATGTTATGCGTGAATATAAGATAGGTAAAAATGGTTATATGCTATTGCTGTCATCAGACGGTATCATCATTTATCACCCGGATGAGAAACTGACGCAGCAGAATATTGCGGATACCGGGGCATCCTCCAACCTTCTTAGCGCGCTGGATACCGGAGAAAATCAGTTTATGAAATATAAACTGGGAGGCAGCTCTAAGTACGGCATGGTGCAGGCGGTAGGCGATACAGGTTATATCATAATCAGCAGTATGCCGGTACTGGAATACTATTCGACCTTAATAGAGATTATAGCTGCACTGGCAGTTGTTTTTATTGTTGGTGTATTTGTCGTAATGAAGAGCATCCAAAAGAGCGCATCAGCGCTTGCAAGACCGATTATGGATCTGAATGCAACGGCACAAAAGCTTGCGGAGGGCGATTTGGATGTTGTGCTGGATGTGAATGAGGAGAACGAGATTGGGGAGCTTGGAGATTCGATTGGAGAGACGGTAAAGCGTCTGAAAGAATACATCGTTTATCTAAACGAGGCATCCCACGCACTCGATCAGATTGCGGATGGAAAGCTTGGAATTGAACTGGAGCAGGAATATGTCGGAGAGTTCCAGATATTAAAGACATCGCTGTTAAACATTTCAAGTTCAATGAACGATGTGATGCAGGGAATCAGCGAGAGTGCGGGAATGGTATCATGCAGTGCCGGAGAGCTTGCAAAAGCGGCACAGGGGTTGGCAGAAGGCGCCGGAACGCAGGCCGCGGCAGTGGAGGAACTGGTTGCAACCGCAACATCGGTGACAGAACAGGTAGAACAGAGCAAAGTGGATGCGGAGTGCTCTGCGGATGAGACGGAAAAAGTCACAGGATTGATGGAACAGAGTCAGGAAAAAATGAATCTGATGATGCAGGCGGTTCAAAAGATAAAAGAGACCTCAGAACAGGTGGTTGGAATTATCCAGACAATCGAAGAGATTGCAGATCAGACAAATCTTCTTTCACTGAACGCATCCATTGAGGCGGCAAGAGCCGGGGAAGCCGGTAAGGGCTTTGCGGTGGTTGCGGATGAGATTGGGAAACTCGCGTTGGAGAGTTCTAAAGCAGCGAATATGACAAGAAATCTGATTGGTATATCCATGGAAGAGATCGGAAAAGGAAATGCGGTTGCCAATGACGTTATGAATTCATTGATAGAAGCCGTGACTGCTGTGGATAATGTAAATGTGATGATTCAGAAAACAGCAGAAAATGCGACCGTTCAGGCACAGAATATGGAGCAGATTCGTATCGGAATCGAGGAAATTTCACAGGGTGTTCAGGATAATTCTGCGATTGCGGAGGAAAGTTCTGCGACATCCGAAGAATTGGCGTCACAGGCAACATTGCTCAATGAGATGGTGCAGAGATTTGAACTGATGAAATAGAGAAGATAAAAAATGAAAGAGTAAAAGCGGCGGAGATGTGAAAAATACAATAATCCGCCGCTTTTGCGTATTTTTTCCATAGACAACATGATTTAGGAAAAGTTCGTGCGTTGTGAGCGAAAACCCCGCAACGGCTATCTTGAAATCTCCCTTCAAATAGAGTATAATGGCGAAAAAAATAATATGCCGTGTATTTGCGGCATGGCATAGTGAAAGAGGGAGAGAACAAAGGGATGAAGGAGACATTAAAGAGGATCAAGGCGGATATTGTTGCATCGGCGCTTTTGTGTATTGTGCTCGGCGTGGTTCTTTTGATCTGGCCGGCGGAGACGATAGGCATCTTTTGCAGAGTACTTGCAATCGGTCTGGTGATTATGGGCGTGATCGATATTACTTCATATTTTATGGATAAGAACATACACCCGTTTGCGGGAGTGCTCGGGCTGATCGTGCTGTTGGTGGGCATATGGGTGTTCATCCGCCCGGAGAGTGTGGTGAGCCTGATTCCGATCGTGATCGGTGTGATTTTGTGCGTGCATGGCATTCAGGACATGAAGCTTGCGGCGGAGACGAAGGGGAACGGCTATGAGAAATGGTGGAGTCTTCTGATTATTGCAGTGATCAGTCTGGTGTTCGGCGTGCTCTGCATCGTCAATGCGTTTGGCATGGTAAAGCTCGCACTGCAGTTTATCGGGATTGCGTTGATCTATGACGGCGCTTCGGATCTGTGGGTTGCCAACCGCGCGGTGCACTCGGCAAAGATGATGCGGCAGGAAGCAGAAGCGGTAGATGTCGAATATCGGGAAGTGGATGACGACAAAGAATAGAAGTGATGATAAAGAGTAAGGCGGAACAAAAATAGCGGTGGGTTACACCGCTATTTTCCGTTGCTCAATGTGTTTGCTGCAAATCGGAAATATCTTGAGAATTGAAAGGTATTATACTATAATGAAAAGCATATAGCAGTAGTAGGAAATACTTATAAAATATAGTGAAAACAGGGATTTTAGAATGCGTAGAGAAGAGTTTAAGATGGAGCGGACGGGACTTTTGAATGTGGGTGACGTGCTTCCGATTACAGAGGGAAAGCTGCCCAATTCCTACTATTATACGTTGGGCAAGGCGTATGCGATGTCGGCAAATTATGTGGTGAGTGAGCGGATCAAGTCGCAGGAGGGCACTGTCGTGGACGTTAAGGAGACGCCGAAAGGATACTTTGTGACAGTTGAATTTGATGAGTAAATGCGCTAAAATATCTATTGATCCTATCGCAAAATGACATCAATTAGAGCTTTGAGGCACAAGAGGGAATTATGGCAGGGCAGGGTAAAGGTGCGATCGATATGCTTCTGGCGGCAAGTTTTAAGGAATTGACGTTAAAGGAGCCGATCGAGAAGATTACAATTAAAGAGATCACAGATAAGGCGGGCGTCATTCGCCCGACCTTTTACAATCATTTTCAGGACAAATACGATCTGCTGGAGTGGATCATCAATAAAGAACTGCTGGAACCGGTGGAGATGCTGATTACGAACGGCATGGTGAATGAGGGGCTGGTTCTACTGTTCACGGAGATTGAGAGGGACAAGGAATTCTACATGAGGGCGAGCCGGCTGGAAGGACAGAACTCATTTGGAAGCATCGCGCAGGATTGTGTCGAGCACGTGCTGTTAAAAGTTATCCACAGTTCTTCCGCGGGCAAGAAGCAGAAATACGTCTGGCTGACTCCGGAGCGGATCGCGGAATATTATGCACAGTCGATGTGCTATGTCGTCATTACATGGATTCAGTCGGGGATGACGATTTCGGCGAAGGAACTGGCGGAAATCTACGGGTACATTATCAAGCGATCGATGGACGACATTCTGGCGGAATTATAGAAAAAGCAGTCGCAGCACATTATACAATTTCAAAAATGTGTCAACATAAATATACATATTTGCAGATGTGTATACTTTGATGCTACAGGATAAAGGGATTGAATATTTTCATATTCAGTCCTTTTTTTATACAATGAATCCATTGAAAAAGAAAGTGAGGGACAATGATGATTAAGTTTGGAAAAGCGGTTGTTAAGCTGCGGATACCGATTCTGATTCTTAGCATTTTGTTGCTGATTCCGGCGGGTATCGGTTATCTGAACACGAGGGTCAACTATGATATTTTGACCTATCTTCCGGAAGATATCGAGACGATGAAGGGGCAGGATATTCTGCTGGAAGAGTTCGGGACAGGGGCATTTTCCTTTTGTGTAGTAGAAGGAATGGAACCCGGGGATGTCGCTGTGATGCGTGAGCAGATGGCGGAGGTGTCTCATGTGAAATCCGTGATCTGGTACGATTCTCTGGCGGATATCAGTATTCCGATAGAAATGCTACCCGATGAAATCTACGAGTTCTTTAATAATGATGAAAAGGACAGCACGATGCTTGCGGTGCTCTATGATACTTCGATGTCGGCGGATGAGACGATGGATGCGATCGAAGAGCTGCGTGAGGTCGTGCAGGGGCGCTGTTATATCAGCGGTATGTCGGCAGTCGTCACGGATACGAAGAACCTTTCGAATCAGGAGACGCCAATTTATGTTTTGATCGCGGTTGTGCTGGCAGTCGTCGTGCTTTCCCTTACGATGGATTCCGCAATCGCACCGCTGTTCTTTTTGCTTAGTATCGGAATGGCGATCGTTTATAATCTCGGAACGAATGTATTACAAGGTGAAATTTCCTATGTGACGCAGGCGCTTGCGGCGGTACTGCAGCTCGGTGTTACGATGGATTATTCGATTTTCCTGTGGCATAGCTACGAGGAGCAGCAGGGGCGTTTCCCGGGGGATAAAAAGCGCGCGATGGCGCACGCGATCTCAAATACGATCACTTCTGTGGTCGGCAGTTCCATCACGACGGTAGCAGGCTTTATCGCACTTTGCTTTATGAGCTTTACATTGGGAATGGATCTTGGAATCGTTATGGCAAAGGGCGTGGTCTTTGGAGTTATCTGCTGTGTCACCGTGCTTCCTTCGATGATTCTTGTTTTCGATAAGGCGGTAGAGAAGACAAAGCATAAGGTTATTATCCCGGATCTGGGTAGAATCGCAGACTGGGTTGTGCGGCATTACGCAGTCTTTCTTGTAGTATTCCTTGTAATTTTAGGCCCGGCGCTTTACGGCTACAATCATACGGACGTTTATTATGACCTTGCCGGAACGCTGCCGAAGAGTCTGGACAGTATTGCAGCGAACGACAAGCTGAATGAGGATTTTGAGATGGGGGCCACCCATATGATTATCGCGGACAGCAGCCTTTCGTCGAAGAACGCGAGAGCAATGCTTGATGAAATCGGCAAGGTGGACGGCGTAAAAATGGCGCTTGGCTTTGATTCCCTTGTAGGACCGGGAATCCCGAAGGAATTTATACCGGACGACGTGAAGGAAGTCATGATAAATGGAGACTACCAGATGATGCTGGTCGGATCGGAGTATGCGGTTGCGTCGGATGAGGTCAATGCGCAGTGTGAGGAGATTAACCGGATCATCAAGAAATATGATACCTCCGCAATGCTGATCGGTGAGGCGCCGTGTACGAAGGACTTGATTGAGATTACGGATCAGGATTTTAAGACGGTCAGTATCGTATCGATCGGAGCGATTTTTGTGATTATCGCGTTGGTGTTCAAATCGGTTTCGCTGCCGATTATTCTGGTGGCAGTGATCGAGTTCGCTATTTTTATCAATATGGGAATTCCGGCGTATACGAACACGACCCTGCCGTTTATTGCATCCATTGTAATCGGTACGATACAGCTTGGTGCGACTGTGGACTATGCAATCCTTATGACAACGAAATATAAGAAGGCGAGATACCGCGGCGCGGATAAGCGCGACGCAGTCGTAACAGCACTGCAGAACTCGATTCAGTCAGTCATTGTCAGTGCGTTCAGCTTCTTTGCAGCAACATTTGGCGTGGGTATGTATTCCAATATTGATATGATCAGTTCCCTGTGTCTTCTGATGGCGCGCGGAGCAATCATAAGTATGTTTGTTGTTATCTTTATCCTGCCGTCCATGTTCATGGTCTTTGACAAAGTGATCTGTGCGACCAGCGCAGGATTTCGCAGCAGGAAAGTAAAAGAAATAGACGTGACAGAAAATAATGTATCAATGCAGTAATGATAGAAAAGTGGAGGTCTAAATCATGAAATTACCAGAGTTAAAATCGAAGTTCAAAAATAAATACGCGATCAGGATTATTGCAGGTATGCTGGTGGTGACGCTTGCAGCGACCGGAACCTCTGTCTATCAGGTCAGCGCGGCAAAGGGGGATGATGCGGCGACCGAGGCAGCCGCAGAGGAGAAAGAGGCGGATGCAGATGCAGAGGCTGAAAATACGGTGGGCAGTCTGCAGGATGAGCTTATGGGAAATATCAGCGTCAATGAGAAGGAGATCGGAAAAGAGGAGACGGTCTATGTCATTGCCGACAGCACGGGAAAAGAGCAGAAGGTCATTGTATCCGACCATCTGATCAACAACGACAACAAAGCGACGATCGGGGATGCGTCCACACTTACCGATATTGAAAATGTAAAGGGCGACGAGACGTTCACGCAGAACGGGACGAAGCTTGTATGGCAGGCGGACGGAAATGACATTTACTATCAGGGAACGTCCACGGGGCAGCTTCCGGTCAGTCAGAAGATCACATATTCTCTGGATGGAAAAGAGATTTCCCCGGAGGAGCTTGCCGGAAAATCCGGGAAGGTCACGATTCGTTTTGATTACACGAACAATGAGAAGGTAAAGGCGAACATCGGCGGGAAGGAAGAGGAGATTTGCGTTCCGTTCGTAGCGTTAAGCGGGATGGTCCTGGGAGATGAATTTACCAATATTGAAGTAGAGAACGGCAGGGTCGCGGCAGACGGAAACAACAACATAGTCGTAGGTTATGCGCTTCCGGGTTTAAAGGACAGTCTTGACGTGGACGCAGGAGACTTCGACGCGGATATCACGATTCCGGAATACGTGGAGGTTACGGCGGACGTTGAGAATTTCTCACTGGGCGCGACGATGACGGTTGTTATGAACGCGACGAACTTCGTCAGCGCGGAGGGTGAGGGCGATACTTCTTCGATCGATGAATTGTTAGATACGCTGACTGATGCGACAAATCAGCTCGAGGATGGTTCCGCCGAGCTGGCAGACGGTGTCGATACCTTAAAGGACAATCTTGGAGAGTTTCAGGACGGCATGAGTACTTTAAAGGATGGTATTGCAGCTTATACGCAGGGAGCAGATACGTTAAATACCGGAATCGGAAGCTTAAAGGGCGGAATCGATACGCTTGCGGACAATGTTCCGGCACTGACGAGCGGTGTCGGACAGCTTAAAGACGGAGCGGACAGTGCGGCGGCAGGAGCGGAAAGTCTTGCAACAGGAGCGGCGCAGGTCAGCGCAGGCGTCGACCAGCTTGTCGGAACAATTCAGGGCATGGGAGCGACGCTTGAGGCGAGCAAGGAAGGCGTGTATGGCAATTTCCAGGCGAGCGCCGGAATGACATACGAGCAGGCACAGGCAGTAGTACAATCCTTACAGTCCGCACAGGAGAATTTAAAGACAGGTATCGGCTATGATGCGCAGGCGGCAGCGCTTTACGCGCAGGCGGCAAATTATCTGGCAGGCGGCGGAAATGTGGCAGACGATCCGTATGTACAGCTTGTGGGCGGAGCAGGACAGGCGGCAGGCGGAGCGCAGCAGTATTATGCGGGCGTTGCACAGGCGCTTGCGGCTTCCGGCATGAACTATTCTATCACCAATGCTTCGGAGGCGGCGGCAGTTATCGACGCTCTGGGAGACACGATTGCGTCACTGCAGAACGGAATCGGTCAGGTTGACGGTGCATTGAATGCGATTAATCAGGTGGAGGCATCGCTGACCGGAGGGGACAGCATGACGCAGCTTACGACCCTGCAGCAGGGCGCGGCACAGGTGGCGGCGGGAGCGTCCGATCTCTCGGAGGGGATCGGCGCGCTGGATGTAGGCATCACGAAGCTGAACGAGAGCGCGGGAACACTCAGCAGCGGCGTTGGGCAGCTTAAGGATGGAGCGGCACAGCTTGCGAACGGAGCTGCGACACTTGTAGCGAACAATGGTACCTTAAACGACGGAGCAGGAAAGCTTAAGGACGGTACGACTGCGATCGCAGACGGCGTCAATCTGCTCAGCGACGGAGCACATCAGCTTGCGGATGGTATTGTGACCTTCAACGAGGATGGCATTGAGAAGATCATTAATTCCTACAACGGCGATATGGAGCCGCTTATGGACAGAGTTCAGGCGACTCTGGATGCAGGCGGGGGCTACCAGAGCTACACGGACATTGCGGACGGCGTGAACGGAAGCGTCAAGTTCATTTATAAGACGGAAGCGATTAAGGCAGAAGACTAAAATCATGGAACGAAATGCTCAAAAATCGTATTTCCTATAGAAAAATGACGGGAAGAGAGTATAATAATAAGGAGTCATGTAAAGGAGGACCGAAATGAACTGGATAGAAAATGTTCTGATTATAGTAGGAATATCGCTTGATATTTTTGCAACGACAGAGTGTCAGGGTTCTCTGGTTGCTAAGATCGATAAAAAGCAGTTGGCGCTTGTCTGCGCGCTGGTGTCAGTGTGGCAGATTGTCGCGCTTGCGCTTGGCAATTTTCTGTCCGGTCTTCTTTACAGTAATAAGTTGGCACATGATGAAAAGTTTGTAGGGCTTGTGATCGCGGCGGTCATCTTCTTTGGACTTGGAGTGCGTCAGGTCGTAAAAGCGGTAAAGAACGAGTGGATCAATGAGCACCGGGAGGAGAAGCTTAATGTGAGACACCTCCTTCAGACAGTGGTGATGACGAGTGTTTATACGCTGCTTGCGGGAATTGCATTCGGATTTCTCGGGACAGATCTCGCACTGATGCTGCTTCTTGTTGCAGGGATTACAATCGCAGTCGTAATTATGGGAATGTATACCGGTTATCACATGGGATTCGAGCATAAGACCAAGGCGTATGTCGGCGGCGCGCTTCTTTTGTGGATTGCCGGAATCGACGTGATCGTAAGACATATCATGTGTCAAATAGGGTGAGTATAATTGAGATAGGAGCCAGAGACGGTTGGGGAGCCGTTTCTGGCTTGTAGTGTTTTAAGGAGTCTGCGGGGAAAGCGATGAAGATTTTACTTGTGGCGGTCAATGCCAAATACATTCATTCCAATCTGGCAGTCTATAATTTGCGCGCGTATGCGAAAGCATATCTGAAATCGGATGTGCAGATTGAGATTGCGGAGTACACGATCAATCATCAGATGGATGACATCTTAGCGGGAGTCTATAAAGCAAAGCCGGATGTGCTTTGCTTTTCGTGCTATATCTGGAACCTTCCCTGTGTGGAGGCGGTGTCCTGTGAGTATCACAAGTTGTGTCCGGCGGTTCCGATATGGGTGGGAGGACCGGAGGTATCTTATGAGACGGAGAGGTTTCTTAAGGAGCATCCGCAGATGACGGGCGTGATGATTGGTGAGGGTGAGCAGACCTTTCTGGAATTGTGCGCGTTTTATGCGGAATGCGACACAAGACCAAGTGGTATGTACAAAAAACCTGCCGGAATCGCATACCGCAGGGGCGAGGAAATTTGTTTTACCGCGGCGCGTGAGCCGATCGACATGAGCACGATTCCGTTCTGTTATGATGATATTACGGATTTTACGAACCGGATCATCTATTATGAGTCGAGCCGTGGGTGCCCATTCCGGTGCAGTTATTGTCTTTCCTCGGTGGAGAAGCAGCTTCGTTTCCGGGATATCGCGCTTGTGAAAAACGAACTTTCATTTTTCCTCGAGAAGCGGGTGCCGCAGGTGAAATTTGTTGACCGAACGTTCAACTGTAACCATGCGCATGCCATGGAAATCTGGAGTTTCCTAAAAGAGCACGACAACGGAGTTACGAATTTTCACTTTGAGATATCGGCGGATCTTCTGACGGAGGAGGAACTTGCGCTGCTTGCAGGCATGAGAAAAGGGCTGGTGCAGCTTGAAATCGGCGTGCAGTCTACGAATGGCGCGACAATCGGGGAAATTCACCGGACAATGGATCTGACTCGGTTGAAAGCGGTCGTGCGCCGGATTCAAGAGACGGGAAATATCCATGAGCACCTCGACCTGATCGCGGGGCTTCCCTATGAGGGCTATATGACGTTCGCCAAATCTTTCGACGAGATTTATGCCTTAAAGCCGAATCAGCTCCAGCTTGGGTTTTTAAAGGTGCTGAAAGGGTCTTACATGTATGAGCACGCCGTAGAGTACGGGCTGATTTACCAGAGCCGCCCGCCGTACGAGGTGCTCCGGACAAACTGGCTGGATTTCCCCGAACTTCTCGCCATCCGAAGGGCGGAGGAGATGCTTGAGGTATATTATAACAGCGGTCAGTATGAGGTGACGGTGAAGCTGCTTGAAACACAGTTTTTCAGTGCATTTGCCATGTTTGAGAGCATGGGAGCGTTTTATGAGAAACAGGGCTACTTTGGGATGAGCCATTCGCGGGTAAGGCGGGCGGAAATTCTGCTGGAATTTGCGGAGGAATCTGCACCCGCGGCGGTTCCGATGCTAAAGGAGAGCCTGGTTTTCGACCTGTATTACCGTGAGAATCTCGGAAAACGTCCGGCGTGGGCGGGAGAGCTTTCGGAGTGGAAAGAATTGACGCGGAAATATTGTAAGAACGGAAAGCAGTCGCATGTGGAGCGTTTCTTTTACCGTTTTCCGGGAAAGGAGACGCGCACGGTGACGAAGCTGCCGGAGAGAGAAGAAAAGGCGTGTTATGTGCTGTTCGATTATACCGCGAGAGACCCGCTGGATCATCAGGCGGCTTACCGGTATCTGGATGAATAAAAGAGAGGGCGGAGGAATAGAGTGTTAGAGGATTATGTAGTTGTAGATCTGGAAATGACGGGGCTGAATGCGAAGACGGATGCAATCCTTGAGGTAGGCGCAGTCCGCGTGCGCGGCGGAAGACAAGTGGAGGAGTACGGCGCACTGCTTAGAACCGAAAAGCCGCTTGCCGATAAGGTGCAGGAGCTTACCGGGATCACGCGGGAGATGGTACAGACCGGCGCGGATCCTGAGCGGGCGATGGCGGAATTTTTTGATTTTTTGGGAGCGGATATCCTTGTCGGGCAGAATGTGATCTTTGATTACGGCTTTTTGAAGCAGTGGGCGGTGAACCATGGAATTGCGTTTGAGCGGGAAGCGGCGGACACCTTGAAGCTCGCAAGGCGTTTCCTGCCCGCCGAACGGAAGAAGGACCTGGAGAGCTTATGCGCGTATTATCAGATCAAACGGGCAAGAGCGCACCGCGCGCTCGATGATGCAAGAGAGACGGGGGAGATTTTCGAACGGCTGAAAGCGGAGTATGGGGCGGCATGCCCGGAAGCATTTTTGCCGCATCCGCTTATATATCGGGCAAAAAAACAGACGCCCGCGACGGGGCGTCAGATGGATGGTTTGAGGCGGTACGCAGCCTATTACGGAATCGCTGAAGCAGAGATTCCTGTGCAGATGACGCGCAGCGAGGCGTCGAGACTTTTGGATCGCTGGATCTTAAAGTACGGACGGATGCCAAGACGCTAGATTTGCGCGTCTTCCTTCTTGCGCAGCCGCCTTAGTCAGAAGTATGCTCTGCGCTTTCCTTCTCGCGCAGACGTCTTACGATGGAGTCACGCTGCGGGGAATCAAGCAATTCTGCCTGTGCAATGAGCGTCTTAAGTGCCCCGGTATCCCCTTCTTCAAGATAAAGGTCAGCGAGCAGCAGATAATTTAGGCTGTGGTCAAGTCCGCAGGCGACGCCGCCTTCAAGCACGGTCTTCGCTTCCGCCTTATGTCCGAGTGAAAGAAGAGCCTGTGCGTATGAGACGACGGTACGGCAGAGAAGCGCGTAATTGTCGTCGCATTCAGTAAGCGTTTCGAGGTTGGCGGGACCGTATTTTAACTTTAAGTCGGTGTTGCTCTGTCCTCCAAGATTTAATATTTTCTTTTCGGATAAGCCGGTGAGCGTCTCTTCACACGCTTTTATTTCAGAATTGTCATAGATACCCATTGGAAAATTTTCGAAAGGTATGGTAATATAGGGAAGTCCGCTGATATCCTGGCGGCGGGTACGGTTCGCTTCGTTTTCGCGTGCCCAGAATTCTTCTTCGGCGTTTGTCTGGATTGCGCTGCTCTTTTTCCGCAGGTAGGCGAATAAGAAGATGAAAAATATAAAAAGACCTAAAAATATCATGAGGAAATTCCTTTCTTGTGAGTGTTGTGGAAAGACCTGTCCGCTATATGCGCGCAGGCATCGGAAAGGCGGTAATAAGCATGTATGATTTTGGTAAGAAAAAGAACAGAAAGCTGCTTGCTGGCGTTGTAATTGTCATCGTAGCGACAATGCTTCTGACAACAGTGCTTGCGGCGTTCCTGTAAGATGATTTTCACCAATCCGCTTTCATGTAAAATATACTAAAAATAACGGGGCGCGTCAAATATATTCGTGGTTATGCACCTTGAAAATGAAAGCAATTATGTTATAATGTCGGCAGACATTATAACTGCCGGATGGCATAAGCTGCCATGCAGGGCATGTGCGAAGCACATGGCATAATGTCGGCAGACATTATAACTGCCGGATGGCATAAGCTGCCATGCAGGGCATGTGCGAAGCACATGGCATAATGTCGGCAGACAATCGTTCGTTGAAGCTATTTTTATTTAGAGGGAAGAATATGAAGAAGAGAAATAAAATCCTGGCTATATGCTGTGGAGCTGCGGCACTTGGTATGGCGCTTGCCGTTCCGGTCACGATGCAGGCTAAGGAGGCGGATACCATCGCGGATGGTGTGTACATCGGAAATATTTATGTCGGCGGTATGACGGAGGAGGAAGCTGTTGCGGCGGTGGATGCCTATATCGCG
This sequence comes from Roseburia hominis, assembly GCA_021771815.1. Lineage (GTDB taxonomy): Bacteria > Bacillota > Clostridia > Lachnospirales > Lachnospiraceae > Roseburia > Roseburia hominis_A. Next base: position 21,532 of record JAETOE010000009.1, read on the forward strand.
GGCGCAGGGGAGGCAGAGCTTACGCTCTGCGCCGGAGAGCGGAGCGTATCCGTTCCGGCGGAGAGTCTTGGCATCACATTTTCGGATATGAATGTGGTGAAAGAGGCGATCGACGTAGGCAGAAGCGGTAACCTGATTAAGCGCTACAAGGACAAAAAGGACTTGGAATATGGCGATAAGATCATAGAACTGGAGCTTTCGGTTGATTCTGAGGCGGTGTCTACGCTTCTTGAGGAGAAGGCGCAGGAACTTAATCAGGAGGCGGTGGACAACGGTCTTGTGCGTGAGGACGGAGCGTTCCGCATCATCAAGGGCGCGCAGGGAATCGAGGTCAATACACAGGATTCCATTGCGGCGATCGAGGATTATATCAGTCATGAGTGGACCGGCGGCAGTGCCGAGATTGAGCTTGTGGCGGAGATCGTAGAGCCGAGAGGAAGCGAGGAGGAGCTTGCACAGATCACGGATCTGCTGGGAAGCTACACGACGAATTACAGCGATTCCGGCAGCAACCGCTGTACGAATATTTCTGTCGCGGCAGGGAAAATCAACGGAACGGTTCTCTATCCGGGAGAGGAATTCTCTGTGTATGAGACGATCGGTCCCCTCGACGGGACAAACGGTTATGAGCTTGCAGGCGCTTATGAGAACGGACAGACGGTAGAGTCCTACGGCGGCGGTGTATGCCAGGTATCTACGACGCTGTACAACGCAGTGATTTTAGCGGAGCTTGAGGTGACGCAGCGTTCCAACCACTCCATGATCGTCAGTTATGTCAAGCCGTCGATGGATGCGGCAATCGCAGGCGATTACAAGGATCTGCGCTTTGTGAATAATTATGACATTCCGATTTACATTGAAGGTTATACACAGGGAAAGAATGTATACTTTAATATTTTTGGACATGAAACAAGACCCGCGAACCGTGTAGTTACTTATGAGAGCGAAGTTATTTCGCAGCAGGATCCGGGAACGCAGTTTGTCGGAACCGGTGATCCGGCGGGCTACATCGGAGTGGCGCAGGGTAAGCATATCGGTTACGTGGCAAGACTCTGGAAAGTTGTCACCGTAGACGGAGTGGAGGAGAGCCGCGAGATCTATAATAAGAGTACGTATAATGCGTCGCCGAAGATTATAAATGTCGGTACCGCGTCAGCAGACCCGAATGTCTCTGCCGTAATCGGAGCGGCGCTGGCGACCGGGGACGAGGCAACGATCTATGCGGCAGTCGCGCCGTATGTGGCAAGCGCAACGGCGATTCAGGCTCCGGTGCAGGAGACGCCGCCGCCAACGCCCGAGGAGCAGGCGATTGTCGGAACGGTGGATGAAAGTCAGGTGACGGGCACAGATGTGCCACAGGAACAGCCGCCGGTCGATCAACAGCCGCCAGCCGATCAGGGGCAGAATGCACCGGCAGACGGACAATAAGAGGATTGTGCTTTTTCTAAGGCTGTCTCAGAGAGACAGCCTTAAGCCTTAAACAGGAGAAGATGAATGAAAGTAGGAAAAGTACCGGAGAACGTGTTGAAACGTTCCGTGTTCAAAGAAATTCATACGAGGCGTCCTGAGGTACTGCTCGGAGCAGGCGTGGGAGAGGACTGCGCGGCGGTAAAGCTTGCCCCGGACGAGACACTTGTCATGTCTACGGACCCGATTACAGGAACGGCAAAGGACATCGGTACGCTTGCAATTCTGATTACAGTGAATGATCTGGCAAGCTCCGGCGCGACTCCGGTCGGTGTGCTGCTCACGGTATTGCTGCCGGAGTCGGTGGAAGAGCCCGAATTGAGGAAAATGATGGCGCAGGTCGAAGCTGCATGCGCCCAGGCAGACGTACAGATTATGGGAGGTCACACGGAGGTGACTCCGGTCGTAAACCAGCCCGTGATTTCCGTGTGCGGTGTCGGCAAGGTAAAGGACGGCAGGCTGATTTCTACTGCGGGGGCGAGACCCGGTATGGATATTCTTGTGACAAAGTGGATTGGAATCGAGGGAACAGCGATTCTTGCAAAGGAAAAGGAAGGAGAGCTTCTTGCGAAGTTTTCCGCGCCGTTTGTAGAGAAAGCGAAGGCGTTGGATGTGTATATTTCGGTACAGTCGGAGGCCGCAGTCGCCGTCAGGTCTGGCGTTAGTGCAATGCATGACGTCACGGAGGGCGGGATATTCGGTGCGCTCTGGGAAATGGCAGAAGCATCTGGCGTCGGACTTGAAATCGACATGAAGAAGATACCGATCCGTCAGGAAACGGTAGAGGTCTGCGAATTTTTCGGACTAAATCCTTATCAGCTTATTTCCAGCGGCTGTATGCTGATGGCAGCATCGGACGGGAATACGCTGGTGCGCGAGCTGGCAAAAGCGGGCATTCCAGCGGCGATTATCGGAAAAGCCACGGAGGGGAATGACCGCGTGCTCTTAAATGAGGAGGAACGGAGATTTCTGGAACCGCCGAAGACGGATGAATTATATAAAGCGATATAAAAGACGGTGGGCGTGCAGGAAACGGCTTTGCGGAGATTGTTTCAAACTGCACGACATCATAAAATGGAGGATCAGAAATGAGAGAAAAGATTTTGACGTTCATAGAGAAGAACAGCCGGATTGATATCAAGGAGTTGGCGATTGTCCTCGGTGTGGATGAGGCGGCAGTGCTGAACGAATTGGAGCAGATGGAGCAGGAACATATCATCTGCGGATACCATACCCTGATTGACTGGGATAAGGCAGGCATTGAGAAGGTGACGGCGTTGATCGAGGTCCGCGTCACACCACAGCGCGGCATGGGCTTTGACAAGGTAGCGGAGCGCATCTACAACTATCCGGAGGTAAATTCTGTTTATCTGATCTCTGGCGGCTTTGATTTTATGGTGACGATTGAGGGAAAGACGCTGCGCGAGGTATCACAGTTTGTTTCCGATAAGCTTTCCCCGCTTGATTCGGTACTCAGCACCAAGACGAACTTCATCTTAAAGAAGTACAAGGATCACGGAACCGTAATGACAGAGCAGCCCAAGGATGAAAGGATAGAGATGTAGCATGAGAGATCCACTAAATAAAACGATTACAGAGATTCAGCCGTCCGGTATCCGTAAGTTCTTTGACGTGGTACATGAGATCGACGGGGCGATTTCCCTGGGCGTGGGCGAGCCGGATTTTGATACGCCGTGGCACATTCGCGACGAGGGAATTTATTCGCTGGAAAAGGGAAGGACGCATTATACTTCCAATGCGGGCTTGAAGGAGTTAAAGATAGAGATTGACCGATATTTGACGAGACATTACGGAATTTCTTATGATTATAATCATGAGATTATGGTGACGGTAGGCGGCAGTGAGGCGATCGACGCGGCAATGCGCGCGATGCTCGACCCGGGGGATGAGGTACTGATTCCGCAGCCGAGTTATGTGTCTTATGTTCCGTGCGCGGTCCTTGCGTGCGCGAAGCCGGTCATTATTGAGTTAAAGGCAGAAAATGAATTCCGGCTGACCGCGGAGGAGCTTCGTGCGGCGATTACGCCAAAGACGAAGCTTTTGGTGCTCCCGTTCCCGAACAATCCGACGGGCGCGATTATGGAGAAGAGCGATCTTGAGAAAATCGCGGAGGTAATAAAGGAGCATGATTTATTTGTCTTAAGCGATGAGATTTATTCCGAGCTTACATATCTGGAAAAGCATGTGTCGATTGCGTCGCTGCCGGGTATGTGGGAGCGCACGATCGTGATCAACGGTTTCTCGAAGTCGCATGCCATGACGGGCTGGCGACTTGGCTATGCCTGCGGTCCGCGTGTGATCATCGAGCAGATGCTAAAGATTCACCAGTACGCGATTATGTGCGCGCCCTCCACGAGCCAGTACGCAGGCGTGGAAGCACTCCGAAACGGAGATGAGGATGTGGCGGCAATGCGCGAGGAGTACAACGGCAGACGGCGCTATCTTTTGCACCGCATGAAAGAGATGGGACTTTCCTGTTTCGAGCCGTTCGGCGCGTTCTATATGTTCCCGTGTATCAAGGAATTTGGCATGACGTCGGATGATTTTGCGAACGAGCTTCTGCGGGCACAGAAGCTTGCAGTCGTTCCGGGAACGGCGTTCGGCGAGTGCGGAGAGGGCTTTGTCCGTATTTCCTATGCGTATTCACTGGAAAGCTTAAAGACGGCGATGGATCGTCTCGAGGCATTTGTGACAGAATTGCGCAGCAAAAATAATTGTGTATGAACAGATGCCGGATTGTGATGCGTATTGCAGTCCGGCGCAGGAGATAACATGGCAGAGCTGAATATTGTGTTATATGAGCCGGAGATTCCGGCAAATACCGGAAATATCGGCAGAACCTGCGTGGCGACCGGGACGAGACTTCATCTGATCGAGCCGCTCGGGTTCCGGTTAAATGAGAAGTCCATCAAACGCGCAGGCATGGATTACTGGAATGAGTTGGATGTGACTACTTATCTAAATTGGGACGAGTTCTGCGAGAAAAATCCGGGTGTGAAAATTTATATGGCGACGACGAAGGGCAGGCATGTCTATACTGAGGTGTCCTATGAGCCGGACTGCTATATCATGTTCGGCAAGGAGAGCGCGGGGATTCCGGAGGAAATCTTAAAGGCAAATCCGGATACCTGCGTGCGGATTCCGATGATTGGGGAGACGCGCTCTCTGAATTTATCCAATTCCGTTGCGATTGTGCTTTATGAAGCGCTGCGGCAGAATCAGTTTGACCATATGAAGCTGCAGGGAGAACTGCACCGGCTGCACTGGGAGGATTAAGATGGGAATTATCAAGGCAAGACAGTTGGTTCATGAATATATCAGGCGCGACGAGGAGGGCAATGTAGAGTCCATCCAGACGGCGCTCGATCATGTCGATCTGGATGTGCAGGCGGGAGAATTTATCGCGATTCTCGGACATAACGGCTCAGGAAAGTCCACGTTGGCGAAGCACATCAACGCGCTGCTCTCACCGAGCGAGGGTTCGCTCTGGGTGGATGGGAAGGATGTCTCCGAGGAGAAAAATATTCTTCCTGTGCGCCAGACGGCGGGAATGGTGTTTCAGAATCCTGACAATCAGATCATTGCGAGCGTTGTCGAGGAGGATGTGGGGTTTGGACCGGAGAATATCGGCGTGCCGACGGATCAAATATGGCAGCGTGTGGAGGAGAGCCTCGGCGCGGTCGGAATGCTAAAATATCGTCATCATTCGCCGAACAAGCTTTCCGGCGGGCAGAAACAGCGCGTGGCAATTGCGGGTGTTGTGGCAATGCAGCCGAAATGTATTGTACTGGACGAGCCGACGGCGATGCTCGACCCGAACGGGCGGAAAGAAGTCATTCGAACGGCGCATGAGCTGAATCAGAAAAAGGGTGTGACGATTCTTCTGATTACACATTATATGGAAGAAGTCGTAGATGCGGATAAGGTCATTGTGATGGATCAGGGCAAGGTAGTGATGCAGGGAACGCCACGAGAGATATTTTCACAGGTCGGGAAACTCAAGGAATATCGGCTGGATGTTCCGCAGGTGACGATTCTTGCCGATCTGCTGCGGCAGTCGGGAATTGATGTGCCGATCGGTGTGCTGCGGCGGGAGGAGCTTGTGGATGCGATTCTGCGCGCGGCGCAGATTTCCGGGGAGTGAGATATGTCAATTATTTTAGATAAAGTAAATTATGTATACAGTGAGGAAACCGCATATCAGATTCAGGCATTGAAGGATGTGAATCTTGAGATCGGCGACGGACAGTTCATTGGGATCATCGGTCATACCGGCTCCGGGAAGTCGACATTGGTTCAACATCTGAATGGTCTGATCAAAGCGACTTCGGGTGCGATTTATTTCCATGGACAGGATATCTATGACGACGATTTTGACCTCCGTGAGCTGCGCAACCGGGTAGGACTCGTGTTCCAGTATCCGGAGCATCAGCTTTTTGAGACAACGATTTTCGATGACGTATGTTTCGGGCCGAAGAACCAGGGACTGAGTAAGGAGGAAGCGGGGCTGCGTGCTTTTGAAGCGCTGCGCAATGTCGGGCTGCCGGAGGAGCTTTACTATCAGTCGCCGTTTGACCTTTCCGGCGGGCAGAAACGCCGCGTGGCGATCGCGGGAGTGCTTGCTATGAAGCCTGAAGTTCTGATCTTGGACGAGCCGACGGCAGGACTTGACCCGGCGGGACGCGATGAAATTCTTGATTTGATTGCGCGGATGCACAGGGAGCGCGGAATTACCGTAATTCTCGTTTCTCACAGCATGGAGGATGTTGCGAAATATGTGGAGCGAATTATCGTGATGAATCAGGGACAGGTGATGTTCGACGGTGTGCCGAAGGAAGTGTTCCGTCATTATAAGGAGCTTGAGACGATCGGGCTTGCCGCGCCGCAGGTGACGTATCTGATGCATGAATTAAAGGAGCGCGGGCTGAACGTTGACACGGATGCGACGACTGTTGCGGAGGCGCGCGCCAGTCTGATGCAGGCATTGACGGGAGTTGGTTACGGCAGGACAGATATACACCGGTAGGAGGAAGTAATTTATGTTGAGAGATATCACACTGGGGCAGTATTATCCTGCGGATTCCATCATTCATAAGCTGGACCCGCGTGTAAAATTGTTTGGCACGATGGTCTATATCATATCGCTGTTTACGTTTCGGGGAGTAGCCGCGCTTGCGATTGCAACGGTATTTATGCTTGCCGTGATAAAGCTGTCAAAAGTTCCGTTCAAATTTATGGTAAAAGGCTTAAAAGCAATCATGATTCTGATGCTGATTACGGCGGCGTTCAATCTTTTTCTGACGCCGGGCGAGGAACTTGTAAGTTTCTGGAGGCTAACAATTACGAAGGAAGGTCTTACCAATGCGGTGCTCATGGCAATCCGTCTGACCTATCTCATTCTCGGCACGTCGGTCATGACGCTTACGACGACGCCGAATCAGCTTACCGATGGATTGGAAAAGTCATTGATGCCGCTTTCGAAAATCGGGATTCCGGTGCACGCGATTGCGATGATGATGTCGATCGCGCTGCGTTTTATCCCGATTCTGATTGAGGAAACGGATAAGATCATGAAAGCGCAGATGGCGCGCGGAGCGGATTTCGAGAGCGGGAATCTGTTAAAGAAGGTAAAGAGCATGATACCGCTTCTCGTACCGCTGTTCGTATCGGCATTTCGGCGTGCAGACGATCTTGCGATGGCGATGGAGGCGCGCTGCTATAACGGCGGCGAGGGCAGAACCAAGATGAAACCGCTTCGCTATGAGGGAAGGGACAGATTGAGTTATCTGATTTTGCTGCTGTATTTTGCGGCGATTATTTTGTGCCGGATTTACGTGCCGTTTCCGCAGTAAACAAAAAATAATGAGATAAAACAGGTAAGGAGTTGTCATTTTAACGCATAGAATTATGTCTGTCAAAAGCAGGCGTTAAGGTGACAGCTCTTTTGGCGGATAAGAAGGGTGAAAAACAAATTTTGTCCGGGAGCAGGCACATGGAGGTTCGGGATATGAAACGGGTGAGATTGATTGTCGCCTATGATGGCACAAACTATAAAGGCTGGCAGGTGCAGCCGAACGGCATTACCATCGAGGAGGTCTTAAACCGTGAACTGTCGAGGCTGCTTGGGGAAGAGATTGTTGTAAGCGGTGCGAGCCGAACGGATTCCGGGGTGCATTCGCTTGGAAATGTGGCGGTCTTTGATACAGAGACGCGAATGCCTGCGGAGAAGATTTCCTTTGCTCTAAATCAACGGCTGCCGGAGGATATCGTCGTGCAGGACTCGTGCGAGGTGGAAGCGGACTGGCACCCGCGGTTCGTACCCAGCAGAAAGACCTACGAGTATCGTATTCTAAACCGCACGTTTCGTATGCCGACAAGACGGCTTGATACTTATTTCTATCACTATCCGTTGGATGTGACGAAGATGCAGGAGGCGGCTTCTTATCTGGTGGGTGAGCACGATTTTAAGAGCTTCTGCGCGGTCGGTGCGCAGGTGAAGACGACCGTGCGCACGATTTATGCCTGTGATGTATTTCGTGAAGGGGATATTATCACAATCCGCGTAACGGGAAACGGTTTTTTATATAATATGGTGCGCATTATTGCCGGAACGCTGATTAAAATCGGCGGCGGGGAACTGCCGCCGGAAGAGATAAAGGAGATTCTTGCCGCCTGCGACAGAAGCGCTGCGGGACCGACAGCTCCCGCACATGGGCTTACGATGATGGGAATAGGATTCGAGGAATAGTAACAGAGGAAAGAGAAATGACGGAAAGTGTATTTCCCGTCAGGATATGCATTTTCAGGGGAAATAGAAAAAAATGATTGACACGCGAGGGGTCGTGTAATATAATATCTAAGTCTGTGATAGTGAATAAGTGCAGTTCCAAAGCCCCGGAACAGCATTTAACTATAAACAATGATATGGAGGACAGTGTGTCCGGACATTCACGCTGCCTGACATGAACAGTATTTTCTAGGAGGAAGAACGATGAAGACTTTTATGGCTAGCCCAGCTACCATCGAGAGAAAATGGTATGTAGTTGACGCTACTGGTATGACATTAGGACGCCTGGCATCTGAAGTTGCCAAGGTATTAAGAGGAAAGAATAAGCCAATCTTTACACCGCACATCGATACCGGCGATTATGTAATCGTTGTAAACGCTGAGAAGATTAAGGTAACCGGTAAGAAGTTAGATCAGAAGATTTATTACAATCACTCTGATTATGTAGGCGGTATGAAAGAGACCACATTAAAAGAGATGATGGCAAAGCACCCGGAGAGAGTGATCGAGCATGCAGTTAAGGGAATGCTTCCGAAGGGACCGTTAGGAAGAGAGATGTACACGAAGTTATTCGTATACGCAGGACCGGATCACAAGCACGCAGCTCAGAAGCCAGAAGCTTTAACATTTTAATGAGGAGGTAAAAGACATTGGCTAACGCAAAATATTACGGAACAGGAAGAAGAAAATCATCTGTTGCCAGAGTATACTTAGTACCAGGTACAGGCAAGGTTACCATCAATAAAAGAGATATGGACGAATATTTCGGATTAGATACTTTAAAGGTTATCGTTCGTCAGCCGCTTGCAGCTACTGAGACTGCTGACAAGTTCGACGTTTTAGTAAACGTTCGCGGCGGTGGATATACAGGACAGGCAGGAGCTATCCGTCATGGTATCGCTCGTGCGTTACTGAATGTTGACGCTGATTACAGACCGATCTTAAAGTCCGCAGGATACTTAACAAGAGATCCGCGTATGAAAGAGCGTAAGAAGTATGGTCTTAAAGCAGCACGTAGAGCGCCGCAGTTCTCCAAGAGATAATCATACGTTTCAGAACATACAATTTCAAAAGACATTTTCAAACCTCTCAGAACTTCGGCTCTGGGAGGTTTTTAATTGTGTATTTTTAAGAGCGGATATGATAGAATAACAATATCACTAGGTATTGGAGGAATAACCATGGAACAGACTTTTTTAACAGATATTCATATAAAAAAAGTTCGTCATTTAGAGAACATTTCCATTCCTTTAGATAAAGAAAAAAGAAAGCATTTGATATTAACAGGTAAAAATGGAAGTGGAAAAACAAGTGTTTTGGAAGCTATGGTTAAATACGTTCAGAACTTTTTGGATGAAAATGGAACAACATTAGAACATGCAACAGATATGTATAATCGTTGCTTAGAAAGTAACAGGCTAAGTTTACCGGAAGATTCGGAAGAGAATAGAAAACAAATTTATGAAGCAAAAAAGAATGTGGAATTCTGGGAAAGTAAACTAAAAAGATTAGATTCAGGAATTTCCTTCGAAAGTACTTCCAATGTTTTATTAAAAGAAAAATATGATCAGGGGAATTTTGTTTTTGCGTATTATAAAGCTGAAAGAGAATTTCAGGTAGAAAAGTATAAAAATATTGAAAAAGTAGAATTACAGGACAAATATAATATCACTGAGAAGCCGGGTGCAAAACTTACAAAATATCTTGTTGACTTGAAAGCTACGCAGGCTTTTACAAAAAATGATGAAAAAATTGAAAAAATAGATAAATGGCTGCGTACATTTGAAAATATTTTGAAAACAATTTTTGAGGATAATGATCTTGAGTTAAAATTTAATGATGAAACTTTTCAGTTTACTATCTGCGAATCAGGTAAAGAGCCCTTTGATTTTAATACGATGTCCAGCGGATATGCGGCAATATTTGATATTATTAATGATTTGATTATAAGAATGGAAGCCAGGTCAGGACTGCGGACAGAGTTTGATATGGAAGGTATTGTTTTGGTAGATGAAATAGAGACACATTTGCATATTGAGCTACAGAAAGTGATTCTGCCTATTTTAACCGGGCTTTTTCCAAACATACAGTTTGTAATTACTACTCATTCACCGTTTATTTTAAGTTGTTTAGATAATGCTGTTATTTATGATCTTGAAAATGAAACCCTTGTAAAAAACGGATTAAAAAATTTGCCATATGAAGGTATTGTAGAGGGTTATTTTAAGGCGGACACATTGTCAGAGGAATTAAGAGAGAAATTTGAAAGATATAAGGCGCTGGTTTCTAAAGGTGAATTAACTGATGAAGAATATGGAGAAATCGATCAGTTGGAATACTATTTAGATGAAATACCCGATTATCTTGCGAAGGAATTGACGGCAGAGTATAGTAGGTTAAAATTAGAATTTTCCAATAGGGGGTAAGGAATATGGTGAAAATAGATAGGAATCCTGTTCCTCCTCCATCGCTGGAGGTTGAAAAGCAAAAATCTAATGGGCTTTACAATAAAGCAGACGTAATACAGCAGTTGAAAGAAGACTCCCATGATAAGTGCTATATTTGTGAACTGGGAGGATTGTCAGATCCGGAGGTAGAACATTTAAGGCCGCATCATGGAAGGAAAATAGCGGAAAGAGTTTTTGATTGGAATAATTTATTCTATGTGTGTCCGCATTGCAATAATTTGAAAAAGGAAGCAAAATATGATGATAAAATTATAGACTGCTGTGTTGATGATCCAGAAGAAATGTTGGAACAATGTTATGAAAATGGGCATGTGAAGGTACATAATATAGTAAATGAAGAATGTGCTATTATGACTGCAGAACTGATTCAGGAGAGTTTTGAAAAATGCAATACAGGGATTCGAGAAGCGGCTTGTCAATATAGAATAGATCGTTTAGCAGAGTCAATGAGTATTTTATACAAAATATTGGAAAATCATAAAAAGAATCCAGATTCAAAACGCTATATGAAAAGTTTAAGATTTGCATTAAGCAGGCAGAGTGCTTTTGCAGCATTTAAGAGAGGCTATATAAGAAAGCACATTGTTGATTATCCGGATTTAGAAGAATTTTTGGCATAGCAGAGGTGTGGTGAAGATTAAAGAAGGGTGATGCGTTTGTAACGTGTTTGCAACATCACCAAGAATATGGAAGGGCTGTCGCATTAAGTGCGGCAGCCCCGTTGTTTACTTGGAACTCATGGATACACCCGTATTTTCCATTGAAATTACCTCCGCTTACGGTACTGCAGCGGAGACAACCCGTATGTCCGCCCAAAACTCCGAATAAAATAACTTACGTTCGTAAAACCACAGGCGAGCGCTATATCGGTGACAGAAAGATTTGCGGATTCCAACAGATGCTTCGCGTGGGACAGGCGCAGGTAACTGATATACTGGGTCACAGTCAGGTGAAACTGTTCTTTAAAGAAACGTGACACGTACTTTTCGGACAGATGGAAATGAGACGCCAGGTCCTTTAAACTGATGTGATTACAGTAATTTTGCTGAAGATAAAAGAGCATCTCCTTTTGGATTCCGGCAGGATTCCCCGGACTATCATGGCGCAGCCCGTTATGCTCCGCCAGCAATTCCAGAAATTTCAGCAGAACAATCCGGACGCCGAGATGCTTTTGGTAGGAAGTTTTGCGATTCGCCTCAATCAGTTCTTCCATTAAGGATACAAGCTCTGCCAGAAGTTCGGCGTCCGTGATTTCAGGGATAAAGCGCATACTGTGGCTGCGAAGAGGAAAGAGAAGTTCGTTCTCCAGCCAGTCCTTCGATTGGAAGGACACAAATTCCAGCGGGAATAAAAGCGTAAAATAATCAACAGGTTCTTCGGAAGCGCTCATAAGGTGCAGCTCGCCGGGGCTGACAAGGTGTATGGAGTGGTCTGCGCCGATGTATTCCTGTCCGTCAATGACGAGAGACAGAGGGCCCTTTCGCACATAAATGATTTCTGCTTCGTCGTGCCAATGTACCGGAATTTGAAAGGCATGTGGATGGGGGTTCATATGGTATTCGCTGAAGGGATAATCCTTTGTTCCATGTGGGTGATTTTCTTTTAATTCTAAGTACATCCAAAACTCCTTTGAAATCTAAAATTGTTTTTCTGCCATGATTATACCGGGAAAGTAGAAAAAGTGCAATTATTTGCGGAAAATGTGCAAGAGTTTTTCGAAATTAAGGGGTAAAATGTAAAATACAAAAGATATTTTACATAGGAGGATACAGGTCGATGGAAGAACAGAGAAAAACATTATCCCAGCTTTTTATTCCGATTTGCTTTGAAACTTTATTTTATATGCTGTCGGGCATGGTAGATACACTGATGCTCTCCTCCGTGGGTGATTATGCGGTAGGAGCTGTAGGTACGGCAAATACTTATATTGGAATTTTTATTATTATGTTTTCGATTATTTCATCCGGCATGATGGCGGTCATGACACAGAATATCGGTGCGGGAAGACCGGGGATTGCTTATCAGGCGAGACAGCTCGGGCTGCTTTTTAATGCTGTGGTGGGCTTTTGTATGGCGTTTTTTCTGTTTACATGTTCCGGTACGATTCTTGATATGGTAGGGATTGCAAAAACGCTGCGCGATCCGGCGGTTACTTACCTTAAGATAGTGGGAGGCGGTTGTATTTTAAATGCACTGATTCCTATTTTCTCGGGCTATCTGCGTGCGTTCGGATATACAAAACAGCCGCTGTTTGCTACGTTTATTGCAAATGTAATGAATCTTATTTTAAACGCGGTGTTTCTTTTTGTACTTCATACGGGTGTGCAGGGAGTTGCGATGGCAACGGTGATTTCCAGAGTGATAAATTTACTGATTGTAGTGATATTCAGTCATTTGCTGGTTCACGCAAAACAGAGTCCGGAGAGAAGCGAAAACAGGAAGGTATTGGGGCAGATTGTCAGTGTGGGCTTGCCGTCCGCCTGTGAGACTGCACTGTATAATGTGGCAATGACGCTGGTGATCCGCTTTCTGAATCAGATGGATGCGGAGGGGCTTAATGTAACAGCGCGGTCTTATGCAATGCAGATTACCGATTTTTCCTATTGCATTGGGGCGGCGCTGGCGCAGGCGAATGCGATTATGACAGGCTGGTATGTGGGTGCTGGTGAGTATGACGCCTGTGATAAGGGAACGAAAAAGGCTGCTGTGACGGGGGTTGCGGTTGCAGCTTGTCTGTCTGTGCTGTTTGCAGTCTGTGCGGGATGGATCATGAAGCTCTTTACGGATGATCCGGTCATGATCGCATTGGTGACAAAGCTGCTTATGATAGATATTGTGCTGGAGATGGGGCGCGTGACGAACCTTGTGTTTGGTCAGGCGCTAAAAAGCAGCGGCGACGCCGTATTTCCGGCAGTACTTGCGGCAGTTTTTGTGTTCGTGTGCGCAGCCGGCGGTACATATTTCTTTGGGATTCATCTGGGACTTATGGCTGTGGGAGCTTATATTGGACTGGCAGGCGACGAATGTGTCAGAGCGGTGGGAATGGTGCTGCGCTGGAAAACCGGGAAGTGGAGGGGCAAAAGACTGGTATGAGTGCGATTTGGAGGAATCCGTATCACAGGTGATACATTGGGAGAGGTTCCTATTAATTCTGAAATGTATTTTGTGAATATAACTGTGTCAAACTAGAATATAAATCTAAATAAGATAAAAACTATTATAGTACAAAAAGCATATATATTATAATAGTTTTTGTATTGCTATACAAAAACTATTGAATTTTATGAAGTTTTTGCGTAAAATATAGGCATGAGGTGATGGCATGGAGATTATAAGGAAAGAATACTTTGAACGATTAATCGGATATAAAGATAAGAAAATTATTAAGGTAGTTACCGGAGTGAGACGTTGCGGCAAGTCGACGTTGTTAAAAATGTTTCAGGATTATCTGTTGGCGCACGAAGCGGAGCAGGAGCAGATTATCAGTATAAATTTTGAAGATTTTGAATACGAATCGCTCTGGGATGCGAAAGCGTTGTATGAATATCTGAAGGGGAAGATTCTTCCGAACCGCATGATGTATCTGATTTTGGATGAGATACAAAACGTGAAAGACTTTCAAAGAGTGGTGGATAGTTTCTTTATAAAAGAAAATGTAGATATTTATATAACGGGTTCCAATTCATATATGTTGTCGGGAGAACTGGCAACACTGTTGTCCGGCAGATATGTGAGGATTGAGATGTTACCGTTTTCATTCTCCGAATTTGTTCGGGCGCATCAGTTGGAACATAATCTGGAGCGGGCGTACCAGAGTTATATAGAAACAAGTTCTTTTCCGTATGCAATACATCTGGAGGCGGCGCAAAATCAGATTCAGGATTATCTGCACAGCATTTATGATACAATCATATTAAAAGACGTGGTCAGCCGAAAGAAAATCACGGATACGATGATGCTGGAAAGTGTGGTGCGTTTTCTGGCGGACAACATAGGAAATCCGCTTTCTACAAAGAAAATCAGTGATACGATGACTTCAAATGGAAGGGGCATTAATGTCAGAACCGTAGAATCGTATATTTCTTCTTTTATGGAATCGTATATTGTGTACCAGGCAAAGCGATACGATATAAAAGGAAAACAATATTTGAAAACAATGGAGAAATATTACTTTGTGGATATGGGGCTTCGCAGTGTGATGCTTGGAAACAGAGGGAATACGGATGTAGGTCATGTTTTGGAGAATGTCATATATCTGGAATTGATTCGCAGAGGATATGAGGTGTACATTGGAAAAATGGAAAGTATGGAAGTGGATTTTGTCGCAAAGGATATGCAGGGTATCAAATACATTCAAGTAGCAGCAAGCGTGCGCGAGAAAAGCACGTTGGAGCGGGAACTAAGACCGCTGCAGAAAATAGCCGATAATTATCCTAAATGTATTATGACTTTGGACATAGACCCGGCGGCAGATTATGAAGGAATCAGAAGGATCAACGCATTGGATTATCTTATGAGCAGTGTAGACATATAAGAAAGAAACCGGAGGTAACCTATGATTCTTAGCGTCAGCAGACGAACCGATATTCCAAATTACTATTCCGACTGGTTCTACGAACGTATCAGCGAAGGCTTTCTATATGTGCGCAATCCGATGAATCCACATCAGGTCAGCCGAATCACGCTGTCGCCGGAGGTAATTGACTGCATCGTGTTCTGGACGAAGAATCCCAGGCCGATGATGGCGCGGCTCTCGGAGCTTTCCGCCTATCCGTACTACTTTCAGTTCACGCTTACGGGGTATGGCACGGACATAGAGCCGGGAGTGCCGCATAAGCGGAAAGAAATGATTCCTGTTTTCAGAGAACTTGCGGAGAAAATCGGAGCAGACCGCATAATCTGGCGGTACGACCCTATCTTTTTTAATGAGACATATACGGGTGAGTATCACGAGCGGGCGTTTCGTGAAATTGCGGAATCGCTGCGCGGGTATACAAAAAAATGCGTGATAAGCTTTGTGGATATTTACGCGAAGAACCGGAAGAACATGAATGCGCTCGGCATGGAGGAATGTGGGGAAGAAGAATTACGGAAATTTGCACGGAGGCTTGCACAGATTGCAAATGCGAATCAGATGGAGGTCGCGTCCTGTGCGGAAATGATCGACCTCTCGGCGAGCGGGATTGTTCCGAATAGCTGTATTGACAAGGGTCTGATTGAAGACATGTTGGGATGCCGCATCACAGCAGGGAAGGACGCCGGGCAGAGAGCAGAGTGCGGCTGCATTGAGAGTGTGGAGGTGGGAAGCTACCATACTTGCAGGAACGGCTGTAAATATTGCTATGCCAATGTCAGTGAGGAGTGCATACGGCAGAATGCGCTGCGTTACGACTCGTCATCGCCGCTGCTGTGCGGGGAACTTACCGATGCGGATAAGATCACGGAACGCCGGATGAAATCGCTGCGTGATCCGCAGATTTCCTGCAAGGATTTTGGAAATTAGCATAAAAACGGCGATTTATGAAAGAAAAGGTAGACAATACACGTTAATGTGCTATACTGAGAAAGTGAATTTATAAATGTGCAAAAGGAGAATAGTTATGATTCAAAACAGAAACATTGCAGTATGTATTATCCTGTCGATCGTGACATGCGGTATCTATGGAATTTACTGGTTTATCTGTCTTGCAAACGATACGAACATGATATCAGGAAGAACCGGTGATACCTCGGGCGGTATGGCATTTCTTTTAACGATCGTGACCTGTGGTATTTATGGCTTTTATTGGGCATTCAAGCAGGGCGAGAAGATTGACGAGGCAAAGATAAGCCGCGGCATTCCGTCCAGCAACAGCGGTATTTTATACCTTCTGCTGAGCATTTTCGGTCTGAGCATTGTAGCGTGGGCGCTGATGCAGAACGAGCTGAATAAAATGGCATAATGATGAAGAGAAAGCGTTTGGTACGAATTGTTATTTATGCGCTTATCGTAGTGATGGCGGGGCTTGTGTACGGCATATTTGTAAAGTATACGGGACTCGCCATTCCGTGTTTCTTCCGCAGGGTGACGGGGTTAAAATGTCCGGGCTGCGGTATTACCGGAATGTGCGTTGCGCTTATGCAGTTTGATTTTAAAGAGGCGTTCCGGTGTCACCCGATGCTTTTCGTATTGCTTACGCCGCTTGGAATTGTTTTTGCGAGAAGCGCGGCGACTTATGTGCAGGAGGGAACATGGAGAACGAAGCGCTGGCAGGATGTGATACTTTATATCTGTATCGCATTGCTTGTGGGATTTGGCGTGGTGCGGAATATCATTGAGAGAATATAACGGCGGCAATATGAGAATGGAGCAAAGAACATCCAATTTGTCGTGCGATATAATTCCGGCGTTACGAATAGCGGCAGATCATACATTTATGGAGGGAAATAAAGTGCCTGTTACAGTGAATATTTATTATAGCGGCGTGAATGGAAACGCCAAAAAATTTGCAGAAGAAATGATTTCAAGCGGCATTGTCAATGATATCCGTGCAGAAGACGGAAATATCAGATATGAGTATTTTTTCCCAATGGAAGATGCGGAAACAGTGCTTTTGATTGATAGCTGGAAAGACCAACAATCAATAGACGTACACCATGCTTCGCCCATGATGAAAAGGATTATGGAACTTCGTGAGAAATATGATCTGCATATGAAAGTGGAACGGTATATATCTGATGAAGCTGGAATTCCTGCAACAGACAAAGCGTTTATAAAAGAGTGACCTTAATGCGGAATATGGTTAAACGGCGATAAATCTATCACAGTTTTATCGCTATTTTTTACCCTAAAAAGGGAAAGACCATATGCAGAAAACAGGCAGTGCTACCATCAGCATACAGCCTTTTCGCGAGATTTATTTTAGAAGCCGGATTTATGCAGTAATTTTTCTATATCAGCGGGCTTTAATACTTTACCCATAGATACTGTTTTTTCATTTACAACAAGCGCAGGCATACTCATAACGCCATATTCCATAATTTTCTGTAAATCAGTTATATATTCCACTTCCACGGAAAGCCCCATATTTTGAACAGATTTCTTTGTGTTTTCATATAATGCATGGCAGGACGCACAACCTGAGCCTAAAACTTTAATGCAGTAAATGTCGTTTTCTTTTTCCTTTTTCTTTCCCGATAATGTCATAATAGGTTACCTCCCAGTATTGTCTGTTAAATTATTCGTATTCATTTAGTAATTTCTCTGCTATTTCGGTTGCAGAGGCTACCATTTTAGGACAGAATTCCGTAAACAAATGATGTTCTTTGGCATACATCTTGCCATCATTTGTTGCTAAATCACAGCCTAACAATTCTCGGCACAAATATGAGCCGTTTTTATTCTTAAATGCTTCGAGGAATTTTACTGTTATATCATTGGTTTTTGATTTCCTGTCCACATCGCCAACTTCACATTGACCGAATTTCAAACCTAATGCCATCAATGCACCTGTGCAGGCGCCGCAAACTTCGCCTTTACACATACCGCCGCCAAAACAAGCTCCTAATTTAAGCGCCTGCTTTTCAGTTAAGCCAAGTTCCTCTGCAAATGCTGCCAAAACAGCCTGTGAGCAGTGAAATTTTTGACCGAATAACTCCTGTGATTTTTCAATGTGCGTCATGTTTTCTACCTCTCTTTCTAAATAATAAAGGGTTGTATTACATTAAAGAAATATCCAACAAAGATAATTCCAAGTGTACAGATTGTAATAAAAATAGTAAGCAATTTAGGTTTAACAGCTTTCCGCAGCATAATCATAGACGGCAGGGACAATGTTGTTACTCCCATCATAAAGGCTAAGACGACTCCAAGCCGTGCACCTTTTGTCAACAGAGCTTCGGCAATCGGGATTGTGCCAAAAATATCCGCGTACATAGGAACACCCGCAACTGTAGCAATAATGACACCGAAGGGATTGCCCGTTCCGAGAACACGCACGATAAAATCTTCGGGTATCCAGTTATGGATAAATGCACCGATAGCGACACCGATTAAAACGTACGGTACAACCTTTTGGGCTGTAGATACGACCTGCTCCCATGCGTATTTCATACGGTCTTTGAAGTGCAGTTCCTCCCCGGCAACATCAGCGGAATGTCCCTTGCGTATAAATTCCTCCACATAATTGTCAAGGTGTAACTTCTCGATTATCGTACCGCCTGCGACAGCGATAACAAGCCCAAGAACAACGTAGGTTATCGCGACTTTCCAACCAAATATGCTCATTAACAGAACAAGCGAGCCAAGATCGACCATGGGGGAAGAAATCAGAAATGAAAACGTCACGCCTAATGGCAGTCCTGCGCTCGTAAAGCCCATAAATAACGGAATAGACGAACAGGAGCAGAATGGCGTTACCGTACCAAGCAAAGCCGCTAATACGTTGGCACCGATACCATGAAAGCTTCCGAGAATTTTCTTTGTTCTTTCTGGCGGGAAATAACTTTGAATATACGAAATAAGCAATATCAGAACGCCTAAAAGCACCATGATTTTGATTGTATCGTAGAGAAAAAACTGGACGCTTCCGCCTAGTTTGCCAGCGGTATCTAACCCACAGGCATCAAGCAGACTGCCAATGAAACGGTTTAACCACTTCATACCAAGAATCTCATCTTGAAAAAAAATCCAACCTGATTTTAATGTTTCCATAATAAACCCCCATTCATAGAAATATTGAAATGTATCAATACATATTTGCAACAAAAAGCCATGAAGGAATGCAAATACTTTTACTTATCACAACATGACTTATGGTTGCCGGAATTATTTATTGATGTGAGGAATTGCAGACATTCAGACGCATATGCAACCCCCTCCGGCGAAATGGAATAATGCGCCCATTTTCCTTCTTTACGCATAACCACAATACCTGAATCACAAAGAATTTTCATGTGATGCGATAGTGTCGGCTGTGAAATGTGCAGGTTATCCAACAACACACAAGCGCACTTCTCTCCTGTTAATAACTGTTTTAAAATTTGAATGCGGTTCTCATCACAAAATGCCTTGAAAACCGTTGGTATCTTTTTTTCGTCAATCAGTTTCAACACCTCCCGATGAACTCTGCTTATAACACAATTATATTCATATATTGAAATTTGTCAATATAAAGTAGAAAATTTTGATAAATTACAGAAGAGACGTGAGGAACACGAGAACAAGATGTTATAATAGAAAGAAAATGAGAAGAGAGAGGGAAAATGGCATTATGGTAGAAGCGGAAAAACTGATCGAGATTGTAAAGGGGACAAAGACTTTTTTTGAAAACCGTGCGGCGGCGGGGAATATCCGGGTAAAAGGCAGGGCAGATTACGCGACGCAGGTGGATGACTCGGTGCAGAAATATTTGTATCGTAAATTTCAAAATCTATACCCGGAAATTAAATTTATCGGGGAGGAGACATATTCCGGGGAGAAGGTCGAAGGAAGCATGTGGATTGTCGACCCGGTTGACGGAACGACAAATCTCATTCATGATTACAGACAGAGCGCGGTATCGGTGGCGCTCGCAGAAGATGGAAAAATTGTGCTTGGAATCATTTATCATCCCTATACGGACGAGCTGTATCTCGCCGAGGCAGGGAAAGGCGCATACAAAAACGGTCAAAAAATCAGTGTAAGTGCGGTAAGCGATATGGAACACAGCCTGATTTCGGTTGGAACGAGCCCTTATCACCGCGAGCATGCGGAAAAGAATTTTGAAATGTTTAAGAGGGTATTTTTACAGTGCGAAGACATTCGAAGAAGTGGATCGGCGGCACTCGATCTGGCGCATGTGGCAGAGGGAAGCATTGAGGCGTATTTTGAGAGAAACTTAAAGATATGGGACTATGCGGCGGGGATGCTTCTGGTTGAGGAGGCAGGCGGATATGTCACGGATTATGAGGGAGCGCGCATAGGAACGGAGGTGGCGGCAAGCGATGTCGCGGCGGTCAATTCAAAATTGCAGAATGCATTATTAAAAATACTGGTCGAATAGATTCAGAATAAATTAACGGGAAAAACACACAGCTATCACATTCTCTTTTTATACTCTCCTTGTCAGACAAAAGAAGGAACCGTTTCAAACGGTACATAATAGCAGAAAATGATTCAGGAGAGGAAGGATGCATATGAAGTGGAAAAAGGTTGCGGTATTTGGATGTGTGGCTATGATGACAATGTACACAGTGGCGGGCTGCGGCAATGATGCGGGAACGGCAGATGCAGCGCAGGGTGTGGCTGTGGCGGAGACAACGGAGACGGCAGAGGCGGAGAGCGGGACGGTAACCGTCCGGGTCACGGCGGTCGAGGGCGATACGGTCACGGGAGAAATCGGGACGTTGAGCTTACAGGGAGCACCGGACGGAGAGGTGCCGGAAGAAAAACCGGAAGGAGAAGCATCAAGCGGAGAGAGACCGGAGGGAGAAGCGCCAAGCAAAGAGATGCCGGACGGAGAAGCGCCGGAGGGAGTGCCAAGCGGACAGAAGCCAGACGGGGAAGCACCGGGAGAGAAGCCGGACGGAGTGTCGGGTGAGAAAACGGAAGGGATAGCAGGAGAAAAGCCAGGCGAGGAAGCACCAAGCGGAGAGATACCGGATGGAGCGCCGGGTGGTATGCCGGGCGGCAGCAGTTTTGAGAGTTCTGGCGAGACGCTCACCTTCTTGCTGACAGACGCGACAGAGATTACGGTGGAATATCTTCAGGGAAGCGGCGAAGGAACCACAGGGGATATTGCGGTCGGCAGCGTGCTTGAAGTGGCGCTTGATGATGAGAATCAGGCGGTATCGGTTGTCGTGCGGAACCTGAATGCAGGCGGCGGTTTCGGGGGAAGCGCTGAAGTCACAAACGGAACAACCGCCAATACCGTCGATGCGGATGCCGCGGGCGAGACATATACCTCATCCGGTGATGATGAAAATGCACTGCGTGTGGACGGCGCGACGGTGACACTTAGCGATATCACTGTCGAGAAGACGGGCGGCGCATCGTCGAACACGGAGAACGGTGATTTCTACGGTCAGAACGCGGGCTTGCTTGCATTAAACGGCGCGCAGGTGACGATCACGGGCGCGACGGTGAGCACGAGCGCCGTAAACGGAAACGGGGTGTTCAGCTACGGCGAGGGCACAGTCGTGAATATTTCGGATTCCACGATCCGTACGACGGAACGTAATTCCGGCGGCATCCAGACGACCGGAGGCGGCACGACGAACGCGACAAATCTGGACGTTGAGACGCAGGGGAATTCCTCCGCGGCGATCCGCAGCGACCGTGGGGGCGGCACGGTAAACGTGGAGGGCGGCACGTATGTGACGAACGGAACCGGAAGCCCGGCAGTCTACTGCACAGCGGATATTGCCGTGACCGGGGCTGTGCTCACGGCAAATGCCAGCGAGGGCGTAGTTGTAGAAGGAAAAAATTCTGTCACGCTGACAGACTGTGTTGTGACCGGAGCTATGGACAATACTTATAACGGAGATTCCGACGAAAATATCCACTGTATCATGATCTATCAGAGTATGTCCGGCGACGCGGCAGCAGGCGAGGCATATTTTGCGGCGGAGGGTGGAAGTATTACTTCCCTGTCCGGCGATATGTTCTATGTGACGAATACGGACTGTGAAATCTGGCTTAAGGACGTGGCGTTTACGCTGGCAAACGATGTGTTCCTGCGTGTGGAAGGAAACTCCTCTTCGAGAGGCTGGGGAACGGAAGGTGCGAACGGCGGCGGTGTGACGCTGACGGCAGATGCACAGCAGATCGAGGGAAATATGCTCGTGGACGAGATTTCGTCGCTCAATTTTACCATGAAAAACGGCACGGACTTTATCGGGGCAATCAACCCGGACGGCGAGGGCGGAACCGTCGATGTGACGCTGGATGCGGACTCTGCCTGGACGCTGACAGGAGATTCCTACATTACAAGCTTTGACGGTGCTGTGGAAAATATTACGGCAAACGACTATCACCTCTATGTGAACGGCGAACAGATCGTATGAAAAAATCTCTTGACTTTGACGCTGCGGAAAGAAGTATGCTAAGTACACAGAAGGAAAACAGATGGAGGTCGCGTATGGAATACAGTATCAGAGAATTGTCAGAACTGGCGGGTGTCAGTGCACGGACGCTGCGCTATTATGATGAAATCGGATTGTTGAAGCCATCACGCACAAGCGATGCCGGATATCGTTTTTACGGAGAAAAGGAAGTGGAGCTTATGCAGCAGATTCTCTTTTACCGGGAGAGAGGATTGGAGTTAGAGCAGATCGCGCAGATTTTTCGTAATCCAGACTTCGATATCCGAAGCGCACTGGAGGAACACCTTCTGGAACTGGAGCAGCGCAAACGCGAGACGGAGCGGCTGATCCAAAATATCAGACAGACGATTGCGTCAATGGAAGGAGAATATGAAATGAGCGATAAAGAAAGATTTGAGGCGTTTAAGAAGAATCAGGTGGAGGAGAACGAGAGGCTGTACGGTGAGGAACTGCGGAAAAAATATGGTGAGGAAGCGGTGGAGGCATCCAACCGTAAGCGGCTTGGAATGACGGAAGAGGAGTATCAGCGTTATACAAAGCTGGAGCAGGAAATCCTAGACCGTCTCACGCAGGCGGCGCAGAAAGGCGCCGCGCCCGACAGTGAGGAAATGCAGGCAGTTGCCGCGCTCCACAAGGAATGGCTTTTGATGGTATGGAGCAAATATACAGAGGAAGCGCATGCCGGAGTCGGCAAAATGTATGCCTGCGACGAGCGGTTCAGAGCGTATTATGACAGGAACGCGGAAGGATGTGCAGACTTACTTTGCGCTGCGATCCAGCATTACTGCCAGGCATAAAAATGGCGCATTTGACAGTCCTGCCGGAATGCATTAATATAACAATGCGAACGAGCAGATACGTGGCGGAAGAGTCGGTATGATGGACAGAAGATACGCGCGTGCGCATGGAGGTAAGGATGCAGTTTTACATGGCGCCTATGGAGGGGCTTACGGGATATATTTTTCGAAATGCATATCAGAAGCATTACGGCGGAATCGACCGGTATTTTACACCGTTTATCACAAACAGAAAGTTAAATCACAGGGAGCTGCAGGACGTCCTGCCGGAGCACAATGCCGGGATGGACGTCGTGCCGCAGATTCTTACGAATCGTGCAAAGGATTTTCTTTGCATTGCAGAGGAATTGGAGAAGCTTGGATACCGCACGGTGAACTTAAATCTCGGCTGCCCGTCCGGGACTGTCGTGGCGAAGAACCGCGGCGCCGGATTTCTTGCGCTGCCGGATGAGCTGGACGCTTTTTTGGAGGAGATTTTTCGGGAATGTCCGCTGGGGATTTCGATTAAGACGAGGATCGGAAAAGACAGCGGGGAGGAGTGGGAACGCCTGCTTGCTATTTATGAGAAATATCCTCTGGAGGAGCTGATTATCCATCCGCGCGTGCAGAAGGATTTCTATAAAAATACGGTCCGGTTGGAGGCGTATGGGATGGCGGTGGATCGAAGCCGCCATTCACTCTGCTACAATGGAGATATCTGTGCGAAAGACGACTACGGACGTCTCGTCTCGCGTTTTCCGGGGACAGAGAAAATTATGATTGGGCGCGGGCTGTTAAAGCGCCCGTGGCTGATCGGGGAACTGCGGGGAAGACTGCCGGAAAGTACTGGAAGCTGTGAAGAATTCCGCGGCGCGGATAAAGGAATGGCGGACGCGCGGGTTGCGCAGCAGGCAAAAACGCATGAGACGGCACAAAAGGAGCGGTTCCTTGCGTTCCATGATGACATTCTGCACGGTTATCTGGCTGTCATGTCGGGCGATAAGAACACGCTGTTTAAGATGAAGGAGCTGTGGGTCTATTTTGCGGAAAGCTTTACGGACTCTGGGAAGTACATGAAAAAAATCCGCAAATCCGAACGGATTGCGGAATATGAAGCCCATGTTGCCGCCCTGTTTCGGGAACAGGAACTGAAATGAGGGCGAAATGCCGGATGAATACGGCAGGAGACTGCATAAACAGTGTAGCGTCGAATGTTATCCGCCGCTACAGCGGAATGCGCCGAATGGAGTAAGTGTCTTCTCCTAATTCGAGGATTGCCATGCTGCGTCCATCGCCGCGCGGCTGCCCGGCGCTTCCGGGATTGATGAATACCTTGCCGAAACGGTCGTACTCGGTGTAGCAGTGCGTATGTCCGAAGATCACGAAATCCGCGTCGGTCAGATCGAACGGAAGGTCGTTCTTGTTATGTATAATATAAAAGATTTTCCCGCCGATGGGAACGGTCAGAAATTCCGGCAGGAATCTCGCCCATTCACCGTGGTCGCAATTCCCGCGCACGAAATAGCAGGGAATGCCAAGCACTTTGATTCTGTCATAGCATGTTTTCGTATCGATGTCTCCCGCGTGGATCAGATAGTCGCATCCGGTCAGAGTAGATACCCAGTCCTCACGAAAAACACCATGCGTATCGGATAATATGCCAATTTTCATTCTGATTCCTCCGTGTTTTTGTATATTATAATGCTTTATCTGCCCTAAGTCTACAAAAAAAGCAGGGAATATCTACGAAAATGCTTTCCGGCGTGGACGGATTTCAGGAACGAAAATCTGCGTGAAAGTTTTCGTAAAAATTACCTATTGCAAAAAGAGAAAATTCGTTGTAATATCAGGATGTTATATGACTGACGGAACAAGTGGAAGAACCACGTGGAGTATAACGTATCGAATGCCGACCGTCTGGGCGATTTACCCGGGCTGTCGGCTTATTTTTATTCAACTCTTTCCTTGAAGTGCAAATCATAGCTTTCCGATATCTGGAAACAGAGGAAATCCATAGAAAATAAGCCAAAACTAACAATTCGGGTCAGCAAAATTGATGTTGACAGACAAATATCCTGTATGATATAGTCTCATGGATTAGTTAAAACTAACTAGAGCACAGCATCTATTTTGCGGAAATCCTGTGCCGAAAGGACAGGCAAACATATCAAAACAGTCAGAAAGCAGGAGGAAGAAGACATGCAGAAAGAGTGGAGAGACTTTAAGGGCGGAAGCTGGGAGAGGGAAATCAACGTCCGGGATTTCATTCAGAAGAATTACACCCCGTACGACGGAGACGCCGGATTTCTTGCGGGGCCGACACAGGAGACGACGGAGTTATGGGATCAGGTGTTGGAACTGTCAAAGCAGGAGCGCGAGGCAGGCGGTGTCCTGGATATGGACACGAAGATTATTTCGACGATCACATCCCACGGACCGGGATATCTTGATAAGGATAAGGAGAAGATTGTCGGTTTTCAGACCGATAAGCCGTTCAAGCGTGCGCTGCAGCCTTACGGCGGAATCCGCATGGCGGTAAAGGCGTGTGAGGACAATGGCTATCATGTAGACCCGGAGGTCGTAGAGTATTTTACAACGCACAGAAAGACGCACAATGCAGGCGTATTTGACGCGTACACGCCCCAGATGCGCGCGTGCCGCTCCGCACATATCATCACGGGACTGCCGGATGCGTACGGTAGAGGACGTATCATCGGCGATTACAGAAGACCGGCGCTTTACGGTGTGGATCGTCTGATCGAGGATAAGGAAGAGCAGCTTGCGACGACCCGCACCATCATGTATTCCGATGTCATTCGTGAGCGCGAAGAGTTATCCGAGCAGATTCGTGCGCTTAAGATGTTAAAGGAGCTTGCAAAGATTTACGGCTGTGATATTTCCAAGCCGGCAAATAACGTGCAGGAGGCGGCGCAGGCGGTGTATTTTGCATATCTTGCAGCAGTCAAGGAGCAGAACGGTGCGGCGATGAGTCTCGGACGCACCTCCACCTTCTTAGATATCTACGCGGAGCGTGACTTAAAGGAGGGTACGTTTACCGAGCAGGAGATTCAGGAGATTGTCGACCAGTTCGTCATGAAGCTTCGCCTTATAAAATTTGCCCGCACGCCGGAGTACAACACCATTTTCGCAGGAGATCCGACGTGGGTAACGGAATCCATTGGAGGCGTAGGTGTAGACGGCAGACATATGGTAACAAAGATGTCTTACCGCTACTTAAATACCCTAAATAATATCGGAGCGGCGCCGGAGCCAAATATGACCGTGCTCTGGTCGGTACAGCTCCCGGAGAACTTTAAGCGTTTCTGCACGGAGACTTCCATTAAGCATTCTGCAATTCAGTATGAAAATGATGACATTATGCGTGTAGTACACGGCGACGACTATGGTATCGCCTGCTGTGTATCGTCCATGCGCATCGGAAAGGAAATGCAGTTCTTCGGTGCGCGTGCAAATCTTGCGAAGTGCCTGCTCTATGCGATCAACGGCGGTGTTGACGAGATGAGCGGCAAACAGGTCGGACCGAAGTATCGTCCGATTACGTCCGAATATCTGGATTACGATGAAGTGTGGGATAAATATAAGGATATGATGAAATGGCTTGCGGGCGTATACGTCAACGCGCTCAACATCATCCATTATATGCACGACAAGTATTGCTATGAGAAGCTCGAGATGGCGCTTCACGATAAGAAGGTGCGCCGCTGGTTCGCGACCGGAATCGCGGGCTTTTCCGTGGTGGCGGATTCCCTGTCGGCAATCAGGTATGCGAAGGTAAAGCCGATCCGCGACGAGAATGGCATCGCGGTTGACTTTGAAATCGAGGGAGATTTCCCGAAATACGGAAATGACGACGACCGTGTGGATGAGATTGCAAGAGAGGTGCTTCATACCTTCATCGGTTACATCAAGGGCAACCATACCTACCGCGGCGGCGTTCCGACGACGTCGATCTTAACGATCACCTCCAACGTGTCCTACGGCAAGAATACCGGAGCAACGCCGGACGGAAGAAAGCGCGGCGTCGCCTTCGCACCGGGCGCGAACCCGATGCACGGACGCGATACCCACGGTGCGGTCGCAGCTTTGGCGTCCGTGGCGAAGCTTCCGTTCATGGATTCACAGGACGGTATCTCGAACACCTTCACGATCGTGCCGGATGCGCTTGGAAAGGATATAGAGAGCGAGAAGAACAATCTCGTGGCAATGCTCGACGCATATGTGGAGCAGGGAGGACATCATCTGAATGTTAACGTCTTAAACCGTGACACGCTCTTAGATGCGCAGAAGCACCCGGAGCAGTACCCGCAGCTTACCATCCGCGTATCGGGCTATGCAGTCAATTTCATTAAGCTGACAAAGGAGCAGCAGGATGAGGTAATTGCGCGGACCTTCCATGAGCGCATGTGACAGAGAGGTTTGCAGAAAGGCTCATACAAATCATGGGGCTGCCGCTTCACGAATTTTCCGTGAAAGCGGCAGCCCGGTTTATAACAGGGAGAAACGATATGGGAAAGATTCATTCAATCGAGACGTTCGGAACGGTGGACGGACCGGGCGTGCGGTTTGTCGTATTTTTTCAGGGCTGTCCGATGCGGTGTCAGTACTGTCATAACCCCGACACATGGCTGCCGGAGGACGGAACGGACGTTACGGCGGATGAGATTCTTGCGAAGATGGAGCGGAACCGTGCCTTTTACAAAACGGGCGGAATCACCGCAACGGGCGGAGAACCGATGCTGCAGATGGAATTTTTGACAGAGCTTTTTGCGAGGGCAAAGTCGCTTGGTATTCATACCTGTCTGGACACCTCCGGAATTATGTTCCCGGGGGAGGATGGCTGTCCCAAGGAAGGGGCAGCGCCTGATAATAAAGCGGGGCGCATGGAGCAGATTGACGCGTTGCTTTCGGTGACCGATCTTGTCATGCTTGACATTAAGCACATGAGGCCGGAGGCGCACAGGAAGCTGACCGGGCATTCCAATGAAAATATTCTTGACTTCGCGCGATATCTCGACGCGATGCGTAAGCCCGTCTGGATCCGCCATGTGGTCGTGCCGGACATCACCTACGACAGCAAGGAACTGACGGAGCTTGGACATTTTCTTGGAACGCTTTCCAATGTAGAGAAGCTTGAGGTACTTCCGTACCATGCGCTCGGGAAGGTGAAATACGACAATCTTGGCATCGATTATGTGCTGAAAGATACGCCGCAGCTTACAAAGGAGCAGGCGAAAGAGGCGGAACGGATCATCCGGGCGGAAATGGAAAAAATTTCCTGATGTTTTGATTTAAGAACTTGAAGTTATGGGACATTCGTATTATAGTGTAGAGGCGAAAAGAGAATAGGGTGAGAAAGGAGAATGTCTTATGAAGATCAAGAATATTACGGACATTGACGGATTTTTTAATGTAATCGATTCCTGTGACGGAAAAGTGGAGTTGATTACCGGAGAGGGCGACAGACTGAACTTAAAGTCAAAGCTGTGCCAGTATGTTTCCCTTGCGAGCATTTTAAAGGTTGGTTCCGAGATACCGGAACTGGAGCTGGTCGCTTATGAGGCGGAAGATACGCAGAAGATCATTAATTTCCTGATGAAGGGTTAAACGACGGGCCGTCAGCTATAGTTGGCGGTCTGTTTTTGCATGTGCGCCTGGTGTCCTGCCTGATTATCAATCAGACAAGACACTGGCGGCGCACGTTTTTAACGGATTTGGAATAAAATAAATGAACTGGCAGAGAATATGTGAGAATAGAGGAATTGTCCATATTGCTGTACAGATTGGGGAATAAAAGAACTATGGCAACAATAACGGAAGTAAAGTTTCATGATATAACGATCGAAGACAAGGCATGGATGGACGTGCGTTTCGCGGAGGACGGCAGGAATGCCTGCGAGTACACGTTTGCCAACAATTTTATCTGGAGGAAGGTCTATCAGGTAGAGGTGGCGGAACTACACGGCTGCCTGGTAATCCGGTTCATAGAGAATGGGAGCTATTGCTATTCTTACCCGGTGGGAGCCGGGGATAAGAAAGCAGCGGTCGAGGAGCTGCTTTTTCAATGCAAAAAGGACGGAATACCGCTTGTGATGTCGCCCCTGTCGGAGGAGGACCGCACCTGTCTGCTCCGCTGGTTCCCGGGGAAATTTCTCATCGAGGGAGACAGGGACGACTACGATTATATTTATTCGAGAGAGAAGCTTGCGACGCTTGCGGGCAAGAAGCTGCATGGAAAGCGCAATCATATCGCGCGTTTCATGGATGCGGGGGACTGGGAATACGAGCCGATGACGGATGAGAACATGGAAGAGTGCCGCACGATGACCTACACATGGATGCGGATGCGCTCCGAGAAGTGGAATGAGGAGATGGAGGATGAGATCATGGTACTCCACGAGGCGTTCGACCATAGGAAGGAGCTTGGGCTGGTCGGAGGCGTCTTGAGGAAAGCCGGGGAGATTGTCGCATTCTGCATGGGTGAACCGCTAAATGACACGACGTTTGTGGTACATTTTGAAAAGGCGTACCCGATGATGCAGGGCGCGTATCCCATGATCAACCAGCAGTTCGTGCAGCACGAGTGCGGGGAATACGAGTATGTCAACCGCGAGGAGGACACGGGAGATCCGGGGCTGCGCAAGGCAAAGCTTTCTTACTATCCTGAAATCCTTCTCACGAAATATGTGGCGACGGAGAGCGACGTCGTCTATGCAGACCGCAAGACGGACGGCGAGGCGATACAGGAGATCTGGCAGACTTGTTTTGGCGACGAGGAGGAATATATCGAGTTCTATCTGGGGCATCGGATGACAAAGGAGAATATGCTTGTGATTTATGCGGACGGAAGACCTGTATCTATGGCGAGCTTTCTTCCGGTGGAGTATCTGTGCGAAGGAGAATATTTGGATGCACGCTATGTGTATGCGGTTGCAACGTTGCCGGAGTACAGAGGGCGGGGATTTGCGTCGAAGATTCTGAATTTTGCGAAGGAAAAGTACGGCGAGCCACTGATTCTCTCCCCTGCCGATGAATCACTGATGCAGTATTACGAGAAGCTTGGATTCAAACGGGCATTCCCGGACACCCGGAGCACGATGGACTGTGCCGCCGATATACAGGCTCTGGAGATAAAAGATTCTGAACCGTTTCCATGTATGGAGCCGATTACCGCCGGAGAATATCTGGCAGTGCGCGATGAAAAATGCGCGAAGGAGGGCTACGTGCGTTGGGATGAGGATGCGATCGCCTATGCGATGGAGCTGGGCGAAAGCTGCGGCGGAAATACTGTCGCAGTGACCTGCGAGGACGACCGCAAGCCGGACAAACAGGAGAAGCGGGACATCCTGATGTATGACAAAGAGGACGATACGCTTACGATTCTGGAAACAACGCTGTCTAAGGAATGCCTTACGGAAATTATGCCGCAGTTATTGGCGCAGACAGGAGCAAAGCAGGCGGTATATGGACAGGCGCCGGGCATGATCTGGCTGCCGGAGTCGGTACACGGGGAGCGCATCAGCACAGACGGCTATCTTGCACTGACGCTCGGCTGAGTCCGGTCGTAAAAAGAAATGAATTTTCTGAAAAGTTTATGAATTCAGACAAATTTTCTTGCTATAAAAGTAAAATATGATATAATATACCTATGATATATCCGTATCAAATAAACGACAAAGGGGTTGGGCATCATGAGAATTAAGATCACAGGAAGAAACATTGAGTTGACTGAGGGCCTGAAAGCGGCGGTGGAGGATAAGTTGAACAAGCTTGAGAAGTACTTCACGCCGGATACTGATGTATATGTGACACTGAGTGTGGAGAAGGAGAGACAGAAGGTAGAGGTAACCATTCCCATGAAGGGGAATTATATTCGTTCTGAACAGGTCAGCAACGATATGTATGTGTCGATCGATCTGGTGGAGGAAGTGATTGAGCGTCAGCTTAAGAAGTACAGGACGAAGCTGGTAACGAAGCAGCAGAACGCTTCGGCGGTATTCAAGAAGGAATTCCTCGATGCAGTTTCAGACGAGGATGAGGAGATTAAGATTATCCGCAGCAAGAAGATTTCAATGAAGCCGATGTATCCCGAGGATGCATGTGTGCAGATGGAGTTGTTGGGACATGACTTCTTCGTATTTATCAATGCGGAGACAGAGGATGTCAATGTCGTATATAAGAGAAAGGGCAACACCTACGGTCTGATCGAGCCGGAAAACTAGAAGCGAAGAGATGTGCTGTCTCATAGTGGATATATAGGACATGAAACCGGGAGCGGTGAGGAGAGAATCCTTACCGCTCCCGGTTTTTTTGCTCTAGGCGCGGAGAATCTGGCAGAGCCGGATTCTATTTGTGTAAACATGCCGAGTTAAAGTGTGAAATCTGTGCAAAACGGGCAGGGGCTGCACGAAGTGCGTGTTCATCGAGACAGAATGTATAATATAATTGTAGTTGTCGTAGTTGTACGAGGAAAGGAAAAGGGGAAAGATGGAAAGAGAAATGGAACAAAAGAAAAAGGGAAAAGAGGAGAAGCGGGAACACACGGGCGCATGGATGGATATGATACAGAAAAGCCCTGGTTTTTTGGACTATATCGCGCGAAATTGTTTGATTGACGAAACAAGAATGTGCTTGTTGCAGAAGATTCTTCTGTCAGAGGAGTACCAGGAGAAGGAAGAAGAGATTTATTTGTATGGGAGTCTGCTCCGTGGGAAAGATCTGATGGGACGGCAGATTTTTTTATGGCTGCTTGGTATGACGGAAGAGATGAAACGGAACAGGGGAGAAGAATGAATGTAATATCTTGCCACGAAACGGAAAAAGGTATACTATAAAGCGAGAAAAGTTTTGAAAAAGGAGAAATAGATACCATGAAAATTATTGTTCTGACGGGCGGTCTCAGCACAGAAAGAGATGTTTCTTTTAAGACGGGCGAGATGGTAGCAAAGGCACTGAGAGAAAACGGACATCAGGTAATCTTACTGGATGTTTTTATGGGATATAGCGATAAGAAGGAGGATCTTACCGGAATCTTTGACAGGGCCAAGGAAGTCAGCGTCAAGGTAGAGGGGATTCCTGAAGTGGCGCCGGATCTGGCGAAGGTGAAGGCACAGAGAAAAGATCAGTCGGAAAATTTCTTCGGACCAAACGTCATTGAACTCTGTCAGATGGCGGATATCGTGTTCATGGCACTGCACGGAGAAAACGGGGAGAACGGCAAGCTTCAGGCGGCGTTCGATCTACTTGGCATCCGTTATACGGGAAGCGGATATTTAAGCAGTGCGCTTGCGATGGATAAGGGAATGTCAAAGCAGCTTTTCGCGGACAACGGCATCCCGACTCCGGTGGGGGTTTCCTTAAAACGTGGAGAGAAGAAAGACCTTGCGGCGCTTGGCATAGACCTTCCGTGCGTGGTGAAGCCGTGTTGCGGCGGCTCAAGTATCGGCGTGTCCATCGTGCGCACGCAGGAGGAATATGAGGCGGCGCTTCTGGAGGCGTTCCGCTGGGAGGATGAACTTGTCATCGAGAAGTATGTTGAGGGCAGAGAGTTTTCCGTCGGCGTTATTGATTATAAAGCGCTTCCGGTCATTGAGATCGCTCCGGTAGAGGGCTTTTATGATTACAAGAATAAATATAAGGCGGGAAGCGCCGTCGAGACTTGTCCGGCGGATCTGCCGGAGACGGTGGCAGGGCAGATGCAGCGCTATGCGGAGCAGGTCGCAAGAGTGCTCGGTCTGGACACATATTCGCGCTCGGATTTTCTGCTGGATAAAGATAACCGTATCTTCTGCCTTGAGGCGAATACGCTTCCGGGCATGACGCCGACGAGCCTGCTTCCGCAGGAAGCAAAGGCGGTGGGTATGGACTTTAACCAGCTCTGCGAGAAGCTGATTGAGATTTCCCTTCAGAAATATTCTTAGATGTCATGGAGATTAGAATGAAAAATTTGACGTTAAAAAATATCGCCGCAGTATGCGGCGGGGCATATATCGGCGCCAAAGAAGACAGCGGGCGCGAGATTACCGGAGCAGTGATCGACAGCCGGCTGGTGAAGCCGGGAAATCTCTTTATTCCTATCAAGGGAGCGAAGGTGGACGGACACGATTTCATCCCGGCAGTCTTTGAGAAGGGCGCGCTTGCGGTGCTCTCCGAGCACGAATTGGATAATCCGGCGGGAGCGTACATTCTTGTGGCGTCCGCAGAGGACGCGATGAAGAAACTTGCAGCATATTATCGCCGCTCGCTCGATATCAAAGTGGTAGGTATTACCGGAAGTGTCGGCAAGACCAGCACGAAAGAGATGATTGCCTCCGTTCTGGAGCAGAAATACAGCGTGCTCAAAACGGAGGGAAATCTCAACAACGAGATCGGACTTCCGCTCACGATTTTCAAAATAAGGGAGGAGCACGAGGTTGCCGTGCTTGAGATGGGAATTTCCGAGTTCGGGGAAATGCATCGTCTTGCACAGATGGCGCAGCCCGATGTCTGTGTGATAACGAATATCGGGTTATGCCACCTTGAGAATCTCATTACGAGAGACGGCATCCTAAAGGCAAAGACGGAGAGCTTCGAGCATCTTGCGCCGGAAGGAATCGCTGTGTTGAACGGCGATGACGATAAGCTTTGCGACAGGAGGATGGTAAACGGCAGACCGGCGGTGTTCTACGGCATCGGCAGGGAAGCGAAGTCTTTGGAGACGGAAAACGGCAGAAAGCAGCTTGCCGCAAAAGAGGTCTATGCGACGGACATTGCAGCAGACGGACTTACCGGAACGAAAGCGGTCATTCATATCGGAGATGAGAGCTTTGCAGTGCATATTCCGATTGCCGGGGAGCACAATGTCTACAATGCACTTGCGGCAGCGGCGGTGGCAAGGCAGCTTGGTCTTAGTGCAGAAGAGATGAAGCGGGGAATTGAAGCGGTGCAGACCATCGGAGGCAGGAGCAACCTGATTGAGAAAAACGGCATTACCGTGATCGACGACTGCTACAATGCGAATCCCGTCTCCATGCAGGCGTCCATCGACGTTCTGTCCGGCGCATCCGGCAGACGGATTGCGGTGCTCGGAGATATGGGCGAGCTTGGCGCGGACGAAAGAGAACTGCATGCCATGGTTGGCAGACATTTTGCGGGGAAGGAGATCGATGCGCTGTTTGTCACGGGAACGCTTGCGGCGGAGATCGCAAAAAGTGTGCGTGAGGTAAGTCCCGCGACCGAGGTCTGGGAGGCAGAGTCAAAAGAGGAGTTGATTTCCAGGCTGCAGCAGTATCAGAGACGCGGAGATACGATTCTGGTGAAAGCGTCTCATTTCATGGGGTTTGCCGAGATCGTAAAAGCACTCACGGCGTAGACAATTATGGAAGAGTATAAGTCTTTTAATAGAAAAGAAGGAACACGAAGTGTGTTCCTTCTTTTTGACATTTTTTATACCAAAGGTGCATTTTTCGCTAACATCTCTGCAATGATTTCCCGGCAGTGTGCGCCGAGTCTGCGTTTTGTCTCTTTGTCCAGTTCGTTCGGATAGATAGGTTTGCCATATTCTAAGACGACGTGCGTCCGCTTTACCTTCGGGAAATGGTTCTCGAGGATCTCGGCAGAGTTATTGATTGCCATCGGAATGATCGCGCAGCCCGTTTTCTCAGCCATCTTAAAGCTGCCCTCTTTAAACGGAAGCATCAACTCGTCGGTCTTGTTGCGCGTACCTTCCGGAAAGATGCACATGGAAATGCCGTTCTTGATATTGTCGATTCCGGTAAGAATCGTCTTTAATGCTTCCTTGACGTCTTCGCGGTTGATGAACAGACAGTGAAGGCGCTTCATCCAGGCGGAGAGGAGCGGTACCTTCTCCATGTTATTCTTAGCGACATATCCGGTCAGCCGCGGACAGCGGGCGTAAGTGATAATGATATCAAAATAACTTTTGTGATTGCCGATGTAGAGTACGGGTTCATCTTTCGGTACGTTTTCTTCGCCGATGACCGTAAGCTTTGTCCCGCAGATAAAAAGGATGACGCGGAATGCCCACTGTACCATGCGAAGCTGGCTTAAGTCGGCAGCATGCGGGTTGAACTTTCCGATAATCCATTCGACGCCCAGAATGGGAATGCCGAAAATTAAGAAAAGAACTGCGAATAGCAAAGCGAGGAAGATTCGTATCATGAGATATCCTTTCCGGGCATATGCCCCGTAAGATTGCACAGGGAGATGGAAACAAATCCCATGCAACCTAATTATAAGGGCAATCAGGAAGGATGACAAGAGAAGACGCAGGAAAATAAGCCACATTTTTACTTAAAACGCGAAAGCGGAAAAGCAAAGCGTATTTATTCTGGAAAAATATGCATAATTTTCGGTATGGGTGCATAAAATTCAGATAGAAGTCTATAATGGGGGAAGCGGGCACATGTTCCTTGGAAAAAGAAAAGACAGGCAACAAAAAAGGGTGTTTGGAGCAGACGGCTATGAGCTATGGGGGCTTGGAGCGCTGTTCTTACTTGCTGCGTGCTGCGGAATTCTTGGCGGCTGCAGCGTCGAGACGACAAACGGAACGAAAGTGGCGGATCTTGAGTACGAGATTGTCGAGGAGACGGACGTTCCGGAGGAAATTTTGACAGAGATCGAAACAAAGAAAGCGGCAGACTTTAAGACGTCGTATGAGTTGGACGGGAAACTGTATATAGTGCGCGGTTATGGAGAACAGGAGACAGGCGGATACAGCATCTGCATCCGGGACTGTTATCTGACCTCGAATGCCATTTTGTTCGATACGGAGCTGGTAGGGCCGAGGAAGGGCGAGAAGGTGAGCGCCAGTCCAAGTTATCCATACATTGTAATAAAAATGGAAAACCGTGACGAAAGTATTATTTTTGAGTGAATTTTCTTAATATTTTCGAAAATTTTCTAACTTCATTTGACAAAATTTTAACGCAGTGCTAAACTAAAGCGGAATGGTATTCGGTAATAAACGATAAGAAGCCGGTACAAGGAGGTAGACGAATGCAACAGGCAGACATCAGTAAAGTGCGCGCTTCCGTATATCAGCAGTGTGGTCGGAAAGTGTTGATTCAGCTTGACAGAGGACGCAACAAGGTCGACATCCAGGAAGGTGTCATCCAGAATGCATATCCGAGTGTATTTACGATATTGGTGAATGATGACCAGGAACAGAATCCACCTCAGTTATTATCATTCAGCTATTCAGATATTATTACACGTGACATCCGCATGAAGCTGTGCTGACAATCAGATAAAACGTCGGAAAAACCGACAGATAACAGGTATAAAAGCCCCCGTATCCGAATAAGATGTTTAGACAGATTTGGATATGGGGGTATTTTTTTTGGAACTGCAAAAAGTAAAGATACATAGAAAACAGGAAAACGGTTCGGCGGTCAGCCAGATCACGCTGGACGACGATTATAACGTACCGGACTATCGCCCGGATATCATGAAGGTCTTAAAGGAAAAGGGAGAGCTTCGTTTTGATGAGGTCAAAGCAGGGAGCGGTGCGGTATGGGTCAAGGGAAGTCTGCTCTTTTCCGTGCTCTACCGGAGTGAGGGGGGCAGCGGGAAGATTAGCTGCTTAAAGGGGGAAATTCCGTTTCAGGAGAAGCTTAATCTGGACGGACTGCAGGAATTTGGAAAGGTGAGGGCAGCCGGGGAGATTGAGGATATTACGATCGGCGTCATCAATTCCAGAAAGCTCAACGTGCGTGCGCTCGTTGTACTTCGGGCGACCGCCGAGGAGGAGATCGACGAAGAATTTACAACAAAGCTGGAAGAACCGGGAGAATACGAGCAGCAAATCGGGAATCTCGAGGCGCTGCATCTGGTGCTGTCAAGCCGGGATATATGCCGCCAGAAAAGTGAGGTGGTGCTTCCGTCGAGCAAGCCGAATGTGAGGGAAATCCTCTGGAGAAGCGTGGAACTGCGCAATGTGGAGGGAACGGTGCGCGAGGGCAGGGCACTTGTCACGGGCGAGGTGCTTGTGGCAGTCCTTTACAGCGAGGAGGAGGAAAGCGAGCGTCTGCAATGGTACGAGACGACGGTTCCGCTCGAGTGCGGCGCGGATTGTGAGGTGGATGAGGAGAACTGCATTTGTCGGATCGCAGCGTCGCCGCTTGCTGCAGAGCTTGAGATAAAGCCGGATTATGACGGGGAGGAGCGCATTCTTGTACTGGAATTGTCGCTGTCTGTGGATATCCGCGTGTGGAGAGAGGAACAGATTGAGCAGCTTACAGATATTTATTCTTTAAAGCAGAAGGTCGTTCCGGTCCGCAGGGAGCGGACGGCGGAGAAGCTGCTTGTGAAAAATTATGCAAAGTGCCGCCTTGCGGAGCAGATGGAGCTTCCTGAGAGTCAGGAGAAGATATTGCAGATCTGTGCCTGCGAAGGGCAGGTCAATGTGGAGAAAAGGGAGCCGGTCGAAAATGGCATCCGGGTGGAAGGAACGATGACGGTGGAACTTTTGTATATCACGACGGATGACAACATGCCGGTAGGATCGATGCGTGAAATATATCCTTTTTCACAGGTGATAGAGATTCCGCAGATGGGCAATGGGCTGCGTGTGGAACTGGATTCCGGAATCGAGCAGTTGTCGGCGGTCATGATCGATCAGGAACACATTGAGGTCAAGGCGACGATTCATCTGGACCTGCTTGCATTTTTGGAACAGCAGATTTCCAATATTGAGGAGCTGACAGAGGAGCCGCTCGATATGGAAGAGCTGATCAACAGCCCGGGGCTTGTGGGCTATATTGCGAAGCCGGGAGACGACCTGTGGACGATCGCGAAGGAAAATCATACGACAATCCGCGATATTATGGAAACAAACGGGTGGAAGGAGAAGGAACTTGTGCCTGGGGATACGATTCTGATCGTCAAACAAGTGGGATAAAAGTACCGTTTTACGGCATTGCCGGGCATTTTCGGAAAAGAAAGGCTTGTGGTGAAACCAATACTCTGTTATACTAAAGTGGCATTATGAAGGTGCTTATGAAGGAAATTATTAGAATTAGGGAGACGAAAGATGGACGAAAACAAGAGCTACGGTTTTGGCACAGAAAACCAGCAGGGAACGGCACAGCCGGATACGTTCGGAACACCGGCGGGAGAGCAGAGCTTTGGGACACCGTCAGAAGAACAGGGCTATGGGGCACAGCCGGATGCGTCCGGAACACCGGCGGGCGGGCAAAGCTTTGGAACGCCGGCAGACGGTCAGGCGTACGGAGCGCCGGCGGGAGAGCAGGGTTACGGGGCACAGCCGGACGGTCAGACATACGGACAGCCGAATGGTCAGTTCGGGGGTCAGACATACGGACAGCCTGCGGATCAGTTCGGAGGTCAGGCATACGGACAGCCGAACGGACAATTCGGAGGTCAGGCATATGGACAGCCGAATGATCAGTTCGGTGGTCAGGCATACGGACAGCCGAATGGACAGTTCGGAGGTCAGACATATGGACAGCCGAATGACCAGTTCGGAGGTCAGACATACGGACAGCCTGCGGATCAGTTCGGAGGTCAGGCATATGGGCAGACGAATTACGGTATGGGTGCAATGCCGATGGATGCCAACGGACAGCCGCTTAAGAACACCTTTGGAATGAAGATGACTTTCTCCATTCTTGAGATTATCTGCTGTTGCTGCTGCAACATTGTCACAATGGTGTTAGGTATTATTGCATGCGTATTCACGACCAAGGCAAACAACGCTTATAAGTCGGGAAATGCGCAGGAGTATAAGTCGAATTCCAAAACAGCAAGCATCTGCCTGTGGATCGGACTTGGATTTGCAGTGATCTGGCTCATCATCTGTATCGCAGTTGGAAACAGCGATTATGGCAAGGAAATAGAGGATGCATTCTGGGCAGGCTATTATGGTGTTGACGATTATGACACTGATACGGATGATTTTAGTGATGACGATGATTACGATTACGACTACGATTATGACTACGACGATGATTCTGAGGACAGCGAAGACGTTGCAGACAGCGGGGATACTGCAGACAGCGAGGATGCGGATGATGCAGAGCCGCTTGATATAACGCCTGGTGAAGGTTTTGATGATCCTGCGGTCACGGTTAATGGCGTAGAAGTAGCGTTTCCGCTGGACTATAGTGAGTTCAAGGCACTTGGTTTTTATATCGAGGAAGAGGATGAAAATTACGTTGCAAACGGAAGCGAATATTATTATCCCGATTTCTATGATGCATCGGGCAATGAGCTTGGCTATGTATATATCGGCAATGTGACAGATTCTCCGATCGCCCTTAAGGACGGTGTGGTATTTGGGTTCTGGTTCACTTCGATTGAGTACAATGATGAACTGACCTTAGAGTTCTCAAACGGACTGACATTGGATGCAACCCGTGAGGATTTCCTGAAGGCATACGGTGATCCGGATTATTCCTATGAGAGTGACTCCAATGACTACCAGAGCTATCAGTGGTACAATCACAGCGATATATGGGAGGATATGGAGGAGAACTCTCTCTCGGTAGATTTCTGGGACGGAGAAGTAGATGAAATCGATCTGATGTACATTGGATGGGATTAATCTAAAGTATTTGTAAATTTCCGGAAAATATGACAATTTTATAGACAGGTATGGTATAATGTCGTCAGACATTATACGCGCCTTGTGCGCATTGGTCGCCCACGGCGAATGCCATTGAACATACCTGTCCTCTTAAGAGCAGGTATGTTATAATACCTGCTTTTTTTTCGGAAGCAGACCAATTTTACGATTTGACTATGCTTGATAGTAAGTGAAATACACACGGATGAGGAGGACAATATGGGTTTTAAAGCAGCATGGAAGAAACGCTATGTGAGAAAACGGATTCTTGCGGCGCTGTTGGCCGGAACGCTCGGCATATCCTGTTATGAGTCGGTTGAGGCTTCGGCGCTTGACGATGCACAGAAGAAGAAAAGCGAGGCGCAGGAGGAATTAGACGAAGTCAATGAACAAATCCAAAGTATTCAGACCGCGCAGAACAGTCTTCAAGCGGAGATGAATCAGTACGACAGCCAGCTCATGAAGCTGCTTACGGATATGGAGATTCTCGCGGGAGATATGGAACTGCAGGAACAGGAGATCGCGCAGGCGAACGCGGATCTGGAAACGGCGAAGCTGGAGGAACAGCAGCAGTATGACGCGATGAAGCTGCGGATTCAGTATATGTATGAAAATGGAAATCAGTCAGTCTGGACGACGCTTGTGGAAGCCGAAAGCATAACGGATTTTCTGAATCGTGTAGAATATGTATCGGACGTGTATGACTATGACCGGGATATGCTCGAAAACTATCAGGCGGTGGTGCAGGAGGTGGAAGACCTGACAGTGCAGCTTGAAACTGAAATGGCGGAGATGGAGGAGCTTGAGATAAGCTACGAGGAGCAGCAGAGCTCTCTGGAACAGGTCATTGCGAGCAAGCGTTCCCAGATGGCGAACTTTGACAGTCAGCTTGCCAATGCACAGAGTCTTGCAAACCAGTATGCGCAGACGATCAAGCAGCAGAATCAGATCATTGCAAATGAGAAGGCGAAGCAGGCAGCGGCAGCAGCGGCGGCAGCCAAGGCGAACGCAGCGAATAACGCAGGAACGAATGCGGCAGGTACGGCGGGGACAACTGTTGCGGGGAATAATACCGCCGCGGGAAATACGACGGCGGGCACGGATCAGACGGCGACCGGAAACACCGGCGGCAGTTCCGTGACCGGGCTGACGGACGGAGGACTCAATCCTTCGTATACTACGGGTGTGAGCGGCAATGACGTGGTAGCGTATGCGAGCCAGTTCCTCGGGGCACCCTATGTGTTGGGCGGAAACAGCCTTACGGAAGGAACGGATTGCTCTTACTATGTTATGGCAGTCTATCAGCATTTCGGAATCTCTTTGCCACGTTCTTCCTATGAGCAGAGCAGCCGTGGACAAGCGGTGAGCTATGAGAATGCGCAGCCCGGCGACATTATTTGTTATCCGGGGCATGTCGCAATTTATATCGGGGGCGGACGTATCATTCACGCGTCCAATCCGCGGACAGGCGTCTGCTACGGCAATGCGACTTACCGCACGATTACATCGGTGCGGCGTGTGTTGTAGAGATATAATTTCAGTGCAGCACTACATACGAAATATGGTATAATAGAAGAATGAATGAAGAGAAAGAAGGAAAACAAAATGCAGTTTAAACAGTTACAGGATGATATGATCGCAGCAATGAAGGCGAGGGACAAGGTGCGCAAGGATGCGCTTTCAACGTTGGTATCTGCTGCGAAGAAGGTTGCAATCGACGAGGGATGCCGTGACGACATCAAGGAAGAATTGGTAGACCGTGTAATCTTAAAAGAGATTAAGTCGGTGAGAGAGCAGCTTGATACCTGCCCGGATACAAGAGAGGATCTGCGTGCGGAATATCAGGCGCGCTATGATATTTTCATGGAGTATGCGCCGCAGATGATGTCTGCTGAGGAAGTGGAGGCATTTATCACGGAGAATTTTGCCGAGGTCGTGGCAGGCAAGAACAAGGGGCTTATCATGAAAACAGTAATGCCGGAGCTTAAGGGCAAGGCGGAGGGCGGCGTGATTAATCAAGTAGTCGCGAAGCTTTGCCAGTCATGAGACAGAAGCTTACACTGACGGCCATTCTGGTCGTTCTGGTTTTGGTCACGGGCCTTACGGCATACAGGCAACAGGAGAGAAGGCAGAAGCTTTCTTTTCCCGATTCCCTTGAGGTGACGGTGGCGGTTGTTGACGGAAGGGAACTTACGCTTCGTGATATGGCGTTTTACATTGCTTATGAAGAGACACAGATAGAGGAGACGGCCAGAATTTATAACCCCAAGGATACCAACGAATTCTGGCGGCTGCGTGCGGATCATGCATATTTCCGAA
Organism: Roseburia hominis; assembly: GCA_021771815.1. GTDB lineage: Bacteria > Bacillota > Clostridia > Lachnospirales > Lachnospiraceae > Roseburia > Roseburia hominis_A. The sequence goes on from JAETOE010000009.1 coordinate 64,036, forward strand.
GCGAGGGGAAGCAGACGGCGCTTGATATGGCGGTGCATGATGCGATTTTCTATCAGCTTGCCATGGAAGAAGAACTGGAGCTGACGGAGGAGGAACAGCGTTATCTTGCGAACGACCAGTATGATTTCTGGAGTGATCTTGAGGAGGAGCAGAGGGAACGGCTTGGCGCGAGCGAGGACGATGTGAAAGAGACGATGCGGCAGATGGCGCTGGCGGAGAAGTATCAGTATCTGCTGGCGGCAATCGAGAACAGGGAGTTTGACGATTATTCGATTACCGGAGCTGCTTATCAGAGCCTTATGGAGGAGCACGAGATAGAGTTAGACGAAACTATCTGGGAGAGAGTTCCATTTGGGAGCGTTACGGTAGATCACTAGAATATCCCTGTATGGCAGTGGGAATGCTGTGCAGTGGACGCATATATTATAAAAGTAAATAAAATAGTAAAGAAGAGTAGAGAATATGTCAGTTAAAATTGGAAGAAATGATCCCTGCTGGTGTAAAAGCGGCAGGAAATATAAAGCATGCCATCAGGCATTTGACGAAAGGATTGCGTTGATTGCGTCTCAGGGACACATCGTTCCCCCGCACGATATCATCAAGAATGCGGATCAGATTGCGGGAATTAAGGAGAGCTGCAAAATCAACATCGCAGTACTTGATTATATTGAGGAGCATATTCACGCGGGAATGAATACGGCGGAGATTGATAAGATCGTGTATGACATGACGACTCGCATGGGAGGAATTCCAGCGCCCCTGCATTATCAGGGTTATCCGTACAGCGTGTGTACCTCGGTCAATGAGCAGGTATGCCACGGATTTCCGTCAGAGGATGTCGTTTTAAAGGATGGCGATATCATCAACGTGGATGTGTCCACGATTTTGAATGGATATTTTTCGGATTCTTCGCGGATGTTCTGTATCGGCGAGGTAAGCCCGGAGAAGAAGCGGCTTGTGGAAGTGACAAAGGAGTGTGTCGAGAAGGGCTTGGAGCAGGTCAAGCCGTGGGGATTTCTCGGTGATATGGGTCAGGCAGTACATGACCATGCGTTTGCAAACGGCTATACGGTTGTGCGTGAGATTGGCGGACACGGAGTCGGACTGGAATTTCACGAGGAGCCGTGGGTCGGCTATAACAGTAAGCGCGGCGAGGAAATGCTCATGGTTCCCGGAATGATTTTTACGATTGAACCGATGGTAAATATGGGCGGCGTGGAGATTTATGTGGACAACGAGAATGACTGGGAGGTCTACACGGAGGATGGGCTTCCGTCCGCACAGTGGGAGATCATGGTGCTCGTCACGGAGGATGGACACGAGGTTCTTTGCTGGTAGCAGGGAGGCATTATGAAGCGGACAGTGCAGTTGGAACAGAGAAAAAAGGGGAAGAAAACAGCACGGACAGGATGGCAGGAGAAGAAGGTGAAGCAGACAGGACGGGAAGGGAAAGCAACGAAAATGCAGACTGTTCCGGGCGAATGGCTGTATCTGGCGCCGCAGGGAGTTGATGCGGGGCGGATTGCGGAGGCACTTGCGGGAACGTATGAGACAGAGCTGTGGGAAGACGCAGGCGTAGTAGAAGTCGTGTTTGGGGAGAAGCAGTCTGTGGATATAGAACATACAAAGGTTCATCCAAAGGATGAGGTTACGGGAGCTTATGTCAGTGAGAACGGCTGCAAGGAAGTCTTTCTTGTCACATTTGCCGCGGAGAACTTTGGATGTGTGGAGCCGGTCATGAGGTTGATTCTGGCGCAGTGCGGCGGGCTTTTCTGTGGGGACACGGAGGATTTTTCACCTGTTGTGCGGCTATAGGAACGGCAGATGTGAGACGCAGGAGGACGGCGGATAAAGCGTCGGGGGGAATGTCCTGGCGGCTCGGATGCGGCGGAAGTTCGCAGTGGATGGGGAATGCCAAAATGATAGGTTAGATAGCAGGAAAGGAACAGGCAGATGGAAAGCAGGATTTCTGGACATACAGGTTTGCTGGCGCTAATTGGTTCGCCGGTCGGACATTCCGGTTCACCGGCGATGTACAATTACAGTTTTGCGCGGCTCGGACTGGATTATGCGTATGTGGCATTTGATATCAGGGAGGACGAAGTAAAGGACGCGATTGCGGCGATGAAAACGTTTAAGCTGCGCGGCTGTAATGTGACGATGCCGTGCAAGACGGAGACGGCAAAGTATATGGATGAATTGTCTCCCGCAGCACGGATTATCGGCGCAGTGAATACCATCGTCAACGACAACGGCAGGCTTACCGGACATATCACGGACGGAGTGGGCTTTGTGGATAATCTGCGGGATCACGGTGTGGATGTGCGAGGAAAAAAGATCACGGTAGCGGGCGGCGGCGGAGCGGCGACTGCGATTCAGGTGCAGTGTGCGCTGGACGGCGCGCGTGAAATCTCGATTTTCAGGCGCAGCAGGGATGCGGCGGAGCGAATTCGCGCAGAAGTGCCGGAGTGTGTTATTAATGTCTATGATATTGCGGACACGGCGAAAATGACGGCTGAGATTGCAGCGAGCGATATTTTTGTAAATGCAACGAGCGTTGGCATGAAGCCGCATGAGGAGGAGAGCGTGGTGAAGGACGTCTCTGCGTTCCGCCCGGGGCTTGTTGTGGTGGATGCTGTGTATAATCCGAAGGAGACAAGACTCCTTCGTGAAGCGGGGGCGGTGGGAGCGACCTGCATCGGCGGCGAGGGGATGCTGCTCTGGCAGGGGGCGGCTGCATTCAAGCTCTATACAGGGCTTGAAATGCCGGTTTTGGAGGTAAAGGAAAAGTTCTTTCGCTAGGCAAAGGAGTATCGGACGTGAGAAATATATATCTGATCGGTTTCATGGGAGCAGGGAAAAGCATGATTGCGCGGGAGCTGGAGAGGAAGACAGGCGGGGAGCGCGTAGAGATGGACGAGCGGATCGAGACGGAGCAGGGAATGGCGATTACGGAGATTTTCGAGAAATACGGTGAGCCGTATTTCAGGGATCTGGAGACGGAACTGCTGCGGGCGCTTACCGATAAGACGGATCTGCTCGTTTCCTGCGGCGGTGGCAGCGTCCTTCGGGATGAGAATGCCGCGCTTATGAAGGAGAATGGCTGTATCGTCCTTCTGACAGCAACGCCGGAGACGATTTATGCGCGTGTGAAGGAAAGTAAGAATCGTCCGGTCTTAAACGGCAATATGAATGTGGAGTATATCAGAGGATTGATGGAGAAGCGCCGCGCGCGTTATGAGGCGGTGGCGGATGTGAGTATTGCGACGGACGGTAAGAATGCGGAGGATATTTGCGCAGAAATACTTGCACAGCCCTGCTGCGGCAGATAGATGGGGAGGCGGCAGAAATGAATTTTGAATTTCTAAAAGAATGCAGGCTTGAATCGCCGGAGGTTCAAACGATGTATGAAGTTCTTTCCCGGAATTTGGAAAAGGCGGAATGGTGCTATTGGGAGAAGCCCAGAGAGTGCGGAATGCTCTTAAGAGAGAGCGCGGAGCAGATCTGCCGGATCTATAATACCTATTATGATGCCGGATTCCCCGGGGAAACCGCATTGGAGGAGTTCTTGTGCTACACGGACGACGATGCACACAATGTGATGGTGAGCAGGTTCTTAAGCGTGGTGCGAAAGGAGCAGCGCGATCGTTTGACAAAGCTCCGGGTACTTGGAGATGACTGCATTTTGGGCGAGGCGGGACCGGATCAGGGGATGTCGTTCGAGGACCGTATGTCGCAGAATGCGAAGCGCATGATGGAAACAATGATGGACGTCACGAAGGATATGTGCGAGAAAATCAATAAGCGGGACGATGTGTCTGACGAATTCTTTTATGAGGAAGCATTGCCCGTTTTGCGGGAACAAGCGAAACAAACAGAAACGCCTGCCGTGGAGAAGCGTTCGCATAAAGGAATTTTGGGGTGGTTCAAGAAGAGGTAACCACCCCTTTTCTAGCGGTCTGTCGGCTAGAAGTTATTTCCGTTCCAACCCCATTCATTTGTCGGAAAATATGCGACATAAATGCGGCTTGCCGGAATCGAAAGCTCGCGTTCGAGAAGAGCGCAGATTTTGGCGGTCATTCGGCTGGTGCCGTCAGAGGAAGGTGTTCCATATGTCTTGACCTCTACATAGGCTATATCTGCGGCGCTTCCCTGAAAGAAAAGGCTTGCATTGTCCTCATAGCCTGTCATGATCCAGTTCTCGCCTTTTCCGAGGCACTCGCTTGTAATCCGTCCGATTTCTGCGGTCAGAGTTTCCTTTTTGGCATCGCTTAAAGCGACGGTTGTCCTGGTATTGATAAATGGCATGATAAATTCCCCCCTTTGGTTCTGATAAAAATAGTATATACGAAAAATAGCTTGCATACAATGTAAAAACAAGTAGCGCAGGGGATTTCGTTTGAAAAGTTATATTGAGGAAAGAGCCATGGAAATCGCCAGATATATTATCGATAACAACACCACCGTGCGGCAGGCGGCGAAGCATTTTGGAATTAGTAAGAGCACGGTGCATATAGAAGTAACATAATGGAACGGTTAAGAATATTAATATGATGCAGAGAAAAGCGGTATATCACAACGAGGATATACCGCTTTCGTTATCTGAAAATAGGTAATTGAAATCGCAGTCCAGAATCCTGGTTAAACAAATCAGAAGGCTGACTGTTGGATTTTGCTTACCGTTTTCTATTTTTGAAAAGGAATAGACAGAAATATTAATTCCTTGTAGTTGCAATTTGGCAATCACATCTGTTTGCTTTAAACACCTTTCCTCACGAAGCTTTTTAATGTTCTGTCCAATATTGATATCATTTACTTGTATAATACGATTATCTTTTTTCATAAGTCCACCTCAAGCATAATTCTAAAGGGCAGATATTTCTTTGAGTTGCTCGAGAACGCAATAACAGGAATTAGCATGAAAAGAGCGTGTTAAAATCACATTGGAATATTTGTGTAAGAGCAAATAAAAGACTGACAGTCGGATTTTGCCGTCCGGCTTCGATTTTGGAATATGAGGAGATGGAAATATTGATTCCCAGTAATTGTAGTTTTGCCACTATATCTATTTGGCGTAACCCTTTGGATTGGCGTATTGTCTTGATGTTTAAACCTATAGAAATATCATTTACTTGAATAATTCTGTTTTCGTTTTTCATGACTTTTCACCTCATGAAAATATTCTATCGGTAGGAAAACATAATAGTTGCGCGAGAACGCAAGTAATATTATAATTAAGAATACATAGAGTTGCTATGGATGCAGAGAAAGAAGGAAAAGATAAAATGGCAGATGAGTATAACGGGGAATACACGAACAATGTACATAACAATGACAAGTTTAGCCAATATGAACAAGTATTTGAGAGGGTAAATTTGCAGTCAATTGGACATTTTCTTAAAGAAGGTGAAGAAATCTTAAAGATAGATAAAAAGACGCTTTCGGAGCGGGAGCAAGAGGCAGACAGCAAGCTTCGTGAGGAGCTTTCTGCCATATTTGACAAGGAGACCGTTGAAAAATTGCTTGAGATCATTAGTTGCTATACAATGATAAAAGAGGAAATCCAGTTTTCACTGGGAATGAAAATTGGGGCAAGAATGTTACAGTTATTAACGGATGATATAGATAAAGATTTTTAGGAGTTAAAGAATACGAGATACTCTGTGATAGGGTATCTCGTATTCTTTATGATATTAAGAATCAAGGGGCTGTTTTAATCTGTCTATAATGGCAGGAAGAAATGCAGTCACGGAATTATATAGTGCAACAATATCTTCCTCACTCAAAGTAAATTTATCATCCCCTGTTCCAATGATGTAGGATTGCGGTGAAGCATTATTAGATTCAGAAGAGGGAACAGTTTCCACATTCCAGTAAAGTATTTTCAGAATTTTTACAATATAAACTTTTCCTGCGCGTTTTAGTAATTCATGATAATTTGTATTATCTTCAAAGATTCCATTTGTATGTGCTATGGATGGATAATCAAGTATTGATATACCACATAAAACTTTTTTTGGAACAGAGTAGGTGGATGAAATTCTCTGAAGCTCATTTAAATTGGGTTTGCGATTGCCAGTTTCGAAAGAAATATAACGTCTTTCCGTAAGGTCGGCTTTTTCGGCGAATTCTTTTTCTGAAAGGTTTGTTGATTTACGGAGTATTTGCAAGTTTTCATGTAATTCGTTAAGTTCACTTACTTCTGCAACTGTTTCTCCGGTTGCGAGATAGTCTGTTGATACATTTAGATACTTTGCAATCTGATAAAGGCGGTCAGCCGGAAATGTTCCTTTTTTTAATTGGCTGATATAGCCGTTGGCGTATCCTAAATCCTTTTCTAATTTTGAGAGAGGGAGACTCCTTTGCTTGCAGATTATTTTCACTCGTTCTACGCTATTCATAATTTTCTCCTTAAATGGTATTGACAATTTAGAGTATTGCCTATATTATATTTAGAGTAAAGACAAATGAGTATTGCCTAATTGAATTTTAGGGGAAAGCATAACAAATGTCAATAGATATCTGACAGAGAATACATAAATTCAATAATGGCACAAATTGCGCGGCAGGCAATGCCTGCGTACGAAGTCCACGTATGAGGAAAACCTTGAAATGAGGGAGTACATAGATGAGCATGGTTTCGGCAATAACAAAGAGCCGGATGCGCTTAAGAACTTCTATGACAGGTTCATGATGGATGATGAAGAATAACCATATAGGGCGCGGATTGTGCGGAATACGGCTATAAGTTCCGGCTTTTACCAATACCAGAAGCATGATCTTGCGCTTTGCGCAGGGTGTCATTTTGGGGGAAATGACACATACATACAGACCAGACAAGCAATTTCCGGTCATTCTGATTGGTCTGCGCTTTTATAACTTCCATTCAATAGCGGAGGAAACGACCGGAAAAGCCAAGCCTGCTTTAAGTCTGACGGCGACAGCGGAGCACACGAGCCCGCCGCGCACGCGGACGGAGTGTAAGCAGTGCAGCGGCGGGGGAAGGGTGAGCCGCGAAGCCGTGAGACTTGGAGCGGAGCGCGGGCGAAGCCCGCGCGTTACCCCCGGTATTGTAACTACGGGGGTATAAATGCAACAGGAAACAAGAAAGAATGCAGGAAGAAAGCGGGTTTAGGGCGGTTTTGGGGTGTGACATTTTACTTTCAAAAAGTCACACTTTTACGGAAAATGGCGAAAAATCAATGATTTCATGGTATTTTTGTAAAAAGAGCCAAAGACTGTGGTCGGAGCGCCGCGGCATTATGTAGGGAACATTCGTAAACCGTTATTCGGGTGCGAGACCCGAGCCGTTGCTTTTGCGGAATCGGCTGTGAAGCAAGCCAAACATTGGATTTCCCGGCGAAAAGGTGGAGCAGGACGGCAATAAACGGCGGGTGCGTTGACTGCTAGTAGTAGGGATAACGCGAAAAATCAGAGCGAAGCGAACAAGGGAAGGACGGAGCGCATAACAAATGTTTCCTTGAAATCTTTAAGATATTTGTAAATTTTCTTTGATAGAATCCAGTTTTTAAAAATGGAAGGGGAAAAAAGTGGAAGTTTGAAGAGGATGGGGAAAAACAAGGTCAGACAATTAGCCCCCCTGGAGTCGGGGAAGGGGGCGCCGCCCGCGAGCCTGCGACAGGGCGGCAGGGGTTAGGAATGGTATACGAGCGACAGGAAGGAAGGGAATCAACATAGAACAGATAGAAGAAAGCGTTGCGACATCGCAACAGATATCTGGCGACATTATTCGGGAACGAAGGGAAAAGACCGGATTCAGTCAAAGGAAATTTGCAGATATCTTAGGGATTTCAAGGGAGCATTTGAACAAAATAGAGACAGGAGAACGCGAACCATCGGAAAAGCTGTTTGACTGCATGAATTACTTTTTGAGCTTCTACGACCCAACGTCAAAAGTAGACATTATGCTTGATTACGTCCGCGTAAGATTCAGAACGACTAACTACAAACATGTGATAGAGGACATATTGAAAATAAGGATGAAATATATGCTCCGCGATGCACATTCGTTTTATGGGTATGATGCACAATTTTATTTTGGCAATATAGTTGTCATGACATCGGATGATGAAGCAAAAGGCTGTTTGCTCGAACTTAAGGGGCAAGGATGCAGAGAGTATGAACGCATTCTTATCTGCCAAAAAAGAACATGGACACAGTTCTTACAGGAAGTAAAAAATGAAGATGCAGTGATAAAGCGTGTCGATCTGGCAGTAAATGACCGCGTTGGGATTCTTGACATACCGGAAATGGTGGAAAAACTGAAACGGGGAGAATACTCTTCCGTCTTCCATCAGTACAAGTTTTATGAAAGCGGAACGTTGATAGGAGAAGGGGAAGAAAATGCAGATGCGCGGGGAAACACTTTGTATATAGGTTCGTTAAAGAGCGACGTGTATTTTTGCGCATATGAAAAAGATTATGAACAGTATGTCAAATATGGAAAAGACATGAAAGAAGCAGAAATCCGGAATCGGTTTGAAATCCGGTTAAAGGACGACAGAGCAGAAGCCGCCGTCAGCGACCTGTTAACGCATGGAGACGCGGGGCGGACGGCGTTCGGAATCATCAATAGATATATCGTGTTCTTGAAACCGGATGCGAACAGGGGAAAACGTTCATGGGATATAGACCCAAGGTGGAAACGATTCATAGATTGGGAAATTAAAGGACTGCGGCTTGCCATAGCACCCAAGAAACAGGATGTGCTTGGCGATAAACTGAACTGGATCGCGAAACAGTGCGCGCCGACATTAAAAGCAATAAGGATGTTAGATGCAAGCATGGGCGAACCCGACCGGATAGATGCAATCATAGACGCGGCACACATAAGCCCGAACATGCAGAAACTTATAGAACAGGAAATGAGGGAGATAGAAGAAATAGTCAGATAAAGACAAAAGCCCGATTAATAATTGTAATCTAAGATGGCAGGAAAAGACAGAAAGAAAATTATATGGGGAAGGAAAAATGTGTCTTTTGACATTGAGCATAATGTTAGACACTTTTTCATAGTATGGTAAAGGAGGTAAATTGAAGGGGGAGATTTCATATTGAAAAAACGAAAATTAAATTATCGTTTTCATAATCCGAATACAGTGGAAGAAACTGCCGATATGTTATATAAAATATTTATGGAGGCTAATGCAGGGAAGGTAGAAAGAGCGATAAAAGAGGAGTTGGAAAAGGAAAAGTTATTTAAAGATAATGATTACATATCAGAGCATTCAGCATAAAAAGTGTTGGGTGTTCTTTTTTTGTTTACATTTTGGGTATATTGGTTATAATAGAGATGTAACAGAACGACGCGAAATTAATGGAAAGGTGAAATAGATACGATGAACATAGCGGCTTATTGTCGAGTTTCGACAGACAAAGACGATCAATTAAATAGTTTAGAAGCTCAGAAAGAGTTTTTTACAGAATATACCAAACGTACGGGAGATTTTCTTGTGAAATTATATGCGGACGAGGGTATTTCAGGAACTAAAATAAAAAATAGGAAAGAGTTTCTTCGTATGCTTGCTGACGCAGAACGCGGTCTATTTGATATGGTGGTAGTAAAGGATATTTCGCGTTTTGCAAGAAACACGGTTGACTTATTGCAGAGTGTCAGAAAGTTAAAAGCACTTGGTATTGAAACGCAATTTCTCACTGCAAATATGACAAGCATGGGAAATAGTGAATTTGTACTAACTATTTTTGGAGCATTAGCGCAGGAAGAAAGTGCAAATACATCCAAGCGTGTCAAATTTGGAAAGAAAATGAACGCAGAAAAGGGACGGGTCCCGAATATTGTATATGGGTATGATAAAACTATAGGCGATTATTTTAATCTAAAAATAAATGAAGAAGAAGCCAAGGTTATACGACAAATTTATAAATGGTATACGGAAGAAGGATATGGTGCGGCTAAAATTGCTAATATGCTAAATGAAAAAGGTGTTAGGACAAAACGTGGTTGTAATTGGAGTCAAAACGCTACTTGTCGTATTTTAACTAATGAGCTTTATACAGGAAAAATTATTAACGGGAAGCAGGAAGTGAGCGATTTTCTAACAGGGCAGAGACAAGATAAAGATGAAACTGAATGGATGGTGACGCTTCGTCCAGAACTTCGCATTATTGAGGATGAGACTTTTGATAAAGCGCAGGAAATTTTAAGAGGTCGTCACAACGCTTTTAACATTAAGCATGAGCGTCAAAGTAACAAGTATTTGTTCTCGACGTTGATTAAATGTAAAGACTGCGGCTGGTCTTTCCGTAGAACGGTACGTACATATAAAAATACATATGTGCGTTGGGTGTGTTCGGGGCATAATGGTAGAGGTGCAGACAGTTGTCCGAATGCGATAGCGGTTGATGAAGAAGAATTGATTGAGATTTTACAAGAATATTTTAAAAATATTTTAGGGCAAAAGAAAAAGATTATTGAACGCGTTGTGAGGGATTTTCAGCGCGTTTATAAGGCAAAAGATGAAAACTTAGAATATGAAAAGGAATTAACAACAGAACTTTCTAAACTCCGTAAATCGCGCGAAAAATATATGGATATGTATACAGATGATTTGATTTCCCGTGAGGAATTAAACGAGAAAATCGGAGGTATGCGAAAAAAAATTGAACACATAGAAAATGAATTAAAAATGGTATCGTATAATTTAACAAAGGGGGAACAATTAGAAGCATTACTTAATAAAACTTTTAAAGAGGTTGAAGATATTACAGACATTCACGAAATTACAAATGAACAGTTAAAACGTATCATTAAAAAAATCGAAGTAGATAAGGACGGAAACGTAGATATTTATTTGCGTCTAATTGGTGACTTAGGGCTAGAAGAAAGTGTAATTATTGATGATAATTCAGTTAATGAGAGTGTAACAGAAAAAGCGTTCCAAAAAGTCACGACCGTACACAAGGATGTGACAGAACGTCTGGCACAGGTCAATCCGACGCTTGCGGCGGAGACGAGAAAGGTTCTGGATGTAAACAAGTCGGAGCGCCATATCCGCGGGGGGATGGCGACAAAAGAAAAATATCTGCATCAGCATTTTTAATACATACGTTACAGAGTAATTGACGGAAGTGGATTCGCTATATATAATATAGAAAATATCTTCCGCCAAATTATTCATAAGAGTATATAGTGGCGGGGAACGGATGAAGATTACAATGTCGGTGAATACAAGATCTATCATCTGCGGATCCGGAGGTAGAAGAAATGCAGATTGACCGTGAACATGTGAAAGAGACGTTTCGAAATTATACGGCTGCGTATGATTTATCGGATGAAAAAATTAAATTAAAGATCGACCATACCTACCGTGTCGCAGAATTGTGCGAACGTATCGCCCGCGCAGAGAAGCTTTCCGCGGCAGATGTTGACCTCGCATGGCTGCTCGGGATGCTGCATGACGTCGGCAGATTCGAACAGCTTCGTAGATACGGTACATTCATCGATGCAGAGTCTGTCGATCACGCTGCCCTCGGAGCGGACATCCTCTTCGGGGAGGGGCATATGATTCGCACTTATATTTCCGGAGACACAGAGGATGCGGTCATCGAGACAGCGATCCGCGTGCACAGTGCTTACCGCATCCCGGAGAGTATGACGGAGCGCACTGCGATGCTCTGCCATATCCTGCGGGACGCGGATAAGATCGATATTTTGCGGGTTAATGTGGATGTGCCGCTCGAGGAGATTTACAATACGACGACGGAGGAGTTGCGGAATGCCTGTGTGACGCAGGCGGTGATGGACAGCTTTTATGAGCATCATGCGACACTGCGGAGCATCAAACGGACGCCGGTAGATCATGTGGTCGGACATATTTCACTCATGTTCGAGCTGGTGTTTGACGAGAGCGTCCGAATTGTGAGAGAGCAGGGGTATTTGGATAAGTTGATGCATTTTGAGAGTGAAAATCCGGTAACGACGGCGCAGTTTTCGGAGCTTCGCGCGGAGATGGAGCGATATCTTACGCTATAGGGAAAGCAGCATCGGACATTTTGGGGCAGGATCGAAGCGTATTTTAGCCTAGGGAAACGTAATGCCCTGCCCGATATTGGGGAAAATCAGCGCGGCGGCGCAGTCGAGTGCAAAGAGCAGCACAAGGATTGTGTTCGCGCCAAGGCGGAAGTGGACGGGAAGCTTTTTCCACAGCTTTGCAAACAAGCCGGAGAGCACGCAGACCCAGAGAACCCCGGCGATTCCAAAGCCAAGTGCGGAATAGAGGCAGATATATCCTTTATAATTGAGCGGATAGCTGCGATAGTCCCAGTAGCGCAGATCCCAGACAGAGTCAAGGAACCACCCGATCAGAAGTTCCAATCCGGTGCCGATGAGCAGCGAGAGGGCGAACGCTCTGACAGGGTGCTTTTTTGCGATGCCGGAGAGCAGTATATAAAAAAGAACACCGCCGACGCCGTAGACCGGAAGCCACGGACCGTAGAGAAAGCCGCGGTTCGTAAAGCCGCCGTCCTTTACGAAGAAGATAGCGACTTCCCAGAGAAAGCCCGCGATAGAGCATAAAAAGAAAAAGAATATCTGCAGGGAGATAAATTGGGCGGTATGATTCTGCTCCGGTGGGCAGAGTTCGGTGAAATCCGGTAATGTGTTTTGTCTTTTCATGGGAATAGTGTACCCTGGATGCAGAGAAATATAGATGGAATTTTGTTTTTGATGGTCGTTTGGGGTCATTTTACAGAATAAAATATTCCAACAAAATCTTGTAAACCATGGATTCATATTCTATAATAAGGGTTAAATCGGGCGTTTCGCCGTGTGGCGGATGTACGGTTGGGAAAATAACCAGGAGGAAATGGGTCAATATGGAAAAGGTAATCGTCATTGACTTTGGCGGTCAGTACAATCAGTTGGTTGCCAGACGTGTCAGAGAATGTAATGTTTACTGTGAGATATATTCCTATCGGACAGACCTTGCGCAGATCAAGGCGATGAATCCGAAGGGAATCATTCTTACCGGCGGACCGAATAGCTGCTACGAAGCGGACTCTCCTACTTACACGAGAGAATTGTTCGAGCTTGGGATTCCGGTATTAGGACTTTGCTATGGTGCACAGCTTATGATGCACGTATTGGGCGGAAAGGTGGAGAAGGCGCCTGTCCGTGAGTATGGTAAGATAGAGGTATTTGTGGATAGAACTTCTCCGCTTTTTGCGGAAGTAGGGGAGAGAGCTCAAAAGGCGGACGGCGTCATCTGGGATGACCATAAGACAGACGACCATACGACCATCTGCTGGATGAGCCATAATGATTATATTTCGAAGCCTGCCCCTGGATTTTCTGTTGTGGCGCACACGGCGGATTGTCCGGTTGCTGCGGCGGAGAACCGCGAGGAAAATCTTTTTGCAATTCAGTTTCATCCGGAGGTGCTCCACACGGTAGAGGGAACGAAGATGCTCTACAACTTTGTGCGTGGCGTCTGCGGCTGTGCCGGAACCTGGAGAATGGATTCTTTTGTCGAGAATACGATCAAGGAAATCAGAGAAAAGGTCGGGGACGGCAAGGTGCTCCTAGCTTTATCCGGCGGAGTGGATTCTTCCGTTGCCGCAGGACTCTTGTCAAGGGCAATTGGTAAGCAGCTCACTTGTGTGTTCGTAGATCACGGTCTGCTTCGGAAGGATGAAGGCGACGAGGTAGAAGCGGTATTTGGCGAGGGCGGTCAGTTCGATCTGAATTTTATCCGCGTGAATGCGCAGGAGCGTTATTATAGTAAATTAGCCGGGGTGACAGAGCCGGAGCAGAAGCGTAAAATCATCGGTGAAGAGTTCATCCGTGTGTTCGAGGAGGAGGCAAAGAAAATCGGAGCCGTTGATTTCCTGGCGCAGGGAACGATTTACCCGGATGTGGTAGAGAGCGGGCTGGGCGGTGAATCGGCGGTCATCAAGTCGCATCACAATGTCGGCGGTCTGCCGGAGTATGTGGATTTCAAGGAAATTATTGAGCCGCTGCGCAATCTTTTCAAAGATGAGGTGCGCAAAGCCGGATTAGAGCTCGGCATCTCGGAGAAGCTTGTTTTCCGTCAGCCGTTCCCGGGACCGGGACTCGGTATCCGCATCATCGGCGAGGTCACTGCCGAGAAGGTGCGGATCGTGCAGGATGCTGATGCAATCTACCGTGAGGAAGTGGACAATGCGGCTGCGGCGTATGCCAAAGAGCATGGCGGGACGGCGCCCTGGAAACCGGATCAGTATTTCGCGGCGCTTACGAATATGCGTTCCGTCGGAGTCATGGGGGATGAGAGAACCTATGACTATGCGGTGGCGCTTCGCGCAGTGAAAACGGTCGATTTCATGACGGCGGAGTCTGCGGAGATTCCGTTTGCGGTGCTGCAGATGGTGATGAGCAGGATTATTAATGAGGTGCGCGGGGTGAATCGGGTGTTCTATGATCTGACGAGTAAGCCGCCGGGGACGATTGAGTTCGAGTAACGGATAAAATCCCGGAAACGTTGATAAAATGGGCATTTCCGGGATTGCTTTATGCTTGTTGGCTCTAAAATGGCTCTAATTGTTTTCGGAAGCGTTATTCTCCGAGTAGTAACGGAACGCTTTTACGATATAATCAGAAGCCCCCTCTCCGTATTTGCTATCAGTCATGTTTTTGATATAATCGCTTGAATATGTGTCAATAAGAACATTGATATAGGGCTTATCGAGGGATACGCTGGTGCTATTTTCCTGTATAAGCTGCAATAGTTCGTGTACAATGGATTGTATTTTAGGGGAGGAAACATCTTCTGACAAATTGGTGGTTAGTCTGCCATACAGAATATCAGATTGTTTTCCAATTTCTTTCACTTCTTCCGTTAATTGTGTTTCCATGAGTTCAGAGAAATGCTCTAAATTATGTTTCATGGCTTCGGTGTATTTTTCAATACTGCCGAATTGTTGAATAGCAAGTTTAGCTACCTCTGCTTCATCATCTTTAATTTTTTGAATAAACATATCAAAATTTTCAATACTTCCCCAGTGCTTGATAATATCATCAGTGCTGTTATTTTTAAAATCCTCTAATGCTGTGATGTAATCAGACAGGTCAAATTCCTTAAAACTCATACATTGTTCTCCTTTCTCTAAGCGGCTAAGAAGCTGTATAAGTCTGTCTGTACGATTGCGTTTCAGCAGAAGCAATTCTTTTTGCCTTTTGAAAGCCTTAATTCTATCAAAGCCTGGTTTTTGCAGAATTTCTTTAATCTCTTTCAGCTTAAATCCCAATTCCTTAAAAAACAGGATTTGTTGTAGCTTCTGCAAGGCGTCATCATCATACAGGCGATAGCCGGATTCGGTCAATTCGCTTGGCTTTAACAATCCAATCTCGTCATAGTATTGTAATGTTCGTGTGCTTATGCCTGTTAATTTTGCAACTTGGCTTATGGTTTGCATTCTTATCAGCTCCTTAAATTTGTGAAGAAGCAAGACAGAGATTGCCGGCTTATATCTATTCTGCTCCTATGAGAAAAGAATACAGTATCACGTTACGTGGAAGTCAATACTTTTTGCTCAAAAATTTTTCATTCATTTTCGGGATATATTTTAACGGATATACCTCTAACGCCTTTTTTAACAATCTTGCTGTCATCAAGAATACTCTGTTTAACAGCGTCTAAATCCTTTGATAATGCTTCAATCGCCCGTTGGTGTTCTTCCTCTGACGAGAAGCGTTCCGTATCATTCAAAAGGTTCTCCTGCAATTCCCTTGCTTTCATGTATACGCCTAATTTATGATTGAGCAGGGAGTTTTTAAAGGATATTTTGATTGTAGAGGGATTGAAACTTCCGTCCTCGTACCTCTCTGCTTCAAAGTTCATATCTAATTGTTCGTCCATTTTCAAAATCAAAGACAATACATCTGATACCGTTTCTATATCAAAATCCATGAAAACATTGATACTGATACCCAAAGCATTTGCAATTTTCATTAGTTGGTCGGGCTTGGGATTGCGAATGCCATACTCATATTTTTTAATTGTGGCGGAATTGATGCCAGAAAGCTGTCCGAGCGTTTCCTGTGATATGCCACGCAGATTACGAAAGTGTTTAATCTTTTCTCCGGTAGTCATGCCAATACCTCCGTTTTGTGATTTTCGTTAGTGCTTAGTTCAATTCTACCACATCAGGACACATTTGTGTATATAAATTTAAAATAAATACTTGACGTTCACAAAAGTGTACCGTATAATAAAAACATAAAGGTCACATATGTGTACCGAAAATAAAAAAGAAAGGACAGGACTATATGGAGAATGGAAAGAAAATGTATGTAACGGCAGAGGAGGCGGCTGAAATGCTTGGCGTATCAACGGGTTATGCCTACAAGATTATCCGGGGGCTGAATGAGGAACTGAAAGCAAAGGGTTATAGGACAATCTGCGGCAAAGTCCCGACAAAATACTTTGAAGAAAAATTCTACGGTTTGACCGTAGCCATGTAGGAAAGGAGAGATTTTATGTCAGCGACAAGGGACGGAAAGATGTGGCGTTGCCAGTTCTATTACAAGGACTGGCAGGGCGTAAGCCACAAGAAGAACAAGAGGGGATTTAAGACAAAAGCGGAAGCGGAACAGTGGGAGCGTGACTTCCTGCAACAGCAGCAGAGGAATTTAGACATCAATTTTGAAAACTTCGTACAAATCTATTATGAGGATATGGAACACCGTCTGCGTGAAAATACCATGCGTACAAAGAAGTTCATTATTGACTTGAAAATCATTCCATATTTCAAGAAAAAGAATATGAATGAGATTAAGGCTTCCGACATTCGGGCGTGGCAAAATGCACTGATGAAAAAGGGATATTCGGAGACATATCTGAAAACGGTCAATAATCAGTTGTCGGCAATCTTCAATTATGCAGTTCGGTATTATGACTTGAAAGATAATCCTTGCCGGAAAGCCGGGAGTATCGGAAAAAGCCATGCCGGGGAAAAGGAGTTTTGGACGAAACAGGAATTTAAGCAGTTTCTTGTAACTGTGGAGGATAAGCCGGAAACCAAAATGGCGTTCTTGCTCCTTTACTGGACAGGTATGAGGATTGGCGAATTACTTGCCCTTACTTATAATGATATTGATTTAGAGAAGCGTACTATTTCCGTAAACAAATCTTATCAGCGGATAGAGGGCAGGGACATTATCACACCGCCTAAAACGCCAAAGAGCAAGCGTATCATAACGATACCGCCGTTTTTGGCAGAGGAATTAAAAGAGTATACTTCGCACTTATATGGAATTATGGCAGACGAAAGAATGTTCCGTTTTACAAAATCCTATATGGAGCATGAGATTATCAGAGGTATCAAGGCTTCGGGAGTGAAAAGAATACGCTTGCACGATATTCGCCATAGCCATGCGAGCCTGCTTGTGGAAATGGGTTTCACGCCATTAGCGATTGCGGAACGGTTGGGGCATGAGAAAATCGAAACAACATTAAATACTTATTCACATTTATATCCCAATAAGCAGGGGGAACTTGCAGATAAATTGGAGATGGAGAACAGCAGGGAGGAAGAAGAATGAGTGGAATGCATAAATACCCGACAATCAGCTTTCGCATTTCCCCTAGAGAGAGGGAAGAAATCGAAGCAAAGATTTTAGCAAGCGGACTTTCTAAGAAAGATTATTTTGTTCGTTCCTGTATTTATAACCGGGTGTGCGTGGTCGGTAAAAAGGAACTGGTTTATCAGTTAGTAGAGGAACTAAAGATAATGCAGACAAATATCCGGGAAGTGACAGAACAATTTGAAAAGACAGAGATTGATTTAACGCCGGAGGGATTGGAAGATATGCGGAATGACTGTATTGATATGCTGAAAGCTATCCTGTGGGTATTGGACGGAGCAAAATATCTGTGGCAGGGAAACACCAACGGAGAAGAAAAAAGCCCCGACAGCGGCAACTGTTAGGGCTGTGATAACTGGAAAACCTCTGTTATCAATTTCACAATACAAGTATAGCAGAGGTTTTTTCCAGTGGCAACGATTTTTCAGAAATGGAGGGCATTTATGGAAGAAACAAAAACAGAATTACAGTTGATTAAGTTGTCAGAGATACAGTCGCAGGAAGTTTCTTGGCTGTGGTTTCCCTTTATCCCTTATGGCAAGCTGACTATTGTTCAAGGCGATCCGGGGGACGGAAAGACAACATTTATTCTGAATATAGCGGCGAAACTGTCTAAGAGAGAAAGTTTAGACAGTGGAATGAATTTTACAGAGCCTTTGAATGTAATCTATCAGAGTGCAGAGGACGGGCTTGCCGATACGGTAAAGCCCCGGTTGGAGCAGGCGGGGGCAGACTGTGAGAAAATCTCGGTCATTGATGAAAAGATAAAATCACTTTCCATGATAGATGAACGCTTGGAAGAAGCTGTTATAAAGACAGGAGCAAAGCTGTTGATTTTAGACCCGATACAAGCCTATTTGGGCGGTGGCATGGATATGAACCGGGCGAATGAAGCAAGGGATATGACAAAGAAGTTGGCGGCACTGGCAGAGAAACATCAGTGTGCGATTGTCCTTGTCGGGCATATGAACAAGGCGGCAGGAAATAAGGCGGCATACCGGGGAATGGGTTCGATTGATTTCTTTGCAGTCGCTAGAAGTGTTCTCTTAGTCGGCAGGGTTAAGGGAGAAGAAAATATAAGGGCTGTGGTGCAGATTAAAAACAACCTTGCGGCGTTCGGACACCCGAAAGCGTTTGCATTGTCAGAGGACGGTTTTGAGTGGCTAGGGGATTATGAGATTACCGCTGATGAAGTTTTAGGCGGTATTGCTCCCAAAGCAAATAAAATGGAACAGGCGAAGCGGTTACTCCGGGAACTGGCAGAAACAAACAATGCCATGCAGAGCAATGAGATTTTCAATCTAGCGGACGAGCAGGGCATATCAAAGCGGACACTGGAAAACGCAAAGAAAGAGTTAGGTATCCGGGCAAAACGGATAAACAACACATGGTATTGGGAACTGGATAAAATCAGACAGTGACGGACAGGCAAGGTAACAGCGCAACAATGCAGGGTATTAGAATTTTGCAGTCTTGGAATTGCGTTCTTGAAGATTGCAAGGTTGCAAAAATTATAGACATTGCAATGTTGCGGTGTTGGGAGAGAGCCGGAAAGCGGCGGTATCAAGGCGGCGAAAAGCCGCCCCGTCCGTAAGGACGGAAAAGCCCCCGGCAGGGCGCAAAGGCACTTTTGATAGAGCGTAGCCTGTCGAAAGTGCTTTTGCGTTACTTTCGCAGAAAGTAACAAAGGCTATGCGCCGTATCCGGCGCTTATTACCCAATAGGGAGAAAGGAAAATTTATTGAAGCGGACAATCAGCGTTATGACAGGGAAAGGCTCTGTCAACCACAACAGCAGAAAATTCCACGCAAAGAACACTGACCCGGAGCGGAGTTGCCTGAATGTGGAATATTGCAATGAAAATATCAAGGACGTATACCATGAATTATTTGATGAAGCACTCGCCCGGTACAATGAGAAGCAGACCAGAAATGACCGCCGGATTGATGATTACTATGAGAAAATCTGTTCCGGCAAACAGGAAAAGCCATTCCATGAGATTATTTTGCAGATAGGCAACAAGGATGATATGGGAGCAAAGACAGAGGAAGGACAGCTTGCGGCAAAAATACTTGATGAATATATGCAGGACTTCCAACAGCGCAATCCTACACTAAGGGTATTTTCGGCACATCTCCACATGGACGAAGCCACGCCACATCTGCATATAGATTTTATACCTTATACGACTGGAAGCAAGAGAGGGCTTGAAACAAGGGTGTCACTAAAAAAGGCACTTGTGGAACTTGGATTTAAGGGCGGCACAAGGAGCGAAACGGAACGCAACCAGTGGGTAGCGGCAGAGAAAGAACGGCTTGCGGAGATTATGTTACAGTATGGTATTGAGTGGGAGAAAAAGGGTACACATGAAAAGCACTTATCTGTTTTGGATTTTGAGAAGCAGGAGCGGCAGAAAGAAGTTGCGGAACTGGAACAGACAATCTCCGGCAGTAAAGAGGAATTATCCGATATTCTTCATCAGCAGATAACGGCAGGACAGGAAACGGAACAGATACGGAAAGAGGGCGAAGCGATCCGGCAGGAAGTATCAGAACTTTCCGCTACAAATCTTCTTTTGAAAGAACAGACGGAAATATTGGCAGAGGATAAAGAAAAGCTGTTATCCGAAAATGAAAAATTGGAGAAACAGCAGAAAAAGTTGCAGCAGGACATTAACAAAATGGTGCAGTCAAAGGAAGTCATGGAGCGCAATATACACGCTTATGATGAAGATGTGAAATGGCAGCTAGCAGAGCCGGGCGCATTGATGAGCGCAAAGAATTATCGGGATAAAAAGGCACTTCCGCTTGTGGAGAGGTTGAAAGAGGTAGTAAAAAATCTGACTATCAAATGCGTACAGCTTACGGAGCAGGGTAGGAAGCTGACCGCCAAAGTGGACGGGCAACAAAAGCAGATTAGCCGTTTGACGGATAAGGTCATGGAGCAGAACGATACCATAGACCGATTGCAGGAAAAAGCGTCTGATTTGGAGCGTTTGGAGCGTCATTTAGGAAGGGAACAGGTACAGTTGATAGTAGAGCGGTCAAAGGCATTAGAGCAGGCAGAACGAGCAAAGAAACGCCCGAAACGTGCCTTTGAAATGAGCCGATAAGAAAGGGGATTGATAGGATATGACGGATATGGAAAAGAAAGTTATGATACGGCTGTGTGCTAAAATCGTAGCAGATACAGACCTTTACGAAACGGACAAAGAGGTGCAAAATCTGATAGACTGGGTATGCCTTTCGGGGCAGATAAAGGAAAATAACAATACAATCCGCAATCTGACCGGGGAATATAAAAAGATAGAGCCGGATTGCCGGGAGGGAGTGCGGGCGCAGTTGGAGCGCATGAAAGAATTGTGCAAAGAGCGGAATAATCTGTATGAGAAGCAGAATGACTTGAAAGGGCAGAAACAGAAGATTGAGAAGTCGTTAGAGCGATAAAAGATGTGGGGCGTGGCGGTTGCTATGTCCCATATTTATTGTGGCAGATGTCGGGAGAAAGTGCTATAATCGAAAGCATGATTTAAGATATGGGAGATGAAACGGTATGGAAATAAATGTTGAGGACAATTTTACACTGTTATTTGATAAAAATAATAATACGGCATATAAAGCATTACAGGCACTGCAAAAAGAATGTGAGAAATCGGACAGGGTATATTGTTATATGGATAAATTAGCCGATATGATTGACAGTGATAATTCCTACATTCGGACAAGAGGATTTACGCTGATTGCTTATAATGCTAAATGGGATAAGGGTAATAAAATTGATGAAATCATAGACGAATATTTGAAACATATAGAAGATGTTAAGCCGATAACAGCAAGACAGTGTATAAAGTTACTACCTATGATTGCAAAGAATAAGCCGGAATTAAAGTGTGATATTGTTTCTGCGCTGCAAAAAGCGGATGTATCTATTTATGCAAATAGTATGCAATCATTGGTTTATAAGGATATTCAAAATTCTTTGGCAGAGATAGGGAAGCTATAAATTTATTGGGATTTTAAGGAGTGTGGAGTAATGGATAACTGGTTTACAATAGATGAAATTGATGCAAATACATATAGTATCAGTGAATACCGCCATTGGGAGGAAACACATTGTTATCTGCTGAATGGAAATAACCGAAGTCTGCTTATTGATACGGGGCTTGGCATTTCCAATATCTATGAGGAAGTGCTGAAGCTTACTGATAAGCCAATTACGGCAGTAGCCACACATATTCACTGGGATCATATTGGTGGGCATAAGTATTTCCTGGATTTTTATGCTCATGCTGATGAATTGGATTGGCTGAATGGTAAATTCCCTTTATCAATCGAAACGATAAGAGAGATGGTCATAGACCGCTGTGATTTGCCCGAAGGGTTTTGCGTGAGCGATTATGAATTGTTTTAGGGTATGCCAACAAAAGTGCTGACAGACCATGACATCATTGATATTGGCGGCAGGCAAATTGAAGTGCTGCATACTCCCGGACACTCTCCGGGGCATTTGTGCTTTTGGGAAAAAAGCAGGGGATATTTATTTACAGGTGATTTGGTATATAAAGATATTCTGTTTGCTTATTATCCGTCTACTGACCCGGAAGCATACCTCGATTCTTTGAAAAAAGTTGCGGCATTGCCT
This sequence comes from Roseburia hominis, assembly GCA_021771815.1. GTDB lineage: Bacteria > Bacillota > Clostridia > Lachnospirales > Lachnospiraceae > Roseburia > Roseburia hominis_A. Next base: position 86,279 of record JAETOE010000009.1, read on the forward strand.
GTAAAGGAAGTATTTCCTGCACACCATTCACTGGATATAAAGCGGAAATCTTAATCCGTATGCAGGAAGCGTTTAGAAATCTCAAGGTGGACGGAAAACTTCATCATGGAAGTGGGACATTTGATTATGGGGATTGGGGAGTATGGTTATAGGAAATAGGTTGTGACAAAGATAATGTTCCCATTGATGATAGTTATCACATGGTGCTAGCACCATGTAACTTAAATCAGATAAGGGAAATGGTAATATGGCAGTTTGCAGTTATATGTGGATTGCCATATTTTTGTGGAAAAATGGGCGTTTCTGTGGTAATATATAGGGGCAAAGATAAAAACACAACGCAAGACAATCTTGCAGAACTGGTAGGTAGTCCAGTCGCACCTATTTGGTGTAAGTAGCCCTCCCTCCTTAGGGTCGTCCATTCTTTGTTCATTACAATTATTTTAAGGAGGAATTGTCATGGACAAAGTATCGGGAAAGTTGACAGTATTTTTTGAAGAACCCTTTTGGGTGGGAGTGTTTGAACGTGTATCAGATGGAAAGCTATCTGTGTGTAAGGTTACGTTTGGGGCAGAACCAAAAGACTATGAGGTTTATGAGTTTGTTCTGAAAAATTACTATCGGTTACGATTTAGTCCGGCTGTGGCAACAGATGTAAAAGAAGCTGGCCGCAATCCTAAACGGGTACAACGTGAAGTGCGGAAACAGGTACAGAATACCGGGATTGGAACAAAATCGCAACAGGCTTTGAAATTACAGCAGGAGCAGTTGAAAACTGAACGTAAGACTGTGAGCCGGGAACAGCGGGAAGCAGAGAAACAGCGGCAGTATGAATTGAAACAGCAGAAAAGGAAAGAAAAGCATAGGGGGTAGGTAATATGTTATATAGTTCAAACATAATTTTTGGGGATTATGGTCAATAAAATGAGGTATAATTGTTTATATACTATAGAAAGTAGGAGTGATGATGCAGAATAATGTTTATATTGATATTCCACGAGATTTGACTTCATATGAGTTTTATAATAATGTGATTTTCCAAAAAAACAAAGCAAAAATAAGAAATGAACAAAATATCATTTTGGATTTTTCCAGAACTCTTAGGGTCGAACCTGTGGTAATTCCGAATTTGTTATGTATGGGATATGAATTGAGAAAACAATATAATAGGGCGGCCTATGTTTATATTCCTGATGCGAGTTATTCAGGAGAATTAAAAAATTATTTATATGAGATAAATTTTACAAAATATGCACAAGAGTTTGGATTGTATGATTTTGTTTCATCGCCGTATGGTGGATTAGAAGGAAAGCATATTGATCCTATTTGTGGTACAATATATTTCGATGTAGATGATACTGTAGATAATATTAGTCAAAAAGTAGAAGATTGCATTGTCCCTTTTGCAGATGAGTATTTATATAGATTTCAAAGTGTGCGGGAATGTAAACAAGGAATATATTATGTTAATGAAATAGCAGAGTTTTTAGAAGAAATGATCTTGAACTGTAAGCAACATGCTAAAAGCTTTTCATTTACAACATTACATGCCAAGTATTCAATGAAAAAAATATATATTTCGGTTTCAGATTTTGGATGCGGTTTTGGAAATACAATAAGAAGCAAAAATCCATATATGGATGAAATTGATGCTATTTTATTGGGAGTTTATAAAAGAAAAGATAGTAAAGTATATGGTTTATACAATATAATAAGAAGAGTACTAAATTTTGGTGGGAAAGTGCGAATACATTCCAATAATGCACAAGTTATTTTTACACAGAGAGTTTTGAGGGAATTTGTTGACAATAAATTGTTTGAAGCGAATGGGTTTATTAAATATAATTTGAAAAGAAATATACCTTTTGACGGTGTTCATATTGAAGTGGAGTTACCATTAGAACGGAGGGAATGTCGTGTATAGTTTTGAGAGCGATAATCTTAGTATTATACCCATGGATTTTAATGTATTTTTTTGTACGGCAAAGAAATATAAGAAGAATATCAGATATTCAAAAGAATGTGTTGTTTCTGAAATGTTTTTTGATGAACTTGAAATTTTTATTTCTGAAAGTAATAAGGAAAATATATCAATTGATATGAAAAATGTTGTTTCATGTCCAAAACATTTATTGCGTAGACTTAATGTATATATTGAAAAATTGATTTTTTTTAATGTTAAATCAGAAAACATTAAGCAATTGTTGGTTGAAGAACTAGAGAAATTGACGTGGGTTAGCGACACTGTTGCTTGCTATTGTGATAAAGATAATTATATGGTTGAGGGACTCGTTGATGTAGAGTGTAAAGATGCTAGAAAAAAAGAGGAATATAGAATAATTAAAAGTCTTGTAGATAATAAAGATGGGCATATTCAATTATTGGATTCATCAGGTTTGTATAGTAATTGCTATGTTGATGTGAAAAAATTGTTTATTAATGTAGAAAAATTTTATTTTATTATTTTTAGTTTAGCAGAGCAACTTTATAATTTTAGTGGTCATATTGATGCATTTATCTCATCTAGCAAAAATGGTGCTATTTTAGCAAATATTTTAGGGGGATTATTAGATATAAAAGAAGTTCATCTAATAGGAGTAGGGCCAAAGTATTCAATGGAATTGGGAGACTCGGTTGAATGTATAAAAGCAGGCAAAAGATATGTATATATTTTTGATTTTATGTGTACTGGAACTGAACTGAAGATTGTTAGTGCCTTGATTAATTCAAAAAAGGCGTATTTACCGTATGCGGCTGGAATTGCAAAATATAAGAAAGATGCTGATTTTCATCTTTTAAGCAAATTAGTAGTTTTAGCAGATACAAAAGATATGGAAATTGATTATAAGATAGCAGGTGAAAGAGAAGATATTTTAATGCAAAAGAGGTAAAATCTATGAGCGAATATAAGAAAATACAATGTATTAAGAAAATGGATAAAGATTATCTTGATAGATTTGAAAATATTGTTAATGAATATGCTCCTAAATTATCTGAAAGAGTAATTATGAATGGGAGTGCATTTACATTACATGATTTTGAGCACCATTGTTTTGACATTTATAAAATAATTAGTGAAGTATTGTTTGATGAAGAATTAATATATAAAACAGATTATGGTATTTCGCAGAGAGAATTATTTATATTAAATCTTGCTGTATTATTTCATGATATAGGAATGTTTAACGTGTTAGGAGCAACCAGAGAAAACCATTCTATTAAATCCGCAGATTATGTTCAAAAGGAATATGATGATAGTAGAAGTGTATTTAAGAAAAAATCGGATTTGACTGTTAATGAATTAAAAGCTTTAAAGGTTATAATAATTGCCCATAGTGATGTCAAGGATAGATCTGTAGAAGATAAAAAAAATGGTATGAAATCTCCAGATTTGAAAGATTACAATGCAAAGGAAGGAAAAATAAGAGCAAAATTTTTGGCAGGAGTGTTGCGGCTGGCTGATGAGTTAGATGTTTCTTCTGACAGATTGGGATCTGGGGAAATAGAACAACAGATAGAGGAAGGGAAAAAACAGTATGAGGAATTGAAGAAATATGATGAATTAGAGACAAATCGAAAGGAATTAGAAAAATGGCAGGGATTTATGGTTTCGTTAGAACATTGGAAGAGGTTACATTTGATATCGTCAGTACAAAGAAATGAGGATGGGAAAACAATAGAATTACAAATTGATGATGACTATATAGGCATTTGCCTTGATGAGGGAAAAACAGAAAAATCCATAGCAAGGGAATGCATAGACATATATAATGAAATAGAAAAAAAGTTAAACGAGGTAATAGATAGCGCATTTAATCAGAAGAAATTTAGTAATTATGTTCCTGTAAGTAAAATTATTCTCGTGACAACAAATGAAATGCTTGACAAGGAAATATCAGATGGATTAAGTGTAAGACGTTTAGTCTCGCAAAAAGATGCTGAGGTTTCAAGTACAGCAAAATCCGGCACAAAAAGTGGAAAATATCCAATGGTTTTGGATGAAACATTGGAAAAAGATATTTATGAGGAAATAACAAAAAGAAACTTAATTAAATTTGGGCATTTTTTGTTAAATAAAACCTATTGTGCTAGGGATTGGATAGATACAAAGGAAATAGTTGAAACAAAAAGAATACTTAATAAATTAGTAGATATAATTGTTAAGGACATAAATTCTAATACCCATAATGATTATGCAATTATTGGTATTGATTTAGTGGGCTCATTACTGGCATCACGTGTTGCGTTTGCTTTACAAAGACCCTTGTCTTACATAGTATCAGAAAAGGAGGAGTTAAATAATGCTAGTTCAGAAATTGAATTAAGTATCAAAAAAACAAATGATATCATTTTGATAACAGATGTAATAGTAACATATGATACTATTTTGAAAGCGATAGATAAATATAGTTTTAAAACGAGGATGGACTCCATATATACTATTTTCTATAGACCAAATTATAGAATTGGCGCAAATAGTGATTTGGTTTCTAAGACGTATAGTATTAATAATATGTTTAGCATAGAATTGTTTGAAAAAAAAGATTGCGTGTATAAAAAAAATAATTGTATTGCTCAAAATAAAAAAATTAATGAAGGAGAGAATGATAATGAAAATAATTAGTCCGAGTTTTCAAATAATGGATGAAATTAATGGAGCTGAAATTTTACGAAAGATAGAACTATGTGGGCGTGTATGCTATAAAAGTGAAAATGCTATTACAGAAGAATCTGCTCAAAAATTTGTACAAAATATAATTAAAAGTGGGCATGAATCAGTATTAGAACATGAAAAAATTACTGTTCGAATAATTTGTGATCGTGGTGTTACGCACGAAATTGTAAGACATAGAATTGCAAGTTATAGTCAAGAGAGTACTAGATATTGTAATTATAGTAAAGAAAAGTTTGATGGCGAGCTATCCTTTATTAAACCTTGTTTTTGGAGAGAAGATGATATTAATTTTGTTACTTGGAAAAATATAATGCAAGAATGCGAGAAGTCTTATTTAAAAATGATAGCAGAAGGTGCTACTGCACAAGAAGCAAGAAGCATTTTGCCTAATAGCTTAAAAACTGAAATTATTGTAACGATGAACTTACGCGAATGGAGACATTTTTTCAAATTAAGGACGGCGAATAGAGCACATCCTCAAATGCGAGAAATATCTATTCCACTTTTGAAACAATTTCAGAATCAGATACCGGTTATTTTTGATGATATAGCAGTTGATTAAATTGGCTCTATTTTGGCTCTAAAAATTTTGACTGACACAAAAACGAGAGCGATTTTTGAATAATACGGATAATAAATGCTTGAAAAACGAGGAAAAAACAACCAGTTCAAGCTATCCGCCGAGGAGTTCGAATAGTCGGAGCTAAGCCGCAAAGCCCGTAAACACTAGGGTTTGGCGGCTTTTTCTCTTTCTCATTGCATTACGATTGCATTTTTCTATTCAACCTCTCTGTGATAGATTGCGGTGTGCTGATTGCTTGTGTAATCTGCAATGCTGTGTGAAGCGGGTGTATATGTCAGTACGCCCGTTAATTTATTGGCAACTTCAAGATTGCTGTTTGGGTACAAATGCCCGTATGTTCCTAAAGTGGTCTGTATCTTCTCATGCCCTAAACGCTCTTTAATCAAAAGCGGGTTTTCTCCCATGCTGATTAAGAGGGAAGCGTGGGAATGTCTTAGTGCATGAATTTTGATACGGTGTACGCCTGCAAGCCCGGCAAGTTTTTCTAAGGCTCTTGGAAGCGTGTGCTTACTGGTTGGAATACCGTTGTAGCTTAACACCAGATCGCAGCCTTTCAGTACCTTTTGCTGAAACTCACGCCACGCCTGCAACTCCTTTATGGTGTCCGTGTCGATATAGATTGTGCGGACATTTGCCTGCGTCTTTGACTCAACAAATTTGTAATCGACCATTGATTTATAGTACAGGGTTTTTGTTATGCTTATAAGCCCCGTTTCAAAATCAATATCAGACCATTGCAGGGCGGCGGCTTCGCCTATCCTCATGCCCGTCATAAATAGTACCCAAAAGGAAATGAAAAGGTAGTGTTCGTAATAATCGCCCTTGTAGAGTAGGGAAATCATTTTCTGAAATTCTTCCAACGTCCAGAAATCAACCTTTGTCTTTTGATGTTGCTTATCATGCGTGACGGGTTCTTTTTTGCAATCTCTAAAACGGTAGCCCGGTCAAATGTGATAGAAAGCATACCCTGTGCGATACGGGTATAGTTTGGATTGGCTCTTTCGCAAGTTCCAGTTGCCAGTTCTGCACGTTGATAGGTTCTATCTCGTCCATTGCCATTTTGTAGAAGTATGTGAAATTCTTCTGAATGGTGGAACGGCGGTTTAAGCAGGTGCTTTCCTTTACCTGCGTTTTGTACCACGGCAGGTAGGTTTCTTCAATGAACGTCTGAAAAGAAACCGTGTCCTTTTTGGCGGTCAGTTCTTCGGTGGAAGTGAGGACAAGTTTTGAATATTCCTCCCTTGCTTCCTTTTTTGTCTTAAAGCCGCTTCGGTATTTTTGGATTTGTTTACCTGTTATCGGATTGTAGCCTAAGTTTGCTCTAAAATAATAAGTTCCGTTATCTGCTTTCTTAATGGGGTCTTTTGCCATAATTTCACTCCTTACATTGGTGTGCAAGAAGTACATTCAGCCTGCCCGTCTTGAAATTTGATACCCAATAATTCCTCCAAGGCTTCCCTCGGTACACGGTCTAATTTCCGGGACTGGTAGTATGTATGTCCTTTGGAAATCATAAGTTTCTTCGCTTCCCTTATAATGTCAGCCGCAAAAGAAGTCCCATAACCCAGAGCAATTCTTATAAAC
>JAETOE010000010.1 GCA_021771815.1 Roseburia hominis
TCTACGGTCATCCCGATGAGAGTCTGCGGCAAGTGCCGATACCGCACGATCGGAGAGATGTTATTGCCGAAATCAAAGTGCGGTTTGCCCCTCCCACAATGTGCCGTCTAACACTCTTAGCGCACCGTGCAGTAGAAAATGAATTTGCATTCTACATCGCGATTGCCGATGGCAATATAGACTATGTAAAAGATAATTGTTATAGTAAAACATTTGTCAACCCAGATGGAATGGGTATTTTATCAAAAAACCCGATACAAAATATGCGCTATCACTTTGTCATTACGACGGCGATGACCACACGCTATTGTGTTTACAGCGGCATGGAACAGGAAAAAGCTTACAGCTTAAGCGATTTCTATATCCAAAAGATGGACAAGCTTCACACCGTTGCCGAAATCGCTGATCTGCACGACAAAATGTGTCTTGATTTTTGCAATCGGATGCTGATTATCCGCAAAAGTGAAGTTCTTTCAAAGCCGATTGTATTATGTATGGACTATATTTATAGTCATATTCATTGCCGGATTACCATAAAAGACCTTGCCGCACACTTAAAACTGTCCGAAAGCTACGTATCTAAGCTTTTTCACAAGGAAATTGGTATTCCTATCAGTGAATACATCTTAAACCTCAAAATAGAAAAAGCAAAAAATCTACTGCAATACTCTGATTACAGCATTGTTGACATCTCAAACTATCTTGCATTTTCTTCACAGAGCCACTTTATTCAGGTATTTCAGAAAAAGACGGGAACCACACCACACAAATACCGTACAAAGTATTTTCGCAGCAACTGGCACCCGTCTTCCGTTTAAATATAAAATGATTATGACATTATAAGTTCTATCCTATTTTCTTCCACAAGCAACTGCTCTGGAATGTAATTACTTTCCATTTCTTTGCCATTTAAAATAAGCTGTTTACAGCCTGATTCCACATGACCTGGGTTTTTTACCGTAATATGTAGATGCTTTCCTCTAAACTCCTTGTCTATTTCAAAAAATTCCCATGTCTCTGGAACAGACGGTGCAATTTTAAGCCCGTAGAAGTCTGGTCTCATACCAAGGATACCCTCCACACAACCGACCATGATTGTAGATGCTGTACCGGTCAGCCAATGCACATGAGAACGGCCAAATTCGGGACTTGCCTTTCCTTCCGTAAACTGTCCATAGCAGTATGGCTCTAACACACGTATTTCCGCTCTGTCGTTCTGTGCCGCCGGCGCATTTTCAATAAAATAGTTAAATGCACGATTTCCATGTCCGAGCAACGCTTCCGCCAAAATAATCCACCCTTGGGATTGAGAAAAAATTCCTGCATTTTCTTTTGTTCCGGCATTATAAATCACTGCCAAAGCACCATCAAATGCATGCTCATGATATGGCGGGTCCATCAGAATTGCACCGTATTCCGTATTCAGCTTTTCATATACGTTATTCAATGCCGCATCTGCCTGTTCCCCAGAAGCATATCCGCTGATTACACTCCAGCTCTGCGGATTTAGCCACAGATTTGCCTCCGGTGCTTTGCGCTCACCGATCACTTCTCCAGCCTCCGTAAAGCCGCGAATAAATCGATCTTCATTCCAGCAGAATTCCTCAATCACTTTTCCTAATGCGGTCTGTCTCTCATCCAAATAACGAATATATTCCGCATCGTTCTTATACTCCGCAAATTTTTTCAAAATCGTCATCGCATAGTAGAACTGAAACGCCACAAAAGAAGATTCTCCATTTTTTCCTAATCGCAGACAGTCATTCCAATCTGCATATAAGCCTGCCGGCATTCCGTGAGGTCCCAAATGCTTCATTGAGAAATTAATTGCACGTTTCAAGTGCTCATATACCGTTCCTTCATCCTTGTTCGCAAAAGGAATTACCTCATCAATAAAAGAAAGGTCACCCGATTCCGCAATATATTTGTATACAGTCGGGAACAGCCACAGTGCGTCATCTGCCCGGTATGCAGGATGGCCGGTCTCCTTCACATACGAAGCGTCATCCGGCGTATCTTCATATCCCGGATTATGTGTAAACTTCACGAGAGGAAGCCCCGCACCGTTGTCAACCTGTGCTGAAAGCATAAAACGGATCTTTTCCACAGCCATTTTTGGCGCAAGATGAATTACTCCCTGAATATCCTGCACGGTATCGCGGTATCCGTATCCATTGCGGAGTCCGCAATAGGTAAAGGATGCAGCGCGGGACCAGATAAATGTCATGAAACAGTTATATGCGTTCCACGTGTTTATCATGGTGTCAAATTCTTTACTCGGTGTTTTTATCTGGAAATGTGAAAGCTTACCATGCCAGTAAGAAATCAATTCCTCTAACTCTCTGTCGCAAGCTTCCTTTGGATTTTCATAACACGCCAAAATTTCTGCTGCCTGGGCACTCGATTTCATACCAAGCACAAATGCGATCGACTTACTCTCATTCGGCTGTAATTCAATGATACATGAAAGTGCGCCACAGCCGTTGCCGTTATAGTTCAGTTCGCCACCGAGTGTGCCATTCTCAACACCGACCGGATTTCCATAGCCATGATAATGACCAAGAAATTTTTCTTTGTCACCACAATAAGAATCTACATTGTTTCCCGTCAAGCCAAAGAAACGTTCTTCGACAATCTTGTTGTCGACGTCTTTACCATCTTCCAAACCATCCAGATTTCCATGTATCATCTGACAGATACGATTGCTACAAAATACGGTCCTTGTAATGAACTGGGAATACTGCAGATTTACCTGGTCTTGTTCGTAGTTGCTGTTGTTGGTAAATTCCGCATAGCCGGTTACACTTAAGTTGCGCACCTGATCAGACTCATTTTTCAAAATAAGATTCCATACTTCGTAGGACTTGTTCAGCGGAACATAGTAGCGCACCTCCGAATGAATCCCGCTGTAATCCGCCATCATTCTGGTATATGCCGTACCATGACAACAGGTGCTTTTGTAATCCTCCAGATTTTTACCGACCGGCTGCCATGACGCAGACCAATAGTCTTTGTTATGATTATCCCGAATATAAATGTAACGACCCGGCTGATCAAAATGATTAAAAATATAGCGCAGAATTCGTCCGTTTGCACCTGATTTTGCAAAGCTGTAGCCTCCTGCATTATTTGATATAATTGCGCCATACTCCGGCGAACCCAAATAATTAGCCCAGGGGGCCGGCGTGTCCGGTCTTGTAATCACATATTCCTTTTTTTCCTCATCAAAATGTCCGTATTGCATTGTATTCTCCTCTTTATAAATTTATCGTCTTACTTCTTTCTTACATAAGCTTCACTAAAATCCTGTTTATCTGACCGCTGAACTTTTGCACATCTGCCCCATAAAGCACTGCTCTTTTTCCATCGCTGCAAATCTCTGCCGGAACCTCGGAAAGAATCTCCGAAATTTTATATTCTCCTGCATCCTTACCTGTCGGATTTTCATAACGAATTTCCAGCCGCTTCCCTGCAAATCCCAGTTCAACGCACGCCACACCATCCTTGTCAAACTGCTCCTTCACAAGCTTCGGCTCCAGAATGAGATTGCCAAGTTCCCCTTTTGCTCCAAATACCTCCGTAATTAGGGTCAGCATATACCAGCTGGCCGCACCGGTAAGATAAGAATACATACCGCGGCCTTCCCCGTTAAAATATTCGGGAATTCCCGGATACATGCGGCTCACCTCAAATCGAAGCGCCGTGTCCGCAAGCGTCTGCAATGCCTTATAGCCTTCGCGCATAAACCCTCTTTGATACAAGGCATTAGCATACATAACCGTCATGTGCGAGAAAACAGCTCCGTTCTCTTTTTCTCCGTAAGCAAATCCAAACATTCTTCCCAGATCAAATTTTGTCTCATGGAAGTCGGTATTTAAGCGATACCCGCCGATTTCCTTTTCATAAAGATACTTGTCTGCGCTCCTGCAGATTGCAGTCACCTGATCTTCTTTTGCTGTACCGCTCATAATCGCAAAAACCTGACCGGTAAGCATCATGCGCACGCTCTGCTCAAATTTTCCTTCCACTACTCCGCCGCTGTTATCATAGTAGCTGTTAAACCACTCATTTCCCTCTCCGTCATTTATCCACTCGTTCTGACGAATATGTTCCATCATCCAGTCCGCTTTATTTTCTAAACCAGTAATTACAGCTTTCACGTCCAGCATAACTTTTTTTCCGCTGATATTATGCGCGCAGCTTGCCGCATAGGTTGCAAGAAGTTCCTGTTTCGCACGAATATCTTCATAGAGAGCAGCATCATCTGTAAATAATATCTGCATTCCCTCCTGCACTTCGATTTCTTTACAGCCGGATTTTTCTGTCATCACCTTTAAATATTTTGCCAGCTGCTTTAAATTACCCGCATAAGCGCAGGTAAATGCAACGCTCTCGCCGCGTTGCTCTGCCATATCCAACGCATCGTTCCAGTCTGCCCCGCGAAGTCTTATGATATTATGTTCTCCCACTTCATAGAACGCGCATAGATTCTGCAGCAACAGATGCTCCAGGACGCTTCCATAATAGACATCTCCCGACTCTGTTTTCTGCTGATTTCCATAATTTTCTGTCCATGCACGATCAATACCAGTTCCACGTTCAATCTGACGATCCTTGAAATAAGACACTTCCTTATTAAGGATCCCGATATCCCCGGTCTGGTCAATATAAAGCTTCGTTGTTAAAAACGGCCAAAAACCATGATCCATCCACACACGTGTAATGTTGTTTCGATCCGCAATAAACTCACCCTGATTCTCTCCGATAATGGTTGCATTTGTACCATCCATTCTGACGCCACCATAATTGTCAAGGATCATCTGTCCAACACCGGAAGGATTCATCAGGAGAAGTGCCAGACAATCCTGCCACAAGTCGCGCCAGCCTCTTCCGCCTTTTCCGTAATCATGATGGGGCAGGAAAGAGCAGCCATAAATTCTTCGCAAAATCGGTTGAAAGCTGACCCAGCGCATATAGTTGTCAAAATCCTTCTGACCGGTATAGTATCTGACATTCACTTTTTTCTGCCAGTGTTCCTGCATTTTCGTGAGCGACTCATCGACTTTTTCTGCTGTCTTATATTCCGCCACCGCCTGTGCAATCCCGGACTTCTGGTCGGTAACTCCCATGATTAGCGTGTAAGACGCGCTCGCCCCCGGCTGCAGTGTCATCTCACGAAAACGTATTCCGCCAACCGCTTCTTTTCCCTCCATGCAGTTTCCCGCCGGAATCCCGGCTGTCTCTGCAAGCACTGCACGCGGATGCGTATAACTGCCACCCTCACCGAGATAGCAGTCCACCGTCGGATAAAAATCAATCGGCGCCTCTCCTTCTCCGGTCATTCCACAGACAAAATAAGTCAATTCATTTTTTTGATGTCCGCGCTCGTCAAAAGACATCGTAGGTTTTACACAAACCCCATAATCAGTTGTGGAAATCCGATGCAGCAGTGATGTTACATGTCTGTGATCTCTGATATTGTCAGCACTTCTTCCATATATCGGAATTGCAGCAATCGGTGTAATTGTTTGAACATCTGCTCCAATATTACAAATTTTCACCTGCATGAGTTCTACCTCATGCTCTAACGGCGCAAAAACAGTCACCTCTGCTTCCAGTTGATATTTCGCAGATTTTCTTGTCACTGTCTGCCACATAAAACCGGCTTTCAGCTTGCTTTCATCCTGATCGGCAGTAAACTTTTTGGCTTCCTCCTCCGCGGACGCCCCCACAACAGACCAGCTTCCGTTATTCTTTACCCGACACCAGAAATTCCTTCCTGCCCGGTTATTATGAAGATTCTCAGCACTCACCGGTTCCATCAAAAAAGCATTTTGATTTCGTTTACAATCTCCGCCAAAATTCGGCGTTACTGCCCCTTTTAATCCCATTTCCTGTGCAATCGGAAAATACAGATAGTTGTAATTCTCCGGCTTATCTAATGTAAACGTGCCGTTGTTATCTAAAAACCGTACTGTTTCCATTTGTCCTCCTTCTGGCAGATGATAGCTTCTCATCTGTTCCTGTCATACTGCTTGACTTTGTACAATCATATCCGAAATAACTTCCTCAAAAAATCAAAATCATTGTAAAAATATCATTTTCATGACCAATTAAAAATAAAAGAAACCATATTTGCTATGTTACCTTCGCAAATATGGTTTCTTTTATTCTTATATTCTATTTTCCTAACAGACTCCCATCATTAACTTCAATAGACGATAGCGTTGTATCTGCTTCACCTATTTCGGGGCTACATCGTAATTCCAAAGCAAAACTTCAGCACATTTTTCATTACGACATTCACAACCAATATAACGATTGCTCCATATAAGTACCAATTATGGAATCTCAACCCCTTTACGCGCGCCACTCCAATCTTTTCTAATGTATGCGTCATCATAAACGCCCCAAAAAGAACTGCTGAATACAATACGATCGGATGATACCACACGGACTTCAATATTTCTCCATGGCACAGGGCTCTTACAGCTCTTGTACCTCCGCATCCCGGGCAATATACCCCAAGTATCGAATACATCACGCACGGCGGTACTTTTACGTTTGGCAAGATAAGCTTGAAATATACAAAAATTCCACTCACTCCGATTATCAAAAACCAGATTCCAATTCTGTAAAGCTCATCCTCCAGCGAAAGCTCCTTTTTCATAATTTACATATTATAAAGAGCTTCTGTTAAAGCGGCACCGAAAACAATTCCTACAATAATCATGATGATGGAAAGCACAATACCGATGATAGAGCAAACGATACCCGCTGTTGTAACACCATTCTTTTGCTTCTTATTCGACATGAATCCTAAAATTACACCTACAATACCGCATCCAAGACCGATATATGTAATGCAGCATGACATAACGATTGCAACAATACCTAATACAAGGCTGGCAATTCCCATTCCGTCAGCCTTTCCCGGCTCATTCATCCCATTATTCTGTAAATTCATGTTATCCATTTTTCTCTCTCCTGTCTTTTTATAAATTTTTAATAAAAATTTTATGATGTTTATTAAACTGTTATAACTATAATAGAATTATTTTTTCTTGTCAATAATTTTTTGACTGTCAAAGTATTATTTTGACTATTTTATTACTTTTCTGGCTTCCAAAGTATTTATTCGTCTTCTTCTCCGTCTTCCCCGGCACGCTTCAACAATTCTTCCATCAGTTCTTCGTCCGTCTCCGTGTTGTCTGTTTTTCCTGCGGCTTTCTTCGCATTCTCCGCCGCAAGCGCCGCGCTCTTAGCTTCCTCTTCGTCCGTCAAAAGTTCCGAAGTATCTGCATTTTCCATGAGAGTCTTATCCTCTCTGACTTTCGCGATACTCGCTACGGTAACATTTTCGTCCAGATTGATGAGCTTCACACCGGAAGTAATACGCCCCAGAATCGCCGTATCATTCACCTTTATACGAATGATGATACCTTCCGTCGTTATAAGCATGACCTCATTATCTGCATTGACCGCCTTCACACCAACGATATTTCCGGTCTTTTCGGTAATCTTGTAACACTTCACGCCTTTGCCGCCGCGATTCTGCGTCGTAAACTCAGAAATATAAGTGCATTTTCCAAGACCTTTCTCCGAGACGATCATCAGGGATTCTCCCTGGGACTCCATCTGCATACCAATCACTTCATCCCTGTCCGCCAGATTCATACCGATCACTCCCATAGAAGTTCTTCCGGTCTTTCTTACATCTGTCTCCTTAAACCGGATACACTGACCGTATTTCGTGACAAGAAAAATATCCTGATTATTGTCGGTCTTCTTGACCTCGATCAGTTCGTCGTCCTCCCTGAGATTGATTGCAGCAAGTCCGGTCTTCCTCACATTCGCGTAATCCGTAATGGGTGTCTTCTTAACGATTCCCTTCTTGGTCGCCATGAAAAGAAAATGCCCTTCGGTGTACTCCTTGATTGGAATGACCGCCGTTATTTTCTCGCCCGGCTGAAGCTGTAAGAGGTTGATAATCGCCGTTCCACGCGCCGTACGGCTCGCCTCCGGAATCTCGTAAGCCTTCATGCGGTATACACGTCCCGTATTTGTAAAGAACATCAGGTAATGGTGCGAGGTCGTCATCAAAAGCTCCTCGATGTAGTCGTCCTCGATTGTCTCCATTCCCTTGATTCCCTTTCCGCCGCGGTTCTGCGAGCGGAAATTGTCAAGGCTCATACGCTTGATATATCCAAGCTTCGTCATTGTGATCACGGTATTTGTCACCGGAATCAAATCTTCCATGGAAATATCGTACTCGTCAAATCCGATTGCCGTTCTTCTGTCGTCGCCGTATTTATCGGAAATCGCAAGAATCTCCTCGCGGATGACGCCGAGCAGCTTCTTTTCATCCGCTAAAATTGCCTTTAATTCCGAGATACGCTCCATCAATTCCGCGTATTCTGCCTCAAGCTTCTCCCGTTCCAATCCGGTCAGCGCGCGCAGACGCATGTCCACGATTGCCTGCGACTGTACTTCTGTTAAAGAGAAGCGCTCCATCAAACGCTCTTTTGCTTCCTGCGTGTTCTTACTGCTACGGATAATGTTGATAACTTCATCAATATTGTCAAGTGCTGTTAATAAGCCCTGTAAAATATGAGCGCGCTCTTCCGCTTTGTTCAGATCGTATTTCGTTCTTCTGGTGACTACCTCTTTCTGATGCATCAGATAGTAGCCGAGCATTTCACAAAGATTTAAAACTTTCGGCTGGTTATCCACAAGCGCGAGCATAATCACTCCAAATGTATCCTGAAGCTGCGTATGCTTATAGAGCAGGTTCAATACGACATTCGGATTCACGTCACGGCGCAGCTCAATACAGATGCGCATACCCTGACGGTCAGACTCATCACGCAGATCGGTGATTCCGTCGATCTTCTTATCTCTCACCAGTTCCGCCATCTTCTCAATCAGACGCGCTTTGTTTACCATGTAAGGAAGCTCCGTCACGACGATACGGTTCTTGCCGTTTTGCATCGGCTCAATATCCGTGACCGCACGGACTCTGATCTTGCCGCGTCCGGTGCGGTAAGCCTCGTTGATTCCGGCAGTTCCTAAGATCGTACCTCCGGTCGGGAAATCCGGTCCCTTCACAATTGCTAGCAGTTCATCTATATCCGTCTCGCGGTTCTCAAGTATCTGATTGTCGATAATTTTTACCACGCCATTAATTACCTCGCGGAGATTATGTGGTGGAATGTTCGTAGCCATACCGACTGCAATACCTGTCGTACCGTTTACGAGAAGATTCGGAAAACGAGACGGAAGCACGGTCGGTTCCTTTTCCGTCTCATCGAAGTTTGGAACGAAATCAACGGTATCTTTTCCTATATCTGCAAGCATTTCCATGGAAATCTTAGATAAACGCGCCTCTGTATATCGCATTGCCGCGGCGCCGTCGCCGTCCACAGAACCAAAATTTCCATGACCATCTACAAGTGTATAACGAAAAGACCAGTCCTGCGCCATATTTACAAGCGCTCCGTAGATAGAACTGTCACCGTGCGGATGATATTTACCCATCGTATCACCGACGATACGCGCACACTTACGATGCGGCTTGTCCGGCCCGTTATTCAGCTCGATCATGGAATAAAGGACACGTCTCTGTACCGGTTTCAGTCCGTCTCTTACATCCGGCAGAGCTCTCTGTGCGATAACGCTCATGGCATAATCTATATAAGAGCTTTCCATTGTCTTCTTTAGATCGACATCATGTATCTGGTCAAAAATTTTGTCATCCATAGGACTATTCTCCATTTCTCTCCGAAGGAATCTATTCCTTCCATCGGAATCACACTTATTTCACAGAATTTAGATATCCGGCTATTCATATATCTTATATATCCAGGTTCACAGAACTTAGACATCCTTAGATGTCTAAGTTCTGTACGTACTTCGCATTTTCCTCAATAAATTCACGTCTCGGCTCGACCTTATCGCCCATTAGCGTCGTAAAGGTCACATCTATCTCCGAAGAATTCTCCTCATCTATCATGACACGCTTTAAGATACGCTTCTCCGGATCCATGGTCGTCTCCCATAGCTGCTCGGCATCCATCTCACCAAGTCCCTTATAACGCTGGATCTTATTATTGCCGTCGCGCCCGATTTCCGTCAGAATCTTATTCAATTCAATATCATCATAAGCATACCAGACATTCTTGTTCTTTTCGATCTTATAGAGCGGCGGCGTTGCCAGGTAGACATGCCCCTGCTTAATAAGCTCCGGCATAAAACGGTACAAAAATGTCAGCATCAGCGTTGCAATATGCGCTCCGTCGACATCGGCATCGGTCATAATAATAATCTTGTTATAACGTAGCTTGCTGATATCAAAATCTTCATGGATTCCCGTTCCGAACGCCGTAATCATTGCCTTTATTTCGGCATTGCCGTAGATCTTATCAAGTCTTGCTTTCTCTACATTTAAAATTTTACCGCGCAAAGGAAGGATTGCCTGTGTCGCACGGCTTCTCGCAGTCTTAGCAGAACCGCCTGCGGAATCCCCCTCTACGATAAAAATCTCACAATTTTTCGGGTCTTTGTCAGAACAATCCGCAAGCTTGCCCGGAAGAGACATCCCTTCAAGCGCCGTCTTTCTTCTGGTGAGATCGCGCGCTTTTCTTGCCGCCTCTCTCGCACGCTGCGCAAGCAGAGATTTCTCACAAATGCTCTTTGCAATGTTCGGATTCTGCTCTAAAAAGTACGTAAGCTGCTCACTGACAACGGAATCCACCGCTCCTCTCGCCTCACTGTTTCCAAGCTTCTGCTTTGTCTGTCCCTCGAACTGTGGCTCTTCGATCTTAATGCTGATAATTGCAGTAAGACCTTCACGGATATCATCTCCGGTCAGCGCAGGCTCCGTATCCTTTAAAATCTTATTTGCTCTTGCGTAGGAGTTGAAGGTCTTTGTCAGGGCGTTTCGAAAACCCGCCAGATGCGTACCGCCCTCCGGCGTAATGATATTATTTACAAAACTATAGGTCGCGTCATTGTAGGAATCATTGTGCTGCATTGCAACCTCTACATATACACCATCCCTTGATCCCTCACAGTAGATAACATCCGGATAGAGAGCTTCCTTACTCTTATTCAGGTAGGTTACAAACTCTTTGATACCGCCTGCATAATGAAATTCATGTGTGTGTACCGGCTCTTCCCTTGTATCGGAGAGTATGATTCTAAGACCTTTCGTCAGAAATGCCGTTTCGCGCAGTCTCTGCTTTAAGGTATCATAATCATAGACCGTCTCCTCAAAGATTGTCGGATCCGGCATAAACGTTACTTTTGTTCCGTGTTTCTCCATATCGCACGTACCAATGATCTTGACAGGCTCATCCGGCTTTCCGATCTTATAGCTCTGTCCGTAAATCTGCCCGTCCTTGTATACCTCAACCGAAAGATTCGTAGAAAGCGCGTTTACAACGGAAGCTCCTACACCGTGCAGTCCGCCGGACACCTTATATCCGCCGCCGCCGAACTTTCCTCCGGCATGAAGTACCGTATATACTACCTCAAGCGCCGACTTTCCAGCCTTGTGATTCATCCCGACCGGAATTCCGCGCCCATCGTCCTCTACAGTTATAGAATTGTCTGGATTGATCGTCACCTCAATGCTTTTGCAATAACCGGCGAGCGCTTCATCCACCGCGTTATCCACAATCTCATATACCAGATGATGAAGTCCTCTCGCAGACGTACTTCCGATGTACATACCGGGTCTTTTTCTTACTGCTTCAAGTCCCTCCAATATCTGAATTTGATCTGCTCCGTATTCATTCTCTGTACCCATATTTTCCTCATTTCCGCAGCGCGCGAACGCCCTGCTTTCTACTGCTATTCTGAATCGATTGATTTCTCGAAAACATGCCCGCTTATCACTTCAAATACCTTGTTTACCGTAAATCTGTTCCGCACGAACTCATCCAATCCGGTACAGGTAATCATCGTCTGTGTATCACTGATGTTGTTCAATAAATAATTCTGCCGATTGCCGTCCAGCTCTGATAATACGTCGTCCAAAAGCAGAACCGGCGTATCCAAAATCGATCGTCTCACCAACTCTATTTCGGATAATTTCAAAGAGAGCGCAGAGGTTCTCTGCTGCCCCTGCGACCCGAATCTGCGTATATCGACGTCCCCGATTGAAAAGAAAAGATCATCCCGATGTGGTCCTACAGATGTCTGACATAATTTTCTGTCCTTGAACTTTGCACGGTTCAGTTCGTCTTCAAAGAAGATATCATCAATATTCGGCTCATAATTCAACAGAAGATTTTCTTTTCCGCCGGAAATACGATAATGAATATCGCATACGATCTCGCGAAGTTCCTCCACAAACTGCTTGCGCCTTCTGATGATCTTCTTCCCTGTCTCCACAAACTGCATATCCCATACCGGAAGCGTATCAGAAAGCTCCGGTCGAAATACCATATCCTTCAACAACTTATTCCGCTGTGCAAGAATCTTATTGTAATTGGTGAGATCGGAAAGATAGATACGGTCGAGCTGGCAAAGCTCCGAATCCAGAAAACGCCTGCGCTCCGCTGGGCCGTTCTTGATGATATTTAAGTCCTCCGGCGAGAAAAAAACAATATTTAAGATTCCGAACAACTCACTCGCCTTGCGGATCGGCACTTTATCTATTGCGATACCTTTCGCACGGTTTTTCTTAAGATGCATGTCGATCTGATACTCTCTGCCGCCCCGCAGGACGATCGTCCGAAGATGAGCCTCTTCCTCCCCGAACCGTATCATTTCCCTGTCTCTGCTTCCTTTATGAGACTTCGTCGTTCCGCTTATATAAGCGGCTTCCAGGATATTCGTCTTCCCCTGCGCATTATCGCCGTAAAAGATATTCGTGCCATCGTCAAAAGAAAGCTGTAGTTCTTCATAATTTCGAAAATTCTTTAGTTCGATAGATTTAATAATCATCTGACTATCTTCACCGTCTCACCGTTGTAGGAAACAAGCTCCCCGCCGTGCAGCTTCTTGCCGCGCTGTACCTCGACCTCCCCGTTCACCGTAACGAGTCCGTCCTGAATCACCATCTTGGCATCCACGCCGGAATCCACAAGACCGGCTTTCTTTAACGCCTGCCCCAGCTTGATGAATTCATCCTCTGCTCTGATACTTACTTCAATCATAAATCTCCCATCTGACGACACGCTGCCATCACATAATTTTTGGCATATGACAGACTGCCGGACTGTCATGACACAATTTCCTGCCCCAAAACCTACCTTTGGATTTCAACGCAAAGATTTACACGGTACCTGCATTAAAGTTTACCGGAAGTATCAGGTAGATGAATTTGCCCTCATCATCTTTGATAAAACACGGAGCCTTTGGATTAACCATATAGAGAATGACCTCCTCCTCATCGATGACACGCAGCGCATCGATAAAGAACTTCGGATTAAATCCGATCATAATATCCTTACCTTCTTTTGCAATATCAATATCCTCATTCATAGAACCGATAAAGGAATTGATCTTAAGTTCCATATTGCCGTCCGTCACATTCATGATAATCGGCTTCTTGTCTCCCTCTTTCACAAGGAGCGTCGCACGGTCGATACAGTTAAGCAGTTCCCGCTTGTTAATTTTGATCTTTGTCTCATAGTCAGAGGAAAGCATCTGCTCTATCTTAAAGTACTCGCCCTCGATCAGTCTCGAGACAACTGTCGTATTATCAAATTCAAACACAATGTGATTGTCTGTCAGGAACATGCTGACATCTTCCTCCGCGCTGCCCGGTAAGATTTTGCTTACTTCCTGCAGCGTCTTTCCCGGAACAACGACTTTCTTGTGGTCGTATTGATTCTTGAGCTCGATATTACGGATGGATATACGGTGACCGTCGAGAGATACCACTTTGAGATGATTCTCCTCAATTTCGAAAAGCTCTCCGGTCATCAACTTATTATTATCATTGTCCGCAATAGAGAAAATCGTCTGACGGATCACTTCTTTCAAAGTGAACTGAGATATCGTGATCGATTCATTTCTCTCAATATAAGGAATATAGGAAAAATCATCCCCGGATTTTCCTACGATATTGAACTTAGCTTTCTCACAGGTAATTGTTGTCTTAAAGGAAGCATCTGTCTCAATCACCACATCGCTGTCCGGAAGTTTGCGGACAATTTCGGAAAAAATCTTAGCGTCTAGGGCTATCACGCCCCTCTCTGCGATCTCTCCTTCAATCTTTGTCTCGATTCCCAGTTCCATATCATTTGCGGTAAGCTTAATTTCATTTGCAGAAGCATCAATAAGTATACATTCTAAGATCGCCATGGTGGTTCTGGTTGGAACCGCTTTTGATACGATATTAACACCGTGCAGTAAATTTGATTTCGAACAGATCAATTTCATAGTTGTTAATAACTCCTTCCTGTGATTCGTGGAACATGCAGTGTGCACGCCGTGTATGTTATTTATGAAAAGATATTAAAAGTAATATTATTAGAGGGTGTGAATATGTTTATAACCCTCCAAACCCTTCATCCTTAAGAGGTTTAAAAAAATTGAAGGGTTAAAACCCGGTGAAAAGTCTGCGGATTGGATTTGGATAAGTTGTGAATGAATGATTATGTAAACAATAAAGGAAAAGAATAAAAAAATTATTTAGTGTTTACATAATGTAGCTTGTCCATATTTTTGCACAGAGCTTTAACATAATTTCAACATGCTGATGTTCATATCTAGTTCGGGTTAATCTTTTTCTTGATGGTATCGATCAGACTACGTGTCGTTGCGTCGGATTCGTATTCATCGGAAATCTTCTGCACGCCGTGAATGATCGTCGAATGATCTCTTCCTCCGAGCAGCGCTCCAATGGAATCAAGCGGAGTATCCGTCATATTCTTGCACAGATACATCGCAATCTGTCTGGGTCTGGCGATATCCTTGCTGCGGTTCTTCGAAATCATCTGATCCAGTGAAATCTGGAAATGTTCGGACACTACTTCGATGATGAGCTGCGGTGTGATTTCCTTTGGCTTGTCCGGTGTAATGATATTCTGCAGCTCCTTCTGTGCAATTTCCATCGAGATATCTGTCTTCTCGAGGTTGGAGTAAGCTAAAAGCTTATTTAATGCGCCCTCCAGCTCACGGATATTCGACTTGATGTTCGTCGCTATATAATTAAGAATATCATCGCTTAGATGCATCTCGTCCGCTTCTATTTTCTTTCGGAGAATTGCCATTCTCGTCTCGTAATCAGGCGTGCCGATGTCTGCCATGAGACCCCATTCGAAGCGTGAACGAATACGTTCTTCCAATGTCTCCATCTCTTTCGGCGGTTTATCGGAAGTCAAAATGATCTGTTTTCCGGCAGAATGAAGGGCGTTGAACGTGTGGAAAAACTCTTCCTGTGTACTTTCTTTTCCTATAATAAATTGTATATCGTCAATCATCAGTACATCGATGGTGCGGTACTTCTCGCGGAACTTGTTCATTGCTGAGGCGTTACCGCTTCGAATCGACTCGATGACCTCGTTGGTAAATTCCTCAGAGGTGACGTAGATGATATTGGCGTTCGGGTTCTTTTCTAATATAAAGTGACCGATGGAATGCATCAGGTGCGTTTTGCCGAGTCCGGGTCCTCCGTAAATGTAAAGAGGGTTGTAGGCTTCTCCCGGGGATTCTGCAACTGCGAGGGATGCGGAATGTGCAAAACGGTTATTGCTTCCTACGACAAAAGTATCAAAGGTATAATTGGAATTCAGATTTGACCTTGCGGCATTCTCTGAATAGATCGGCTTATTTCCTTTTTTGACACCAATGGAAACCTGGTTGGTCTGTTCCGGCAGGATAAATTTAATTTCGTATTCCGTGCCGGTGATCTCCGTGATCGCCACCTTTAACGGGAGATAGTATTTCTTGGAAATATAGCTGAGTCCAAGCTGCTCGGATGGGACAAGGATATATACAGTGCCGTTTTCCACACCATAAAATTCAAGAGGACGTAAAAAGGTATTAAAAGCAATATCGCTGATGTCATGCTCTGTCTTGACGGTCATCAGGATCTCGTCCCATTTTTCTAAAATCAAGTCCATGTAAACGCTCCAATTTCTATACATTCTAAAAAAATCTACTTTCTTTATCATACACCATTTTAAAGCTTTAATCAATGTCTAATTTGCCATAGAAAGGGTGGGGCGTAGGGGATATTGTTAATGAAAAAAAATGGCTATTTGGGCAAAATACAGCGTTTTGGATTCATGAAATAGGGTTTTGTGTGTTATACACGGGTTGTCCGTCTATTATCCATATATTATCCACAAGTTATCCACATTTTGGGGATAACTTATGTAAACACTGTTTTTACCCTATAGTTTGGTGTATATGGCCTTGAATTTTTTGTGGAAAAATTGTGGAAAGTATTTTTACAAGATATAGTTGAAATGAGTTTCTTCCTTATATATATAGTGGTTATTTTTTTTCACAGGCAGATCAATGTGGACATGTAGACAGTTCCGGGCGTCCTGCTATGCGATTTTTTGCTTGACTTGGCGGCTTTTTCTGATATAATTGAGAATGATGTTTTTTAATGTAGAGGAGGTGAATGCGATATGAAGATGACATTCCAACCAAAAAAGAGACAGAGAGCGAAAGTTCACGGTTTCAGAAGCAGAATGAGTACAGCAGGCGGAAGAAAAGTATTGGCTGCAAGAAGATTAAAGGGTAGAAAGAAATTGTCAGCTTAGGCCACATCATATGTGGTCTTTTCTTCTATTAAAGGGCATGAATCGGGAATGAAATATTCGGAGTCATTGAAGAAAACCAGAGATTTTCAGAACGTATATCGCAAGGGGAAGTCTTATGCAAACAGGTATCTGGTGATGTACGTTCTTGACAATCAGACAGAAGGGAATCGTTTGGGGATTTCCGTCAGCAAAAAAGTAGGAAACAGTGTAATAAGACATCATCTGACCCGGTTGATCCGGGAAAGCTATAGGCTGCATGAGGACATGTTCAATAGTGGTTTGGACATTGTAGTCGTCGCAAGGAGCACGGCGCGTGATATTTCGTATCACGAAGTGGAGAGTGCGCTGCTGCATCTTGGGGGTCTTCACAAGATTATCAGCAAAGAATCATAGTTTGTATTTCAGAAAAAAGAAGATGGAATCATTTTGAAAAAAATATTGATAGCATTGATTAAATTTTATAGAAAGTATCTTTCTCCGATGAAGACGACTAAGTGTCCGTATTGTCCGACCTGTTCGTTGTATGGGTTAGAAGCCGTTGAGAAGTATGGTGCGATAAAGGGCGGGGCATTGGCGTTATGGAGAATCCTAAGATGTAATCCTTTTTCAAAAGGTGGATATGATCCGGTTCCATAGTGGAGGTATTTTAAGTGTCAGAAATGTTATTAACAGCGTATGACGGTGCAATTCTTGGACCGATTGCACGGTTACTTGGATGGATGATGAACGGAATCTACTATCTGATGGATTTGATCGGTATCGGAAATGTAGGTCTGTCTATTATCTTGTTTACAATCATAATCTATCTGTTATTGTTCCCGCTTACTTATAAGCAGCAGAAGTTTTCTAAGCTGTCACAGAAGATGCAGCCGGAGCTTAATGCAATCAATAAGAAGTATCAGGGGAAAAAGGATCAGGCGTCTATGATGGCGATGCAGGAAGAGACACAGGCTGTATATGAGAAATACGGCGTTTCCATGATGGGAAGCTGTGTGCAGATGCTTGTTCAGATGCCGCTTTTATTCGCATTGTACCGTGTATTTATGAATGTTCCTGCTTATGTAAGCGGAGTCAAGAATCTGTTTATAAAGCCGATTGAAGGAAATGCAACCTCTCTCGTAGACGGCATCATGGCAACGAGCGGTTACCAGCAGACTATGACAGATCTTGCTGCGGAACTTAAGATTGTGACATCGCCTATGGCAGATTTTATGTCTTCCGATACCAGTGCGATTGCAAATTCTATCGTCGATGTTATCTATAAGATGAATTCTGCCGGATGGGATACATTAAGGGAAGCATTTCCATCTCTCTCTGATGTGGTTTCGTCCACGTATGAGGCGGTATCTCATGTGAATAATTTTTTCGGGATGAACATTTCCGATACGCCATGGCACATTATTACGACGAATTTTCAGAATCATTCTTATCTGCTTGTAATTGCAGCACTCTTGATTCCGATTATTTCTTATATTACACAGGTGCTTAATATGAAGCTGATGCCGCAGTCGACTTCATCCTCAGGAAATGAGCAGAGTGATGCGATGGCGCAGCAGATGAAGATGATGAATAAGACGATGCCGTTGTTCTCACTGGTAATGTGTTTTACAGTTCCGGTCGGTCTTGGTGTTTACTGGATTGCCGGCGCTGTCGTTAGAAGCGTACAGCAGTATTTATTAAATAAGCACTTTGAGAAGATTAATCTCGAGGATATTATTAAGAAGAATCAGGAAAAGGCAAAGAAGAAGCGGGAGAAGATGGGAATCGCACAAAATCAGATTTCCAATGCGGCAAGAATGAACACCAGACAGATGGTGGATGCAGATAAGAAGCAGATGACTTCTGCGGAGAAGGAACTTGAACTTGAGAAAGCAAATGCTGCAAGAGCGAAAGCTAAAGCAGGAAGTATGAGCGCGAAAGCGAATATGGTTCGCGAGTTTAATGAAAGAAACAGCAGAAAATAAATTTGGGGTGGAACAATCAGAAAGGGTATGGTGATGAAAATGGAATATATCGAGATTTCAGCGAAAACAGTGGATGAAGCAATCACAGAAGCCATCATCAAATTGGGGACAACCCATGATAAGATTGAATACGAGGTAATTGAGAAGGGCAGCGCAGGCTTCCTTGGCATTGCAAGAAAGGATGCCGTCATTCGTGCAAGAAAGAAGAATGATGTTGTTGATAATATCCGTGAATTCTTAGAGAAGGTTTTTAACGCAATGGATATAGATGCGGAAATCTTAATCGAGAAGGAAGAGAACAGTAACGTTATTAATGTAGAGTTAAAGGGAAGTGACATGGGGATTCTGATCGGAAAGAGAGGACAGACCTTAGATGCACTCCAGTATCTTGCAAACCTCGCAGTCAATAAGAATGCGGAAGAGTATGTAAAGATTAAGCTTGACACAGAGAATTATCGTAAGCGCAGAAGAGAGACTCTTGAGAATCTTGCAAAGAATATCGCTTTTAAGGTTAAGAGAACGAGACGTCCTGTTTCTTTGGAGCCGATGAATCCGTTTGAGCGCAGAGTCATTCATTCAACACTGCAGAATGATAAGTTTGTTACCACACACAGCGAAGGTGAAGAACCGTACAGACATGTTGTTGTGACACCGAAGAGAGATCGTTAGTTTATACATAGGAAAGATAAGATGGGGTTGTCGTATGACAACCCTATTCTTATAAGAAGAAAATCTAAGACATGCCGCCATAGGATGTCATGGCTGTATTTCTAAATTTTGTATGGAAAGACGCAGAAGCAACGTCTTTCGGAAGGGAGAAAATGTGAGGACAGATACAATTGCGGCTATCGCTACGGCAATGGCGGGTTCGGGAATTGGAATTGTGAGAATCAGCGGAGAAGATGCAGTATCTATTACAGACAAGATATTCCGCATGCCGGGCGGCGGACTTTTATCTGAGAAGCCGTCGCATACTATTCATTACGGGCATATCTGCGACGGCGACGAGGTGGTTGACGAAGTCATGGTGCTTTTGATGTGCGGTCCGCGCAGCTATACCAGAGAAGATACCGTTGAAATTGATTGTCACGGCGGCGTCTATGTGATGAAGCGGATTTTGGAGACGGTCATCAAGTATGGTGCAAGATGCGCAGAGCCGGGAGAGTTTACAAAGCGAGCCTTTTTGAACGGAAGAATAGACCTCTCGCAGGCGGAGTCTGTGATTGACGTTATTAATGCGAAGAATGAATTTGCGTTAAGAAGTTCGATGAGTCAGCTTTCAGGCGTTGTCTCGGAAGCAGTGAGAAAAATCCGGGGAGAAATCCTGCATGAGATCGCCTTTATTGAATCTGCACTTGACGACCCGGAGCATATCAGCTTGGATGGTTATCCCGAAAAGCTTGCAAAAATTGTTTCCGTTGAGGCAAAAAACGTGGAAAAGCTTTTAGCGACCAGCGATAACGGACGGATTCTAAAAGAAGGAATTTCCACGGTTATAGTAGGTAAACCGAATGCGGGAAAGTCCTCTCTTCTCAATACTCTTGTCGGGGAGGAGCGTGCGATTGTCACGGATATTGCCGGAACAACGCGCGACGTCTTAGAGGAACAGATCAATTTGAACGGTATTCTCTTAAATGTCATTGATACGGCCGGGATCCGTGAGACGGAGGATGTGGTAGAGAAAATAGGTGTGGATAAGGCGAAGAAATATCTTGGAAATGCGGATTTAATTATCTACGTGGTGGACGCTTCCACGAGGCTCGATGAAAATGACTTTGAAATTATGGAGCTTCTTACCGGACGTCAGGCCATTATCCTTTTGAACAAGTCGGATTTGGAGACGGTGACGGATTTCGAGGATATACGGAAATATATGGATAAGATGGATGAAGATAAATCTGTGTCTTGTGCAGAACAATCCGTAAATGAGGATGTGTGTGGAAATATAAGAGAAAAAGAAACCGCTTTAAATGATAATGAGCGGAAAAAATATAGTATAATTTCCGTATCTGCAAGAGAGCAGACGGGAATTGAAGAATTGGAAGAGACAATCAGAGAAATGTTTCTGACAGGAGAGATTTCCTTTAATGATGAAGTGCGTATTACAAATGTTCGTCACAAAGCGGCTTTACAGGAAGCGCTTTCTGGTTTACATTTAGTAGAGAAAAGTATTGAAGATGGGATGCCGGAGGATTTCTATTCGATTGACCTGATGAATGCATATGAAGCGCTTGGAAGTATTATCGGGGAAGCGGTAGAGGATGATCTCGTAAATGAGATATTCAGTAAGTTCTGTATGGGAAAGTGATATAAGAAAATTTAATAAAAAGGCTGAGAGGAGATTAAGATGATCAGACACATTTGTATGTTCAAGTTGAAGGAAGAAAACAAGGAGGCAAACTTAAAGGAAGCGTTGGTACGTGTAGAAATGTTGCGCGGAATTGAGCAGATTCAGAGATTTGAAGTGGTTGTAAATGACAGTGAGGCACCGGAGAGCAATTATGAGATTTCTTTGATTTTTGATTTTAAGAATATGGATGACCTCATGATATATCAGAAGGATGAAAGACATATCGCATTCGGAGATTTTATCAAACAGATCAGAGAGAGCAGGGCTTGTATTGATTACAGATTTTCCTAAAGGAAAGGATGAGGACAGAAGATGTCTATAGAAGCAAAAAGTGAGACAATAAATCGCAATCTTTTAGAAGAAACATATGACGTAGCGGTGGTTGGTGCAGGTCACGCCGGATGTGAGGCGGCGCTTGCCTGTGCGAGACTCGGACTTGAGACGATTCTTTTTACTGTCAGCGTGGACAGTATTGCACTCATGCCCTGCAATCCGAACATCGGAGGAAGTTCGAAGGGGCATCTGGTACGTGAGATTGATGCGCTCGGCGGACAGATGGGAATCAATATTGATAAGACGTTCATTCAGTCGAAGATGCTGAACAAATCAAAGGGCCCGGCGGTTCATTCTCTCCGCGCGCAGGCGGACAAAGCAAACTACAGCATGGAGATGCGGAAAACGCTGCAGAGTACAAAGCATTTGACAATCCGCCAGGCGGAGGTTTCGGAGATTCTTACGGAGGATGTGACGGGGGCACCCTCTTTGAAAAAGAGGATTATAGGTGTTAGAACAGTCTCCGGCGCAGCCTATCACTGTAAGGCGGCGGTTCTCTGTACCGGAACATATCTTCGCGCGCGTTGTCTGACCGGAGAAATGATTACCTACACCGGACCGAACGGTCTTCAGGCAGCAAATCATCTGACAGACTCTTTACTTGCAAATGGAGTAGAAATATTCCGCTTTAAGACTGGTACTCCGGCAAGAATAGACAAAAGATCGATTGATTTTTCCAAGATGGAGGAGCAGAAGGGGGATGAGCGCGTCGTTCCGTTTTCCTTTACGACAGACCCGGAGGATGTGCAGATTGATCAGGTTTCCTGTTGGCTGACTTATACGAACGAGCGGACGCATGAGATTATAAGAAATAATCTGGATCGTTCCCCCATCTACGCTGGAATTATTGAAGGGACCGGTCCGCGTTACTGTCCTTCGATCGAGGATAAGGTCGTGAAGTTTGCGGATAAAGACAGACATCAGATTTTCATTGAACCGGAAGGAATCAATACAAATGAGATGTACATCGGCGGTATGTCATCTTCTCTTCCAGAAGATGTGCAGCATGAGATGTACCGGACTTTGCCGGGACTTGAGAATGCGCAGATTGTTCGAAACGCTTATGCAATCGAGTATGACTGCATCAATCCGAATCAGCTCTATGCGTCGTTGGAGTTCAAGAAAATCAAGGGACTTTTTTCGGGAGGACAGTTCAACGGGAGCAGCGGTTATGAGGAGGCGGCATGTCAGGGATTGATTGCCGGGATCAATGCAGCGATGGAGATTCTTGGAAGAGAGCCGTTGGTGCTCGATCGGTCGGAAGCTTATATTGGAGTTCTGATCGACGATCTTGTGACCAAAGAAAACCACGAACCTTACCGCATGATGACTTCACGAGCGGAATATCGTCTCATTTTACGACAGGATAATGCGGATTTGCGGCTTACAAAGAAAGGGTATGAAATCGGTCTAATTTCGAAGGAACGCTACGACTGGGTATGTAAAAAAGAAGAATTGATTCAGAAAGAAATTGAACGTGTCGCGAACGTACATATCGGAGCGAACAAAGAAGTGCAGGCATTATTGAATAGTTACGGCAGTATTCCGCTTAATACCGGAGTGACACTGACGGAATTGATCCGCAGACCGGAGCTTGATTATGAGAAGCTTGCCCCAATTGATAAGGAAAGACCAGAACTTCCGGAACAGGTGAAGGAGCAGGTTAATATTCTAATTAAGTATGACGGTTACATTTCCAGACAAATTAAGCAGGTGGAAAATTTTAAGAAGTTAGAGAAGAAGAAGATACCGGAAAATTTCAATTATGATGAAGTGCCGAGTCTTCGAATCGAGGCGCGTCAGAAGTTAAAGACCTACAATCCGATTTCCATCGGACAGGCTTCACGTATTTCCGGTGTATCTCCGGCAGATATTTCTGTGCTGCTCGTATATATGGAGCAGATGAAGTATCATGAGAAGGATGAAGGGAAACAGGATTAAGATTTTTTAGGGGGAATTGATATGCTTGAAAAAGAGGAAATGAAAATATCAGTGGTAGAAGCAGGAAGAAGAAAAAAATAGAATGCAGTAACCATATGAAAGATATGAGGAAAATATATTTATGAAATATAATCTGGAAAAATTCAAACAGGGTCTTGCCGACTTGAGTCTTACTTTAACAGATGAACAGTTGAATCAATTTATTACTTATTATGAACTTCTGGTTGAAACAAATAAGGTCATGAACCTGACCGCCATTACGGAATTTGACGAAGTGATCGAAAAACATTTCCTCGACAGCCTTTCAATCTGCCGTGTCTATGATTTTAAGAAAGTGTCCGGGGAGGCTGGCGAAGTCAAAGTACTTGATCTTGGAACGGGAGCAGGCTTTCCGGGAATCCCTCTTAAGATTGCTTTTCCGGAAATTGAGTTCGTCCTTGCGGATTCCTTAAATAAGCGAATCCGCTTTCTGCAGGATGTGATCTCGCAGCTTGGACTTAGGAAAATTGAGGCTGTTCATGCGAGAGCGGAAGAGATTGCGAGAAATAAAACATATCGTGAACAATTTAACCTCTGTGTATCGCGTGCTGTGGCAAATTTATCCACATTAAGCGAATACTGCATCCCATTTGTTAAGGAAGGCGGCAAGTTTATTTCCTACAAGTCAGGTGAAGTTGATGAGGAAGTCGAGCAGGCAAAGAGGGCAATTTTTTTGCTTGGAGGAAAAGCGGAGGACATCTATAAATTCAATCTATATGAGCAGAAAAGGTCATTTGTGATTATTGATAAGGAAAAGAAAACGCCGAAAGCGTATCCGAGAAAGGCGGGAACGCCGACGAAGGAACCATTGTGAAAATTATATTTGGGAGAATATTTCTATGTGAAGATAGAGAAATATCCCGCCGCAACCTTGTATGTTAGATCAAGGTTATGGCGGGATATTTTATCAGGTATTATTTGTCGTTTAAGAACATGTTGATAATTCCAAGCAGCTTATCCGGAACTTCAAGCTGCGGGGTAAGTCCTGCATTGGAGATGTAGGATGTTTCGACATAAGAATTCTTGTGCGTATAGGAATCTGCAATCGCTACCGCATCCTTCATATTGCGGCTTTCGATGATGTAAAGAGGAATTTCAATTTTCTTCAGAGCATGTGTAATCGCGTTGTCTGTGTAGTGACCCTCAATACTTGCCATCAGATATTTGCCGTGACTCTTGTCCATATGAGCAGATTCATAATAGGCATCGAGCATCTTACTGGAAACAAGCTGCGGTTTGGCAAAATATGTCTCGCGCAGAATCTTCTGGATATTCATCTCATGTGTCCTTATATTATAAATAAATGTACCGATAATCGGAAGTTCTAACAATATTTTTTTCACGGATGAGTACTTGTCCGGATTCCGTTCAAAAGTGCCAAGCGCCGGAGGGTTGATCGCGATGATTCTGCGAATCAGGCTTCTGTCCATATTCTGGGAAAGAACTGCAAATGATATGGAATTATTTGTTGTAATAACATCCGGGCTTTCTCCGATGATATTATGAATGAAATCAGTAAGAAGCTGCACATACAGATAATTGGTATATGTCAGACAAGGCTTATCCGAGCGACCACATCCTAACAGATCAAGTGTGTAGACGGTATGAGTCTTTTCCAACTTTTTCACAAGCCTGCACCACTCATAGGAAGATGCGATAGGATTCAACTCATGAACCAGAAGGATCGGTGAACCTGATCCGCGTTTGGAATAGAAAATCCTTCCATTTTTCCAGTCGTAATATTCGCCGTTCTGAGATTTTAATATGTTTTTCATTTCGGCAGTCATGTCGATAAAGCGGTTCACAAAATGAATCGTCCCGGCGGCAAAAGCAGTCAAAATGAAAAAATGTTTGATATTTTTTTTCATTGAATGATTCATAGAATTCTCCTTTGAACAAGCATGGATTTATAGTTATATTATAGCCGCTTTTCCATTGTTATACAAATTAAATATTTGGATAACCAAAAAAATTTTTCTATGGGAAATATTTTACTTTTCATAGTAAATTAATTGTTATAAAATAATGATGATATATTATTTTATAATGCAAACATATATTCGGTGGAGAAATATGGTAATTACATATCTGGATAAGCTTCGGGAAGAATATTTACAGGAGAAGCTTGAGAGTGAAAAAGAATTAAATCGTCTGCAGATTACAGCTCGGGAGACAGAACAATTTATCCTTTTGCTTGAGGAGACAAATGATCCAAACTACGAATCGTTTACTCCGAGGGAAGTCAATTCCAAGAATAAGAAGAAGATTACTGAATTGAGGGAAGAGCAAAAGGAAATACAGGAATCGATTGTACAGGCGCGTACATATTATGAAACTTGTGAAAAGAAACTCACGGAGTTGGAACAGGTTTTAAAAGAAGCAAAGAAAGAAGCTGCCAGAAATGCGCAGAACGCTTTCAATAATGAGAAATATCGGACTTCTGTTTTGGAAACGCAGGAGAATGAGAGAAAGCGTATATCAAGAGAGCTTCACGATTCTACCGTCCAGAATCTGACGAGTCTGGTACATAAAACAGAACTTTGTAGTAAGCTTGTTGAGATGGATCCTCTTCGCTGCAAGTTGGAGTTGACTACCATGTCAAAGACGCTGCGGGAAATTATTAATGATATGCGGCAAATGATTTATAATCTACGTCCAATGTCATTTGATGATATTGGTCTGGATATCACGATTGAACGTGCGCTTGATAAGTTGGAACGGAGTGAAACAAAGAAAATACATTTTTCCGTGGAAGGTGAATCTTATCAGATTAAGTCTATTATCGGGATTACTCTTCTTCGTATTATTCAGGAAGCATGCAGCAATGCAATTCGTCATGCAGATCCGACTATGATACAGGTTATTTTAAAGTATGAGGAAGATAATGTTTCAGTTGTGATCAGAGATGATGGATCAGGATTTGATGTCGAAGCGGATGATACGATGTCCAGAGAAGATAATTCCGGTTTTGGATTACCGATGATGAAAGAAAGAGTTTATTTTTTATCAGGTACAATTTCTATAGAATCTGAAATAGGAAAGGGTACGACAATAAATGTACAGGTACCGATTAATAAGGAGGATATTTAGTTTATGGCAGTAAAAGTAATGATTGCAGATGATCATTCTATGATTCGTGAGGGATTAAAACAGTTGCTTGAGTTGGAGGGAGATTTTGAAGTAATTGCTGAAGCATGTGACGGTATAGATTGTCTTAATAAATTAGAAGATATTTATCCTGACGTTTTGTTGTTGGATATCAATATGCCAAAGAAGAATGGACTGGAAGTTCTTGAATCATTAAAGCGGCGGAGAAATAAGGTTAAAGTTCTTGTTCTTACCGTACACAATGAAGTGGAATATCTGCTCAAAGCAGTTGATATCGGAGTGAACGGATATCTGCTCAAAGATTCAGAATCCTCTGAACTTAAGAAAGCAATTCTTGCAGTTGTCGGCGGAGATGATTATATACAGCCTAGTCTGATTCCTGTCTTGAATGCAAAGATGATTGACCGTGATAATGACAGTGAGAAATTAAACAAGCTTACAAAGAGGGAGTTAGAAGTATTAAAGCTTCTTGCATTTGGTATGTATAATAAGGATGTTGCAGAACGATTAGAAATCAGTGAGCGTACAGTTAAGAATCATGTATCAAATATCTTTAAAAAGATTTCTGTTACAGACCGTACACAGGCAGCAGTATTTGCTATTCGTAATAATCTGATTTCAGTTCATTAATTGATTAAAAATCCGGAGATGTTTCATGTGAAACAATTCCGGATTTTT
Source organism: Roseburia hominis (assembly GCA_021771815.1). Taxonomy (GTDB): domain Bacteria; phylum Bacillota; class Clostridia; order Lachnospirales; family Lachnospiraceae; genus Roseburia; species Roseburia hominis_A. The sequence goes on from JAETOE010000010.1 coordinate 27,144, forward strand.
TTAATCAATGGAATTCTATTTAGATTGTCTTTTGAACTTTTTCTGTTCATATTCCATATTTCTTACACAAAATGATGTGTGATGGTTTGCTGATGTGTTTTCATGAACAGAGGATAATAGAGCAAATTTTTTCGGAAGTATTAAGCCGATTTTTTAAAAAAATTATGATAAAACAGCACAGCTTTGAATCTTTTGCTATTAAAATCCATGCGTAAGATCTGTGTCTCAAAGATTTATGCAGTTACACTTTTGTTTAGAAATCCACCAAGTATTGCCCGGAAGTTCATAATATCTGCTACTCATGAAATGCGTTTAGGCGGAGTGACAATTCATTGAAAAACAGGGAATTAAAGAGACGGAATGCTGTCCGTTGGAATTTCAGAAATATGTGACCAGAAAACTCTTAAAAAAACAGAGCCATGCAAGGATTTTATTGAAGAAACACAGTGTTAAAGAGATGAAACACAGTTGGCTAGAAATATGCGAGCAAAAAATTATTGAAAAAATAAAGTATCAAAGAGACGGAATGCTGCCCGTTAGAAATTCAGAAATATGGGAAAAAACTGTAAAGATCAGATTCATGCGATAATTTATTGAAGAAACGAGTATCAGAAAGACGGGATACTGCCTGTTAGAAATTCAAAAATATAAGACCAGAAAACTGCAAAAAATCGGATTTATACGACGGTTTATTAAACAAAGAGTATCAAAGAGAGGGGATGCCGCCTGTTAGAAATTCAAAAATGTAAGATCAGAAAACTTGTGAAGAATCAGATTCATGCGACGATTTATTGAAAAAACGGAGTATCAAATAGATGGAATGCTCCCTGTTAGAAATTCAAGAATGTAAGATCAGAAAACTTGTGAAGAATCAGATTCATGCGACGATTTATAAAAACCAGAGTCAAATAGATGGAATGCTGTCCGTTAGGAATCCAGAAATATGCGACCGAAAACTGCTGAAGAATCAAATTAATGCGAAAAATTTATCGAATACAAAATAGTAAGGAGAGCATAAAGCGGTCGGTAATTATGGATAAAATTTGTATGTATATGTGGTAATAGAATAATAGAATATCAGAATAGATGTGTTAGCGAAATCTTTTATAAAAAAGAAGTTATCTAAATGTGTTACACAGAATATGGATTTTATTATATACATAAGAGTATTCCAAATCATTATAGATGCATTGGTATTTTCTAAAACAAAGCAATAATCAAGCTTTCAGATATAATAATGCCCTTTTTTGAACTAAAAAAAGAAAATGTTTCACGTGAAACATTTATTTTCAAAATTGTTTCACACCTAAATCCACAAGATTTTGTATTTACAAAAAATAAGAAATACAACAATTAGAAATAAAGAGGAAATGTTTCACGTGAAACATTTTTGGGTGTAGCAATGAGAATGTAGAAGTGATATAATGGACAAGTAAACGATAAAAGAGGATGAAAAGAGGAAAAGATATGAGTAGAATTATAGCAATCGCAAACCAAAAAGGAGGAGTTGGTAAGACAACAACGGCAATTAATTTATCTTCCTGTCTTGCCGAAGCGGGAAAAAGAGTACTGACAATCGATCTCGATCCGCAGGGAAATATGACAAGTGGTTTAGGTGTAGATAAAGCGGAATTAGAATATACTGTTTATGAACTAATGCTTGATGAGTGTTCCATAAAAGAGAGTATGACAGACACCGTTGTTGAAGGAATGAAACTTATTCCATCTAATGTAAATCTCGCCGGAGCGGAGATTGAATTGTTGGGTATCAACGAGAAGGAATATATTCTGAAGAATGCAGTAGATTATATCAGAGATGATTATGATTTTATTATCATTGATTGTCCACCATCTCTGAACATGCTCACAATCAATGCAATGACGACAGCAGATTCCATATTGGTTCCGATCCAGTGTGAGTATTACGCACTTGAAGGATTAAGCCAGTTGATACATACCATTGATCTTGTACAGCAGAGATTGAATCCCGAATTGAAAATAGACGGAGTGGTATTTACCATGTACGATGTCCGCACGAATCTTTCCAATCAGGTCGTTGAGAACGTAAAAGAAAATTTGGACACGAAGATTTATGAGACATTAATTCCGAGAAATATACGATTAGCGGAAGCACCATCTCATGGACTTCCAATTAATATGTATGATGCAAAGTCTGCCGGAACAGAGAGCTATCGGTTATTGGCAAAAGAAGTTATGGAAAGGTAGGGATATCGAATATGGCAGGTGCGAAAAAAGGCGGGTTAGGAAAAGGTATCGATTCCCTGATTCCAAATAAAGTAAATAATACGAAGCCGGTGGAGAAAACAGAGGAACCAAAAGTTGAAAATGAAAAAGTGGTTGAGGGTGTTCTTGTCAGCATTAATAAAGTAGAGCCGAACAGAGAACAGCCACGTAAGAATTTTGATGAAGATGCTCTCTTAGAACTTTCTGAATCCATCAAACAGTTCGGAGTGTTACAGCCGCTTCTCGTACAGGACAAAAAAGATTATTATGAGATCATTGCCGGAGAGCGTAGATGGCGTGCGGCAAAGCTTGCAGGATTGAAAGAAGTTCCGGTTATTATTAAGAATCTCACAGAGCAGGAAGTCGTTGAAATTTCTTTGATCGAGAATATACAACGCGAAAACTTAAATCCGATTGAAGAAGCGATTGCGTATAAGAGACTTCTTACAGAGTTTAATCTTAAGCAGGATGAAGTTGCAGAGCGTGTGTCGAAGAGCCGAACAGCTGTTACAAATTCCATGCGTCTCCTCAAACTGAATGATAAAGTGCAGCAGATGGTAATTGATGATATGATTACCACAGGACATGCGAGAGCTCTTCTCGGTATCGAGGATTATGATAAGCAGTACACGACTGCGCAGAAAATATTTGATGAAAAGCTGAGTGTTCGTGAGACGGAGAAGCTTGTTAAGAAAATCCAGCAGGAAAAGGATCAGCCGACTGCGAAAGAGGAGACAAAGCTTGACCCGAAGTTGGAAGCCATTTATCATGATCTGGAAGAAAATTTAAAAGCGATTCTCGGTACAAAGGTCGCTATCAATCAGAAAGATGACAAAAAAGGAAAAATCGAGATTGAGTATTATTCCATGGATGAACTGGATCGTATCATTGATATGATCCGCACAATTAGAAAATAGAATCATCATTTAAATAAGTACAAACATATGTTCTAATAGAAAGAGGAAGTATATGATAGCAAAATATTTGGGAATTGATTCTGATTACATTATTCTTGGTCTTGCGGCGGTGGTATTGATTTTGTTGGTGCTCACCATTATCAATATTTCCCAGATGCGAAAATTAAAAAAGAGCTATAAAGTTTTTATGACGGGGCAGAACGGTAAAAATCTTGAGGAGACACTGATCAAACGATTAAATCAGGTAGATTCACTTCTTACCGCAAACAGTGAAAACGAGAAAAATATTGAAGAGCTGTTTGATGATATGCAGCACACCTATCAAAAGATGGGATTGATCAAGTACGACGCGTTCAATGAGATGGGCGGAAAACTCAGTTTTTCTCTCGCGATGCTCGACGTAAAAAACAATGGATTTATCATCAACGCGATGCATACGAGAGAGGGCTGCTATACATATATTAAAGAAATTGTTGATGGAAATTCCATTATCGTATTATCCGAGGAGGAAAAAGAGGCGTTAAGCAGGGCCATGGGAACGAAAACAGATAAATAAACGGGGAAAAAAAATGAGAATACAACTGGTAAAGACACTGCAGGGGGGGGAGCGACTTGCAGGGCCGGTAATCACAGAAGAAAAAGAAGTTCTCATAGCAAAGGGAACTGTGTTAAAGACAGAATATCTGGATCTCATTTCCTTTTTGGGAATAGAGACGGTCTGTATCGAAGATCCCTACGAAGCGGAAGAAAAACCGCAGCGGATCATCAGTAGATCCAGCTATGAGAAATATTTTGATAAAGTACAGAAAACATTAGAGAATCATATTTATCATGGAAAAAATTCGCTCCGTGAAATGGAACAGATAGCGCGTAATATATTACAGGACGTACTGCAGGCGGATGAAAATATCATCGTTGATATGGAAGAGCGGAACGGAAATCTTTACGACCACACACTGTCGGTTACAACGCTGGCATTGATGGTTGCGAGAAAACTGGACATCGAAGAAGAAAAGCTTTTTTCGATTGCATTAGGCGCACTGCTTCACGACTTGGGACTGCGTTACATTACAGTACCGTATCTTAATTATGAAATGGATATACTGCCGTCATCGGAAATCTTTGAATTCAGAAAGCACCCAATTCTTGCGTACTCCGCATTGGAGGAAGAGAAATGGATCGATCCGCTGGCAAAGAAAATCATTCTCTCACATCACGAGCGCAGAGATGGATCTGGATTTCCTTTGAAACAGAAGACGCGGGATTTTAATTGTGAAATCGTGCAGGCATGTGATGCGCTTGATTGTTTTATCAGCGGAATGGAGTGCAGACGTATCGGCGTACAGCAGGCGTTGGAGTATCTTGTAGAGACTTCGGATGTATTGTTTGAGCGGAAAATCATAAAAGTGATTGAAGGTCTGGTGGCGCGTTATCCGGTCGGAACAAAGGTTACACTAAATACGGGAGAGTCTGGGGTCGTACTGATGCAGTCAAAAAATTCCACGCGTCCCATCATCGGCGTACTGAATGAAAAAGATGAACTGACAGAAATCAGATATGACCTGAACGAGAATAAAGAAGTATTTATTCTTCAGGTAAATCGCTAGAAATTTATTTGAAAAATCAAGAAATGAAGGGAGGATAGTAAATGCACAAATATTTAAGAGCCATCGGTTTTTCCGGAATGAAAAAAGAAGAACTTGAAAAAATATTTGAACAGATTATAAAAGCGCCGACGGTTCAGAAAGTAGCTGTCGATTCAGAAGGCAACGAATTTGCGGAATTGTCTAAAGAATTTGGAGAATTTTTTGGAATATCGGTTCGCGGTATATACCGGGAAGATGATACATTCGAAATGGAGTATTACTATCCGTATTTATATGGGAGAAGTATTTCTACGAGAGAGCCGGCAGAGGTAGAAAAGCATGCAGAGAAAGAATCTTATGCGGGAATCTGCGACGAAGTGCGCATCGGCGTTACCTTGATCTTTTATCTGCAAAATATAGTTGATTATCTTGCTGTCAAAAACAGCAAAGGATATATGAATCTGGCGGATGGTATCATTTTGGGAGCATTGTCTACCGAAGGGAAAATTTTGCTTCCGGTCAATAAGACGGAGAAGAAACCTGCCTCAACGAAGAAAGAGAGTAAGGACCGCAACTGCCTGATCGCTGCGGCGCGGGACGGTGATGAAGATGCAATTGAGAATCTCACTTTGGAGGATATCGACACTTATTCACTGCTTTCCAGACGAATTGCACACGAAGACGTGCTTAGTATTGTGGATTCCTATTTCATGCCCTATGGAATTGAAAGCGACCAGTATTCCATCCTCGGAGAAATCATGGACGTTGCGCTTTTACAGAATAAGCTTACGCAGGAAAATATTTATTCTATGGAAATTCTCTGCAACGACATCGTATTTGATGTGTGCATCAATCAGAAGGATCTGCTGGGTGAGCCGGAGGTTGGCAGGAGATTCAAAGGAAATGTGTGGATGCAGGGCAGTATTCGTTACAGAGAATAAAATAAACTCTGGTCTTTTTGGAAATAGTGTGATAAAATAATAAAGCTGTATGCAGTAGACCTATGCTGCATACAGTGTGTTTGTTGCTGTAGCTCAGTAGGATAGAGCGTCCGCCTCCTAAGCGGAAGGCCGCTGGTTCGACTCCAGTCAGCAACGTTTTAGAAATCTGAAGCTCATAAAAGAAAGGCTTCAGATTTTTTTATGAAAAAATTTGCTGCATTAATAGAATTTCACAACAAAAATCACAAAATAATAAGAATTATCATTTGAGTTTTGTGAATTTTGTGATAATATAAAGTTAGATTGATGCGCATTTAACGCAGAAAGAAATGCATGGAGGATATGACTATGGATAAGAAGGATTCATTAGCACCAAAGGAGAAAAAGGGTAAGAATCAGACAGTTGCCGCTATTTCCATATTAGCTGCTGCTGCGTTGCTTGTTGCGGATCTGTTTGTACTGATTCGTATGCCGGAAGATAATCTGGCTCCTATCGTTATTACTGTTCTGATGCTTGCCGGAGTCTACTTATCTGTCAATGCGATTCTTAAAGAAATACGTGAAAGTAAACATCAGGCAGAAGAGCAGTACGATATGATTTTTAAATCGGGAAAAGCTTCTTATCTGATGATGAAGAAAGCGCTCGAACAGCTCGATGGGATTGAAGGTAGTATGGATATACCTGCGGATGATCTGATCACGACACAGAAGTCGATTGCCAAGCTGACCATTACAAGAAGCAAGGAAAATGCGATGGCTATCATGAATTCTAATGAAAGACTCTTAGATCATATATTGGAATTTAAAGATAAACTGGATACGAACCAGATCGAGTTTTTAGAGAAGAATCAAAGTATACTTGACGCTTCCATAAATGAGATATTGGAAAAGCAGCAGGAGATTTTCTCAAGTATTATGGATATGCAGAATTCTGCCGGGAAAGATTCTGCCGAGACAGCAGATGAGGTCACGGAAAATTTGGCGCAGGCGATAGAATCTGTTTTGAGCATGAAAGAAGAGCTGTTACAACAGAACTCGCAGATAAAGGAAGAGCTGATGCAGCAGAACTCGCAGATAAAGGATAATTTACTGCAGCAGAATGTACAGATGAAGGAAGAACTGATGGCAGCCGTGGCTCAGGTACAGCAGGCGGTTCCCGCAGCTTCTCCGGTTGTGCAGATGCAGCCACCTGTTGGAGAAGATATTGGTTTTGTTGAGAGTTTTGGAGACACAGAATCAGAAATGGGACTGACGGGGATCGGAGACATTGATTTTGTAGAGGATTCCGGAGACACAGAATCAGAAATGGGACTGACAGGGATCGGAGACATTGATTTTGCGGAGGATTCCGGAGATACAGAATCAGAGATGGGATTGACGGGAATCGGAGACATTGATTTTGTAGAGGATTCTGGAGACACAGAATCAGAAATGGGACTGACAGGGATCGGAGACATTGATTTTGCGGAGGATTCCGGAGACACAGAATCAGAAATGGGACTGACAGGGATCGGAGACATTGATTTTGCAGAGGATTCCGGAGACACAGAATCAGAAATGGGACTGACAGGAATTGGGGATATTGATTTTGTAGATAGTCTTGGAGATACAGAACCGGAAGTCGGATTGACAGGAGATGAAGATATAGATTTTGCGGATAGCCTTGGAGGGGCAGAAGAAGAAGAGGGATTGACCGGTCTTGGAGATATAGACTTTGCGGATAATCTCGGAGAGGCAGAAGAAGAACTGGAAATGGGGCTTCCTGAAATTGGAGATGTAGAGTTTACGGATAGTCTCGGAGATACAGAGAAAGTTGAGATCACAAGTGATTATAAAGATGAAGAGAAGAATGAAGAACTGAGCTTCTTGGATGACATGAATCTGGAAGCGGAAATGGAAGCCGAGGATATCGAATTTGCAGACAGTATTGGAGAGGCAGAAAAGATTGAAATTTCAGACGACTTCGAAGAAGAGGAGAAAGAAGATTTAAGCTTCTTGAATGATATGAATCTGGAAGCGGAGTTGGAAGCCGGAGTGGAAGGAGCCGGAGAGATTGATTTTGCAGACAATTTAGGCGAGATAGAAAGCACAGAGATCACGGAAGGCTCCGGAGAAGAGGAGGAGAAAGAAGATTTAAGCTTCTTGAATGATATGAATCTGGAAGCGGAGTTGGAGTCAGAACCAGAATTAGTATCAGAACCGGAACATATATCAGAACCGGAGTTAGTATCAGAACCCGAGAAGCCGGCAGCTTCCAATGTGATTCCAATGACAGTTCCGGAACCGGAAAAGAAAGAAGAACCGGCAAAAGCAGCGGCATCCGATCCGCATAAAATGATGACGCCGGATGAGATTGCAGCATTGATTGCAAGTATGTAACAATTCCAAATTTATAAAGAACGGACGGGGTTGCCCATCGACGTAAATAATCATTACGTCAATGAACAACCCCGTCTGTTTTTGTAATGGATAGCGGATCAATTCATTTCCGCCGTAATAGAAACAATATTGCGAATGATTTGTACTGCTGTCTGCATTCCCTCAACGCTGATATGCTCATAAGGCCCGTGGAATCCATACCCTCCGGTGCCAAGATTCGGGCATGGAAGTCCCATGAAAGTCAGGCGTGCACCGTCAGTGCCGCCGCGGATCGGACGGGAAAGCGGTTCTATCCCGGCTGCAGAGATTGCTTTTTTAGCAATGTCCACGACATGAGGATGTTTCTCGATGATTTCCAACATGTTGGAGTAAGAGTCCGTAATGGTAAGGGAAACAGTACCGGAGCCGTATTTTTGATTCGTCTCAATTTCCAATGTGCGAAGCTTATTAAGGCGCGTTTCAAAGATATTTTTGTTGTGGTCGCGGATAATATAGGAAAGAGACGCGGACTCCACGTTTCCTTTCATGTCAGTCAGATGATAGAAACCCTCCCTGCCTTCTGTGTGCGCAGGTGTTTCGTCTGACGGGAGTAAGGATTGGATTTCACATGCAACGAGAGCCGCATTTACCATAATATCTTTTGCTTCGCCCGGATGCACATTGATACCATTGATCGTAAAAGTCGCGCTGGCAGCGTTAAAATTTTCATAAGCGACTTCGCCCTCATAGTCCCCATCGACAGTATAGGCAAAATCTGCCTTGAAATAGTCCAGATCAAAAAGGTCTGCGCCGCAGCCGACCTCCTCATCGGGAGTAAATCCTACCCAGACATCACCGTGCGGCTGTCCGGATGAAATGATTTCTTCCAATGCAGTGATAATTTCTGCAATGCCCGCTTTGTCGTCTGCGCCGAGCAGCGTTGTCCCGTCGGTCGTAATAAGCGTTCTGCCCTTCAAGGATTTAAGACTCGGAAAATCAGAAACTTTCAAATAATTCCCGTTTCCTTTTAATAGAATGTCCTCTCCGTCATAATCCGGGATAATCTGCGGTTTAACGTTTTTGCCAGAGTAATCGGGCGCTGTGTCCATATGGGAGATAAATCCGACTGCTTTTCGGTCCTCATATCCCGGGGTCGCAGGCAAAAGTCCGTAAACATAGCAGTGATCCGTCAGTGTTACATTTTCAAGACCTAATTGGGTCAATTCCTCTTCTAACACTTTGCCGAGTTCAAACTGACGGTCTGTAGAAGGAATGCGCGTGTTTCCATCTGTGGTATGATCCTCATCAGAGGTTGTCCAATAAGAGACATATTTCAAAAATCTCTGTTCAATTTGCATAAAAAACCTCCTTTACAATGCACTTGATATCTATAAAATAACATAATTAAATAAAAAATTGAAGTTTTTTAAAAAAAATGTTGCATTTCTAAAATTTTTATTATATAATAACTTTCGTGTTCAAGAGATATGCGCCACTAGCTCAGCTGGCAGAGCACCTGACTCTTAATCAGGGTGTCCAGGGTTCGAACCCCTGGTGGCGCATTTAAAGTACCGATTTTGCAGCAGTGACTGCGGGGTTGGTGCTTTTTTTTTGTGCTCAAATAGTTATAATAAACAGTATATGCGGGAACAGGAAGATTTATAGTAATATTGTATGAGAATTACGAAAAAGTATATAAAATTGCAGATATTTATTAACATGTAATACAAAATAGCCGATATAAACATATACAAGAAATATGGAGTAAATAACATAGATAGGAATATTTCATGCGATATACACAGGAAAATGTCTGTCAGTGCTATTGAAAAATTAAGTAAACTAAGGAGAATTACACAATGGAGCAGGAGAAGATCGTATTGGAGAAGAAAAAGGGCTTGAACCTGATGATGAAGATCCTTGTAATATCGGTTATTCCATTGATCATTTTGGTCTTCATGGCAGGTCTCGCCATCCGGTCTGTCGGAATATCAGTCTCGGAGAAGTGCGTGCAGCATGAGCTCAATGCTTCTATCTATGCATTAGAGCAGACGCTTTCCATGTTGTCGGACGGAGATTGGAGTTACGATGGAAATGCGTTATACAAAGGGGAGTATAACATTTCAGACAGTCAGGGATTTATGGATGCATTCAAAGAAAATACGGACGTTGACGTAACTATTTGCTGGGGAACAACACGGATGGCGACCAGTATTGTGGATAAAAACGGTAATCGTGCCGTGGGAACAGAGATTTCTGACAAAGTCAATGAGGAAGTAAAAAAGAACGGTTCGTATTTTACTTCGGATATTGTGATCGAGGGAAAGGATTATTTCGGATATTATGAAGCGCTATACAACAGCGACGGCACACAGATCGGTGTTTTGTTTGTCGGTATGGATGCTACTTCTGTGCAGGCGATTTATAAAAAGCTGATGATAAATAATATTCTATTTATGATTGCCATTGCAGTTGCATCCTGCGTCTTGATCGGAATAGTGATGAAAGTAATTGTAAAGGCAATGACTTCTATGATCCATCACCTGGATGATGTTGCGAGCGGCGATCTGAGCAGCACGATCAGCAACCGTATGATTACAAGAAGCGACGAGATCGGAAATATCGCACGTGCGCTGCATTCTCTGATAGGCGGTCTTGTAACAATCGTCAAGAATATTCATACATCGGCGACGTCGCTGGATGATTTCAGCGGGAAGTTCCAGACAAGCTTTAATACAATCAATGAATCCATTCATAATGTAAATACAGCCGTAGAGGAAATTGCGAACGGCGCGACGAGCCAGGCAAGTGAGATGCAGAGAGTAAATGAGCAGATCGGCGATATGGGTGGAGCAATCACGGAGACAACGAAGAACGTTGATACGCTGGTGGAGAGTACCGAGGAGATGAAGAACCAGAACGTCAAGCTCCGTGGAACTCTTGTAGAGTTAATTGAAATCAGTAACCGGACCAGAAATTCGATTGATGAAGTCAATCGTCAGACAGATATTACAAATAAGTCCGTTATGGAAATCGGCAGTGCGGTTGATATGATTACGGACATTGCAAGCCAGACGAATCTTCTTTCCTTAAATGCGAGCATTGAGGCGGCAAGAGCCGGTGAGCACGGAAGAGGTTTTGCAGTTGTTGCGGATGAAATCAGACAGCTTGCGGATCAGTCGAGTGAGTCTGCAAAGAAGATTGGAGAGATTGTAGAAGAGTTGATTGCAAATTCCAATCGCAGCGTACAGACCATGAACGGCGTTCTTACGGAAATCAACGAGCAGAACGAGATGCTGGATACGACGAGAAATGTTTTCCGTGAGTTAAATGAAGAGGTTGGAAACGTAGTTGTCGCCATCGACAATATTCAGCGTGAAATCAATTACGTTAATCAGGCGAAGGATGGTGTCTTGAACAGCATGGACAGTCTTGCGGCGATTGCACAGGAGAATGCTGCGAGCACCGAGGAAACTTCAGCTTCCATGATGGAACTTGGCAATATTGTCAATGACTGCTATAACGCGACACAGGACCTTGTGGATATTGCGGGTGATATGAACGATAATGTAAACAGATTCCAGATTAAATAGGAATTTCGGGTCAGAGAGAAAGAAAAAGCGTAGAATTACGCATCAATAGGTTCAAAGAAAACATCGAACTGCTTTGATACAGGAAAAGCAGCCCGATGTTTTTTATAATAAGAAAAAGAGTTCTATTGCATAAAAGTACTTCGCATCTGTGCAATTTCAACGGGATGCGATCAGCTTGCAGATTGGATTGCCGAGAGAAGAAAATTTCTCCTCGTATTCTGTCATAATATTCCCCTCGTTCAAGACAGGATCGTGATGCAGATCTCTTGTAAAGGAATCAAGACGCCAGCCGGCGGCGGGAATCTCCTCGAGAGAGAAGGTAAATAAATCCTGATTGTCCGTTTTGAATTCCAACCGCCCGTCCGGTGCAAGAATTTCGTTATATCTCGCAAAAAACTGCCTCGATGTGAGACGTCTTTTAGCGTGGCGGTCCTTCGGCCATGGGTCGGAGAAATTGAGGTAGATCCGATCGACTTCGCCAGGAGCGAAGACGTCCGCGACATCGGCTGCATCCATGCAGATAAAACGAAGATTCGGAAGAGGATTCTGTTCCATTTTCTGAAGCGCACGTAGCAGCACGCTCGAGTAGCGCTCGATTCCGAGATAATTAATATCTGGATTTGCAGCAGCCAGGTCCATGATGAAGCGCCCTTTTCCCATGCCGATCTCAATGTGCAGGGGCTGTGTCGTCTCAAATGCTTCCTGCCAGTATCCTTTATGTGTCTCCGGCTCTTTGACACAATAGACGCTCTGTTCAATCGCGTCATCCGCGCCTGGTATATTTCGAAGTCTCATTGTATACATCCTTTCCATAAAATCCTAAGTTATCAACTATTCTACAATAAAACTGTGGATAAAAAAAGAGTTTTGGGAAGAAAAGTTGTTGCATGTATTTTTTTGAAATATTATACTGATACTAGCTATATGAATGGGAAAATGTGTCTGTGCTTATATTACGCACGGATTTTGATAGAATGGAGCACAATGTAATGTCTAAGAGAGCAAATTGGAAAAGGGTAGTTTGTCTGATGACGAGCTTTTTGTGTCTGCTGCAGATGAAGCCAGCGGAAGTTTCTGCGGCGGAATATTGGCCGGAAGGACCGGAAGTAGAGTCGCCGTCTGTCATTTTAATGGAAATGTCTACGGGAACGGTGCTTTATGAGAAGAACTGTGACGAGCAGAATTATCCGGCAAGTATCACGAAGATCATGACGACACTGCTCGCGCTCGAGAATTCTAAGATGGATGAGATCGTCACCTTTTCGGATGATGCAATTAACAATACCGAAGGTTCCGGCATATACCGCGATTACGGCGAACAGATGACGATGGAACAGTGCCTTTACGCGGTCATGCTCAATTCCGCAAACGAATGCGCCTATGCAGTTGCGGAGCACGTCGGGGGAACAGTCGACAATTTTGTAAAAATGATGAATGACAAGGCGGCGGAGCTTGGCTGCACAAATACACATTTTGCCAATCCGCATGGTCTGTTTGATGAAAATCATTATACGAGTGCGCACGACATGGCGCTGATTGCGAAGGCGGCTTATGAGAATGAGACGTTCCGCATTATTACGGGGACGGCGCGCTACACCATTCCGCCGACGAACAAGCATGACGAGGAGACAAATCTGCAGAATCATAATGAAATGCTCTATCCGTTTAAGACACTGAATTACCGCTACGAATATTGTACCGGAGGCAAGACGGGGTATACGGATGTGGCGAGAAGTACACTTGTGACATACGCGGAAAAGGATGGCATGAATCTGGTGTGCGTTGTGATGCATACAGAATCACCAAGCCAGTGGACAGACAGTATCAATTTGTTTGATTATGCATTTGATAATTTTCAGGTGTTTAATATCGCGGATAACGAGACGCGATATAATACTTCGGAGGCAGTGGAAGTCGGGGCGCTTAATAATAATAAGGCATTTGTAGATATTGATAAGAACGCCAAGATCGTTATGCCTAAGACGACGGAATTCGGGGATGCGGCTTCCCAGATTGTATATGATGATATTGATGAGAACGTAGTAGGATCGATTGTATATAACTATGCAGGACGCGAGGTAGGAAGGGCGGACATTGTAAAAACAGGCGCAGAGATTGACGGCTTCGTGTTCGACAACGAGGAGGATATGGAGAGGGAGATGAAGGAGCAGGAGAAGTCTACCGTGCACATTAATCCGTTTACGATTATTCTCGTTGGTCTTGGAATCATTGCCATTGCTGTGTTTGGATTTGCGATAAAGAAGGTCGTGGACAATTACTACATCATCAAGCACAATATGGAAGTAAAGAAGAGCCGCAGAGAGCAATTCAAGAAAATAAAGCCGAAGAGACATCGCAGGCGGCGTAGGAGATAAAAGTAAGAGAAGAAAGAAAAGCCAGAAAAGCCGGGGAGGAAGTATCACAAACAGCGCCGGAGATGAAAGAAAGAGAAGAGAGAAAAAGCAGAGAAGTCAGAAAAGTTAGAGAAGAAGAATTACGGACGGCGCAGAAGAAAATGGTGGAAATGATATAAAACGACAGTAAGAATTACAAAATTATAATATCAGAATAAAAACGACAATATTTTTTTGAAAATATTGTCGTTTTTTACTATATAGACATAGTATAAATTGTGTTAAATTATCTGACAATTAAGCTATTTAAAAGGACTTCAAGCTGTGTCGGGTTCTTTGAGTAAAAGAGAATCCCGCCTGCCGTCGTGTGTGCCGTCAGATATTTTCCGTCAAAAAAGGGCGAACGACGGATTACGTCGAGCAGATAGGATGCAATAGCGTCGTCCGCTTTTAAGAACAGGGGTTTGTAATCTTCCATGGAACAGACTGCCGCGCCCGCTTTCTGAAAAAGGTATTGAAGTTCTTTTTCCTGCGTGAGCTGCTCTGCCGTCTTGTTCGGAATGAAATAACCGAATTCGTCCTTTGGCATATCGAGGGCGCGGATGGCGCGCTGTACCTGTTTTGTCAGAGCGTTGGAGGCAGGATAGAGTGATTCAAAATAATTCATGAAATCTGCGGCGGTGCGGAAATGCTCGTTCTTACCCTTTTCGAGGATCTCGGTCATTAGAATTCGTTTGATGATTCCCTCGCATGTCTCGCGGGAGGGGTTTTTGCGCAGAGTTGTTTTTTCGTATTCCATGGTGATTCCTTTCATAAAAGTATCTTCCAAAATTTCACATATTATATTTGGAAATTATCTTAAGGTTCACAAAAGACATCTATATATGTCCTTATACAATTATAAGACAACATATTATTCAAAACAAGCGCAAAAAAAGACAAAAATGATAAATTGACAAATGCTTGCAGATAACTTATAGTAGAATTAAGAAATAAGTACCACAAAAATGTGCATGGAGCGGAGAAATTATACCAAATATTGGCACGGAAAGGTATGGAAAAACATGTCGGATTCATATGTAATAAATGAAAAAAGAGAGCTGATCTTAGACCGTGTGAAGGAGTTCATTTATCAGCATGGCGGCGTTGTGAAGAAGAGCCAGTTGAATGAACTTGGAATTGACTATCGCAGAATTTTGGATTTCGTGGAGAAGGGCGATCTTATCAGAATCAAGAACGGTTATTATTCGGTGCGGCTCAGTGATTTTTCTGAGGAGGAATTGATCGCGCGCCTGTTTCCGGACTGTGTGCTCAATCTTGAGACGGCGCTTTACGCATATGGCTATCTGGAGCGTAAACCGTTCGGGTATAAGCTGTCGGTGGACAAGAATACGTCAAAATCGAGGTTCCGTCTGGATTTTCCGCAGGTGACGCCGCTTTACGCGGAGCCGGAGACGCTTACGCTTGGCGTGTCAGAAATTGCGTACGGCGGGGCGAGGATGAAGATTTTTGACAAAGAGCGTCTGGTCTGTGAGTGTCTGAAATATGAGGATAAGATGGAACGCGAGTGTTTTAAGGAAGGGCTGCTTGCCTATATCAGAGATCCCAAAAAGGATGTTGCGAAGTTGATGAAGTATGCAAGAGAACGGAGAGTCGTAAAAAAAGTACAGACGATGATAGGAGTATGGCTTTAAATGAAACATACAATCATAGAAAAGGCTGCGCTTAAGGCGAAGAGTGAGGAGCTTAAGATTCCTTTTTCAAATCTGCTTGCCGGGTATGTGCTTGAAGAACTGATGTATTTGATTGAGGATTCGCCGTTTTCCCTTTTTCTCTGGCTGAAAAACAGCAGCGTGCTTGGAATTGAACAATACAGCAAAAAGAATATCCTGACTTTGGACTTTGCCTACACAACGGACAAGCTTGCCATGAAGAAGGAAGGCATCGTGCCGGGGCAGAAGCTGTCGCTCAAGATGGGTTATGTTATGCTGGCATATATCCTCAAGGTCGAGAAAGTGCCTGAGATTTCATGGAAGGGCAGAGCGACCGCCGGAGAAAATACGGTGGAACTTGAGATTACCGGTGAATTTGAGGAAATGCTTGTACCGATTCGGATTCGGATCACGGAGCTGGAGGAGCAGGGGCTTGTTCCGGTGAGGCGGTCATTTCCGCTTTTCATGGAGACCGGAAAGAAGATTCCTTATCTGGGATATCCGACAGAGAGTATTCTTACGGAACGGCTATTCTATATTATTAAGAATATGGAATTGATTCCTGAGATGGGCGCCTACGATACTGCGTATCAGATTCTTTGCACGGAGGCAGTCGACGGACGTCATATTCGTGATATGCTTGGTGAGTTCTGTGAGAAGGAACTGCTTATCCCGGAAATGGCACGTGCGGAAGAGATTATTTCCTATCAGAATTACAGCTATATGAGGAAGCGTTGGGAAAAATATCTGCGCCATCGCAGCAGGAAGGAACCGTCATGGCAGGAGGTCATGACAGTGTTGGAAGGTTTTCTGCCGCGAATATGGAAGTCACTATGCGAGGACGAGGTGTTCTTCGGAGACTGGATGCCGGAGCTAGGAAGATTTTTAGATTAGTGTTTCGGAGGGCAGATGCAGTGCAGATGCCTAAGCGCCTGATAATAGTCCGTCCGTGTGTCCAGATGCGCAAACTGGACATTGGGCGGAGTTTTGGTATTTTCGGAAAGTTCCTCCTTCGTCCGGTATGAGACACTGCATTTCTCGCGTAGCGTCTGAAATGTGAACTGGTGCAGCAGCAGGCATTTCCCGATTGAGGGAATGCAGCCTTTGGAGTAGGCGGCGGCAGGTATCTCCTCGTAATTTTCCTCGGCAACGGTGCAGATGTCGGAATCACTGAGTCCTTCTAAGAGCGTCAGCGCGGTCTGCGGTTCGAGAAAAGGTATGTCGATCGGCAAAAAGAAAGCCCGCTCCTCGTCCATCATTGCCAGACCCGAGAAAACGCCCGACATTGGGCCGGCGTTCGGATAGAGGTCCGGGATTTCGGTCACCGGAAGGGATAAGGAAGTATAATCTCCCCTTGTTTTTACGGAGAGGTAGATTTTTGGAAAGTATGGCTGATATTTTTTTACCAGATATGTAAGCAAACATTCTTCTCCGAAGGGAAGAAGCGCTTTATCGGTACCCATCCGGCGGCTGCTGCCGCCGCAGAGGATAATAAGTGCGTATTCCATGGAAATTCCTTCCTGCCGCGTCATGCGGACATGTCATTTGTAATGTATACAAGTATCTGATATATGGCGCAAAGTATTTGTATCCATACGGAATCATTTTGCAATATGCCACCTATTATATATGGAAACTTTTGAAAAGGAAAGTGTGAAAATGAAAAAAGAGCAGCCGCTTTACGATATGCTAATTTCATATGGCAGGACGGATATGTACCCGTTTCATATGCCGGGGCACAAGAGACAGCCGCTTTCCTTTCCGAATCCCTATACGGCGGATATTAGCGAGATCGACGGCTTTGACAATCTCCATCACGCGGAGGGAATCTTAAAGGAGGCGCAGGAGCGCGCCGCTGCGGTCTATGGTTCAAAGCGCTGTTATTATCTGGTGAACGGAAGTACCTGCGGGCTGCTCGCGGCAATCTGCGCCGCTGCCGGAAGAGGGGATAAGGTGCTCGTGGCGCGCGGCAGCCATAAAGCGGTGTATCATGCACTCGCGATTCAGGGACTTAATGCGGAATATCTTTATCCGGTCATCACCGGAAATGATTTACAGGGGCAGGTTACGCCGGAGCAGGTGGAAGATGCATTGAAAGAGCATCCCGACATCCGGGCGGTCATTATCACTTCCCCCACCTATGAGGGAATCATTTCAGATATTGCCGGAATTGCAGAGTGCGCCCATGCGCACGATGTGCCGCTTATTGTGGATGAGGCGCATGGCGCGCATCTCGGTTTTGGCGGCGGTTTTCCGGAGAATGCAGTGCGTCTCGGTGCGGACGCAGTTATCATGAGCCTGCACAAGACCCTTCCATCGTTTACACAGACAGCGCTCCTGCATCTGACTTCCGACAGAATTGCGCCGGAGCGCATCGAGCGTTACCTTGGAATCTTCGAGACAAGCTCGCCGTCGTATTTGTTCATGGCGGGTATGGATGCATGTGTGCGGATGGTGGAAAAAGACGGAGAGCGGCTTTTTGCAGATTATAGAAAGAGGCTGGATGCGTTCTATCAAAAGACAGCGGATTTGAAATATTTGCATATCATGAAAAGAGAGGATTTGACGCCGGAGGAGGCATACGGCTGGGACGACTCCAAGCTTGTGATCTTTGCGAAACGGTTGGGAAAAACAAATATTACAAATGTAAAATGCGGCGTTGAAAGTTCGATGTGCGCAGGTGCGGGCACGATGCTTCATGAACGCCTGCTGCACGACTATCATCTTCAGATGGAGATGGTGTCGGCGGATTATGTACTCGGTATGACGAGTATCATGGACACGGACGAGGGCTTTGCGCGGCTGTCCGCGGCGCTGCATGAGATTGACCTGGAGCTTGCCGGGGGCATAGAGGCAGTCAGCACTCCATGTGAGCAGGGGTTCACGGCGCAGATGTACCGCAGCAATCCACGCGAAATGCAGATTTACCAGGCGATGGAACTGCCATATCAGGAGGTATCCTTTGCGGAGGCTGGGGGTGAGATGTCCGCAGATTATGTGTATCTGTATCCGCCGGGGATTCCGCTCATCGTTCCGGGCGAGGTCATCACGTCAGAGTTTTTGGAGAGAATCCGGGAATGCATCAGATACGGGCTACGTGTGGAAGGGCAGGCAAATCTTTCCGAGGAGCGGATAAAGATTGTATATTTTTAAAGACTATATTATACTAGAGGGTACAGCGAATGGGAAAAATCTATTGTATGATGGGAAAAAGTTCGTCGGGCAAAGATACATTATATAAGATGCTTCTCCAGGATAAGGAGTTGTCGTTAAAAACAGTCGTTCCATATACGACACGTCCGATGCGCGCAGGAGAGAGAGACGGTGTAGAGTATTATTTCTGTGACGAAGAGCGGCTCGCGGAACTTGAGACAGCGGGAAAGGTCATTGAACTGAGGGCATATGATACCGTGCACGGCGTGTGGAAGTATTTTACCGTGAGCGATCATCAGATGGAGGATGAGACGCGGGACTATCTTCTTATCGGTACGCTGGAATCCTATCAGAAACTGAAGTGTTACTTCGGAAAAGAGAGGGTTGTTCCGATATATATTGAGGTGGAGGACGGCGTTCGCTTAGAGCGTGCCCTGCAGAGAGAGCGCACACAGAAAGAGCCGCGGTACGAGGAGATGTGCCGCAGATTCCTTGCAGATTCTATGGATTTCTCGGAGGAGAAGCTTCGGGAAGCGCAGATTACCACCAGATTTGAAAATGAGAATTTAGAAGAAACCGAACAAAATATTAAGAAATATATGTTACAATAATATTGTAGGGCGATACTTTTTGGAAAGAGGGTGGCATTTTGGACATTAAAGTCAATCAGGCGGCTCCGGTGACGCAGGTGCCGGATACGGTCACGACAGAGACGGGCGACGGGACGTTTAAGTTCACGCTGGCGAGTGCCATTACGGATGCGGAGCTTCAGGCGAAGGTAGACAGCCTGTTGTCCGACATTACTTTTCAGGGAAACCGGATCGCCGAGCACATGGATATCCGGGATATGAGGAAATACAGGGAACTGATTCGCGAATTCATGAATGAAGTCGTATACCGTTCTCACAAGTTTTCGCGGGAAAATTTTCTCGACCGCAAAGGCCGCCACAGGGTCTACGGACTCATTAAGCTGATCGATGCGAATCTGGATGAACTTGCGCAGGAGCTTGTCAAGGATGAGAAGGATCATATTTCTATCCTGAACAAGATCGGAGAAATCCGGGGACTTCTGTTGGATATCCTGACTTAGGGAAGCTATTTCTTCAGAAAGCGGAAGAGTATTATCCGAGGATAGAATTCATCTGTCGGACAACCAATAGACGACAAATATAATATGGAGGGAAAAATGGCAGGATTTAAGGAAATCGTAGGTCATGAGCAGATTGTCGAGCATTTGCAGAATGCCATTACCATGGATAAAGTATCACACGCGTATATTATAAACGGGCCGGATAAGTCCGGTAAGATGATGTTGGCGGAAGCGTTTGCAAAGACGCTGCAGTGCGAACGGCTTGACGGGACGATTGCAGCGGCAAAGGCAGCAGCGGATTTTGGTGCGTCAGAGGCGGGCAGCAGTGCGGTGGAACCCTGTATGGAGTGCCATTCCTGTAAGCAGGCGGACGGCAGGAACCAGCCGGATATCATCTATGTGAAGCATGAGAAGCCGAATACGATATCGGTGGATGATATCCGCACGCAGGTCAACAATGATATTGTAATAAAGCCGTACAGCAGCAGGTATAAGATTTATATTATAGATGAAGCGGAGAAGATGAACGAGCAGGCACAGAACGCGCTTCTTAAGACGATCGAGGAGCCGCCCACATATGCCGTTCTGATACTTCTGACGACGAATGCAGCCTCATTTCTGCAGACGATACTTTCCCGCTGTGTGACCTTAAACATTAAGGTTGTGCCGGATGAGAGCATCAAAAAGCTTCTGATGAGCAAATATCAGATTCCGGATTATCAGGCGGACGTCTGTGTGGCGTTCGCACAGGGAAATGTCGGGAAAGCGATTCAGCTCGCATCCTCGGAGGATTTCAACGAGTTGAAGGCATCCGCGCTGCAGCTCATCAAGCGTCTGCGCGATATTGAATTGTATGAGATGACGGAGGCGGTAAAGCAGATCGGCGAGTATAAGCTCACAGTCAACGATTACTTCGATCTGATGATGATCTGGTACCGCGACGTGCTGCTTTTTAAGGCGACGGGCGATGTGAACGGCCTTATTTTCAAAGACGAGGTGTATGATATAAAGAGGCAGGCGGAGAAGAGTTCCTACGAAGGAATCCAGACGATATTGGAGGCGCTGCGCAAAGCGCAGATTCGTCTGAATGCCAACGTGAATTTTGATCTGGTGATCGAGCTTTTATTGCTGACTATAAAGGAGAACTAACATGACAAAGGTAGTAGGAGTCCGTTTTCGGAATGCAGGGAAGATTTATTATTTCGGACCCGGAGATTTAGATATTCATGCAGGAATGCATGTAATCGTAGAGACAGCCCGCGGGGTGGAGATGGGAACTGTGATGACAGAGCCTAAGACAGTCCCGGAGGACGAGGTGATCGCGCCGTTAAAGCCTGTCATCCGCATCGCTACAGAAGCGGATGAGAAGACCGTGGAGCGAAATCATGAGAAAGAGAAGGATGCGTTTAAAATCTGTCTCGAGAAGATTGCCAAGCACAAGCTGGAGATGAAGCTTGTGGAAGCGGAATATACATTTGACAACAATAAGTTGCTCTTTTATTTTACCGCAGACGGAAGAATTGATTTCCGTGAGCTGGTAAAGGATCTGGCGGCGGTATTCCGCACCAGAATCGAGCTGCGTCAGATCGGCGTCCGCGATGAGACGAAGATCATGGGCGGTATCGGTATTTGCGGAAGAGAGCTTTGCTGCAACACGTATCTGTCGGAATTTGTTCCGGTTTCGATCAAGATGGCGAAGGAGCAGAATCTTTCGCTTAATCCGACGAAGATTTCCGGTGTGTGCGGCAGACTGATGTGCTGCCTTAAGAACGAGGAAGAGACTTACGAATATTTGAACAGCCGTCTCCCGAACAACGGAGACTACGTGACGACATCTGACGGTTTCAAAGGTCAGGTATCTTCCGTCAACGTCCTTCGTCAGACCGTAAAGGTGTTAATCGAAGTGGAGGACGAGAAGGAAATTCGGGAATACGGGGTGGACGAGCTTCGGTTCAAGCCGCGGCGCAGAAGGGATAATGTCAAGCTTTCCGCGCAGGAATTAAAGGAGCTTTCTGCATTGGAGGATAAGGGAGGAAAATCCAAGATCGATGACGCCAAATAATCTTGTCCACGAAAACGAACGGTTAGACGAATTACATCGGAACGGCTATTTTATTATTCAGGACCCGGAGCGTTTCTGTTTTGGGATGGACGCGGTTCTTCTCTCCGGTTTTGCCCGGGCAAAAAGAGGAGAGCGTGTGCTTGATCTCGGTACAGGCACCGGAATTATTCCGATTCTTATGGAAGCCAAGACGGAAGCGGAGGACTTCACGGCGCTCGAGATTCAGGAGGAGAGTGCGGACATGGCGCGCCGCAGCGTGCTCTACAATCATCTGGAAGATAGGATCAAGGTCGTAACAGGAGATATTAAGGATGCTTCAAAGCAATTTGGAGCATCTTCTTTTGATGTTATTACCACAAATCCACCTTATATGATCGGGCGGCACGGTTTAAGTTCCGGGAATGAGGCGAAGGCGATCGCAAGACACGAGGTGCTCTGTACGCTGGATGATATTTTAAGGGAGAGCGCGAGACTGCTTGTTCCCGGCGGGAGGTTCTATATGGTTCACCGTCCGTTCCGTCTCGCCGAGATTATGAGTAAGATGACGTTCTGTGGAATTGAACCGAAACGTATGCAGCTCGTGTACCCGTATATCGATAAGGAGCCGAACATGGTACTCATTGAGGGATTGCGCGGCGGGAAGTCGCGCCTTACGGTGGAAAAGCCCCTGATCGTTTATAAAGAGCAGGGCGTATATACAGACGAAATTTATGACATTTACGGTTATTGACGGATAGGTATGGATAGGAGGCTTTATGTTTAACGATATTGTGATAGGACCGGTTACAATTCATATGTACGGGGTAATGATTGCGGTGGGATTTCTGGCGGCGCTTATGATGACGCTGCGCCGTGGCAGGAAAAGGGGCTATAATGAGGATATCATTTGGGGCATTTTTTTCTGTGCGATTATCGGTGGAATGGGCGGAAGCCGTATTCTGTATTATATTGTAGAGATTCCGCATATTATCGAGGACCCGTCGATCCTCTGGAATTTCAAGAACGGTTATGTGGTCTATGGAGGAGTCATAGGGGGAATTCTGACGAGTTGTATTTACTGTAAAGTGAAAAAAGAGACATTTATGCCGTATTTTGACCTGGTGATGCCGTCGGTTTCACTTGCACAGGGCTTTGGGCGGATCGGCTGTCTTTTTGCGGGCTGTTGTTATGGAAGAGAGACGGATGCCTGGTATGGTATCGTCTTTCACAATTCAAAGCAGGCGCCAAACGGCGTGAAGCTGATTCCGACACAGATTATTTCCTCCGTGGGAGACTTTATTTTCTGTGGCATTCTGTTATGGTACGCGTCGAAGGAGCCGAAGCACGGGCGTGTGGCGTCCATGTATCTTGTGCTCTATGGTGTAGGACGCTTTGCGGTGGAATTTCTCAGAAATGATTACCGCGGCAGTGTCGGCGCACTGTCCACCTCACAGTTTATTTCACTTGGAATTATAGCAATCGGTATTGGACTCTATGTTCTTGCACCAAAGGCTTTTTGCGAAAGAGCAGGTGAAGGATGAGGCAGCAGAAGAAGAAATGTAGAGCCTGGGTATGTTTGAAGAGTAAGAGGAGAATCTTGTAGTTGAATCAGGACGGAGGTATTATGCAGGATATCAGAGAACTCTATGCAGCAGTGGAAGAGCGAATGGGGAAGATTGATTTTGCAGCGCTCTGGCAGGATTTTCATCAATATGAGTTCGCGCTTTATACGGGTGATACCGTGTATTTAAAGGATCGCGAGATTGCGTGGGATGAACGATTTCTGGCGAACACCACCATAACGTTTGAGGGCGGGCAGCTTGCCATCTGGAATATCGGAGCGGAATTGTCCGCGCAGAGAGAGGCTTACGCTAAAGGGAAGCCGTCCACAGAGAAAGTGCCCTCCGTTGTGGAAAATTTCCCAGAAAACGGA
Source organism: Roseburia hominis (assembly GCA_021771815.1). Lineage (GTDB taxonomy): Bacteria > Bacillota > Clostridia > Lachnospirales > Lachnospiraceae > Roseburia > Roseburia hominis_A. The sequence continues at coordinate 51,066 of JAETOE010000010.1, forward strand.
CCTGATGTGGATATCCTTACGGCGGGAATGGTGCATGAGATGTTCCATGCATTTCAGATGGAACAAGGTGAGATGCGGTTTCCGGATGATATTGAAGTGTTGGATTATCCGATGGAAACAGATAATTTTCGGATGAAATATGCGGAAAATAAGATTTTGGCACAGACATTTGATGTAACAGACGAGGGAGAACGCCGGGAGCTCTTGCGGGAATTTATGGTATTGCGGGCTGCGAGACAAAAATGCTTCGGTTCCAAAATCTGCTACGAGGGCAGAATTGAGACGGTAGAAGGAATGGCAGAATATGTAGGGACGAGAGCGCTTTATGTACTTTCTCCGCGAAAGTACCATGTGCGGGTTGCCGCATATCAGTCTCGATTAAGGGAGCTTTCACAGGATATGTTCGACGTGAGAAACCAGTCATATTATGTGGGAGCGTTGCTGCTTCTTGCGGCAAAGGAGGCAGGCGTTTCTCTGGCGCATAAGGTCGGCGCAGAGCAAAGGTCTGTCTGGGAGCTCTTAAAGAGTGGGCTTGATTGTGAGGACGACTTCATGTCTGAGATTTTGGGACAGCGCAGAGAAAAACAAGAGAAAATAGTTCAGGATTTCATACACAAGGCATCCGCTGAGATGACGGGAGATTTTGAAATTTGCGGATATGATCCCATGAATATGTTCAAGGTCGGAAATTGGATTTACGGAAGTAATTTTTTCGCATTGCGTGTGACAGGCGAAAAGGGGATTGACTGTGCTCATGCGGGGGCGCGGCAGGATGAGATAATGAAGCTGTTCGGAGAGACGGTTCTCTGGACAGATGAGACGGGCAGAGTGAAGAAGTACTACGTGAAATAAAGGAGAACTATGATGGCAGGAAAGCTGTATCTGTGTGCGACGCCAATCGGAAATTTAGAGGATATTACATACCGGGTCTTGCGCACCTTAAAGGAAGTGGATCTGATTGCGGCGGAGGACACCAGAAATTCCATTAAGCTGTTAAATCACTTTGACATTAAGACACCGATGACAAGCTATCACGAGTTCAATAAAATCGAGAAGGCATATCAGCTTGTTGATAAGCTGTGTGAAGGGCAGAATATTGCACTTATCACAGATGCAGGAACGCCGGGAATCTCCGATCCCGGAGAGGATCTTGTACGAATCTGTTATGAGGAGGGCATCGAGGTGACTTCCCTCCCGGGACCTGCCGCGTGTGTTACGGCGCTTACGATGTCAGGACTTCCCACGAGACGGTTTGCATTTGAAGCATTTCTTCCGAGGGAGAAAAAGGAACGCGCGGCTGTGCTTGCCGGGCTTGTCAATGAGACGCGCACGATCGTCCTTTATGAAGCACCTCATCATCTTGTGAAGACCTTAGAGGAGCTTTATGAGGTACTTGGAGAGCGGCGGCTCACCGTCTGCAGAGAGTTGACGAAGCACTATGAAGAAAAGACATTAACGACATTCTCTGAAATCCTTAATTACTATAAAGACAATGAACCACGCGGGGAATATGTCTTAGTCATCGAAGGAAAGACATTTGAGGAATTAAAGAAAGAGGAGCAGCAGGCGTGGGAGAATATGTCTATTGAGGATCATATGCAGGTATACGAGGATCAGGGAATCGACCGCAAGGAAGCGATGAAGCTGGTCGCGAAGGACCGCGGCATCAGTAAGCGGGACGTGTATCAGGCGTTGCTTTTACGTGAAGATTAGGAGAATAGAAAGAGGCTGCCACATTAGAATTGTAGATGCGGCAGCCTTCGTTTACATTGCGGCAATAAAATGTTCAATGGAGTCGGTTTTGGCGGCAAGCTTGAGCCAGCGCTTTAGTGTATCGAGATTTGTTTCTTCACAAATTTTTATATTTAATGATTCCGATATCTCTCCCAAATCTTCAAGGAGCTCCAGAACAGACTCTTGCCTTGCCTGAAGTAGACCTTCATTTCTTCCGTCTTCTCTCTCGTCACTTCGTATCAGAGCCATCACGGCTTCCTCATCATATTCAAAAATACTCATGGCAACTACCTCCGCTTTGTTTTTTCTGAGAAAATCTTCCAGTATGCCATTTTTGATACATTCATCAACTGCCAGATTGACAGCATCCTCAATATCCATTCGTGAAGCGTAACTGCGAACAAGATCTACATATTCTGTATATTCTCTTAGAATTCTGCATTGATCCATCAGACGGAGGTTGTTTCCGTGATTGATATTTAAAACGAGTACTTTTAATTCCAACTGAGGATCCTTTTCTCGATGGAAAAAGGCGTTGGACAGCTTTAAGAGCTGCTTTTCCGGCTGTGGTGCAGTCCCGTTATAAAACACGATGAAATGAGGCGCTGGTATTTTGACCAGATGATTGCGATAGAGCAAATTCTTTTCAACCAGTCGTTCGTACTCCTTTGTCACATATTGCAGGAAACGGAGCGGCATGTTTGGATTCCCGGTAGACTGATGTTCATAAAGATTCAGTTCAAAATCGATAATAAATGCTAAATCGTTTTTCATGCTCATGTAAATGGCATTGTCCAGGGTTACAATTTCGAGTTCTTCCGGGTTGTTGTAGGCATTACCACTGACCGCATTGTAGAGAGAGAGGAGTTCGCGCTTATCCTCGAAAAGCTTGCGGAAAACGGTATCCTTGTAATTGCGGGTGACAGATGGTCTGCTGTTCTTTTGGCGTTTTTTCTTCATGAATCCTCCTTCTTGCACGGATCTCCCGGAAAACCGATACAAAAAGGAATCACATATTTCTGCCCGGTCCTGGTATTTTAAAGAATTCTGTGCATTTGTAAAAATGGAATAAAAGCACAGATTTCTTAAAAATCAGACTGGCAGAAAGCCGAATAAGATATGATGTCAAGCATCAAGTATGTGAATTTCAGAATCGATATGCTTTGTGTAGATTATAGCAAATGCCATATGCCATTGCAAGCATCCACGGTAGTTTTCCCGGTAGTTCTATAGTATAATGTAAAACATGGGATAACTGGCATAAATGCTCGCGGTAACTGGCATTGGCAGTATCAAAATCGAATGATAAAGGGAAGCGCACAATGGATAAATCAAAGGTCGTACATCGAATCTGTACTATAACTACAATAACAGTCATATTTAATACCACAATGACCGCATGCGATAGGCAGGAGACGATCGCATACTTCAATCACATAGAAGCTACGGAAAGCAATACCCAGACAGCCACAGAAGAATATCAGACAGAGGAGAACCGTCCAGCGAGACCATCCGGACAGCAGGAAACTGCTGATAAGTCAGGCACGGAATCAGCACAAGAGACAAATAAGGCAGACGCGGCACAGAAATCCAATGAGACAGAAGGAACGAACCAGACAGATGCGGCGCACAAATCCGGCGAGACGGAAGAGACAGATAGAACAGAAAAAAGTGTCGGAAGTGTATATAATAGTGAATATAGCGGAAAAGAAGTGTCTGTTATAATGGTTGGAGACATCCTCCTTCATACCCCCGTCGCGGAGAGCAGCATGCAGGAGGACGGAACATATAACTTTGATGCAATCTTTTCCAATGTAAAGGATGATATTAAGGAAGCCGACCTTGCGCTCGTCAACGAAGAGGTCATTATCGGAGGGGTGGAGCTCGGCGTGTCGGGTTATCCGAGCTTTAACGCTCCATACGAGCTGGGGGATGCACTTGTGGATGCCGGATTTGATGTGGTACTTCACGCGACGAACCACGCGCTTGATCAGGGAAAGAAGGGAGTTAAAAACTGCCTTTCTTTTTGGAAGCAGCATTATCCTGATATAGCGGTGCTCGGTATCAATGAGAGTCAGGATGCGCAGGACAATCAGATATATGTCTATGAGCAGGACGGCATCCGCATAGCCATATTGAACTACACCTATGGAACGAACGGGATTGATCTTCCTGCGGATATGCCCTATGCGGTAAACCTATTAGAGGAAGAGAAGGTAACGACAGACCTTGCAAAAGCGAATGAACTGGCGGATTTTATAGTGGTCTGTCCGCATTGGGGAACGGAATACCAGCTTGCGCCGGATGCGAAGCAGGAGTACTGGACGAATCTTTTTCTGGAAAACGGCGTGGATCTGGTGATCGGGACACATCCGCATGTGATTGAGCCCGTGAAGTGGGTCATGGATGGGAAAGGCAATACAATGCTTGTCTATTATTCGCTTGGCAACTTCGTGAACTGGACGGCGAGCTCTGGGGAGGGTATTGCAAACCGGATGGTCGGCGGGATGGCGCAGATCACCGTCGGAATGGAAAATGGCGAAGCGTTCATTGTAGATTACGATGTAACGCCGCTTGTCTGTCATGTGTCAGAGGGGATAAACGGTGTGACGGTCTACCGCCTGTCCGATTACACGGACGCACTTGCAGCGGAAAATGCGATCGTGCAGCAGGATGGCGCTTTTTCAAAGGAATATTGCGAGGCACTGTGCGGGGAAGTCTGGGAAGAAATAAAAGAAAAAAAAAAAAGAAACCAATCCTATAGGAGAACCGTATTACAGATAAAGAGATGTAGTGCAGGCAGCAATAAAATCTTTAAGGGCAGTCGGCACGAAGGAGCGGAGCAGAGCGATGGATACGGTAATAGAATGGAATGAGGAGCGGTTGTCAAATGTGTATTATCCCTGGAGAAGATTTTTCGCTAGAATGCTAGACTTTGAGATTTATCAGGTCATCTATCTGCTGTTTTTATGGACGGCTCAGATAAAGTATGAAGGAACCATGTTAGAGATATTCGGAGAAATCACACAGTTGGGGCTGACAATACTTGTGGAACCTATTTTACTATGTATTTGGGGAACAACACCTGGGAAGGCGATTTTCGGCTTGGAAATTCGGGATTTTCAGGGAAATAAGCTTTGCTATAAGGATGCGGTGGACAGAACCGCATATGTTATTACAAAAGGAATGGGCGTGCAGATACCGTTTATCCGGCTGATTATGTTGTGGAAGGCGTACAAAAAGTGTAGTGACTGCGAAACGCTGCCGTGGGATGCGGATATTAACTATACGATTCGCGACACAAAGGAATACCGGTCATTTCTTTGTGTCAGTGTATATGTGCTTTGTATGCTGATGCCCGCCTTTATCAATACAATGCTTTTGATTCCGCCGAACCGGGGAACACTCACGGTGGAGGAGTTTGCAGAGAACTATAACTACTATCAGGCGTATTTTAAGCAGGTAGAGCCGTGTCTGGACTCCGATGGCAATTGGATTTCACCGAAGGATAAGATGCCAATCAGATTTTATGATATCAGGAATTATATGGAATTCGAGGGTGAATTCGAAATGCGCTTTATGCCTGATTTCGTATACGAGACGGAGGATGGGAGAATCAAAAGTATCACAGTGGAAGGCTGTAGAAATGATGACGTGATCTGCGTAACGCTTGCTTCTGTCGCTTACGCGGGCGCAAAAACGAATGTCACATCTATGAAAACGGTCTGCAGGGGGGTTGTAGAGACAATACAGAATACGGGATTAGAAGATGTATATGAGTTTGAATGTTCGGGTCTTATATTTGCAAACACAGTTTATACAGACGATCATGGTGAGAATTACATAAGCCATCGGAGGGAATATACCATCACGCTCACCCTGGAGACAGAAAAATAGATAATATCATTTTCACGGGATGGGGGATTCCCCCGGGGAAGTTTTATTCCCCGGGAGCCGCTTCCTCCGCCATATAATAATCATCCAGATACTTTTCTACGATCGAGAACGGTGCGGGACCGATCTCGAGTACCGCCTTATGAAATGCAACATCGCTGTAGGCGCTGCCATAAGTTTCCTTCGCTTTCTCTTTTAAATCACGAAATTCCATATATCCTACATAGTATTTCAGATAATGCGACGGTTCTTCTACGATCAGTTCGTAGACATCGCGCAGCGCTTTCTGGTCGGTGATGCCGTAGTCCTTCCAGAAAGCTACGGTATCGGCGAACGACCAGCCGTCGTAGTGGATGCCGAGGTCGGTCGTGGCATAGAGACTTAGAAGCGCCGACTGATTCAGGGACATGAGTTTTGCCAGATTTTCATCCAGCCCGGCGTAACCGTAGGAAATCATTTCTACATACGTAGCCCATCCTTCCACATAGCCTGGAAAATTAAGGATTGAGCGGACGGGTGGAAGCCCTGCTTCGTAGGACATGACAGTCTGATAGAGATGACCGGGAAAGCCTTCGTGCGCAAGCGTCGTAAAATACCGCATGGAAGTAGCGTCTGTTGACGCGTTGATGAAAATGGAATTTTTCTCGTAGTTGTCAATGGGAGACGTAATGTAGAATGCCGGGGCCATATAATCCTCCATGCATTCGTCGATATAGCTGACCGTAAATTCCGTGTCGGGCGCCGCAGGGAAATCCGCAAGCATAGCGTCCTGCAATGCGTTTAAGGTCGCAATACTGTCCATGCCGCTTAAGGCGGCGTCGTTTTCCGCAGTCTTTAACTCGGGGTGCTCACTTAAAAGCAGCGCGGCTTCAGTGAGATCGGCGGTTCTTGTTTCACTGATCCTTGTTTCGAGCTCTTTAGCGTTCGAACTGCTGCCCGTGTTGTGATAGACAAGATATTCATAATAATCTTTTCCGTTCGGGAAATAGCAAAGTCCCTGATCGTTTTCTCCGCTCCCGAGCAGTTCCGTGAGCGAGGAGGCGAGATTTTCATAGGCGGGGAGAACATGCTCCTTCACAAGCGCAGCGTTCTTTTCCTTGTAAGCCTCCCGCTCGGCGTCCGTCAGATCGGTCATGGCGTCCACCTTGTGATTGAAGGTCTGAATCAGATAGTGGGAGTCAGGGTTAGCGATAAACGTCTCGCACTGTGAGATAAGCGTATCGCATGTGAAATCAGACATGAAAAGTCCGGCGTGCGCTTTTTCCTTCTCAAAATCGATGATCTGGGAAAAATAGTCGTCCGTCAGAGCAATCAGTGCCAGATAATCTTCGATGTCCTGCCTATCATAGAAGCGATATTCCTCATAGAGTACGGGAAGCTGTGCCTGAATTCCGGTCGTCGGGCGCAGGATTTCATCGTAGAGCGTCAGGTCTGCAGCGGAAAGTTCCGTCTTCAGATAATCCGACAGAATATCGTAGGTGAGCTGCTGCTTTAAAGAGAGCGAGTCGTAATCGTAGCTTTTCAGCACGGAAATGGTATTTTCCAGAGAAGCCTGCGATTTCGTGATTGCCTCATCGGAGATCACGCCGAGCGTGATCGGTGTTTCCGTAATACCATAGTTTTCCGGGTTGGAAAGTGTAAAATGCAGGTTGATCGTGTTCGATTGTACTTCCGACCGGAAGAATGTTTCGAGAAAGGAATCGAAATCTTCGGCAGATTTATTGCTGCCTGGGTTGGATGCTTCACTGTCCGAAAAACCGGACGATGAGCTGCCGTCCCGTGCGCCGGATGCGCCGCCGAAGGGGAGCGCGCAGGAGCAGAGACAGGAAGTGCAGAGAGTAAAAAGGAGAAGGATCGTACCGAGCGCGGTACGTTTCGGATGATTATGTTTCAAAAAAGACACCTCATATAAGCGTGTGCACAGCGTTGCGGGAGAATATACGGCACTGTCGTGGAGCGCGCTTTGCACACGGACGAATTAGCACATCATATGACACAAAAAACGTAATTATTCAAAATTTCATGAATATATATGTATCAAATAAAATGAAGCGTTTCTATGCTTTGGAACGGAGCTATCTGTGAATTATCTCTGGGCTTTTATGATCTTAATCGGCGTTGTTTTCGCCGCATTCCACGGAACATTGCCGCAGCTTACCACGGCAGCGCTCGATTCGGCGAAGGAGGCGGTAACGCTGTGCATCGCGATGATGGGCGTGATGTCGTTCTGGGTGGGTCTGATGAAAATCGCGGAGAAATCCGGCATCATCGAAGGACTCTCAAGGAAGATGCGTCCCGTGCTGCGTTTTCTGTTTCCCGGCATCCCCGAGGGACATATTGCGAATAAATACATTGCGACGAACATGATCGCCAATATTTTCGGGCTTGGCTGGGCGGCGACCCCGGCGGGGCTTAAGGCGATGGATGCCCTGCAGGAGTTAAATGTAAGCGACTGTAAGAGGCTTGGCACATCGAAAAGGCGCGCGCCGGATATTGCCACGGATGAAATGTGTACATTTTTGATTATCAACATTTCTTCCCTGCAGCTCATTCCGGTCAATATTATTGCCTACCGTAGTCAGTACGGGAGCGTGAACCCTGCGGCAATCGTAGGTCCGGCGCTGGTTGCGACAACGTGCAGTACCCTCGCCGCCGTCATTTTCTGCAAAATAAAAAATCATCATTGATGATTTGACGCACAGCAATTATAATAAGATATAGAAAAGATGTATCAGCGTGTTTTTAGAAAGACGGTGAGCGTATGGGAAGAAAAAACCATATTTTAATAGTGGACGATGGGAAGTTGGTCCGGGCGGCGTTTCAGGAAATCTTAAGGGATGAATATTTTATTCTTGAGGCGGAAAACGGAATGGAAGCGCTTGATATTCTCTCCCGTGAGAGCGAGCATATCGCGTTGATTATTCTGGATCTTGTCATGCCCGTCATGGACGGTTTTCAGTTTTTGGAGGAATTTGGCAGGATAGACGAATACCGTTTTATTCCGGTCATTGTATCAACGACGAACGACGATGCTGACAATGAGTGCAGATGTCTGGAGCTTGGTGCGTGGGATTTTATTCCGAAGGAGTTTCATAAGGAGATTATCCGGTTTCGCGTGCGCAATGCGATTGAGAAGAGCCGCGTGCGGTTTCTGGAGTATGACTCATTGACGGGCGTCTACAGTCAAATGAAGTTTTATCAGATGACAAGGGATATGTTGGATGGCGGCGCAGGACAGCAGTTCGCGTTCATTCATTTCGATATTGATCGTTTCCGTATGATCAATGCATTCTATGGTTCGAGGGAGGGCGACCGCCTGATCGGAATCGTCGCGAATGCGATCCGCGGCGCGATGAAGGAGTATGGAAGAGGCACGTTCGGCAGGATCGCCGGGGATGTCTTTGGAATCTGTATGCCATATGACAGCAGCGACGATATCCATAATGTTATAAACCGTATCCGCCGGGAGATTAAGAGCCATCCGGTACAATATTATCTGGAAACCTGTTCCGGCATTTACCTGATCGAAGACCGTGAGATGGACGTCGCGGTCATGTACGACAATGCGGCGCTTGCCGCGACGCAGTGCAAGGATCAGTATATGGTGCACGATGTATTGTACACAAAAGAATTGAGTGAACGGCTGATACAGGAGCAGAATATTATTGACGAGATGGATGTCGCGCTGGAGGAGGAGCAGTTTATCGTTTATTTCCAGCCGAAGTACGATCTTGAGAGCATGAGCCCGTATGGGGCGGAAGCGCTGGTACGCTGGCAGAGACCCAACGGTACGCTGGTTTCTCCGGCTGATTTTGTTCCGGTGTTCGAGAAGAACGGTTTTATTACCAAGCTGGACTACTATGTATGGGAGAAGGTCTGTCAGTTCATTCGCGGTGAGTTGGATGGAGGCAGGGAGCCGGCGCCGATTTCGGTCAATGTTTCCCGTGTGAATCTCTACAATCCGCAGTTTATGGAGACGCTCATCAATCTGGTTGAGAAATATAAGATTCCGCCGAGGTATCTGCATCTGGAACTGACGGAGAGCGTATTTTCCGAGGAGGCGAGAACGATTCAGAGCGCGATCAAGTATTTGCATAAAGCCGGGTTCACGATTATGATGGACGATTTCGGCAGCGGCTATTCGTCGCTTAATGTGTTAAAGGATCTCGATCTGGACGTGTTAAAGATTGACATGAAGTTCTTTTCGAAGGGAAATACCGCAGAGAAGGGCGCGAAGATCATAGAGGCCGTGATCAAGATGGCGGAGTCGCTCGATATGACGGTGATCGCGGAGGGCGTCGAGGAGAAGGGTCAGGTCGACATGCTGACGAATCTCGGATGCGATTATATTCAGGGTTACTACTTTGCAAAACCGATGTCGCAGGCGCAGTATGAGAAGCTTACGAATGGCATCGAGTAAGTATATTCGCCTGTTGTTACCAATATAATGTACCAAGAGCGCAAGCCGGGTGCATTATGAAAGTGATGATGTTTTTGTCGGACGTGATGATACCGCTTTTGATTTTCGGTATCGTCGGTTACGGTCTGCTGAATAAGCAGAATATTTATGAGGAATTTATCGAGGGGGCCAGAGATGGATTTCAGACGGTCATAGGCATCATGCCGACGTTAATCGGGCTGATGGTGGCAGTCGGGATTCTTCGGGCCTCTGGTTTTTTGGAGTTTTTTTCACAGATCTGCGGACACTTCACGAAATATCTGGGATTTCCGTCGGAATTGCTTCCGGTCACGGTGGTGAAGATGTTTTCTTCCTCCGCGGCGACAGGGCTGTTACTTGATATTTATAAGGAGTACGGCGCGGATTCGCTTCTCGGGAAGATGGCGTCCATCATGATGAGCAGCACGGAGACGATCTTCTATACGATGTCAGTCTATTTTATGACTGCGAAGGTGAAGAAAAGCAGGTATACGCTTGTAGGAGCACTGATCGCGACACTCGCGGGGACGGCGGCAAGCGTCGCGTTGGCGAAATACATGTAGGACTCTTTGGCATGTGGGATGCCCGGACTTTATATTCTGTTTTTAGGAGGAAAAGAAAATGGTTTACAATAATATATTAGAAGCAATGGGACACACGCCGCTGATCCGGCTGAATTATCTGGCGGAGGAAAATGCCGCCGAGATTCTCGTAAAAGTCGAGGGACTTAACGTTGGAGGTTCTATTAAGACGCGGACTGCATATAATATGATCAGAGAGGCGGAGAGACAGGGAAAGATCGGGAAGGGCACAATCATTGTGGAACCGACCAGCGGCAATCAGGGGATCGGCCTTGCTCTCGTGGGCGCAGTGCGCGGCTATCAGACAATTATCATCATGCCGGATTCGGTCAGTGAGGAGCGCAGAAAGCTGGTGCAGCATTACGGCGCTAAGGTCATTTTGATTCATGACGACGGGAATATCGGCGCGTGCATTGAGGAATGTTTAAATACCGCGCTTCGCATGGCGGCGGAGAATCCGAATGTCTTCGTTCCGCAGCAGTTTGAGAATCCGGCAAATCCGGCGGTGCACAGAAGCCAGACCGGACTGGAAATTTTAGAACAGGTAAACGGACCGATTCACGGTTTCTGCTCCGGCATCGGAACGGGCGGTACGATTACCGGAATCGGCGAGGTACTCAAAGAGAAGAACCCGGATATGACGATATGGGCGGTAGAACCGGAACATGCGGCGATTCTTTCCGGCGGATCGATCGGCACACATATCCAGATGGGAATCGGCGACGGTATCATTCCCGAGATTTTAAATCAGAAGATTTACGATGAAATCTGCATCGTCACAGACGAGGAAGCGATTTCTACATCGAAGGCGCTGGCATCGGAGGAAGGAATTATGTGCGGCATATCAAGCGGAACGAATGTAGCGGCGGCGAGAAAGCTTGCGAGAGTGCTCGGGCCGGGCAAAACGGTAGTCACAGTGCTTCCGGACACTGCGGAGCGGTATTTCTCCACACCACTGTTCGAGGACTAAGCGCGCCGGATGGCGGGACTGTTCCAAGCGTGGGAAAAGCGGTATTGTCTGCCGGCAGCGAAGAAGGTCACGGATGTGTCATGCCTGTCAAATCGCAAGAAAATATGGGATATCAGTGTATAATATGGAAGGTCCTGTCAATAACGCGATAAAGTATGAAAGTAAGGGTTTGACAAGTCGGTATAAAAGGGTTATAATGCATTATGTCAACAAGCAGCGCGGGATGGAGCAGTCTGGAAGCTCGTCGGGCTCATAACCCGAAGGTCACAGGTTCAAATCCTGTTCCCGCAACTATTAAGAGGCAGTAAGCACGAAAGTGTTTACTGCTGTTTTTTTGCTCTACAGGAAATACCGTGCTGCCGCAAAGCGTGAAAGTAATGATTCCTATAGAGGAACAAAAGTGCGCTTCGCACACTTTTGCATTCCAACCCGTCTGCCATCATTTGAAACTGTTTTCCAAGCAATGAATTCTATCGGGTATCTTCTCAAAAACGGTCAACGGATTTATACTATATTCAGTATTAACCGATACGGTCAACAAGGAGATTGTGATATGAATGACAAGTTCTTCGAACTCCCGTTGGATAAACAGCAACGGATCATAAATGCCGCATATAAGGTGTTTTCTCAAAACAGCTACAAGAAAGCTCCCATGTCAGAAATCGCGGATGAAGGCGGTATTTCGAAAGCATTGCTCTTTCATTACTTTGGAAACAAAAAGGAATTATATATATACCTATGGTCGAACGCCATTGAGATGACAAGAAAAGCGGTTAGAGAATATAACACTTTGGGAACAAATGATTTTTTTGAAATGCTTGGGAGAAGTTTGTTGTCAAAATGTTCCCTGATGCGCGATTACCCGTATATGTACGCATTTTCGTTGAGGGCATATTACGAAACCATCCCGGAAATTCAGGAAGCCATTCAGGAGAATTATTCAGACGTCAGTAACGCGAGCAAAAGAATCATATTTGAAAAGATGGATCTGTCGGAATTTCGGGACGATATTGATCTGGAAATGATGTATGATGAGATTTTCTATGCAGTCGACGGGTATATGCTGAAAAAATATCGTTTGGACCGTGTTATCCCGGATGAAATTGAGCGGGAGCTTCTTAAATTAATCGATCTTTGGAAAAAGATTTATACGAAAAAGGGGGCGTAATTCAAATGCAGCACAGGACAATTTCGGCAAAAGGCGGAACGGTACATTATTGGATCGACAAAAAAGAGAGTGCGGCGGACTGTATTGTTTTTACGCATGGGGTAACGGCAGACCATACAATGTTTGAAAAGCAGGTAGAGTATTTTGCAGGACATTATACGATTATTCTATGGGATGTCCCCATGCACGGACTGTCAAGACCATATGATGAGTTTTCCTATCGGGATACGGCAGAAATATTGCGCGATATTTTACAGACAGAGCGCATCGAAAAAGCGTTTTTTGTGGGAATGTCTATGGGCGGTTATCCAAGCCAGCATTTTGGCGTTCTGTATCCTGATATGGTGAAAGGATTGATCGCATTAGACACAACGCCGTTAGGCTTACGTTATTATTCAAAGTCGGATATGTGGTGGCTGAAGCAAGTTGCTTCGATGGCAAAATGTTTTCCCGCAAATATTCTGCGGAAAAGCATGGCATGGTCAGTATCTATGAGCGGGTATTCTTATCAAAAAATGATGTCTATGCTAAGGCCACTTTCAAAAGCAGAAATTATCGAACAAATGCGAGTGGCATATGAATACTTTCCCAGGGAAAATAAAGATGCCGCATTTTTGTTTCCTGTATTGATACTTGTAGGAGAGAAGGATAGCACAGGAAAAGTCAAAGCATATTGTAAGGAATGGGCGAAACAAACGGGTTATCCTTTGCATTTTATAAAGAAAGCAAAACATTTTGCGAACGGGGATAATCCAGAACAGGTAAACAGAGAAATAGAGGATTTCATTACAGGAGTGAATAATCATGCTGCATTACGATGAATACGGGAGTATAAATAATCCAACGATATTGCTTTTACATGGAGCAGGTGCGCTGGATACCTTTTGTCAGCAATATGATTTCGCTGACAGATATCACCTTATCGTGCCGCATCTGCCGGGAGCAGGGAAGGCGGCTGATAAAATATATGAGCCGGAAAATACCGCAAAAGAACTGTTTGCTTTGATTGATAGTTTACATAAAGAGCGAATCGGTGTGATCGGTCATTCTCTGGGAGGACAAATTGCAATAATGCTTGTAAGCAGAAAGCCCGAACGGTTTCATTTCGCTGTATTCTTAAGCGCATGGGTGAACCCCAGACCCAAGACCATTCAAATGTATTGCTCTGCTTCCGAATTATCCGTAAAGATGCTTCACTGGAAACGGTTAGTGCGGCTTCAGGGAAAATATTGGCGGTACACGGCGGAGCAGACAAGTTATATGGCGGAATATGCAAAACAAATCACCGCACAGGTGTATCGATCCTTTTTCATTAATACATTAGATTTATCAAAGCTTCCTGAATATAAAAGAGCAGACATTCCCATGCTGGCGATCTGCGGCAGCAGGGAAACAAGAGATATGAAAGTCTCTCTTACATTGCTTTCCGAAAATCCGAGGTGCAGGACGATCACGTTACAAGGTGCAAATCACGACTTTCCTATGCGCAATGCAAAAGAACTGAATCCTATTCTTGAAAAATTCTTTCGGTGTGTATATGAATCGGAAAAGTAAAAATCGCAGGTCACGTATTCCCCGGATGCAGGATACGCGAAAATCTATTGTGCAAAAAGCCATAATTGGTATAATGTCCACATAAGCAATGAGCAGTGCCAAGACGTGAAGAAACAAATATCCGTGCTTGCACGGGAATATTTGTTTCTTTGCGGATTGATAGGGCGAATGCCCTTGAACGAGCGAGCTTTGCTCGCGAGTGCGCACTGCGAACTTAAGAAAAGCGAGGAGCATATGAAAATCAATTACTATCGGGATGAAGCGCTTGCGGACGACCGCGTCGACGTCTACTACCGGAAGAAGAACGCCCAAATTACGAATCTGATGGCATATCTGGAATCGGAACAGGTGCTGTACGGTAGGAGCGAGGGGGAGCAGCGGAGGCTGTACCTCAATGAAATTTACTATGTCGAGGTCGTGGAGCGTCATTGCTTCGCTTATCTGGAATCGGGCGTCTGGGAAATTGACGAAACGCTGCGAAGCTTTCTTGCCCGGTATCAGGAGAGCGGATTTCTTCAGATCGGGAAGGCTGCCGCGGTCAATATGAACCACATTGAGAAAATTGTGCCGGATCTTAATATGCGGATGCATCTGACCCTCGAGAACGGGGAACGGCTTGTGCTTTCAAGGGCGTTTAAGAAGGAGTTCATGGAGTATTTAAAACAGAAGAAGGAGGAGAGACGATGAAGCTGATAGATAAAAGCAACTTTATATCGACAATATGCGTGGTCTTTACCTGTCTGGTACTTGGCAAAATTGCCATAGAGGCACTTTTTGCGGGGGTATTTGGCAACGATCAGGAAAATCTGCTGCTGATGTTCCTGTTTTCCGCACTGGGAACATTTGTACTATCACAGCATTACCGGCTAGAGCGCTTTCCGTTGATGGCGGTGATGGCAGGGCAGTATGTGCTACTGGTTGCAGCAGTCATGCTCGTGACATGGATTTCTGGATTTTTCGTGGAGCTGCACGAGGATGCATATCGGGATATGTTCCGGTCGTTTACGATACCGTATGTAATTGCGGCAGCAGTGTATTACATCTCGCTTTATTTCGAGATAAAGAAGGCGAACCGCCTGCTGCAGGAAGTCAGGGGAACAGAAGACGCAAAGTAACAGAAACGGAAACAGAGCAACGGGGAGTCTGCGCCGCAGAGGGGCGGACGATGGATAACGAATCAGGAGGTAAGTTATGGAAAAGAATACGACAAAGAAACTGGGATGGAATTATTTCTGGCTGGCAATGACAGCGTTCGGCGGTCTGGGGCTGGAGATTTTGTGGGCGTTTTTGATCGAGCCGATGATTTATGGTGCGCCGATGCAGGAATGGACAACGATGCAGAATATTCTGCACTGGACGATTACTTGTGTAACATGGGGACTGGTGGCGCTCTGGGTCGGACATGATGCGAAAAAAAGCTGCGGGTTTTCTCTTATGGAAAAGGGCGAGCAGATGAAGCTCTGGCAGTGGGCGGCGGCGCTTGGCTGTGTTGTCGTTGCGGTTGGAATTAACTATCTTGACTGGGGCGGGTTTAAGATTATAAAAGAATTTCAAAATAAGACGCTTCCGGTGTTTGTATTCCAGTATATCTACTATGCGTTTGAGACGGTGCTCTTCATGTTGATTGTGGTGTTCGGACAGAAGCTTTGTGAGACAATGTTTCAGAAACGCAACATTCCGTATGGCGGGATCATCTGCGGATTGACCTGGGGATTGGCGCACATCTTTACCAAGGGCAGCCTTGTAACGGGATTGAACGGGCTTGTCTATGGTTTCCTGTTTGGCGTGGCGTATCTTGTGGTCGGAAGAGATATTAAGAAAACGTGGCTGTCGCTGTTTCTGATGTTTGCGTTTTAGGGAATGACAAATGCGGGATATGGTACATAAAAGCCGATGACGATAAAGTAGGGCAGGATCACTTTGGTGGTGCTGCCTTTTTCGTTGGCAGTGCAATGACGGGTGTGCTATACTTATGCTTATAAAAATATCACTTGGAAGGTTTTATGACGTTGCGGAAAGGAAGGATGGGTTATGACGAACACGGAACAGTTTTTGCAAATGGTAAAGGAATCGGACAACATTGTATTCTTTGGCGGCGCAGGCGTATCGACGGAAAGCGGAATACCGGATTTTCGCAGTGTGGACGGGCTTTACAACCAGAAATATGACTATCCGCCGGAGACGATTCTGAGCCATTCCTTCTATATGAGAAATACGGAAGAGTTCTATCGTTTTTACCGCGATAAGATGCTCTGCTTAGATGCAGAGCCGAACACGACGCATGGGAAGCTCGCCGCGCTTGAGGCGGCGGGAAAGGTAAAGGCAGTCATCACGCAGAACATCGACGGACTCCATCAGAAGGCGGGGAGTAAAAAGGTCTTAGAGCTTCACGGCAGCGTGCACCGGAATTATTGCAGAAAATGCGGGAAAGGCTTTGATGCGGAATATATCCTTAGTTCAAGCACAAAAGTTCCGCTATGCGATGAGTGTAGCGGAGAAATAAAGCCAGATGTCGTACTCTACGAGGAGGGACTCGACCAGCAGACTCTTGAGGATGCAGTCTTCTACATCAGTCACGCGGACATGCTGATTATCGGGGGGACCTCCCTTGCAGTTTACCCGGCGGCGGGGCTGATCGATTATTACAGAGGGCATAAACTGGTGCTTATCAATAAATCGACAACACCGATGGACGCGCGGGCGGATCTTTTGATTCAGGCGGGGCTTGGCGAGGTCTTCGGACAGATTGAGGTGTAAGGAGCAGAGAAAGATGCAGGATTATATTTTGGTCGTGGAGGATGACAACGATATTAATCACATGGTATGCGAATTGCTGGGAAATCACGGATACCAGACCACGCCCGCTTTCTCCGGGACAGAGGCGCTCTTATATATAGAAAGAAAAGCTCCGGCAGCGGTAATTTTGGACCTCATGCTGCCGGGCATGACAGGGGAAGAACTCTTGGAGAAAATCAAAGAAACGGACCGAGGCATTTCCGTAATCGTCGCCTCGGCGAAGGACGACGTGCATACCAGGGTAGAACTGCTCCGGGCGGGGGCGGATGATTATGTTGTGAAGCCGTTTGACACGGAGGAGCTTCTTGCAAGACTGGAAGCGGTTCTTCGCAGAAACGGCGGAGAGAACGGAACCGGCGGGAGTGCGTCGCCCGTCCTGCATTATAAGGACATTGTTGTAGAGACAGAAAATTATAAGGTGACTGTCGCGGGAGCGGAGGTCGTGCTCACGCGAAGAGAATATCTGATATTGGAGCTTTTGATCCGCAATCCGGGAAAGGTATTTACCAAAAATAATATCTATGAATCCGTGTGGAACGAGGAATACCTTGGGGAGGACAATGCGGTAAATGTCCATATCAGTAACATCCGCCAGAAGCTTGCGCGGGCAAACGATACAGAGAATTACATCCAGACTGTGTGGGGAATCGGATTTAAGATGGGCTAAAACTTTATGATTTCTTTATACTTTTCCTAATGTTTCTAAAAAGTCCTTTGTTAGGATGTATTTGTAAGGACAAAACAAAGGAAAGGAAGAGTGAGAAAATGGAATACATTCTAAAAACGGAAAAGCTCACAAAGATATACGGCGGCGTAAAAGCAGTCAACGAAGTCAGCATGAGCGTGAGAAAAGGTGACATCTATGGCTTTATCGGTAAGAACGGCGCAGGTAAGACCACATTCATGAAAATGATTTCGGGGCTTGCGGCGCCGACTGCGGGCAGCATGGAACTGTTCGGAAAGAGCGACTTAGAGCAGGCGAGAAAACGCATTGGAACACTGATCGAGAATCCCGGTGTCTATCCGAACATGACGGCGGAGGAAAATCTTGAGATTGTCCGCAGGAACCTTGGGATTCCCGAGCGGGCGGCAACAAGAGAGATGTTGGAATTTGTAGGACTTGACAGTGCGGGGAAGAAGAAGGTAAAGAACTTTTCCATGGGTATGAAGCAGAGGTTAGGTCTTGCCGTTTCCCTCATAAGAAATCCTGATTTTCTGGTTTTGGATGAACCGATCAACGGACTTGATCCGGCGGGAATCAAGGAAGTCAGGGAGCTGCTTTTAAAATTGAACAGAGAAAAACAGATTACGATTCTTATTTCCAGCCACATCTTAGGCGAACTGTCCAAGGTGGCGACGAGGTATGGCATTATCCGGGACGGTGTGCTGATGGAAGAATTTGGCGCGAAGGAACTGGAAGAAAGGTGCAGGAAATGCCAGAAGATTACCGTGAACGACGTGGGACTTGCGGCTTCTATCCTGGAGAAGAAGCTTTCTATTTCACATTATGATGTTCTGGAAGGAAATGTGCTTCGAATATTCGAGAGAATAGAAAATGCTGCACAGATTAACCGCGATCTAATCACCGGAGGGGTAGAAATTACGGAAAGCTGTCTTTCGGGACTGGATCTTGAGGGTTATTTTATGGATTTGCTTGAGAATGGAGGGAGTCGTAATGTTTAATTTGTTTGGCGGAGAGTTTTATAAATGGAAAAAGAGCAGGAGCTTTAAAATCTGTACGGTGATAGCCGTCGCAGTTGTAGTGTGGCTTTATCTGATGATCGCGGTGGCGTCGCATTTAGCCGGAGAACCGTTGACGAATCCGGAGGGCGAGATACCGACCGTACTTGAGATGGTGGGTGAAGTCAATTCTACCGGGGTTGGTACGATTTTTATGGCGATTTTTATCTGCATCTGGGTGGTAGGTGAATACAGCCACGGAGCCATCAAGAATATTGCGGGAAAGGGATTGACCAGAGAACAGGTCTTTCTGTCGAAGTATTTTTCGAGCGTGACAGCTACGATGGTCATGAATTTGATTTACTTTGCAGCGATTGTCATTGTCGGATGCATTTATCTGGGAACGGACAGTATCGGAAGCGGATTCTTCCGGGAATTATCTGCTTATATTGGCCTGCAGTTGTTTTTTGGCGTGGCGGTGAGCGGTATCATCGTAGCCATCTGTGAATTTACCAGAAATATGGCGGTAGGAATTTCTATCAGCCTGTGAATTCTCCTTCTGTCCGATGTGCTGCTGATGGGTCTGGATCTGCTGCTTTCCGCGGCAAAGCTCGATATAAAGGCAAGCACCTACTGGATCATCAATGTGATCAAAGATTGCCCGACGATCGGTCTTACGGCGGATTTTCTTGGGAGAGCGATTTCTGTAATGGTTATGTGGACGGCGCTTTCACTGGTGCTTGGCATGGTGCATTTCAAAAGGACGGATGTAGTGTAGGAATAAGAAAGGAACGTATGCTATGACAATCATTCTGGCGGCGGCGGTAATTACTTTTTTGATGGTGGCAGCCGGACTTGCAATCCGGCTGTCACTCTACCGGAAACAGATTCTGCATATGAAAGAGGAACTTATGATGATACAGAAAGAGGATACCAATTATCGGTTATCCTCTTATTGTCATATCGGGGAGACGGAGGAGGTCATCCGGCTGTTCAATGCGAAGCTCACGGAGGTGCAGCAGAAAGCTGCCGAGCTCGGGAGAGAAAACCGTATCTACAGGGAAAGCATTACGAGTATTTCCCACGATATCCGTACGCCGCTGACAAGTGCGAAGGGCTATATGCAGATGCTTTCCGCCGGGGAAGGCATCACGGAGGAGAAAAAGAAATCGTACATTACAACCGTAGAAAGGCGAATTGATGCGGTGACGGATATGCTGAACCAGTTATTTGAGTACGCGAGAGTTGAGGCAGGAGAAATGGAGTTTATACCGGAACGGATTAATCTCGGGAATCTTTTTGCGGACACGATCGCGCTGTTCTATGATGATTTTGTAAAAAAGGGCTGTGAGCCGGAAATCGTGCTTACGGAGACGCCATGTCTTATTCTGGCGGACAGTCACGCCATGTCGCGGATTGTTGAGAATCTTATCAAGAACGCATTGGTGCACGGCGTCGGTGATTATCGGTTCAGTCTAAGAAGGCAGGGGAATTCGGCATATCTTTCCGTATCCAACCGGACAAGCAGTATCGAGCAGAGTGATATGGAGCGCATTTTTGACCGATTTTACACAACGGACACGTCGCGCACGAAAAAGACGACGGGGCTTGGGCTTGCGATTGTGAAGCAGTTTGCCGAACGGATGGGGCAAACGGTCAGTGCGTCGCTCGACAATGGTATTTTTTCGGTGGAAATAACGTTTACGTGTGTAGATTAGAAGCCGCCGGGGCTGGAACTTTCGGTCGGAGTTTGTGCAGGCATTGGCTATGCACAAAAAAATGTGCAGAAACGAGGGAAAAATGAAGGAAAGCCGCTTATTTCAGATCTTATATTATCTGCTCGAAAGGGGGCAGGCGACCGGGCCGGAGCTGGCGGAAAAACTCGAGGTATCGGTTCGGACGATTTATCGGGACATCGACGCCTTAAGCGAGGCGGGAATCCCCGTTTATGCGGAGCGGGGACGGGACGGCGGTGTCCGGCTGATGGAAGACTTCGTTTTGGATAAGGCGCTGTTTTCGAATGCAGAAAAGCAGACGATACTGGACGCCATACAGAATCTTGCGGTGATAGAACAGGCGGAGGGCAACGCATTAAGAAAGCTGTCCGCCCTTTTTGGCATACAGCCGGAGAACTGGGTCGAGATAGATTTTTCGAAATGGGGCAGCGCTCCGTGGGAGGAGCAGAAATTTACATTGTTGAAAACAGCCATTTTATCGCACCGGGTTGTTGAAATCCTCTATGCTGGGGCAAACGGCAGCATGAAGCGGCGAAAAATTCAGCCTTTAAAGCTTTTATGTAAGTCGGGGAACTGGTATGTCAAGGCGTATTGTATGGAAAGGCAGGATTTCAGGGTTTTTAAAATCAGCAGGATTGTCGAGACGACAATGCTTGCAGAGGTATTTGTGCCGATGTCATTTCCCAAGGAGAAGGACGGAGGGGAAACAAAGCTCTGCGACATCAAACTTCGTTTTTCCAGGGAGGGGGCATACCGGGTTTATGATGAATTTGATATAAGCCAGATTACGCCGCAGGAAGACGGAACGTTCCTTGTGAGGATCCGGATGCCGGAGGATGTGTGGCTTGTAAATTATCTGCTGTCCTTTGGATGTGATGTCACAGTGATCGAGCCGGAATATCTGCGGGGGGTCTTAGCGGAGGAAGCGAGGAAAATTTACGAGAAAAATAAGTCCCCAAAGACCGAGAAAGAAGCAGACGAAGAGAAAATATGACATAGGATGTCAGGATTTATCTGTTAAGATATAGAAAAATTGACACACGGTCTGTTGGCATCATGAAAGAGAACGGGATAAGTTTTCGGCGCAGGTACGTGGGAGGGAGTATCCTATGGAATTAATAGATGTAACGGAAGAAAATATTGAAAGGGAGCACATCTGCTGTGCGATTGCAGACAGCGGGCAGGCGGGGCTTGGAGTTCGCGCAAAAAAGGAATGGATGAAGGAGCGTTTTGCGGACGGGCTTGTGTTTAAAAAGCTCAATGTCCGGGGAAAGTGCTTTATCGAATATATCCCGGCGGAAAAGGCGTGGGCGCCGATCGAGGCGGCAGGATATATGTATATTGACTGCCTGTGGGTGTCCGGGCAATATAAAGGGCAGGGCTATTCCAATCTGCTGCTTGATGCCTGTATCCGCGATGCCCGCACGAAAGGGAAAAAAGGGCTGGTCGTCTTGTCTGCAAAGAAAAAGCTGTCATTTCTTTCCGATCCGAAATATCTGAAGTATAAAGGTTTTCAGACGGCAGATACGGCGGAGCCTTATTTTCAACTGATGTATCTGCCGTTTGACGCAGCTTGGGAGACGCCGCATTTTAAGAAGGGGGCGAAGCATCCGAAACTCGGAACAGCGGGATATGTCCTATATTACACGCATCAGTGTCCGTTTACGGCAAAATATGTACCGCTGCTCGCGGAGGTCGCGGCGCGAAACGGCGCGGCGTTTTCGGCAGTGCGGTTTGAGACGGTAAAAGAGGCGCAGGATGCGCCCGCTCCGGTTACCACATTTTGCCTGTTTTATAATGGAAGCTACGTGACAAACGAGATTTTATCAGAGAAAAAATTTGAGAAAATGATTGCGGAAAACCGCAGACAGGAGGAGCCGGATGGCATTTGATTACAAGAAGGAATATAAAGAATTTTACCTGCCGAAAAGGAAGCCGGAGATCGTGGAGATTCCCGCCATGAATTTTCTCGCGGTGCGCGGGAAAGGAGATCCCAACGAAGAGGGCGGCGCATACAAGGAAGCGATCGGTCTGCTCTACGGGATTGCATTTACGATTAAGATGAGTTATAAGGGAGATCATCGGATCGAGGGCTATTTCGACTATGTTGTGCCGCCGCTGGAAGGCTTCTGGTGGCAAGAGGGAGTCATGGGAGTGGATTATGTGCATAAAGAGAACTTCGAGTGGATCTCCGTGATCCGTGTGCCGGAATTCGTGACAGAGGCGGAGTTTGAGTGGGCAGTCGCGGAAGCAGCGCAGAAAAAGAACACGGATTTTTCGAGGGTGGAATTTCTAAGCTTTACGGAAGGATTGTGCGTACAATGCATGCACATTGGTCCTTACGATGATGAGCCTGCGACCGTCCGTCAGATGGATGAATATGCAAAGGCGCAGGGGTTTGAGCTTGATTTTACGGACGAGCGGCGGCATCATGAGATATACTTAAGTGATGCGCGCCGATGCGCCCCGGAGAAATTAAAGACGGTCATTCGCCATCCGGTCAAAGCGGCGGGTGAGTAGCTTTCTTGTACATAAAAGATAAGTATGATAATATGAAAACAGAGGCAGGCAAGATATGTGCAAGGGAACGAATGGGGGCATAGCATATGAGGGATAACCAGAAGGTGATACAATCATTTGCCAAAGATGTACAGAAGGTATTTGGAAAAGCACTGTACCAGGTTATATTATATGGTTCCTACGCAAGAGGAGACTACAGAGATAATTCGGACATAGACATTATGATACTGACGTCATTATCAGAGCAGGAAATAAAAGACATAGAGAACACAATCTATGATATTGCATTTGAGTACGAATTAAGCTGCGAAGTCATGATAAGTGTAAATATTAAAAATACGGAGCATTTTAATTATTGGCTTGGTGCATTGCCTTATTATGACAATGTGCGAAAGGAGGGGGTTGTGCTTGCAGAAGGATAGAAAAAATGATCTGTGTAAGTATAGAATGCAGAATGCACTCGAGAGCTTAGATGTAGCGGAGGATTGCTTTGAAAAGAACCATTATAAAGATGCGATTAATAGGTCGTATTACGCTGCATTTTATGCGATAAAAGCGATATTGGCGTTAGAAGAAACGGATTTTAAACGACATAAGGATGTTGTTGCATATTTTAATAAAACCTATGTTGCAACGGATATATTTTCGAAAGATACCGGACGAAAGATAGCGCGTTTGCAACAGAAAAGAGAAAAGAGTGACTACGACGACTTTTATATTGCATCAAAGGAGGAAACAACAGAGCAATTAGAGTATGCAAAAACAGTAATTCATGAAATTGAAAGGTATTTGAGAGAAAAACAGTGATAGAATGAGGACGGTTGCAAATTAGAGTTTTTGGAGTGTAATAATGATATGAGAAACGTAGTTTTATTTATTGCAATGAGTCTTGACGGATATATTGCGGACAAGGATGGTGGTGTAGACTGGCTGGGCGGACAGAATAGCGATCAGGAAAATATGGATTCCTATTCAAATTTTATAAAAGATGTCGATACCGTCGTCATGGGCTGGAATACCTATCAGCAAATTGTGACAGAGCTTTCCCCGGAAGAATGGGTATATGCTGATTTAACAAGCTATGTCATTACGCATAGCAAAGCAGTTTCGACAAATAATATTAAATTTACAGGAAAAGATGTTTGCGGCATCGTCAACGAATTAAAGCAGCAGGAAGGAAAAAAGATATGGATTTGCGGCGGCGCGAACATTGTTCAGCAGTTAGTGAAAGCGGATTTAATTGACGAATATTATATTTCGGTCATACCGACAATTTTGGGCTCTGGAATCCGTCTTTTTGAAACATCCCCAAAGGAAATCAAACTGAAATTAATTCATACGCAAACTTATAACGGAATAACGGATTTGAATTATATACGTAGATAAATCTCGGTTCATAGCACGAATGCCAACAAAGAACAACTAAGAGGTGAGCCGTTGAACAACTGGGAGATGAGCGTAATCAAAATTAAGAAATTTTTTTCCTGGGTACTCTTATTTTATATGGCAGTACCTTTCATAGAATGTATCATACTGACAGCGGCAGCGTATGCAGGCTGGAATGGATTTGGCGGTGTGACAATGGAATATACAAAAAAAGGTGAGCAGTGTGTCGGTGTGCTTATTTTTTTCCCGTCGCTGCTTTTTTTGGGGGTTCTCGTCTGCCGGCTGTTAAGATTTCACTGTGAGAAAAAAGCGGCAGGATTTTATATTATGGAACTCTTGCGCTGTATTATAGGGGCAGGTATAGGGATTGCGGTATTCTGTTTCCTGATGTGGTGCGATGTTCTTATGCCTGCGGCGGTGAGAATTCTGCAGTACAGAATAGAAAATTCGGATTGGATGCATTACCCGATACCTTAGTATATTTGATTTAAGGCATTGGGTAATAAAAAGGTTCTGGTTTCATTTAAAGTATAATCGGAAAGTGGAGGTATGTTATGGATAAATACGAAGTAGGCGATATTGTGCGCCTGAAAAAGCAGCATCCCTGCGGCAGCAGCGAATGGGAAGTCCTGCGTGTCGGAGCGGATTTCCGGCTCAAGTGTACGGGCTGCGGACATCAGATCATGATTGCAAGAAAGCTCGTGGAAAAAAATACAAAAGAAATCCGCAAAAAGTCTTGAAATCCAGGGAAAAACATGCTATAGTAGATGCTCGTGATATAATAATTATTCCTTGCTCACGAATAAAAGCGTGGGCCAGAGACCAAAAGGAGGAAATTCGCATGAATAAGTATGAGTTAGCACTCGTTGTCAGTGCAAAGATCGAAGACGATGCGAGAACAGCGACTGTTGAGAAGGCAAAAGAGTACATCACTCGTGCCGGCGGTACTGTAACAGAAGTAGAGGACTGGGGTAAGAAGAAGTTAGCTTACGAGGTTCAGAAGATGACCGAAGGTTATTACTACTTTATTCAGTTCGATGCAGAGCCGACCGCTCCGGCAGCGGTTGAGCAGGATGTTCGTATTATGGATAACGTTCTTCGTTTCTTATGCGTTAGAAAAGACGAGAAATAGGATTCTTTGAACTGATAACGGTTTGTTTGAGGGAAGAGAGGAATCGTAATATGAATAAAGTAATTCTTATGGGAAGAATGACCAGAGACGCAGAGGTACGTTACTCACAGGGTGAGAATTCCACTGCCATTGCAAGATTTTCGCTTGCAGTAGACCGTCGTTTCCGTCGTGACGGAGATGAGCAGACAGCAGATTTTATTAACTGCGTTGCATTCGGCAAGACGGCGGAGTTTCTGGAGAGATTCGGACGTAAGGGAACGAAATTCGCTCTGGAAGGGCGTATTCAGACCGGAAGCTACACCAACAAGGACGGACAGCGTGTGTATACGACAGATGTTGTTGTAGAGAATATAGAGTTCGCGGAGAGCAAGAATGCTTCCGGCGGCGGAAACAATTCCGGTTACACACCTTCCGACCGCCCGTCACCGAGCAGCGCGGCAGGCGATGGCTTCATGAATATTCCGGACGGAATCGATGAAGAGTTACCATTTAATTAATGGAGATTACACAGTAATTTACGATATCAACAGGAGGTAATGATCATGGCTTTCAATAAAGCAGCAGACAAAGAAGGCGCTCCGATGAAGAGACGCCCGATGCATAGAAGAAAAAAAGTTTGTGTATTCTGTGGTAAGGACAATGTTATCGACTACAAAGACACAAACAAGTTAAAGAGATACATCTCTGAGAGAGGAAAGATTCTCCCTCGCCGTATCACAGGCAACTGTGCAAAGCATCA
Organism: Roseburia hominis; assembly: GCA_021771815.1. Taxonomy (GTDB): domain Bacteria; phylum Bacillota; class Clostridia; order Lachnospirales; family Lachnospiraceae; genus Roseburia; species Roseburia hominis_A. The sequence goes on from JAETOE010000010.1 coordinate 77,394, forward strand.
GAGAGCGCTTACCGTAGCGATCAAGAGAGCTCGTCACGTAGCATTGATGCCGTACGTATGCGAGTAAGACTCGCAACAAATGATTTAGTTATGATAAAAAGGAGACATTCCGAAAGGATTTGTCTCCTTTTTTTGTTGTGCGCATTCCGGCGCACGCGTCTATTAATATTTTTTGACAAAAGTTAAGATATGTCTAATGTAAAACCATCTTTTTTCTATTATCCTAAAATCAGAATCGGCGAAGGCAATGATAAAGAATACATGAAATGTCGCCGTATAAACCGATAATCCGTTGAAACGATGAGCAAGGGAGGGTATTATATGTCATTGATTGGGAAGGAATTAGAAGATTTCAAGGTATGGGCGTTCCACAATCAGGAGTTTAAAGAGGTAAAGAAAGAAGATTTGCTGGGGAAATGGAGTCTGCTGTTCTTCTATCCGGCAGATTTTACATTTGTCTGTCCAACAGAGTTAGAGGATCTGCAGAACCATTACGAGCAGTTTAAAGAGTGCGGTTGTGAAATCTATGCGGTGTCCTGCGATACACATTTCGTGCATAAGGCGTGGTGGGATCACTCTGAGCGTATCAGAAAGATCGCATATCCCATGTTGGGCGATCCGACCGGAAGGCTGGTGCGGAGCCTTGATGTGATGATTGAGGAGGATGGTGTTGCGGAGCGTGCCGATTTTATCATAAACCCACAGGGCATTATCAAAGTTTATGAGGTGTTGTCCGGAAATGTCGGAAGAAATGCGTCAGAGCTGCTACGTCGCCTTGAAGCGTGTCAGTTTGCGGAGGAACACGGGGATGAGGTGTGTCCTGCAAATTGGAAGCCGGGTGAGGAGACGTTAAAGCCGAGTCTTGATCTGGTCGGTCTGCTGTAGGGCAGGCCGCCAGAAAAGACGCTAAAGTATGCGCATCAAAGATCTTTGATCAGTGCATAGACCTCTTCCATGGATTTGTCGCCTAAGACGCGGGTTTCGTTGTTTATGATAAGCAGCGGTACCCGCTCTATTTTTTCGGCTTCCACGAACTTTGGGTATAATCGCGCGTCGATCGCGCAGGCACGGATGTGCGGATTCAAAAGAGCCATCTGCTGACAGACGGCGACCAGGTTTGCGCAGTGATGGCAGGAGAGAGAGACGCAGACGTTCAGAGTGATATCGCTTGTAAGCGCCTGAATCTTTTTCTTAAGGAAAGGAGATAGCTTCCGCCCGGGATCGGCGCAGTTGTAGAGCGCGAGTACGAAGGCGTTGATCTCTTTTCCGCCGGGAATGCCGTGGAACGAGACATTCTGGTATGTGCCGTCTTTGCGCAGCAGTGTTGCGGGAAGAAACGGACAGTTCAGCTTCTGCCTGGCGGCAGGATTCTCATCCGGGGCGTAGAACTCGCAGGACAGTTTATCGCTCAGGCGTGTGAAATGCCGGATGAAGACGGCGAGCTCCCGACTGGTCGGCTCTTCTGGGTCGATGATGGAGCAAAGCGTGATTTCTCCGGTGAGCTTTCTAAGAAGCGGCGTAAGCTGCGCTTCAAGTTCCGCGTCGATCAGAGGGCTCTGATCAGAAAATGTGTTGACAGGGTACATGGCAGACACCTCCTTGCGTATCATACGAATTGTATGATATTTTGTAATGCGCAGTGCAGCGCTCGCAAGTATAACTTGCGAGCTCACGGGCATTCGCCCTATCAATCTGCGAAGATACAACAAGCCTCGTGCAAGCACAGCTTGTTGTATTTTCGCGGATTGGCACTGCTCATTGCTTATATGTATATTATACCCTGTTTTGAGGGTAAGCAGTTTGTACAATTCCCGGTTTTTGTCTATTGCGGGCGGCGGGGGTGGCAACCTACAATAAAAATATCAAAGTATCGCTATAGTTGGCACCATAAAAAGGAGGATTTTTGCATGGAGAAGAATAAGTACGGTTACATGAATCAGAATGGTATGACAAAGGAAGATGACAAGACCTGTGGACTCAACAATATGAACTGTGAGGAGGAGGACGACAAGACCTGCGGACTCAACAACATGAATTGTGTTCCGGAGGAGGACGACAAGACCTGCGGACTCAACAACATGAACTGCGAGAAAGATAATTAATGTAAATCACCTGCCCATTTCCCACAGATTCTAAATCTTTCCTTAATATTGCCGGAATGTGCTTGGCAATGAGGGTGGAATCATATAATATAAGGATTGTGAGTTTTACAGTCATGGGAAGGGCAGGAGAGGCATATGAGAGGGAACAGATGCATGCTGGCGTTTGTCTTGACGACAGCGGCATTACTTGCGGGATGTCAGAGGAATAAGACGGCGGATACGTCGGAGCAGATGCCGGCCTCGGAGCAGGAGGAATCTTTTCTGGCGGGGTTTGAGGCTGCAGAGGATTTTTCTGTGGAGACGGTGTATGCAGAGAAGGAAGAATATCCGGAGCTTGCAGCGTTCCTGATTTCTTATTATCAGATTCCGCAGGAATATCAGAGCGAGACTCGTTACTACTATAATTATATAGATTTAAATGAGGACGGTGCGGATGAACTATTTGCATTTATCGTTGGAGAGTACACGGAAGTGCCGTTCGGCAATCCGATGCTGATTCTCCAAAAGGATGATGCTGGAGCATTTGTCGTGGTCGAAGCGTTCGAGGGTGTGCATACGCCGATTACGATCAGTGAGAACACGACGAACGGATGGCATGATATTATTTACAACGAATACGGTATGGGAGCGGAAGATGGATACCGCATTTGCCACTATAATCCGAGCGGCGGTTATCAGACAGAAATTAATGAACTGCTCGAGGATAAGCCGATGCAGGACGGGACACAGATTCTTTCCAACAATCTGATTGATGATATGGATAAGGGAAATTATCTGACACTGGCGCCGTGCCCGGAGGAATAAGGGTATTTTGCCGCAAGGTTTTTTCAAGCGGACATGAATAACTATATATAGCAGATGAATGACGGAACTGCCCGGGTTGCCCTGGGCGGTTCTTTTTGCGTGCGCGGTTGGCAGTGCATTCGGCGCACTGTACAGCGCCCCTGTAAAAAAGGCTTTATCTTGTGTCTCCAAAATGGTATAATTTATGGTAAGTGACTATAATAGCGTTATTGTTTTTTCAGGAATATGGAGGCGGGCTTGTGAGGAAAAGTAACGTAAGGTTGAAAGGAAAGCTTCGTACATATTTATACTGGCCATTGTTGCTGACGATTCTTCTGGTTGTGATAAATGTTGTTGTCTATATAGAAGATACGAGTACGGGATTCATGTTTTCCGGCTTTGTGGTGGTATATTTTCTGGTGATGCTGGCATCATACCTGCGTAATAAGCCGCGGCTTATAGACGAATTGATTAATTTTGCCACGCAGTACGGTACGGTGCAGAAGCAGCTTTTGAACGAATTTGAGATTCCGTATGCGCTGATTGACTATAATGCGAAATTTCTGTGGGTCAATGAAGAGTTTACGGCGATTACCGGGAAGGATAAAAAGTACCACAAATCCGTGATGACCGTGTTCCCGACGCTTACGAAGGAACTTTTCCAGCGGAATGACATGGAGGGGACACTGCATGTGACATTGGACGACAGGTATTACCGGGTGTCCTTGCGGAGAATCTATTTCAATTCTATGATGGACAATAGTACTATTTTGTCAATCGACGACAGCAACGAGTACCTGACAGCGATGTATCTGTTCGATGAGACAGAACTGAACCACTACATGAAGGAAAATGAGGAGCAGCGTCTGGTTGCCGGACTTGTCTATATCGACAATTACGACGAGGCGCTCGACAGCATTGAGGATGTTAAGCGTTCCCTGCTTGTCGCGCTCATTGACCGTAAGGTGAATAAATACTTTACCGAGATTGATGCGCTTGTCCGCAAGATTGAGAAAGATAAGTATTTTGTAGTGTTCAAGAAGCAGTATTTAGAGCAGCTTCGGGAGAACCGTTTCAGTATTATCGAAGATGTCAAGACTGTCAAGGTCGGAAATGAGATGGCGGTCACGCTTTCTATCGGTATCGGCGTAGGCGGCGACAGCTATACGCAGAATTATGAATATGCCAGGATGTCGATTGATCTCGCGCTCGGACGAGGCGGAGATCAGGTAGTACTGCGGGAGGGGGAGGACGTCTCCTACTACGGCGGCAAGACCAAGCAGGTAGAGCGCAACAACCGCGTCAAAGCGCGTGTCAAGGCGCATGCGCTGCGTGAGGTCATTGAGAGCCGCGAGCATGTGATTATCATGGGACACAGCATCAGCGACGTGGATTCGCTCGGCGCGGCAATCGGTGTGTACTGTGCAGCGCGCGTACTCGGAAAGAAGGCACAGATCGTCTTAAACGAAGTGACGTCATCGCTCAGACCGCTGGTCGAGGGCTTTTCGGAGGAGAAAGGGTATCCGTCGGATCTCTTTATCAAGAGCGAGGAAGCAATTCTTTTGACCAACCGCAACACGCTTGTTATGGTCGTGGACGTCAACCGGCCGAGCTACACGGAATGCCCGGAGCTCCTTAAGCGCACAGATACCGTATGTGTATTTGACCATCACAGGCAGAACCGGGAAGTCATTGAGAATCCGGTGTTGTCTTATGTAGAGCCATATGCATCAAGCGCTTGCGAGATGATTGCAGAGGTACTACAGTACTTTTCGGAAAACATCGAATTGAAGCCGCATGAGGCGGATTGTATTTACGCGGGTATCCTGATCGATACGAACAACTTTATGACGAAGACGGGCGTGCGTACCTTTGAGGCGGCGGCGTATTTAAGGAGAGCCGGCGCGGAGGTCACAAGAGTCCGCAAGATGCTTCGGAATGATATGTCAGCATACAAGGCGCGCGCGGAGGCGGTACGGCATGCGGAGGTATACCGCGGTGCATTTGCGATTTCTGTGTGTCCCGCGGATAATGTAGAGAGTCCTACAATAGTAGGGGCGCAGGCGGCAAATGAACTTCTTAATATCGTCGGAATCAAGGCATCTTTTGTGTTGACTGAGTATCAGGGCAAGATTTATGTCAGCTCGCGGTCGATTGATGAGATCAACGTGCAGCTTATCATGGAGCGGCTCGGCGGCGGCGGTCATTTAAATGTTGCAGGGGCGCAGCTTGCGGATTGCACGATGGCACAGGCAAAGCGCATTATTCAGGACACGATTGATGAGATGTTAAGAGAGGGCGATATCGAGGAGTAATGGACAGGAGTTTTATCTGGTGTCCGGCAGAATGCAGATTGACATGAGGAAATAGAGCAGGAGGTATGGAAAGTGAAAGTAATTTTATTGCAGGATGTGAAAGCATTAGGAAAAAAAGGTGATATTGTAAATGTCAGTGACGGATACGCGAGAAACGCGATTTTTCCGAAGAAGCTGGGCGTGGAGGCAACGCCTAAGAATCTGAACGACTTAAAGCTGCAGAATCAGCACGCGGATAAAGTGGCGCAGGAGAATTATGAGGCGGCGCTCGCACTGGCGGAGGAATTAAAGGATAAGAAGGTAACGGTTAAGATGAAGGCGGGAGAGGGCGGACGTACTTTCGGCTCTGTTTCCACAAAGGAAATTGCCCAGGCAGCCAAAGAGCAGCTTGGCATGGAACTTGACAAGAAGAAGATGCAGCTTCCCGAGCCGATCAAGAGCTTTGGCATGACAGAGGTAGCAATCAAGCTTCACCCGAAGGTGACGGGTAAGTTTACCGTTCATGTAGTAGAAGAGTAAGAACAGACGCACAGGCAGAGGATTCGCAGAAGAATCCTTTGCCTGTGTTAATTAAAGCGGAAAACAAGGAGGAAAATCCTGCACAGCTTGCTGGGCACTGCTCCACGCAGGGGCGCACGCCATGCAAGCATGGCAGGCATTTTCCTTCGGAAAACAAGGAGGATTATCATGGAGGAGGCTTTGATTAAGCGGATTATGCCAAACAGCTTAGAGGCAGAGCAGTCCGTGATCGGTTCCATGATTATGGACAAGGACGCGATCGTGACGGCGATGGAAATGCTCATCAGCGAGGATTTCTACCATCAGCAGTACGGCGTCTTGTTTGATACGATGATAGAACTGTATAATAAAGGGCTTCCGGTGGATCTGGTGACTTTGCAGAACAAGCTGAAAGAAAAGGATGTTCCGGCGGAGATTGCCAGTCTGGAATTTGTCCGCGATCTCGTGACGGCAGTGCCGACCTCTGCGAATGTCAAGTATTATGCGCAGATTGTGAAAGACAATTCGATGCGCAGAAAGCTCATCAAGCTGAACGAAGAGATCGAGAATGAGTGCTATCTTGGCAAGGAGAGCGTCGAGACGGTCATGGATATTACGGAGAAGAAGGTGTTTGATCTCCTTTCCAGCAGAGGCGGCGGCGGAGATTATGTACCGATCCGCCAGGTCGTTATGAACGCGCTCGAGAAAATCGAGAACGCGGCGAAGACTTCCGGCACGGTAACCGGAATTCCGACCGGATTTATCGATCTGGATTACCGCACGGCGGGTTTACAGCCTTCCGATCTGATTCTGATTGCGGCGCGCCCGTCTATGGGTAAGACGGCGTTCGTACTCAATATCGCGCAGTATGTTGCATTCCATGAAAATATGTGCACCGCGATATTTTCGCTTGAGATGTCCAAGGAGCAGCTTGTGAACCGACTTTTTTCTCTTGAGTCGAGAGTCGATGCGCAGGCGCTCCGTACCGGTAATCTGTCTGACGCGGACTGGGAGAAGTTGATCGAAGGGGCGGGAACCATCGGTAATTCCGAACTGATTATTGATGATACACCGGGTATCTCGATTTCCGAGATGCGCAGCAAGTGCAGGAAATATAAGCTGGAGCACGATCTGAAGCTTGTCATCATCGACTATTTGCAGTTGATGTCCGGCTCCGGGAAATCTACGGATTCACGTCAGCAGGAGATTTCGGATATCTCGCGTTCTCTTAAGGCGCTGGCGAGAGAACTTTCCGTTCCGGTCATCGCATTATCCCAGCTCTCGCGAGCCGTAGAGCAAAGACCGGATCACCGTCCGATGCTCTCCGATCTTCGTGAGTCGGGAGCCATCGAGCAGGACGCCGACGTCGTAATGTTTATCTATCGTGACGATTACTACAATCATGATTCGGATATGAAGGGCATTTCCGAGATCATCATTGCAAAACAGAGAAACGGTCCGATCGGTACGGTCAACCTGGTATGGCTGCCGCAGTACACGAAGTTTGCGAATATGGAGAAATAACATGCGCATCCTGCCCGGCAGGGATTTTGGTTCTATAGGAATCATCACTTTTACGCCTTACAACAACACAGTACCTCCTATAGAGTAAAAAAGCAGGAAATCCAAGATTTCCTGCTTTAATGTTTTTCGCCTGTGGCAGCAGCTTTTGTAGCACTTTTATACGTATATCCAAACTCTGCCATAGAGTCGAGAATTGGTCTCATGGCTTCGCCAAGCTCGCTTAAGGCATATTCCACGCGCGGCGGCACTTCTGCATACACGGTGCGCGTGATGATGCCGTCCTCCTCCAAGGCGCGAAGGCTGTCGGTCAGGACTTTCTGGCTGATGCCGTCCAAATCTTTTTTCAGTTCATTGAATCTCCAGGGTCTTTCGCGGAGATTTCGGATAATCAAAAGCTTCCATTTGCTGCCGATCAGTTGGACGGTAGTTGCCACCGGACACTCCGGTAATTCTTCCTTTGTCAGCATAAAAATTCCCCCCATTTTGCGCAGAGCGAGCAGAAGGTATTTTCATACAAGCCTGCAAATCTGCAATAGTTCAAAATCGAATGTTATATTCATATTATAGTGTAAGTTATGACAGGAAGCAATCCTGTAAAACCTCTTTTGCAGAAGAAATGCGCGAAAATACACAAATGTTACAAAAAGGTAACTACGGCACTTTTTTGTGCGTACTTTTCGGGGCAGCCGCAGCCTGCTATGATACAGTCAGGACGAAGGAAAAACGTCTGAGAATCAGGGAGAAATCCCAATAGAGAATCAGGAGGGAAAAACAATGGCATTATCAAACATTGCAGAGTGGAACGAGGACAAGAAGGCATCGTCGGCGTGCGGAAGCGCGTGCGGAGCAGGCGAACCGGAAGAGAAGTCGGCAGCGTGCGGAGCAAGTGCACCGGAAGAGAAGCCGGCAGCGTGTGGAAGCGCATGCGGGGCAGGCGCACCGGAAGAGAAGCCGGCAGCGTGCGGAAGCGCGTGCGGAACAGGCGAACCGGAAGAGAAGCCGACAGCGTGTGGAAGCGCGTGCGGAGCAGGCGATAAGTAGGAATGCCCGGAAAGTGCAGAGCCAGACGGTTTTACATTCTTTTCACGGACAGAGAACCGCTGGCTCTGGATTGCCATAGGGAAGAAACGAGAAAGAAGGGATAGAGATGAAACAGAATTTGGGGAAGGCAAAACAGTATTTCGCTTTTCAGTGGCATATCACAGACGACTGCGATCAGCGGTGCAAGCACTGCTACATTTTTTCCGAGGATAACTGTAAGAAATTAGACAGTATGACCTGGGAGCAGATGCAGGAGGTTCTTGCAAACTGCGAGGATTTCTGCAGGACATACAACCGGATTCCCTATTTTTACATCACGGGAGGAGATCCGATTCTTCATCCCGATTTCTGGAAGCTGATGGAGTGCCTGAAGGAAAAGGAAATTCCGTTTACGATTCTCGGAAATCCGTTTCACCTGACAGACGAGGTCTGTACCAGATTAAAGGCGTGCGGCTGTCAGAAATACCAGCTTTCTCTTGACGGAATGAGGGAAACGCACGACTGGTTTCGCAAGCCGGGTTCTTTTGATATAACGCTGGAAAAGATCGCAACCATAAAAAAAGCGGGAATTACGTCCGTAATTATGACGACCGTTTCGGGAAAAAATGCGAAGGAAATACCGGATATCATTGATACCGTGGTAGCGCATAAGGCGGATGTATTTGCGTTTGCAAGATATTGTCCGACAAGTGAGGAAAAGGACACCGGAATGACGCCGGAGGAATATCGAACGCTGCTTGCTGTCTGCGATAAGAAATATAAGGAGTACCGGGCGGCAGGCTGCGAGACATACTTTAACAAAAAGGATCATCTGTGGACGCTGTACGAATATGAGACAGGCGAATTTGTAATCCCGAAGGATGCGAAGGAGGGCATGATTTACGGCGGCTGTAACTGCGGAAATTGCCATATGACCATTCTCCCGACCGGGGACGTGTACGCCTGCCGTAGGGTACAGGGCAGCAGGGTCGCAAATGTGTTTGAGGAGCGGCTTGCGGACGTATGGGTGTGCCAGATGGAGCAGTACCGCGATTATGATAAATTTAAGAAATGCGCGAAATGCGAGCTAAAGCCCTGGTGCAGGGGATGTCCGGCAGTTGCAGGCGGAGCGCACGGAGATTTCTATGACGTCGATCCGCAGTGCTGGAAACAGAAAAATGAGATAACGGGAGAGATGTTATGCAGTTAATGGAAATTATAAAAGCGCGCCATTCCATTCGAAAATATACAGAGGAGCAGATCGCGCGCGAGGAACTGGAAAAAATACTGGAAGCGGGAACTTTTGCACCGAATGCAGGCGGCGGACAGCGCAGCATGATGGTCGCAGTTTATAATAAAGAATTGACAACAAGGCTCGGGACGATGAATATGGCGAAATTTGATCGGAGCCATCTGGCAGGCTCTTATGTATCGAAGGAGCAGCCGAGCACAATTGACGACCCGACGATCAAAAACGGTTTCTACGGAGCGCCGACGGTGGTAGCTATTTTCGGGCAGACAAATTTCATGTTCCGGGTGGCAGACGCCTTCTGTTGTGCAGAAAACATGATTTTGCAGGCGACGGAGCTTGGAGTTGCGTCCTGTATCATATCGCGGGGCGAGGAGACATTTGCAAGCCCGGAGGGCAGGGCGCTTCTTAGGGAGTGGGGAGTCCCGGAAAATTATTCCTGTGTGTGCTTTGTAATACTCGGAAAAATCGACGGCGCGCAGCCGCATACAAAGCCGAGAAGAGAAGGGCGCGTGAAGATCGTGGAGTGAGTGAAGTCCGCAAAGAAGGATCAGAAAGCGTGAGGAAGGAATCGCAGAGCATGAAGAAGCAAACAGAAAAACGTGAAAAAGGAATTGGGAAAGTGTAAAGTAGCAATCAGAAAAGAGCAAGACTGTCGGGAGCCTGCAAGCTTCTGGCAATAAACGGAGGAATAAGAAATGGATGCGGCAACATGTCTGAAAAAATTAGAGTATGTCGGTGTGCTGGCGTTTGCCACAGTGGACGAGAATGGCGCGCCGCAGGTTCGAAATATCAGTGCAATTCACTATGAACCGGACAGAATGTACTTTTTCACCGCGCGCGGAAAAGAATTTGCCCGGGAACTGGAGCGGGACGGACGCGTACAGATTCTTGGCTATACAAAATACAAGGAAATGATCCGGGTTTCGGCTAAAGCGGTCGCTGCCCCCGCAGAGGAGCAAAAGAAATGGATGGACAGGATCTTTATGGAGCAGCCATATCTGAAAAATGTCTATCCGGGCGATACCAGAGAGATAGGCGTTATATATGAAATCCGGCAGGCACAGATCGAATATTTTCATCTAGGCGTTTCCCCGATTTTCCGCGAAACCTATACGATAGGCGGTGGTATCACAGCACAGAGAGGCTATCGGATCACGGAGCAGTGCATTGGCTGCGGAACCTGCCTTTCGCATTGCCCGCAGAAATGCATCGCGGCAGGAGAGCAATATTCGATCCGGCAGGAGCATTGTCTCCACTGCGGAAACTGTTTCGTACATTGTCCCGTCGGTGCTGTCCGGCGCGCCGGGGAGGATGCATAAAAAATGGAATTGTGTCCTCCTGGGTAAGGGAAATACGCAGGCTATAAGATAAATGGAAGGAAGCCGAAAAGTGCGTTTTCATAATGAAAGGGTGGTGCGTAATGCAGAGAAGGAAAGTTCAAATTCGAACGACAAATACAAAGGTAACCGGGCGGTTTGGTAAGGAGACAGAACTGCCTGGAACATTGACAGAGAGGTTTGACACGGCGACAGAACAGCCTGGAACATTGACAGAGCGGATTGATGGGGAGACAGAACGGCTTGGCGCGGCGATAGCGCAGGCGGACGCGATTGTTATTGGGGCGGGAGCCGGACTGTCAACTGCCGCGGGTTTTACATATACGGGAGACAGGTTTAAGAAATACTTTACGGATTTTGAAGAAAAGTATGACTTTCACGATATGTATTCCGGCGGTTTCTATCCTTATGCCACTTTGGAAGAGTACTGGGCGTATTGGAGCAGATATATTTATATTAACCGTTATATGAATGCGCCAAAGCCGGTGTATAATGATTTATATGAACTGATACGCGATAAGGACTATTTTGTAATCACCACAAACGTAGACCACTGTTTTCAGAAAGCCGGCTTTGACAGGCACCGTCTTTTCTATACACAGGGAGATTACGGGCTATTGCAGTGCAGCAGGCCGTGTCATAGAGATACATATGACAATGAAGAGCTTGTGAAGAAAATGGTACTTTCACAGGGTTTTGAGATTGACGCGGACGGCGGGCTTTTTGCTCCGCGCGGGAAACAGGTGCAGATGCGCGTGCCGACGGAACTGCTTCCGGTATGTCCGCATTGCGGCAGACCGATGACGATGAATCTGCGGGCGGATGAGACATTTGTGCAGGATGCGGGCTGGGATCAGGCGGCGCAGCGGTATGATCTGTTTCAGCGGCGGCACAGAGGGCTTCGGACGTTGTATATGGAGATGGGAGTAGGGTTTAATACGCCCGGCATAGTGAAATTCTCTTTCTGGCAGATGACACAGCAGAATCCCAATGCAGTTTATGTATGTATTAACAAAGGAGAAGCATATGCTCCCGGGGAAATTATGGGGAGATCTATCTGCATTAATGATGATATAGGAGAAGTTTTGCAACGATTATAAGACAACAGATCAGATAATCCGCTTTCGAAAAAGTAAAGATTTTAATGTTTTGAAACCGATTCCTTGCACACACTATTTTATGGCGGTATAATGGGATCTAAGATATAGTTTCAAAAAAGTAAAATTTTTTAACTTTTGAAAGCGAGTGATTGTATGAAGACAATAACAAGAGCAAAGTATCTAAACCGCATCATCGATTTGAACGGAACTCCGGATATCAAAATCATTACAGGTATTCGTCGTTCGGGAAAGTCAAAGTTGATGCAGGCATACATTGAATATCTGAAAGATCATTTTGAAAATATCAATATTATCTTTATTGACTTTATGGATCTTGCATATGAGGAAATCAGAGAATATCATGCGCTTCATGCTTATGTAGAGGAACATTATCAAGAGGAAAAAATAAACTACCTTTTTGTGGATGAAGTTCAGATGTGTCCCAAATTTGAATTGGCAATCAACAGCCTTTATTCCAAAGAAAAGTATGATATTTATATTACAGGCTCCAATGCCTTTTTATTGAGTGCTGATCTGGCAACTCTTTTTACCGGACGTTATATCGAGATTCATGTTTTCCCATTCAGTTTTCAGGAATACTGCCAGTATTATAAAAGGATAGAATAAATTATATTAAGGAAGTTTATGAGGCAGTTGTCACGAGAGATCTTGTACAAAAATATTCTTTGTCAGATACGTTGGTCTTACAGAGATTAAGCGAATTCCTCATGGATAACATCAGCAATCTTACCTCTCCGAATAAGGTCAGCCAGCTTTTGACAGCGAACCAGACAATAACCAATCATGTGACAGTTGGCAGATACATTAAATATTTGTGCAGTGCCTTTGTTTTTTATGATATAAAGCGCTATGATATACGCGGAAAGAAATATTTGGAAAGTTCCGAGAAATTCTATTTGTGTGATACGGGGATCCGATATGCCATTCTGGGGAGCAGGAATTTGGATTACGGCAGAGTGTATGAGAATATGGTCTGCATGGAACTGCTCCGCCGGGGATATGATGTGTATGTCGGAAAATTGTATCAGAAAGAAATTGATTTTGTAGCCCAAAGGGGAAGCGAGAAAATATATATACAGGTCAGTGACAATATTTCGGATCAGAAAACGCTTGAAAGAGAATGTTTGCCATTACTGCAAATCCGAGATGCATATCCGAAAAAGATTATTGCCAGGACGCGACATCCGAAGTATAGTTATGAGGGTATTGAGATTTATAATATAGTTGATTGGTTATTGCAGAAATAGGAAAATAGAAATGCCGTAAAAATCCGAAAACAAGAGTAGGGGGGAAGGACGATATGACACAATCAGAAAGGCTCGATTATCTGTTGGATGAATTTAAAATGGATTCCCTGGAATACAAAAATCTTAAAACGCCTAATGTGGCGGAGGACAAACGGGCACTGCTGCGCTCTCTGATGAATATCCGTATGCCGCGCGCTATGGATGCAGAGGTTCTAAAAGTGCAGGATGCTTATTTAAAGGAGCGTGCGGTCGAGAAGGGAATTGTGAGGGTCTGTGATATTCAGACAGTACGCGAAGAATTTAACAGCACGCACCTTTTTTCCGATAAGCTGTCGGTCTGGCAGGGGGATATCACGCGGCTTGCGGTGGGTGCGATTGTCAATGCGGCGAACTCGCAGATGCTTGGCTGCTTCGTTCCGATGCATACATGTATTGACAACTGTATTCATACATTTGCGGGGATTGAACTGCGGGAGGAGTGCTGCAGATATATGAACCGGAGGAGGGCGGAGTATGGCAGCGATTATGAGGAGCCGACAGGCGGCGCGGTGCTCACCGCCGGTTACAATCTTCCTGCTGAACATGTCATTCATACGGTAGGGCCGATCGTGCATTCCCGCCTGACCGACGCCCTGCGGAGCGATCTGGCAAGCTGTTACCGGAGTGTGCTGCAGTGCTGTGTGGAGAACGGAATCAGGAGCGTCGCATTCTGCTGTATTTCGACCGGGGTATTCCGCTTCCCGAACGAAGAAGCGGCAAATATTGCAGTAGACACCGTGACGGATTTCTTAAGACGGCATGGCGACTGCTTTGACCGGGTGATTTTTAACGTGTTCGGAGATAAGGATAAGGAGATTTATCAGGGATTATTTGCCCGATAGGAAATACTGTATCCCCCAAAGAAGGGAAAAGAAATGCCGTCCTAAAGAATCACGAATCACTTTTCTTTTCCCGCTTCTCTATAAATGCAACCTGTCTTTTTTGTTATTTTTGATGAATCGACTTGTAATATTTCCAGAATGGAATGACAAAGGAAATAAACATTGCCAAATATATTCCAAACATAGCAACGAAAAATACCATCAACCCACAACTGAAAGACGAATTAATTTGACTCTGCATAATTATTTGTGGAATGATTATCAAAAAGAAAATTATTAAAAGGGGTATCATACGCCCCACAAAAACCCGTTTCATCATATCCAACCGGGAAGCATCGTCACAGAAGATTTCTTCCTCTGTTCCGTTCATTTCAGAAGCCGCTTTGCGAAAATAGCTGTAGCCCACATAATTCTGCAAATATTCCCACCCACAATCGCTGAACATTTGAGTGTATTCACTTTTTTGGGAAACGCTGTCGGGATTATAGTCTAATTGATAGATAACATCCTTGGGTTCGCATTTTCGGAAATGATACAGACAAAGACCATTTATTCCGACAAATTCCCAACCATTATGATGCTGTTCCCTTAAATACGCTTCTTCTTTCTTCCATTGGGGAACAGAAAAAAATCTGATTTCGGTTTTCGTATTTTTCATATTATTTTGCCTCCATCATACTTTTGTATAAGCGCTCGATTCGCTTCATTTCCAACGCGAGCACCTGCATTCCTAATTCTGTAATGCAATATATTTTGCGTTTGTCTTCTTCTCTGACAAACCGGATCAGACCATCCTTCTCCATTTTAGATAAGCTGCCATACAATGTTCCCGGACTGATTTTGATTTCCCCGTTCGTTAGCTGTTCTGTTTTTTTAACAATGCTGTATCCGTGTGCTTCTTCCCTAAGACATAGTAAAATATAGAAACCTGTTTCGGTCATTGGCACATATACTTTCTTAATATGATTGTCCATTATATTACCCTTCATATAATACTGCGATATATCGTACTTCGATGCATATAGTATAGCACTGCGATATATCGATGTCAATAGTAGCAACAAATTTGAGCATCGCGAGGGTAATGATTCCGCTTTTTCTTTTCTGTTGATAATTTGAATATTATGTTTTATAATATATTTAGTAATACTAAGTATATAGAAAGAGATTCGTGAAGAAGATATATGAATGAAAAATACGAACGACAGATGAAGAAAGGAGTCTTAGACCTTTTGGTCTTAAAACTTCTGGAAAAAGAGCCGAAATACGGATATCAGTTGATTACAGAACTTCGGGAAAAGAGCGGAGGGGTATTTCTCCTAAAGGAAGGTACGCTGTACCCTATTTTGTACCGGCTGGAGGAAGAGGGATTGGTAGAGAGCCGTTGGAGCGAGCCGGAGGACCGGAAGGTTCCGCGGAAATATTACGCCATGACGGAGAAGGGCGGCAGGACTCTGCCGGAAATCGCCGGCCTGTGGAAACAGATTTCGGAAGGGATTCGTCAGATTTTGGAGGAGGAAGAGGCATGAGCGCAGAGAAATACGTGGATTCCGTTGTGAGGAAGGTCCGGTGCGGGCGGGAGAAGAAAAAGGAGATCAGGCAGCAGTTGCTGTCGGATATTACGGTCGCGCGCGAGGAAGGCGAAAGCCTGGAGAGTATCATCGGGCGCATGGGATCGGCAGCGGAGGCAGCGGAGGAATTTAATCAGAATTTATCGGAGACGGAGCAGAAGCGGTACCGCAGAGGAAAACGGTGGAAGATATTCGGCTTCATCGCAGTCGTGCTTGTGTTGCTTTTGAGCGGAATCTATTGGTTTCTGCCGAAGACATACGAGCTTTCGAAGGGCGGATATTTTGACAAGGAGACAGTGGAGGCGAGAATGCAGGAAGTCATTGCAGAGCTTGACAGGGGAGATTATGAAGCGATGCAGGCGAAGGCGACAGAGGAGATGAAACCGATGCTTACGGCAGAGTCTATGGAGAGCGCGAAGGCGACGGTTTCAGATGATTGGGGAGCATTTGAGGCATACGGAACGGTGTACGCAGTGCAGATCAAACAGCAGGGGAAGCGGTACGCCGTAGGGCAGATGACGGTGGGTTATGAAAATGTGAGTGTGACTTATACCTTGACATTTGAGGAGGATATGAAACTTGCGGGCTTATACATAAGGTAAGAATCCGGCTACGGCAAGGCGGGAACACGACTTTGAGAGACAGGCGTGGACACGGCATTGAATAGATAGGTGTGCGGTGGCGGAATGATGGAAGCACAGGTTGGAAAGGGGGCGGAAGGAGATTATGAATATCGGATTCTGGATGTGTGCGGTGCTTGTTCCGTGCTTTGGCGTGATGGCATTGGTTTTTGGCATCGGGAAGGAGAAGACGGCAATTCTGATATCCGGTTTTAACTCGCTGCCGAAGGAAGAGCGGGTTCATTACGACCGGGAGCGGATGGCAAAGGATATGCAAAATCAATACCTCGTGTGGATGACCGTTATGCTGTTCGGTGCAGCAGGTGCATGGCTGTTTACCGGATACAGTGCGGTCGCCGCCTATGCGGTCTGGCTTGTTATGTTCTTTAAAGAGGTGCATCTTGACAACGAAAAAGCATTCCGCAAGTATCGGCTATAAGCGGAGGCGTGAAAAGGGGAGGACTCAGATGGGATTCTGGATATTTATGCTGATTATGGATTTATTGACTCCGGCGATTATGATCGGTTTCGGACGGGGATTTATGAAACACCCGCCAAAGACCATCAACATGGTATATGGATATCGCACATCCATGTCTATGAAGAATAAGGAAACATGGGACTTTGCGCACAAATATTTTGGGAAGCTGTGGTATATTTGCGGTCTGGCGACAGTTCTTCCTACAGCCGTAGTAATGGTCACTGTACTGGGAAAGGACACAGATACGGTCGGAACAGCCGGAGGAATTCTCTGCACCTTGCAGTTGGTACCGCTGATTGGCTGTATCTTTCCGACAGAATGTGCGCTGCGGAGACATTTTGACAAACAGGGCAATCCCAGACCCGGAAAGGAGAAGTAGGGCGTATGGAAAGGTATATTGCATTTTTTATATGGACAGCCGTCGGTGCGGCGTTTATCGTGCTCGGAATCTATGATTATGTCTCGAAAAAGCCGGTGGCGTTCGGCTTCTGGGCGAATGCAGAGGTATTTCCCGTGAAGGATGTGAAAGGTTATAACCGGGCGCTTGGAAAGCTGTTTATGGTATTTGGCGTTTTGTTCATTCTGCTTGGGCTTCCGATGCTCGCCGGGCAGAATTCACCGTGGATCGTATTTTCTATATTGGGAGTACTTGTGGAGGCGATCGGAACGATGGCGGTCTACGTCACGGTCATTGAGAGGAAGTACCGCGTGAAGGGCGGGGAATAAGAGATACAAGAGTAGACAATCGAATGTGGAGAGGTGCAGGCGCTAGTGCGCCTGCACCTCTTCTTTGTATTGCGCCAGCAATTTCTGAAATTCCTCATTTTCCAACAGAAAATCATAGCGTTCATCCTGCTCTAAGCCTGCGATCAATCCCGGAAGTATCCGTTTTCCGTAATTCATCCGCGTATCCTGCTTTTCCGGCGCGGCGTCCGCGGTCATATGGAAATACAGGGGAGAGTTCGACATATCCCACGGTGTGTCGCAGGCTTCAAAAAGCGACTTTATCAGAGAAAGGCATTCGGCGGCATCGCGCTCTGACAGTGCAAGCGAAAGCGGTGCAACATAGGAATTGAAATCCCACAGACCAAGTAGCTTTGCCGCCTGTGTGTGAAGTGATGCGATGACGGCGGCATCTTTCGTGCGATTCTCTTTCCAGGCAATCTCTGCAAGCTGCAGCAGCGAACCAAGCAGCATATTGGCGCAGGAGAGTGCTTTGCGTTCATAGATCAGCGCAGCATCGGCATATTTTTCTTCCGCAAGAAAAAGCTGTGCCTGTACCAGCCGCCGATCCAGCTCGGACGGCGTGGAAAGCTGGTCGATCAGCTCCTGCGCTTTCTCGAAATCATTTTGTGCGATATATTTCGGGACGAGCATAAAAATAGCGAGTTCCCGAATGGCGGGATCATTTCCGGCGGCGGCTTGTTCATAGAGGGCGGTGAGCTGCTTTGTGTAGGCTTCGCGTTCGGTCTTTCCGATTCCGGACATCATTAAAAGACCCTCTAACGTGACGGTAACGTTTTCCAACAGCGGCATACAGTTCGGGTATTCCCGGATTTTAGCGAGGGCAAGGGAAAAGGCTTCTTCGTAACCCCTGGTTTTTGCGCAGTCGGATATTTCGATTAAGCAGTCGGCGATTTCCAACTCTGTAAGTTCTTCTTTAAAGCATAGCAGTGTATTCGGGTCTGTCTTTAAAAGTCTTGCAAGCGGTGCGACCAGAGAGAGATCCGGGCAGCTTGCGCCGGACTCCCATTTGCTGACGGCGGGGGTGGATACGCCGAGATAGTCGGCGACCTGTTCCTGTGTCAGATGGTGTTCTTTTCTTTTTTCGCGAAGAATCTGAGCGATTGACATAATTTTTCTCCTTTTTCTAATTATCGGAAAGCGCTTTCGGTAATTCTATCGTAGCAGATAGGGAAGCGCTGCACAATGGAACGTTGGTTTAAATAACGAGAAAGAAATTTAACCACAGGTTAAGACGATTTCCTACGATTCCTGTCGCAATAAGACGAGCGATTCTTGTTGTGCGGGTGTCTGGGAATGCCTATAATATAGGTTAAGGGTATCTGGGAAGGAACGGAACAGATACGGCTAAGGAAAGTCAGAGAGGAGCAGAGGTAGCCATGGAAAAAGTGCGTTACATGATTTCCGACGCGGCGAATATCGTCAATGTGGAATCACATGTGTTACGTTACTGGGAAGATGAACTGGCGCTTGATATCCCACGCAATGAATTGGGACACCGGTATTATACGAAGGAAAATATTAAAGAGTTCCAAAGGATCAAGGAATTGAAGGAGCAGGGATATCAGCTCAAGGCAATCCGTATGATTGTACATAACGGGCCGCTGGAAGGTCTTGCGGCGGAGGACATGCCTGTGAACCAGAAGCCGGGGACGCCTCTTGCGGAAACGGTGCCAAAGGGAGCGGCCGTACCGGAGTCTGTGCCGAAAGCAGCGGAGGGAACGGTGGAAACGCCGCACACGATGCCCGCACAGCTTGTGTCTAAAGGGCAGGAGACGGCGTTGGCGGAGCGTAATGTGGTGGAAACTCCGCAGAGCATTTTAGATAACACCGACCGGATGGCGCAGTTCACGGAGCTTATGACAGAAATTGTGGGGAAAGCGCTTGCTGCTAACAATGAGGAACTTGGACAGAGTATCAGCGAGGAGGTCGGAAAGCAGGTGTTAAAGGAGATGAACTATCTCATGCGGGAGCGCGAAGAAGCGGAGGAGGAGCGTTTCCGCAAGCTGGATGCCGCCATCCGCGGAAACTTTAAGAAAAGGGAAGAAGAGAAGGAAAAAGGATTCTGGAGAAAAAAGAAGCCGTCACAAGCGTGACGGCTTTCTGCTATGCGGTCTGTCGGATTACTCCTCGCTGATAGCTCCTGTAGGACAAACACCTGCACATGTTCCGCAGCTTACGCAGGAACCTGCATCGATTACGAACTGACCGTCGCCCTGGGAGATAGCTCCTACTGGACACTCCGGCTCGCATGTTCCACAGCTTACACAAGAATCAGAAATAACGTATGCCATTTTAAATTCCCTCCTTATAATTATGTAAACGAAAATTTAGTTACCCTAACTTGATAACTTGAAGATATTTTAATACAAAAACGCGAGCTTTACAAGAGAGAAAGCTCGTGTTTTTTATTTTGCACATTTAAAAGGTTGAGAAATGATATAAGGTCTTGGAGCGGAACGGATTTTCCGGCTCAAGAACGATGCTCGGGAAATTGTCGTGGTTGATCGCATCCGGGAAATGCTGCGTCTCTAAACACACGCTCGTGTGGCGTTCATAGGTCTTTCCGTCCTTGCCCGGAAGCTCGATCGGCTGATTGGCAACATAGAGCTGCAGACCGGGCTGATCCGTGAAACAGGTCATGCGGATGCCGCTCTCTTTAGACTGTAAGACGGCGGCTTCACGCAAGCCGGTACCGTTGATAACAAAATTGTGGTCGTAGGTGCCGAACTTCTGAAACTGCTCATAATCGGAATGCATCAGCTTCCCGATCGTGTGCATGGTGCGGAAATCAAACGGTGTGTCGTCCACCGGAAGGAAAGCTCCGGTCGGCGCCTGGGAGTCATCCAGTTCCGTGATCTGGTCGGCGTCAATAAAAAGCTCGTGAGACAGCACGTTACCGGAACCTTCGCCGTTTAAGTTGAAGTAACCGTGGCTTGTGACATTCAGCAGAGTATCCGCGTCAGAGGAAGCCTCGTACAGAATGGAAAGTTCGTTGTCCTCCGACCAGCCGTAAGTGACGGAGAGCGTCAGATTACCCGGATATCCCTCCTCGCCGTCCTCGGAATCCAGGGATAAGGTAAGCTTGTCGTCTTTTACTTTCGAATCCCAGGTCTTTGAACCGTAGCCGATCAGACCGCCGTGCAGATGATTCGTACCGTTGTTTACCGCGAGCTGATAAGTCTTGCCGTGCAGAGAAAAATGGCCGTTCTTAATGCGGTTTGCCACACGTCCTACGACTGCGCCGAGACTGGCGTTGTCGTTGGCGTAGCCGTCCATGGAATTAAAGCCGAGACAGACGTCCGTCATATTTCCCTCGCGGTCGGGAACAACGATTTTCACAAGACGGCAGCCGAAATTGATGATTTCAACATAAGCGCCGCTTGCATTTTCAAGATGGTATATATAAATGTTTTCTCCTGTGTTTGTCGTACCAAAATCAGATTTTGTAATTTTCATAGGGAACTCCTTTCCAGATCATATCAGGATGAACCTAACGGACATAATTATGCCACATTTGCCAAAACATAGCAAGTAGATTGCCGTATTTTGGGATAGAACGCGCCAAACGCGTATATTTTTCAAACCATAACAAATAGAAGACAAGGGAGACAGGGTTTCCCAAAATATAAAAATTATTCAAAAATGGGCTTGACTTGGAGTGAACTCCAGGGATTAGAATGTGCTTATGAACCGCAAGAAAGGAGGCGGAATGGAAGATGACGATCAAGGAAGTCAGTGAGAAATACAATATTTCACAGGACACGCTGCGCTATTATGAGCGCGTCGGCATGATACCTCCGGTAACGCGGACGGCGGGCGGCATACGGGATTATCAGGAGTGTGACCTTGGATGGGTGGAGCTTGCCATCTGTATGCGCAGCGCGGGGCTCGCGGTGGAGAGCATGATCGAATATGTGCGGCTTTATCAGGAAGGGAACGCGACGATTCCGGCGAGGCTGCAGCTTTTGGAGGAACAGAGGAGAATTTTAGAGGAGCAGAAGGCGCAGATCGAGGAGACGATAAAGCGGCTGGACTATAAGATTTCGCGGTATCAAGCGGCGGTGGAGACAGGGAAGCTGACCTGGGACTAAAACGGTGGAGGAAATGTGCAGGAAGGTATGAACGCTGCACAGGGGAGCAGAGGAGGAAACATTTATGAGCAAGAAAGTACTTGTAATATCGGCAAGCCCAAGAAAGGGCGGCAATTCAGACATGTTGTGCGACGAATTCATTTGTGGTGCGAAAGAGACGGGGAACGAGACAGAAAAAATTTATCTGTGCGATAAGAACATTCACTTTTGCACGGGCTGTGGCGTCTGCAATGAGACATCTGTCTGTGTGCAGAAGGATGATGCGGCGGAAATCCTGAATAAGATGGTGGAAGCCGACGTGATCGTACTGGCAACACCCGTTTATTTCTATACGATGGACGCGCAGTTAAAGACCATGATCGACCGCACCGTGCCGCGTTACACCGAGATTCGGAACAAAGAGTTCTATTATATTATGACGGCGGCAGACACACAGACCGCAAACCTTGAGAAAACAGTCGAAGGGCTGCGGGGCTTTACGCTCGACTGTCTGCCCGGAGCGCAGGAGAAAGGAATCATCTACGGCGTCGGCGCATGGAAGGTCGGAGAGATCAAAGGAACACCGGCAATGCGTCAGGCATATGAAATGGGAAAAGAGGTGTAGACAGCGTTATT